>JAIQZQ010000041.1 GCA_021777105.1 Candidatus Anammoxibacter sp.
CAATCGGCTTCGTTCAACAAAATTGTATACGTACTTGAGCGTACACAAAACGAAGAACCGCATCACTTTAAGAAATTAGTTATTGTGATGCATTTGCGCTACTTGTTTGCACTCAACTACGTATACAATCCTAAATGTTAGCATTCAAAGGAAAGCTCTATGGAAGATGTAATTAAACTGTATTTGGAGCTTCGCAATAGTGCTAAACAGAATGGCAATGAGATAGCGCATACATTTTCTATTAAACATCACGAGGATCCAGCGGCATTTTTTTCCATGGCTTTCAATAGCATTACTATGACCCTGGAGCTGTTAAATTATTATTCTAGTTTGTGGAAAAACGTTGATCCATCAAAATATCCAAACATAGAAGAAAGCAAAAAACAAAATTGGCAACGAGTTAATATGATACAGAAGATGAACTTCATTGAAATAATGTCCTCGTTTGAGTTTTCAGCAAAAAAAACTGTGTTAGCAAACAATTTGTTTTTCGAAGATTTTTCTGGACGTATATATCTTAGCAAAATCATGAAAAGGTCACACGACAAAGAGTTAATAGGTCAATCGCAACTTGAGTTATGGAATGGTGCTATAAGGCTACGAAACTCGTTAGTTCATAACAATGGAATTTCGGAAGAGACAGCAATTTACAATTATCCCGAAGTAACAGTTAAGGTAGATAAAAACATGATGTCTCAAGGTAATCTAAAGCATTTTGGCCTGATAACGAAATGGCTGTTAAATGAATCTAATCTGTGGATAGAGAATGCAAACAAATCGCTCAACTTGACCGCCTCAAAAAATGCGCCGACAAGTTAGCTCAAGTCGTTAGTTAACAAAAACAATGACAAATTACGAAATATCAAATCTAATTATTACAGGAATCAGTTCAATAGCAGTAATTGCATCTGCTATATATATTGCATTGCAGGTCAAAAATAATTCAAAAATTCATAAACAAAACCTTGAATAAATCTTGGAACAGGCTTAATATGCTAGATTTTACCAATCAATTTTGTAAACTTATTAAAGATAAATTAGGGGACAGGTTATTTTTATTTGCAATTAAACTTAAATTATTATAATTTTACTGTTTTATAAACGTGTTGATTTTGTATGTAAATAACTAATTTCAGGAGGGTTAAGATGCCAAGAATTCCAAGGATGATACTTAAAAATGGGGAAGGGATTTATCATGTTATGTCACGGACGGCTTTGGAGGGGTTTGTTTTGTGGGATGTTGAGAAAGATTATTTGTTTGGCTTGATTAAACGGTTTAGCGGCATATTCTTTACCGAGGTGTTTGGGTATTGTATTATGAGCAACCATTTCCATCTCATGGTTAAGATGAAACTGTCAGATGAATATTCCGATGCGGAGGTTAAAAGGCGTATTGGATTGTATAACAGCGACAAGTACAAGATTGTGACGGACGGGGAAGTCTCGGGTTTTCGCAATAAACTATCCAGTTTATCCGAATTTATACGCGAGATTAAGCAGCGTTTTTCGCGGTTTTATAATAAAAGGCATGAGAGGGTTGGCTACTTCTGGGGAGACAGGTTTAAAAGTGTTATTGTTGAAAACGGGGATACGTTGATAAATTTGCTTGCTTACATTGACTTGAACCCACTCAGGGCCGGGCTGGTTGATAGGCCGGAGGAGTACAGGTGGTGTTCGATAGGTTACCATGTTCAAACCGGCAACCGGGATGGGCTGCTATCGACTGATTTTGGATTGGTAGGATATGACAAGATGTCCGAGCGTGAAAGGTTTGCGGATTACAGGGAATTCCTTTATGAAACAGGGGCTATTGAGACGGAAAAAGGGAGGTCAATTGATGGAGAAATAGTTGAAAAAGAGCGCGCGGTTAAATATGAGTTGAGCGATGTTGATAAATTCAGGCGCAAAACAAGGTATTTCACAGACAGCGGAATAATAGGGACAAAGGCGTTTGTGAGCCGTTATTATGACCAGTTTAAAGATTACTTTAACACGAAAAAAGCCAAAAAACCAAGAAAGATATCAGAAGGCGCTGAGATATATTCGCTTAAGAATTTGATTAAATGATTGAGTTTTAGGAAAAGTGATTTTTCTCCGAGTTAACGCTCCATGTTATGAAATCTTTAAAATAGAAACGAGAATTTCAAATTTATTGAAATTCTAATATCTTAAATCGCAAATGCCGCTGATATTGTCTTCAAATGCAAGGCTTTACAGATTTAGGGAAAATCATAGATAGGGTTTTCCTTGTCAGTGTTAGGTTTTATTTGCATTAATATTGTCTTCTCTTGGAGGATGGCGGTCAACTATAATGTCTTCTTTACGAATTCGAATAGCCCGTTCTCTATTAAATTCTAAAGTTTTTTCTGTAACACGCCCAATTGGCGAGGTTCCAATTATATACAACTTGTCATATGACCATATAAAATGTTCATTCCATAAATGTTTTCTTGGATGATATAAAGAAACAATGTCGTTAGTTAAAGAATCAAAGCCGGAGGTTTTATCGCTTTTTCTGCGGTTGCAATGGAAACATGCAAGGCAGAGATTTTCAAAAGAATCAGCGCCGCTTTGCGAAATAGGGATAATATAATCAACCGTAAAACGAACATATTGCCACAATTCCGAAGTGTGACAATATTCACAAAGATATTTAGCCCGTTGGCGTATTTGGTTTTGTATATCAAGGGGTATTTTTCGGCTGGGCGTCATATTGACTTTAATTTTGCGGGGTTAAAAAGATATTCCTGGTTACCCTGTTAATAAAGCTTAAGTAATCATCCAGTTCCTCATATCTATCAAATTCATCCAGTTCCTTTTTAGACAACCCGCCCTTCTTCTGTTTGTCTAATAACACTTCAATCCTGTCTTGCACACAGGAAGATGCCCGGATAACAGGTATGCCGTTTTGAAGTTCTATCCCTATAGCGCCATCCGCAGGCAATGTATCTGGAAGACTCTGCAATTTTGGGAGAGGATATTCTATTGTTTTTTCCATTTTTAATATCTCCTATGGTAATTTTGCATTTATCTTAAATGTGTATATTGTAACTTAGAGCCGACAAACTATTAAATATATCAAACTTACTTAAATTTAACAAATACCGGCAACTAAAACAAGAGACAATTACAATCGGCAGTGAAATACATTTTTAAGAATATGAAAGACGTATATTAAGTTTTTATAAGAGGTAATACACAACAACGTTAATAATTTTAAAGGAAGTAATAAATTTGGAATTAGAGTTATAACTCCGGGAGTTCTACTGGAGGAACTGCGATGAGCGCTTTAAGGTTAAGGTTGCCGGATTCAATACATAGGCATATTAAAGAAATTGCTAAAAATAAAGGAGTTTAAATTAATCAGTTTATATCTTCAGCGGTTTCAGAGAAGATATCAACAATATTGACGGAAGATTATTTGCAAAGTAGAGCCAAAAGAGCAAAAAAAGCGATTTTAAAAAAATATTAGATAAAACGCCAAACCGCAAGCCTCTTTCTGGAGATGAATTATAAAACTTGAGTTAAACAGTGTGTTCAGGCTAATACCGGATTCCTTCTCTTAACTTGCAAGCTTTTACATTGCTGGTTTATTCCGGCGCGGAATTATTTATATTTCTTATGGCATTCCGTTTTTATCAGTTTTATCTCATTGCAGGCAATCCTGCATTGTGACAAATCATTCTGTTTACAAGAGCTCTTTAACGACTCATATGCCTTTTTATATTTGGAAAAATATTCATCTCCAAAACCTTCAAAGCCTATCATTTTCTCAGAATCGGAAAGAAATTCGCTTATATGATCTCCGGTAGGCACAACTCCACCCTCAATGTCCTGAATTACCATTTTGAAACTGCTTTTCATCTGTTTTTTTAATGCTTTATATTTGTCCTTATTATTTGAGCTAATATCATCTTTACAGCTCGCGCTATTGATTTTAGTTTTAAGCGACCATAACTCTTCTTTACGCTTAATTGTGAATCTAACTTTTTCCAGGTTTTCATATTCAAAGGATATCTCACAATCATCACTTATATCTTTTCCTTCAAGTTTATCTGCCGCTTTTCTTAGAAAGCACGCAAATTCCTCTTTTGTTATGTTTACCTTGCCCTTTTTTGATGCTCCCATAATCGTCCCCTATTAAATGTTTAAATTAGGCGCTTTAACAGAATTTGTGGGTAAAAAATATACAAATTTATTAATATTTTAAGGGAAGGCGCTCCAAAAAGGAATATTTTTATTATCATCTAAACACAGAATGTAATGCGCTGCCTATTTTTGGCCTAATTCCGTGAGCTGCAGCTATGTTACCGTATAATGGCATTCAAATAAACATCAAGTAAAATCAAGACGGTAGATATTACTGAGGACAATAATAAAGCTACAATACCGGCAACTTTAGCGATCACCTTGCGATACGCTCAATTTGGTCAAGATATTTTTGCACTTCGTTGCGCGGTTTGATCTGTTGCGCTTTGCGTAGAAGCGGCAGGGCTTTTTTGTATTTGCCCTGTTTAACAAGCGTCTGGGCGTGCCGAAGTTTGGCTTCAGCCTCAAAATCTTCAATGTTGGCCGAGCGTTCAAAATAAAATATGGCTTTTTCATCTTTGCCGGACCTGCCGTAGTGTTGACCCAACAGTATAAGCGCTTCGCCGTCAAGGGGGTCAAGCGCGACTATTTCCTTCAAAACCCGCGCTTCTTCCTCTCCCGCGCCTTCGGCCACGGCTAGTCTGGCGCGGAGTTTAAGCAGCTCCTTTTTTGAGTCAGAGTTTATGTTTTCAACAGTTAACTCTTCAATAGATGCAATCAAGCGAGCAGCCTCTTTTGTAAAGCCGAATGCGGTAAGCGCGTTTGCCGCGCGAATAGCGCGAGCCGGATCATGTTTTTCATCTTTTTCCAGCGCTCTTATATATGAATTTACAGCCATTTCGTAAAGTTTGTCATTGATATAAATATCGCCCAACATATTGAGGCTCTCGGTGGTTGATTTTCCAAGACTATCGACAAATTCAAAATTCTCCGCGGCTTTTATGGGTTTGTTAAGCCCGATGTAAGCGTTGGCCTGAAGCAGCCAGAGATCGGCGTTTTCAGGATGCTCATCTATCAACGCGCCGCACAAGGCCGCTGCCTGATCGTAACTCTGCTGTTTAAAAAACGCCCGGGCCAAACCCATTTTCCAGTCCATTGTTGCGGGATCAAGCAATATGGCCATGCGAAAAGCTGTTTCAGCGGATACGTTATTGTCCGTTGATGAATAAGCGAAGCCAAGCAGGCCGTAAGTGATCGAATCGCCTCCGCCGAGTTCTATAACACGGGCAAGGGCGGGCAGAGCTTTTTGGAATTCATTTTTTCTAACATAAATAAGGCCTAAGTTGCGCCAGGCCCTGCGAAACTTTGAGTATTTTTCAACGGCTATTTCATAAACAGCCGCGGCGTTGTCAAGCTCCTCCCGTTGAAACATTATGTTGGCCAGCATAAAATCGTAAAGAGCGTTGGCGCTTTCGCCACGATTTTTTTCAAGCATGTTTGATGCCTTATCCATTTGATCGGATGATATTAAGTCCAGTATCTTTGCCATTTTCTCTCGTTCATCGGTTGTGACGCGCGGTTCAATGTCTGTTTCAGCCATATAACTTTTAACGAACTGTTTCTTAAACACAGGGCTGTTCCATATCTTTAGCTCCTGTTCGCTCAATTTATAAGCAAGGCTTTGCGACGTAGTCAACGCAATAATAGCGGCTCCGGCTAAAATAGGCATAAAGCGATGAATTTTGTAAATTAAAACTGCGATAGATTTTATTTGCATTATTAATATTATCCTTTTGGAAATCGAATGGGGACGCGCATTCTAAAGTTTACGGGTTTGCCTTTTCTTTTGCCGGGCTCAAACTTCCACTGTTTAACCGCCGCCATGGCGGGTCTTTCAAAAACCGTGTCTGTTGAGCTTTGAATCTTTGGTTTTTCAACGCGCCCGTTCTTGTTAACTATAAAAAGTATATAAACCGTGCCCGGCGCCTTTTTGCGCAATTTGCTATTAAGCGCCGGCCCGGGTTGGTAAATGATCCTTGGTTTTTTATCCAGATCAGCCATGGAAAAAAGCTCGTCAATATCGCTCCCATTTGAGCCAAGGGCATTAAGCTTTACAGTAAAATTGCCCGCAAGCAGGCCATTGCTTAACCCTGGATTAAGCGCCAGTTCAAGTTGGGCAAGGTCAAGGGGCGGCGCCTCTTCCTGAAGCTCCGGCGGCGGCTCCTCTTCCGGCTCCTCTTCCGGTTCCTCTTTGGATGGAGGCGGAGGAGGCGCGTTGACGGTGTCTATACTTTGCACAACCAGATCAGAGGTTGGCGGTTTTGTAATGCTTTGCATAAAGGGCAGCGCTAAAAAAAAGAGTAGAGTTAACGCTAATGCTCCGGCAACAACCCTAAGGTTATGACGCAAGTTTTTATTTGTTGGTTTTTTATATTTTGTTGTCATTGTTCCGGCTCAACTACCCGCTTGCTTTGTGGCCACATTCACCTTAACTGCTCCGGCAAGTTTGGCTTCATCAATTATGCGCACTACCAGCCCTGATTTTGATCCAGCGTCGGCTTGTATAATAACAGGCACATCCTCCTTAGTAAGCGCGCGTTTTACTAAAGGGCGAACTCCGCTTATGCCGATCTCGCGCCCACCGTATACGACTTCGCCTTTTTCAGTTAAAGCAATCAAGATGCTGTTCTTTTCAAGGCGGGAGGCGGAGGCTGCCTGTGGCTTATCGACTTCAACCCCGGTCTCTTCCACAAATGTTGTGGTTACAATAAAAAATATAAGCAGAATAAACACGCAATCAATGAGTGGAGACATGTCAATGCCTGTCTCACTCTCCTCTTCCGCCGCTAATTCACGAAAACGCCCCATAAAGTTAAGCTCCTTTTGTTAAATTGAATGAATATTATTTTTATAATTACACACCCCTCGTTCCCCTCTTTTTAGGGGGAAGATTGTTCGTTATTGTTTCATACGTACGATGCGCTAAAGCAAGGATGACGAGCAGTAATCATGAAGCTTATACTCACTCCGCCTTCATCCTGTATCCAGCAACCGTTGACCGGCTATCATGTAATATTTTGTCTCTTCAGGCTTCTATACAATTTTTGATTATAAACAGTTTCAAAATGGGCCAGGAAGCTTTTGTATTTTTCATGTTGCCTGACCAGGGTATACTGAAAAAATAGGCCGGGCAGCGCTATTACCAGGCCGGTCTCTGTTGTAATCAAAGCTTCCGAAATGCCGCTTGCCACCATTGCCATTGTTTTGTCTCCACCCGCGCCCGCGCCAAGGGCGTTAAACGTGGCAAGCATGCCGGTGACTGTTCCAAGCAAACCAAGCAATGGGGACGAACCAACGCAAATTTTTAACAAGCGGATGTCGCGGTCAAAGGGCGCGGTTTCATTGGCGCGCAACTCTTTAAAAATAGCGGATGTCTGTTTAAGTGACACGCCTTTTCCTACAACATTAAGTAATTTGCCAATATAGCCTTTGCGTTCATCAGGATGATCTATCCAGCGGCGCCACTTTTTCTCAGACAGGCCGCGAAACTCTTTTTCGTTTAGGCGCAGATAGATATGAACTCCAACTCCAAACAAAACCAGAGCGTTTAGCGCGAGAGCCACCATGGCCCATCCGCCGGATAGCCATATTGAATAAGCTTGTTCAAATAATACTTTTAAATATTCCATGGTTTTGATGTTTTTAATTGTTAAATGTTACTTGGGCTAATTTTAGCCGAATTGAAATTAACCTCTATTTCTTTATTTGAAAAACCATCTATAGACTCGCTTAAAGTTTCATCTTTGTCATTTTTTAGAGCTATAACCCGTTTATAAGGAGTTCTGTTAACCTGATTGACAAATGAAACCGCTGCTTTCTCCATTTGCGCGATAATGCCTCGCGACTTTCGGGAAAGAAAAGCGTACATAAGCAACGATGGTATAGCTACGATCAATCCAAATTTAGTGGTAATAAGGGCTTCGGATATGCCTCCGGAAAGTGTCTTAACATCGCCTGATCCAAAAATAGTGATCAACTTAAATGTGTTGATAATGCCCGTAACCGTGCCAAGCAAACCGAGCAAAGGCGCTGATGATGCGCTAATTGCAATAAACGGCAACAAGCTTTGCAGTTTAAGCTTTGTTGATAAAATAATTTCGTACATGACCTCTTCAATCAGTTCGCTGGGCTCTTTAAGATGTTTTGCCCCTTCCACAAGCATTTCTCCAGCGGGCCCTTCAATTTGGCCGGCGGACTTTAGAGCCCCGTTTTTATCATGTTTTTCAATCGCGGTTAACAATGCGTTAAGCTTTTTCCTGGAAGGGTTGCGTTGTCTGGATAGAAAATACCATTTATAAATCGCCGTAGCGAATGCTGCTCCGGCCAATAGAAAAATAGGTATCATTACCGGACCGCCTTTGCGCGCGTGTTCAATAAACGACTCTTCTGTTGACTCAATCTTAATTGCGTTGCCGAGTGTAGGGTCAAAGGGGAAATACCCTTTAGAATTGTTAACCACATGTTCCGCCGCCTCTTTGTCGGAAGGATTTTGAAAGCTGATAACAACCGGCTCAAGCGAGCCCAGCCGCTGTTCAGCGCTGCCAACAGTCTGACCGTCGTCTGAACTGAAAAGCGCGGCCGGCCCGGCAAGGACAAATGCCCCTTTTTTAACAATGCCGGCATCGTCTATTGCCGAGCCTTCAAATCGGACGCCGCCTATAGCTTCGAACAAACGATCCAGCGACGCGTCTACCAGCATGGTTTGCGCCTTGTAAACTTCCTGCGCGCTTAGATTGCTGTTGTCAACCGCGAACTTTGACTTTTCAAGTATCTCTTCATAACGTTGAAGTTCGGCAATGTGGAGCCGAGACTCAAAGTTGCGAATGTACTCGCTTAGGAGATTTGACAGATACGTTGACTCTTCACGCCGCGATTTAATCTCAGTGCGCAGGTTGCTTAAATCAAGCGTCCTGCTGTCAAGCAAACGGGACTGTTTTTGGTAATCGCGCCGAACTTTAATAAGTTCGTTTTCCAGATCGTTAAGTTTGTGATTAAGCGGAATTTTTTCGTTTGCTATTTTCTCGCGCAATGCGCTTAGCTCCTTCAGACTTTTATCAAGTTTCCTTTGCGTATCGGATGCGGCGTTAAGAAATGGAGTTTTAAGGTCTTCAGTTTCGTTTCCCCGGCAGTCTATCCGCATGCTGCACGCAATGTAAAAGCTGAACGCAATAATTAAAATAGTTTTATATCTTTTCATAAGTCTTTCTCCGTGTTATTGAATTTCAATAGGCAATTGCACAAAAGCCGCAGGCGCTTCGTTCTTTAAAATAGAGACGGCTTCGGCTATTTCAGCCGAGTTATCATTGGCGGGTTTCCATACCCACCCTTCAGGCGAGGCAACGCCAACGCCGGCAATAGCCCCATTGCCGCCTGAATAAAATGCGTGGCTTACGCCGATATACATAGAGGTCGTCTCAGCCGAGATTCCATTATCAAGTTCGCGCACCTCGCTTGCCACGATTATTTCGCGGTTAAATTTATTTGTTTCGTTAAGTATGCCCACAATATTTTGAAAACGTTCGCCCAGGGAAAGCTTTGTCTCTTTCGGGTTTTCCGGCAATCGCCTGCTGAGCAGTCCGACTCGCTCGCGCAAAGGATCGGGCAATCCAGCAAGAAGCCTCTTGGTTTTATTCTCCAATTTCAAAATCACTCCATCAAGCGAGGCTGAAGCGCTTTTAAGTGTCTCGTTTTCATCAACGAGTTCGGTTCGTTTTTTATCAGCGTCTGAAATGCTCTCATCAATTTCATCGGTTTTACCGCGCAACGATTCAATTTCACGCTCTACAAGTTCAATGCGCTCATTAATCATCTCCTTGCCTATTTCAAAGTCGCGCTTTTCCTTAGAAATTAACTGCCGTGTTTGAACCCATTTTTCAATTATTGCTCGAGTTTCGCCTACGTTGCTCTCCTTTTCATCCGCAAATATAGTGGAAGAATATAAAATAGGTATTGCGGCCACAAACAGAAACAGCAGGGACTGCAACTTTAAACACGGGATATTTAAGTATTTAACACCTGTTTTCATATTTATTTGTCCTTTCTTATCTTCTCGTTACAAGTCTCCTGCCTTGTAACGCGGTGTTCTGAGAGGCTCTGCCTCTAATTAACATTTTCAATAAATTTACCATTCTCTGATCAGTTTAGTATTAATTAATCATAACGGGAAAGAAGCAGAACCTCTTGGAGCATCCAGTTAAATTGAGTGATTTTAAATACCCCCTCCCCTAACCCCTCCCACTAAGGGGAGTGGAATTTGACTTTTTAAACTCGTTTTGGTTCTAAACTCAATCGTACAAAGTTTTACCTAATGGGCGCTGTATTTTAATAAAAATATACCGTTTATTTCCCCTCCATTGATGGGAGAGGTCAGAGGAAGGCGATAAGGATTCCTCAATTTACACTAAGGAATTTGACCTTTACCACGTCGCTGTTAGGCTCAGGGTAAAATCCATACCTTTTGTATGTGAAGCTTTTACAGTATCGCCAATGCCGTCGCCTCGGTATATTTCCTCAATAACGGGATTAGTAAGATTTTTAGCTTTAAACGTTAACTTAAAATGTTCGCCTATGTTTTGAGACACGCTTAGATTAAGTGAGTTAAACTCTTTGGCGTAAACGTCAGGCACAAAGTTTCCGCCGCGATTTCCCGCGCCTGTTATAAGCGTGTCGCCTTTGACCGTGTAAAAGACGCCAAAATTCGTGCCCGAACTCTTTCTGTCATATCTAAGAAAAAGATTATAAAGATGTTCAGGCGCGCTTACCATATCGCGGCTGGTCTTGTCATATCCCACCTCCGCGAGTATTGCTTTTTCGGTATCTGATATCCTGACTTTTGAATCCATAAATGTTGCGTTGCCTCCTATAGATATGCCTTCTAACAGATCCCAAAAATAGCCGAGCCTTTGCCTTGTTTCGATTTCCACTCCTTTAATCTCGCCTTCAGGGAAATTTCTCGGAGTTGTATAAGAAAAAGCGTTAACCATATCCTGCACATATTCAATGGGGTCATCAATCTCCTTGCGGAAATATGAAAAAGATATCAACCCGCCTTTGTACGGCTTTAAATCCACGCGGACATCGTAATTTATTAACGAACTCATTATTAACTCCGGATTCCCTATAAAGACATCTCCGCCTAGAAATTCCTGCTGTTGAATAGGCGTAAGCTCTTTAAATGTAGGCCGGGCAATCGTCTCGGTGTACGAGCCGCGTATAGACAACATTTCAAGGGGGGCAAAAGTAAAACCGATAGACGGCAATATATCATCTTGGTCATAAAACACATCGGCGTCGCCGGGGTTTAAATCAATAAAGAGACTGTTGCCTTCAGCGTCTCTTGACACCCACTTGGCGTCCTCTTCAGGATCGTTAATAATGGCTAATTCCGTTTTCTCATAGCGGAAGCCGCCTGTAAATTTTAAGAAAGACCATAAAGGCAAATCCGCCATGTAATACCACGCCTCAATCTTCTGGTCGCCTTCATAATCTACATCAACAAACGGAGGGCCGTCTTTTACAGTCGGACCGCCAAGAGTTGGAAATATTTCGCTAAAAGAGTCTCCCCAAGCCCCCTCCCAACCTGGAATCGCCTCGTCGTCCGTTAATCTGAAGTTGCCGAATGAATCCTGATCAAACTCGCGTTTAACATCGTCATTGAAATAGCCCAGTTTTACATAGCCCTCATCCCCGCTCCATTGCCTAAATGGAAACTCAAAGCTGAAAAAGATTTGGTTACTGTCCTCCGCTATCTTCTGCCATGTCCTTGAAACATTGCCGAGCAGAATATTGGCGGCCGGTTTAAACGGCGAAAAGAACGGGGGATTAATAGCGGGCGGTATGCCGAAAGAGGGATTGCCCGGGACAAACGAACCCGCATGCCACACAGAACCGAACTGCCGCTCGTCGGGCTCGTCCATTTTGGAAAAGCTGTCTGCGTAAGTCCACTTCAACTCAGGCGATAACATTGTAAAAATATCATCAAACCCAAATTCAGGAGTCGGCACAGAGTGCTTGCCGCTAAATTGCCAGGTGTCTGACTCGCGCTCAGTGTATTTCAACGTTTCCGATCTCAAATACGGCGCCGCGTCTACATTGTCCGGCGCATTGCCAAGATCAAATGGGTTGTCTGGATTATAACCAGGGAAATAGTAAGCCTTGCCTCGAGTGTCCTCTGCAAGGATTGTTTTATCTTCTGTTGCCCTGTTATGCATATTCATTACATTCGCGGAATGGTTTTCAGTCTCCACGCCTACCGCCGTAAGAACGCCCCATTGTATCTCCTGGGTTCCTTCTGTGACGTCAAAAAGTTTTGTTTTAAAATCTTCGCCCACGGCCGGTATTGGAGGTATAGGCGGGCCGTCGGGATTGCCGTATTGGGGGGTTAATCCCGGATTTAGGTCTTTCTCATCAATCCATAAAGCGTCGTCAATGCCGTCGTTAAAATAGGAGCTGTTGTGTTTATAGAATGCCGAGGCTATTCCGCCCAATGTAATGCCGTCTTCAGCCTCATGTTTGCCGCCGATGGTGAATGACGACTTATAATCTCTGGGCCCGTCTTTAACCGATGCGCCCACGTCTCCGCTGAAAAGCCCGTCTGTGGGAATTTCGCGTCGTTCATCGTCAATGCCGAAAAAGTCCAGGTTGCCTCCGTCATATGTTAAAAAATCGTTTGTATCGGTAACATGAGTATTATGCTCGCCCTGAATCTTAAATTTAAGAACTGTTTTATCAGGAATTTTTTTAAGCACAAGATTCACAGCTCCTCCTGACGCGTCCCCTTGTTGATCAGGGGTAAACGTCTTGCTTATCTGCATGCTCTCAATCATTTCCGTTGGAAACTGGTCAAGTTGCACCGCGCGCTTATCGGGATCAGCCGAGGGTAGCCTGACGGAATTCATCTGCGAGTTAACATACCTGTCCGGCAATCCCCGAATAACCGCGAATTTGCCGTCCTGCACGGTGGCTCCGGCCACGAATTTAAGCGCGCTGGAAGCGTCTGAAGCTCCGGCTTGGCTCATCCATTCAGAGCTTACAGAGTCAAGCAGGGCTGGGCTTTTAATGCGAAGCGCCATTAAACCAGCCTCGGTTCCGCCAATGTTCATATCTTTAACCACAAACTCTTCCATCTCAGTAAACTCTCCGGCCATGGATAGGTCCATATCCGTCATCTGACCGTGCGACACCACAACATCTGCATGAGCGCGGCGGGTGTACCCCTCTTTTGAAAAAATAAGTGTGTAAACACCCGGCGTCAGTTGATTAAAAACAAAATTGCCTTCGTCCGTGGAGGTGGTCTCTTCGCCGGTCTCGGCAATAATTATCCTCACTCCGGCCAGTGGAGAGCTAAATTCCTTGTCGGATAAAACGCCGCGTATAGAACCCATTTGTTGCGCCGAAGCCGCCATTGTAAAAAGCAGCAAAATTGCGAACGTTATATAAAATGAAAACTTAATTGCTTTGGGCAAGCGTATACTCATTAATCATGGCAGGTAAAAAGTAAAAAGGTAAATGTACGGTATATTCCAATGAAGGGAGTTGAAACGATCTTGTAATGTTAAGACTTACCAGGGATTGCTCAATGTATTTTTTATTTGGCCAATGCGAATCCATAGTTCATTGTCCGGTTTAGCGCCATGCAAAGCCATGGAGAGGCATGTGCTCGCCAGATCTTCAGCGCGTGGTCTTGAATTAGGGTTTTCAATGCCTTCCGCGATTGTTTGTTTATAAAGGGACAATGCTGTTCCGGTATCACCCATTAAATGATAAACCTCGGCAAGAGGGCGCAACGTTCCGGCGCGGTAAATGTTCACAATTTTTACTCTCTGAAAATTATAGTATGAGCGCAAAGCGCGAGCGTCTGTTCGCGCCCTGCTTTTATCGCCGGAGAGAAAGCGTTTTGCAATCAATTCCGACTCAAACTTAATCTTGTATTCCGGCGACCATTTAGCGGTGTCAATATACAATTGAGCTTCATTAACCAACTCAAAGGCTTTGGCATAATCCTGGTGATCAAGCGCGATGCCTGCAAGATCTAATAATAGCTCAAAACGGATAAAGACCGGCATTTTGTTCCATGAGAATTTGATCTTTTCTTCAATAAGATTACGAAAGTCATCATTCTCATAATAGTTGTTGAATAACGCTGTGTGGCCTTTAAGAGAGTTTCTTACCATATCAAAATTCCCGGACTCTAATAAATTATCCAAATGAAGGATTTGGTCAAAAAACAAATCTTCTTCATTGACGATCGAAGCTCTTTCTACGGTAAACAAGCCCTTCCCGGCTTCGCCGGAGCTTGTTGCCAACAGACCGGTTAGTTCCGGTTTGCTAATAATAGCGCGCGTTTCAGATGTTTTAGCCGTAATTCTATCTTTGCGCCAATCTTCGGCGTCTTCTGAAATAGCGTCCGCAAGCTTAATAAAGCGCAAAGCGTTGGCATTGTAACCGCGTTCAGCGCAATAAAACGCAAGGCCGGCGTAGCATTCCCCTTTTCGCCAATTGTTTATCGCTCCAATATATTCAAGCGCCCGTTTTGCCTGGTTAAGCTCCAAAGCGGTTTCAACAACTTTTTGCAAAGCCCGGCATCTGTCCTTAATGTGCGGTTTAACCGGGATCATTGCCGTTGTTTCAAACGCAAAATTCAACAACTCTTTTTGATAGGTGTCAATAGGTTCGTCCTTTATATCTTTAACGCTAACATTGTTTTGATCGGCATGGACCAAACCCGCAGGTACGCCCGTTGTCAAAAACAACGAAGCTAACAAAATCAAAACGAAATACTTTAATTTCATATGACCTCCGTCCTTTCGAGAAAATTGAAGTCTAGATTTAAAACTAATACGGTTGATGTGCTCCATAATTATTGATAGGCCGAGGTTAAACCCCGGCCTATCTTGTATAGCAACAACAATTATCGAAGTCTATTGCGCTTTAACAGTAACGTCAACATTTCCCGACCTGAAAACAACTTCGCCGTCTTTTGACAGTAAGCCGAATTTAATGTTAAATTGCGCCTTTCCGTTAGAGTCTGTGACTGCTGACGAAGGAGAAACGGTTATCCGTTTGCCTGTTGCAGTTGCGTTTATATTAACGCCATTCATTAGGTTTCCGTTATTATCAATAGCAGTGACAACAACCGGAACCGACCTTAATGATTTCTTAGCAGCAACCGGTTCAACTATCAACTTATCCAACTCTAATTTAGGAGTTGGCGTTGGTTGTGGCTCGTCTGTTGGCTTTGGCGTCTCGGTCGCATCTGGAGTTTCTGTCTCTGTTTCCGTCTCCGTTTCTGATTCTGATTCAGCAATCATTCCGTATGCGTCCGCAGCGGTCCAATCATCCAACCAGTTGTCATCCGCGCTGAAAGCTCCGCGATACTTAGCCGGAGTGAAAAAGCCGTCGTTCGGCGCCTTATCAACGCTTGTCAACGCTTCGTTTGCCGGACGAGGATCTATCGTCTTAATCGGGATGACAATCTTGCCGTCTGTTGATGTAAATAAATTACCGCGTGTTATGCTAACAATAGGAGCGTTTGCGTCTCTTGAACCTGCAATTACAACATTGTTTGTTGAAGCATTGCTCTTGCCGCCTGAAGTAGCGCCAACCGTGTCGGAATCCGTATAGGCTTCTTTATGAAGATTGCGGAAGAATACGCTATCAGTTATTTCAGCTAATTTACCGGAAGTCTGAACCGTGTAAAGCTTGCTAGCATGGTTGAAATTGATCGGCAAACAACCTAGGCATTCATTAACTTTTGAAGTTTTTGAGAAATCGGTTTTCCACGTCTCCTCAAACGTTAAAGTTCCATTGTGGCCGTAACCGCTTGCTCCATCGCCGTCATCGCCGTCAGGCCTTACCAGCTTTTCTCCTAAATCCATAAAAATACAATTACGATATTGAATTCGCGCATTGTCTCTCCATACCGTGCCGCCGTCGCCATCGCCCGGGTTGCCGATAACAGTGGCGTTATAAATTGTTGAAGTAGTCACAGGTTGCGAGTCTGAATCTTCAGCCCCGTCTGTCTCAAAGCAGTTGTCTCCAACACCGGAACCCTGTTTAGCGTCTAGACTGTAACCTTGCACGATGAAGATGAACTGCCCTTTGCCTCTCCATCCCTGATCTACGTCAAAGCTGTCGTCCCCAACATTCCAAATACTTATATTTTTAAGGTTAACGGCTCCGCCCCATATCTCTATGCCGTCATCAACATTGTTCATAATCTCAACGTGGTCAATATTCGTCTCACGGCCGATTGCGCCGAGAGAGAGGCCGTTAAGCTCGTTGCCCAAGCCAATCACCTTGCCGGCGTAACGTATTGAAAGATGGCTTATTGAGCCGCTATCGTCATTATCATCATCGCCGCCGTAAATAGCGTTAACAGGATCAGTCAATCCTTCCATCTGTTTTTCATTTAAACCTGAAGGGTTCTGAGTGTTGCCTCCAACCGGCAGGCCTCCGAAATGAGAAGCGGAAATTAAACCTTTGCCCATAATCGTTAAATTGCCCCATTCATTTGCGGTTGCCCGCCACTTGCCTGTTTGAGGATCTCCGCCGGTTGGGTGGACAGGATCTTTCTTCCAGGTAGCCACATCGTCGGTTGATGTCATAATCACAGGGCTATCTTTTGTTCCGTTAACAAATATTTTAGCCCCTCTGGTAACCGCAAGACTACCGCCAACTCCGGTTGCGCTGGCAATAACCGTGCCCGGTTCGATAGTTAAAGTAGCGCCGGGCAACACATATATCTGTGTTTCAAGGCTGTAAAAATTATCCGCCGTCCATGTTGTTGACACTGCAATATCATTTGTTACCAGCACATTCTTCGCGTTTGCAATGCCTATGGAAAAAATCAGAAGCAGCGCGCTAAGCAGGGCTGTTTTTTTTAAGCTTTTAAATATAAAATTATCTATTTTCCTCATAACAATAAATCTCCTTTACTAAGTAATTGAATTCATAGCAGTATTTACAGTATCCATTAATTTAAATATCAATTATTTAATCTTTAAACCCCTCCTCCCTTTCCTTCCAATACCCGCATATTAAAAAATTAAAGCGCCGGTAATATAAATCTTTAAATACTATACTGTGCTTATGTGAGGGAATTATTACGAAATTGTGAACTCTTTGTGAAATGATAAAAAAAAGAAAAATAAACAATTATTCAGGAAGAGACTACTGGTTGTGGGATAGCTTTGGTGGTAAACATTGTTAACATCACATATGAGGTGATTAGGGAGAGGCAACACTATTAAGATTTATGTTGAAGATAGTTTGCTGTAATCAGACACTGAGCATGTTTGCAGCCTTTTTAAAGAATATTAGGTTCAGGTTTCAGGCATTGAGGATCCTTTTAATTAATATGAAGTGTTGCCTGATATCGCTTTGTTGTCCATTAAATACCACGAGGAGAAGGGCTGTTTTTCCCGGCTTTGGGTGGTGTTTAAACGAGAGCAGGGAAACCTGTTGTCTTAGATACTGCGGCATATTTAGAAGGACGCGAAAGCGCTGATTTCAGAATATGGAGCCAAAGAGGTTCATAGAGGTGTCTAACGAGCATTAAAGTCGCGCTGCTGAAAGCGCAAACTCAATACAGAGCATTGTTAACGTAAGCATGGTTCAAGTCGGTGACATTGAACCAACAAATGGCGTCATTTAAATTAGAGCTGCCTAATACGACGAGACATTCATCTCTTCCATCTTGCCTTTAACCATGAAGACTACTCTTTCAGCGATGTTTGTTGCCCTGTCTGCAATGCGTTCAAGGTTGTGCGCCACCCATATGAGATATGTCGCGCCTTCGATTATTTTAGGATTTTCAATCATAAGGACGAGAAGTTCACGGTAAATTTGTTCGTACAAGGCGTCTACTTCGTCATCTGCGTCGCATACGGCCTTGGCTGCCTTTACATCGCGTTCCGCAAAAGCCTTTAAACATTTGTTAAGCATTTCAATTCCTTTTTCAGCCATTCTTGGAATGTCAATTAAGGGTTTTACCAGGGGTTGTTTGCCGTTCATAATACAGATTTTAGCGTTGCCCTCGGCGTGATCTGCGATCCTCTCTAAATCTGTAATAATGCTTAGAATAGCCGCTAAAGTTCTAAGGTCTTTTGCAACCGGTTGCTGAGTTGCGATTAAAAGCAGACACTCTTCTTCTATATCAAACCTCTTTTTATTAATTACTTTGTCATTTGCTATAATAGCTTTAGCCTCTCTAATATTACTCTTTTTTAGAGCCTCAACAGAATCGTTAATGGAGCCGGTCACCATCTCCGCCATGACTAAAACGTCATTTTCAATTTTTTTAAGCTGTTGATGATAAGCTTTCCTAATCATACCCTTCTCCCTTAAATTTGTTATACGTTAATTAAATAATTATATGACGAATTAGATGCTCGTTTTTACACTCCCGTCATTTTTCTTTTTTTTTAGGGGGAGTCCATACTTTAGAGTTTACTCTCAATCGCATAATATCGATTTAGACTTCAACGTTCACAAGCTGCAACAAATATTATTAACCAAATCTGCCTGTTATATAATCTTCAGTGGTTTTATTAGATGGGTTGCTGAAGATCTTTTTAGTTTCGTCATATTCAATAAGCTCTCCCAGCATGAAGAATCCCGTGAAGTCCGATATTCTTGCGGCCTGCTGCATGTTATGGGTGACAATGATAACCGTGTAATCTTTTTTAAGCTCCAGCAAAAGGTCTTCAATTTTAGCCGTGGCAATTGGATCAAGCGCCGAGCACGGTTCATCAAAAAGTATAACGCTGGGGCTGACCGCTATTGTTCTGGCTATGCAAAGGCGTTGTTGCTGTCCGCCGGAGAAAGCCAGGGCGTTTCTGTGAAGATCGTTTTTAACCTCGTCCCATATCGCAGCCTTTTTAAGGCAATCTTCCACAGTTCTTTTAAGTTTTTCCTTGTCACTAATTCCAAATATATTGAGACCGAAAGTTATGTTTTTGTAAACTGATTTTGGAAAAGGGTTTGGCTTTTGAAACACCATTCCGATCCTGCGCCTTATCTCAATAGGATCGGCTTCAGGGCTGTAAATATCCAATTCCTTATTATGGATATTTCCTTTTAACCGAAAGCCGTCTATGGAATCGTTCATTCTGTTAAGGCATCTTAAAAAAGTGCTTTTACCGCAACCGGACGGGCCTATCAAAGCGGTTACTTTGTTGGCCTGAATTTCCATGTTCAGGTCTTTCAGCACATGATTGTCGCCATACCAGACATTTAGATTTGAAACCTTGAAAACCGAGTCATCTACCACTTAATTCTCCTTTGAAATTTATGCCTTATGTAGATTGCCGCGCTGTTCATTATAAACGTAATCAAAAGCAGGATAATTATAGCTGCCGCAGCGTTTGTGGCAAATCCGTGCTGAGGCCTTGAAATCCAGTTAAAAGTCTGAATTGGAAGAACTGTAAACGGATCAAACATTGTGTGCGGAAGAAAAGCTATATAAGTAAGCGCGCCTATGGCCACCAAGGGAGCCGTCTCCCCTATAGCCCTTGAAAGAGCCAGTATTGTTCCGGTTAAGACTCCAGGCATAGCCACGGGCAATACCTGGCTATAAACAGTCTGCCATTGAGTTGCGCCAAGGGCGAATGAAGCTTCTCTTAAAGATTGAGGGACTGCTTTTAACGACTCCCTTGTGGCGGTTATTATGATCGGCAGAATTAAGAGAGTCAACGTCAATGAGCCTGATAATATGCTTCGTTCAAAGCCAAAGGTTCTCACAAAAATACCAAGTCCAAGAAGTCCGTAAATAATAGAAGGCACTCCCGCCAGGTTGGCAATATTTATCTCGATAAGCTTTGTATACCAACTTTTTTTCGCGTACTCTTCAAGGTAAATGCCGGCGCCGAGACCGATTGGGAAAGAGAACAACGCGGTAAATCCCATGATCCACATTGTGCCGACCATTGCGGATAGTATGCCGGCCCGAGCCGGCCTTCGAGAAGGAAAACTCGACAAAAATTGCCAGTTAATCCGCATAATTCCATCAATAATAATATCAGCCAACAATGCCGCAAGAAAGATAAGGGCGGTTATAGTGGCAAGCATGGCGCATATCTTAAAGATTTTGTTGATTAATCTATTTCTGGACAGGATATCGCGGCTCATTTATACTCCTCCCTGAATCGATTTTTTAGCCAATAGCTGATAATATTCAGTATGAGTGTGAAAATAAAAAGAGTCATGCCGGCGGCAAATATTGTTTTATATTCAATTGTGCCGTGAGGCGTGTCGCCCAGGCTGACCTGCACTATATACGCAGTTATGGTCTCTATCGACTCCCTGGGATCAAAAGTAAGATTAGGCATCTGCCCGGACGCGATTGTGACAATCATTGTTTCTCCAATAGCCCTTGATACGGCAAGTATAAATGAGCTCATTATGCCTGACAAAGCGGCGGGAATAACGACTCTAAAGATTGTTTGAAATTTTGTGGCCCCCATGGCGTAAGCCCCTTCTTTAAGGCTTGACGGCACGGCGCGCATTGCGTCTTCGCTAAGAGACGAAACCATTGGGAGTATCATTATACCCATAACAATACCGGGGGCTAATGCGTTAAAACCGGACAAATCGGGAACAATATTTTTCAAAAGAGGCGTTACGAAAAGAAGCGCAAAATATCCGTAAACCACGGTTGGTATACCGGCGAGTATCTCCAGAACAGGTTTTACTACAGTTCTAAACCTTTCGCCGGAATATTCGTTTAGGTAAATCGCGCTCAGCAACCCAAGAGGCAAGGCGACAAGCATGGCGATAAGCGCCACCAAAGCCGTGCCGGTTACCAAAGGCATTATCCCAAAATGTTTATCCGCGAACAGCGGCGTCCACAAATCATCAAAAAGAAAATCAAAAATTGACACTTCTTTAAAAAATGACACCGTTTCAAATATAAGAACAAGGATTATCCCTATAGTTGTTAATATAGACAAAGAGGCGCACGCCATCAAAGCGTATTTAATCGCCCTGTCCGCTAACCTTTTTCTTTTAATTATTGAGTTTTCCATAAAAACGTTTTGGAGCAATCTAGAAGATTGCTCCAGCTTTTAAAAACTTATTACTTTTTATTTATTCGGTTTAACCGGGTTAGGATTTAAGCAAATCTTCCATACTTACACCGGTTTTAGCCCCTGAAAACACTGTGCCTGTTTTTCTCTGCTTAAATTTAACAATGCATAACTTGTAGATCATGTCCTGAAGGGGAATATATCCTACTTCGGCGGTAAGCTCAGCCGCGTTCGTTAAATAGAAATTTACAAACTTTTCAACTTCAGGTTTTTCCGCTGATTTTTTGCTCACATATATAAAGATAGGCCTTGCCAAAGGTTGGTATGTGCCGTCAATTACAGTGGCAAACGACGGCAGTATGCCCCCTTTGCCGTTTCCGTCTTTCTCATCGTCAATGGGAACAAGTTTAAGTTTGTCTTTGTTGTGTTGGTAATAGGCAAGGCCAAAAAATCCAAGCGCGTATTTGTCTGTGGCTACACCCTGAACAAGGACATTATCGTCCTCGCTGGCTGTAAAGTCGCCCCTGCTGGCGCTCTCTTTACCGTTAATCGCTTTAGTAAAATAATCGAACGTTCCTGAATCAACACCAGGCCCATAAAGGCGCATCTCTTTGTCGGGCCATTCAGGCCTTATCTGATTCCATTTTGTGATATTTTTCTGAGCTTCGGGCTCCCAGATTTTCTTTAGCTCTTTAACGGTAAGCTTGTCTACCCAATCATTTTCCGGATTTATTAAAACCGCTAACCCGTCATATGCAACCGGCAGCTCAACAAATTCAATGCCGTTTTCAGCGCACAAAGCAGCCTCCTTGGATTTTATAGGTCGCGAAGCGTCGCTAATGTCGATTTCGCCACGTCCAAACTTCTTCATTCCCCCGCCCGTGCCTGAAATTCCAACAGTGACCATAAGTCCGCGATTGGCAGCTTGAAACTCTTCCGCCACAGCCTCGGTTATTGGGAAAACAGTTGATGAGCCGTCCACTTTTATTAATTTCCTTTCGCCTGCATTTGTTTTGCCTGAAAAAATGCAGACCGTCATTGTCACTGCAAGAGCTATGCTTAACACATCTGAAACATTTCTAAAAACATTCTTACTAAATTTCATCATATATTCCTTTCTAAAAAAGATATCATTTAAATTTAAAATTTATTCACCGTGCTAGGTTATTATTTGACTTACAGGATACTAAACAATAATTAAGAGAAAATAAGGTTTATGTGAAGTTTATGTGAAATCGTTTTTTTATTTGAAACTATTAAATCCGGCATTTAAGCGGTTACGGCAAATTGGTTTTTATTCTTCTTTTCTTTCGTGGTTTGCGCGCGGAATATTCATAATGATTCCCGTCTTCGCCCGAACCTCGTCCGTAATAGTTCCACTTTGGAAAATTAAAATCAGAAGTAATTGACCTTGGCATAAGCAAGGTTGCTTTTAGGAATGACTCTAAATCAGGCACATTGTAAATATTCACCTCAAAACCCCAATTATCTATCTGATCAACTAATTCGCTAATATTTGAAACCTGCCAGTCAACGGAAAAACGGTTAATGCCCCATTCCGTAAACATATCCAGTATTGTTTTCGCTTTATTTGGAGCCGCGCAAATCAATGGAGCCAGAAAATCAACGGGACACTGTAAAATTGCTTTAGGATGCGCATTTGCTATCTTCCTGAAACCTTCTTCATGCAGCCTCTCGACATTGCCGTTAAACCACAAATTATTGTCATTAAATTTGGAATATTTAATAAACTCCAGGGTCTTGTCGATAAGCGGGTTTCCTGCTTTTAAATCAATCTTTATAGATTTGGAAGTTTGTTTTGAAGAGGCCAGCAATTGTGTGAAATCAAGCCACTCTTCATATACACCCAACGGAGTTTTTACAAAGGAATCATGCCGCAGAACCAGGCCGTTGCCTATTGGATCCATACGCACATCGCACTCGCCCCACTCAATATCCGATGATAAAAACTGGCGCAAATTATGACTGTCATTTATACCGTGCCATACAAACTGAATGTGACGGGGCAAGGCTTTTTCCGGTATGAGTTCGGTAATATCGTATGACTTCCCTTTAACGGTATGCCGAGGCAATTTTGTTCTCTTAGACTCAAAAATAGTATCTGCGTGAAGCAACAATACTTCCCCGGTTGAATCCATCTCTGAGACGGCTTTTAAGTTGTCAGGCTCATTATCTACAAACGCAAATATACGATAACCTTTTTCCTGAAAACGTTTAATGCCCGCGGTTTTTATATTGCCAACATCTTCCTCCCGGCTATTTATGCTCATACGCAATAATTCATCAGTAAACTCAACCTTATACTCCCTTCCAAGTTTATTTAAAGACTTTAATGTGTCATTTCGCAATATCTCGGGACGGCCGGTGTTTAATCCCACAAAGGTTTTTGGCTGCAATTGAAACCACCTGACAACTTCAAGCGCACCTGAAAAAGGTTGATGTGACTTTAAAATATATTCAGGCGACCAGCGATGTTGATTGTGCCAGTCTAGGATGCATACCCTTGCATCTTCATCAATATTTAACTTTTCAAGCAATGATTCAACTTGATTTTCATGCACACCGTTAATATCGCTTATTTTAAGATCATAAAAATATTTAGAATGGTTGCTTTTATCAAACGCTTTTAACGTATAAAAAACCATGTAGCGCATGTCTAGAATAGTTCCGTCAATATCAAATACAATCATCAGGTTGTCGTTGGGATACCGTTTTCTGGTTCTTTCATATTGCAGTTCCAACTCCGCCATCCAGTTCTTTTTTACTAACATTAGTTCTCCTATGATAATGATTCTATGGATTTATAATTATGACTAATTGTTTAGCGGTGTTTGGCATGTTAATATTAACCCCTAATCCCCCTCTTATTAGAGGGGACTTTGGCCGTTTAATTGTTGCAGACGGCAACCTCAAAATTTTTGTTCTCAAGTTTTCCATTGCGTTCGGAATATACACTCTCTTTCCGGGGGTCGATAACGAAGTTGGAAAAACCAAATCCATTCAACCTGCTCTTGGCGCTTTTAAATTTTCTTTTATGCAATTTTCTGTTTTTCATAACAACAATAGACTCCTTTCAAATAAAAAATAATATTTCGCGGCTTAATTTTCTTTCCAAGCCCTAAGCAATTAATAAAATAAAAATAGTTTATAGTCAAACAAATCAGGTTTTTGAAAATTTATATTCGCGTATGTTTTATTCAAACGCCGTGAAATAAAACCCTAAAGGGTAAATTCCAACAATATCCTGCTGCCGGAGTTAAGGCTTTAGCCTTTTATTCATTAGCAAATTTCGAAAACCTTATGCTTTTGGGTATATAAACGGTTGCGGCTCTCAATTGTTATAGAGTATACACTTTGAATGTGTTGATATTGTCAGGAGTCTGTGAAATGTTTGTGAATTGCAATAAATTATTTGAGGATGTAGTGTAAGCGCGTCCTCGCGCTGTAGTTTTTAAGATTTGAATAGTTGCTTAAGTAAGGATGTTAATTTTTTCACGCTAAACACATTTCCAGTTCAGGTTCGAACTCAATGCTATTTAACTCATCAGGGAAAATTGGTTTTTCCGTTTCCCATGACAATTTAACAGCCAGCGCCTCTTTGTCTTTTTTTGATGAAGCTTCAATAACAATCTCAAAGATCTTCGACGGCTTTAAAGTAACCATATCTTCGCCGGCTTGTATGCAGACAGTCTCAGCTTTTAAACCGTTAACCAAATCTTCCAGATATCTTATAACATTTTGTTTACCCAACGTTTCTTTTAAATCAACTTCCATTTTTTCCATTTTTTGCTCCTATTTAAAAAGTAAATTAAACCTAAATTAAGCGACCTTAAATACCCCATCACTTGATGGGAGTGGTTAGAGGAGGGTGATAAGATTCGCTCAATTTTAATACTATACAGGTTAAATATGAGCGTTTTGTCAGAACTTTGTGAAGTTTGTGTGAAATATTATTGCGGATTACTCTATTTAGGGCTCGGAAATAAATAACTTGGGTTTTTTGCGGGATTAAGCCTTAGGAATGGTAAAGCTGAAGGTAGAGCCTTTGCCCGGCTCGCTTTTAACGTAGACGCTTCCGTTATGAGCGTTTACTATGTGTTTTACAATGGAGAGGCCGAGGCCCGTGCCTCCAAGTTCGCGGGAATGGGTTTTGTTTGCGCGGTAGAATCTTTCGAAAACACGAGATTGTTCCTGCTCTGAAATGCCTATGCCTGTGTCTATGACATCTATCCTCACAGAGAGGATAACGTCTTTTGCCGACACAAAGATTTCACCGCCTTCATTATTATATTTAATGGCATTGTCCAATAGGTTCAGGAGTATTTGCGAGATTTTTGATTCATCGGCAAGGAGGTCCGGCAATCCTTCTGGGATAAATTTTTTGATTGTAATAGATTTATCTCCGGCTTGTTTGCCGACCGCCGCAATAGTTCGCGACACTATTGAAGCCAGCTTGCATGGAGCTAAAACCATTTTGAGTTTACCGGACTCTATTCTGGAAAGATCAAGTATTTCATCCACCAATGTTGCCATTCGTCCTGATTCGGAATAGATAATATTTAGGAAATCCCGGGCGTATTTTTTATCATCCAATGCGCCGTCCAACAGAGTTTCCGCATAGCCTTTGATGCTTGACATTGGAGTGCGCAGTTCATGAGAGACATTTGCCACAAAATCCTGTCTAATCTTTTCAAGACGCCGAAGCTCGGTTATATCATGGAAAACAAGCACCGCGCCTTCCACTCTATCGTCCCTTAAAACCGGCGTTGCATGCGCTAAAAGTATCTTTTCCTCATCATTAATCACCTTAATTTCGCGCGCTTCAACACCTTGCCCTTTCTTCAGGGCGTTGTCCGCTATTTCCTGGATCTCAATATTGTTAAGGACATCCATAGGCCTCTTATTTAAAACATCGCCTTCCACCAAAAAGAAGTTTTTTAACGTCTGATTCATTAAAAGGATAAGGCCGTTTATATCAACCACTATAACGCCTTCAAACATGCTTAAAAGGACGGCTTCAAACCGCAACTTGCTTAAAGTAACCTCATCTATCTTATGCCTTATCTGGTCGATCATATAGTTAAAAGCATTGGCCATATCGCCTATCTCATCCCTGGAAGTAGATGAAATCTTTTTAGAAAAATCGCCATCCGCTATGTTTGACGCCACTATTGACATCTTCTTTATAGGCGTTGATATAAAAATTGAAACCAGAAAACTGATAATAGTTATAGAAATAAACGCCAAGACAATAGAGATGGTTAATGTTTTTCGTAATTGAAAAGATATTTGCTCAATTTCGGAGACAAAAGCGGCAAGCCTTATAATCATTCCGGCATCGCCTTCCCCAAATGTATAGGCGCGATAAAGCATCTCTTTTTTAACAGTCGAGCTGAAACGGCTGCTTTGGCCAATGCCGGTCTTGATGGCCTGTTGAACTTCTGCGCGGTAAAGGTGATTTTCAATATCGTCAATGAATTGAGGCTCTATTTCAGAATCGGCAATAACTGTGCCGTCAAGGCTGATAATAGTGGCCCGAACATCAAGATTTTTGGAAATTTCATTGACAATTTCATCGAAGATCAAAGGATCTTCGTCGCCGGTAATATGTTTTTCAAGAAATGATTTAACAAGAGCTGTCTGTTTTTTGAGGTGAACGCCGGCGCGCTGATAAGCGTGTCCGGTTAAATTGTTGTTAAGGTATACATAAATACCCAGGAGAATAATAGCCCCAATTATTCCAAATATCAGCGTTATTTTATATTGGATATTTATTCTCATAAAACCGTATCGCGCTTTTAATCTATTTCGCTGAATCTATACCCCATGCCGCGCACGGTTTCAATTAAACAGCCCATTTTACCGAGTTTTTTGCGCAAACTTTTTACATGGGTATCGATTGTGCGCGTAGTGACATCGGCGGCTATGTCCCAAACATCAGTCAAAATATTGTCGCGGGACAGCGCTCGCCCTTTACGCCGCATCAAAAGAACTAAAAGTTTAAACTCCATTGAAGTTAATTCAATATCCTCATCTTCAACGGTTACTTTATGCCTTGAAATATCAACCTTCAGCTTATCCGCGGTTAAAACGCAGCTTTCATCCTCCTCGGCCCCAAAATGCTTTAATAAAGATTTGACACGCAGAACCAACTCGCGAGGACTAAAAGGCTTTACCACATAGTCGGTTGCGCCTAATTCAAAACCCACAATCCTATCGGTCTCTTCTCCTTTAGCCGTCAGCATGATAACAGGAATTGAAGATGTATTGTTGTCTCGTCTTATATGTCTGCACACATCAAGGCCATCCATTTTAGGAAGCATTAAATCCAATATTATCAGGTCA
>JAIQZQ010000042.1 GCA_021777105.1 Candidatus Anammoxibacter sp.
TCGGCTCGGAATTTACTACCATCTACAAATAAACTGTTACCTTCTATCATCTCTAATTCTATGCATAACTTTACTATTTGACTTAAGACCTTTTTTAGGGCTTTTTTGTTATCACTACGAAATCTACCTATTGTTCTGTAGTCTGGTTTTACATCCGCCATTAACCATATAAATGATAAATTATGATGACACGCTCTTTCTAATCTCCGCTAACTCCCTGTTCCTCCGTACGAATATCCATATACCAATAGCTTTAATATGCTTTTGGGATTATAACTTTTGGCTCACGCCTTGTCTCGTTTTAGCGCAATTCCTAGTTCCTCTATATCCAGCGCTTCTATAAATGCATCGTATACTCGCACTGGGTCATGGGTTCCTATATAATCATCTATTATAGGAGGCAGCATTGTTAACTGGTTTCTATCTCCATCAATATAACTCATTGTTTTCCTCGTTTTACGTTAATATAATTTGGTAATTCGATTATTATCGCTCTTTATTTAACTTCCCGCGACAACGAAATACCGACGAGTTCATTTGACACAGTCTGAGGGGCTTGGTAACCAGGGCGATCAGTAATTAAAAAAATATCTTGTCAAAAACTCTCATAATTTAACTGTTGCGATTGTTAACGGCGCTATGTTTTACGCGATCAAAAGACGTTTGAAGCTATCTACAAGACCGACACAGGCAAGAATCAACAAGCCGCCCCATGTTGCCACGCCACGATATCCGCGCCTTAAAAACATCTTGCCAACCATGCCAAATTTATTGACTAAATCATAACATACAGCGATTAAAGAAATTACATCAAAGTTAGAAATAGTTTACGATTAGGCGCCATAATTGCAATTGTTTAACAACTATTCATTTTGTTTTTTAGATGCGCTTCCTCTCATTTCAAGCCTGTGATTGGAAACTGGTAAAAATTAACATTAACCCGGATTGGAGTTATAAAGAAATGGCAAAATTGCTTTTTAAACTGTTTTTAGCAGGGCCGGCTAATGAAAGCGATCAATCAATTGTTGAAGTGCGAAAAACACTTGACGATAATCAAGACTTTGAATACGACCTTGAAGTGATTGACGTTTTAAAAAGCCCTCATATGGCCGAAAGATGCAATATTATTGCCACTCCTACCCTTGTTTTGTCTAATCTCACGCCGCGCCGTATGATAATTGGAGACTTTTCAATTCCCGGCAAAATATTGGACGGCTTAGGCCTGCTTGATTTTAATGAAAAAGTAGAAAAGGAATGATTGCATGAAAGCGAATCGCATCTGTTTTGTGTTTAAAACATGGCAAAGTTTAAAACCAGAAAAAAGATATGATTCACATGGCGCGGTATTCGTGGCCCGAAACACGAATATCGTGCCCTATACGACAAAGCTGCCGCTCATCTCGATTCATTCGAATTCGGCAAAATCTTAATTTAGACCGTTATGGATATTATTTTATAATTTTTGCGCTCCATACCGGCTAGTTGCCGCCGTGGTTTAAAACCATACCGGCATAAATTTTACTTAACAATTAATCGGAGTAAAAACAGCTCCTTTAAGGCTGTTAACAATAAAATGACCGCAAAAATTATAAGAAAACAATGTCCGCTTTATATGATAGTGTCACAATTCCCAAAAATCCTGGAATTCAGAAACAGTTTAGAAAAAAACAGGGTTGTTAACAAATATTTGATAATTGTTGGCGGTAGCGCTACAGAACGGGACGCATGCATAGATTATATCGCCAACACTCCTTTAGGAAACTCAAGCGCCGGCAAACATAATGGAAATGACGGCATTGCTTTAAAAAAACATGTTATTGAATCCTCTAACCCTAACGTAAACCTGTTTGACGCTATTTTCAGTAAAAGCGGGCGTAATGAAGCCGGCATGAAAACGGATTGTGATAATAATCTATTTGTGTTGCGGCGAGTTGCAAACCTGGACGATGATACATTGCTTAATCTGGCGGAAAAACTTGAAAATCATGAAAACAAACCAAATATCCTGATTGCCACAGCCTCAAATAGAGACGAACTATGGAAACTGCCGGAACAATGGAGGCAATTGTTTGACGAGATAGATCTAACAAGACCAAGACCGGACTCAAGGATAAAAAAACTATGCGAAAACTATGCTCCAATAGAAGAAGTAGATGTTGTATTGTTAAAATACGCTAAAAGATATCCGGGAAAAGGCAGAAAATTTATTGTAGAGGCGGCATTACCTGAATTGAGAGATAAATTTAGGGCATACGACCTGCAAACAGAAGGCTCGCTCATAACGCGGGTCTCTTTCATACGAAAATATTATTTAAATAAACATGAACTATACAGTCCGTCAATTGGCAGTTGGCAATCGGCGGTTGGCAATTGGCTATAAACCGGCATCTAAAGCATAGAGCACGGATGACATAGATTACGCGAACTTACACAGATAAAAGCGATCGCTCTGGTTACCACCACCCCAGCTTTGTAATCGGCAATCCAATAAGCCCCAGCTTCGCGCGCAAAAGGGAATCAAATATGCGCCAAACACGAAGCTGGGGCTTCTCGAATTGTTTCGCGTCAAAACTGGGGGGTTGGGAGCGAGGTGGAATTCAAAAATTGAAAATTTTTACCAAAACTTTAGTTCACTTTTAACTTTAGATCACTTTAGTCACTTTTCCGGTTTATCCGGGTTAGGTTCTATTTAATTGGATTTATTAATGACTCTCGAACAATACAAAAAAGAAGATATGAAATTGCTCTATATTGATGACGAGCCTCGCAATTTGGAGCTGTTTTCAATAGCTTTTAAACGGGAATACACTATTTTTTCCTGCCCTTCCGCAGAGGAAGCGTTTAATATCCTGAAAGAGCAAGGGGAATTTCCCGTTATTATAACTGATCAAAGAATGCCTGATATGCAGGGAATTGAATTCCTAAAACGTATTATGCTCAATCACATGGACACTATCAGAATTATACTGACATGCCACACTGATGTTGAATTTTTGATAGAGGCCATTAACATGGCAAAGGTATACCGATATGTGGTTAAACCATGGTCGAAAGAGGAGCTTAGTTTGGCCATAAAGGGCGCGTTTAGCCGTTATTTTCTTGCAAAAGAAAACAAAATGCTTATTGATCAACTAAAAATAAAAAATCTGAAGCTAACGCAAACTATAGATGAATTAAAACATGCGCAAGCGCAAATCGTAAGGCAGGAGCAGAAAGCCGTTGTAGGCACATTGGCTCGCGGGTTTTCACATAAGATAAACTCGCTTTTAAATCCTATTGCCCTATTAGAAAATATTAAGGACGAGGCAAGCGAAAAGGATCAAAAAAATATTCAATTAATTTATGACGGCAGAGATCAAATTGCGGCCCTTATAGGAGAAATAAACGCCATTGCTAATAATGAACTGGTCAACTTCTTAATAGATGAGCATAATTTAAAAGAGCTTGTTGACTACGCTATTAACCTTGCTAAACTTGATCTTGATGTTAAATATAAGAAAATTGTGACGGAACACGGTTATGAAGGCAGAATAATGGCTGATAAACGCAAACTAACATTGGTTTTGATAAACCTGATAAGAAACGCCGCGCAGGCAATTGGAAACTCCAATAAAGGAAAGATATTGATTAAGTCTGAAAAACAAAATGGTCATGCGCGCATAAGCGTCATTGACAATGGTTGCGGGATAGAAAAAGATAAAATTGACAAGATCTGGGAGTTGTTCTACTCCTCTAAGGGAGAAAAAGGAGGCGGCATCGGCCTGGATATTTGCAAACATATAATAAAAGGACACAATGGCGAGATTACTTGCGACAGTGAACGGAATAGAGGCGCAATTTTTACATTTTCAATACCGCTTTAAAAGTTACTGGTTACTGGTTACTGGATGCTGGATGTAAGAGCGGAGCCTAGAACGGAGAACTCCGACCGAACAACCTCCCCTCTAAAAAGCTAAGGTTTATACACATCTTCGCCGCAAGTTGGCTTCGTTATTTGATTCAACATGGCTTCTAAATAATGTAGTGTAGGCGCATCCCCGCGCCGTAGCAGGCAAGTGACGCATATACGTTGTAATTTATGTAATCATGCGTTGAAATCACTTGCCACGTGACAGTCAATTTGATAAGCAATGGCAAAACAAGCGTCTTTTTTGCATACGTTTGGGGCAACACAGAGTCGAAAATAACTGCCCCAAACGCCACGGCGCGGGGACGCGCCTACACTACAGCGGTTAAACAAAAATGTTTTGCCGTCACCTTCAAAAAGCTAGTTTTCCAGCTTGCGAATATGCAAAAAGATGGGTACGAGATGTATAATCGATTACGATTGCCATTATGAGTTTTTAAGATAAACATGAAATTAAACTGTCGAATAAACAAATTAACCGTTCTGATAATATTTGCGTCTTTCTTTTTCGCGCTTGTTTTTATAGATTGCGAAACAGACGCGGCAGAGGTAGACAACGCTTCTGATGCTCTTGATATCAAGCAACAGGATGGAAAGCTAACAGAAACACGGGAGCCGGCATATCCGGTTGTGGCTCAGGTTGCAGGCGGTTATGATGACGTCTTTTTCATTATGCAAGAGGAGTTAATTTCCATCGCCTCTAAAACTGAAGAGAGGGCCGCGAATGCTCCGTCGATTATTACTGTTATTACAAGCGAAGAGATTGAAAATATGGGCGCAAAAATATTGCCGGATATCATTAGAACAATACCGGGTTTTGACATTATCAAAGACGCGGCGTTTGGCAGAATTGAGATAGGAAGCAGGGGTGTGAGAAAAGCAGACAGAAGGATCAAGCTGCTTGTAAACGGCCATACATTGAACAACCATTGGAATGGCGGTTTTTCTTATTGGTTCGACAGTCTTCCATTAAAAAATGTTAAACGAATCGAAATTATAAGAGGTCCGGGCTCCGCTCTATACGGCAACAGCGCATTTCTGGCGGTTATCAATGTAATTACAAAAGGCGTTTCAGATATCAACGGCATTGAGGTTAGCGCCGGATTTGGAACATATGACACACAGAAATACAGTATATTGGCAGGCAAAACATTGCATGGGGTTGATGTTGCGGGCTATATTGACTTTTATAACACAAACGGTTTCAACGGATCAATAGGAGAAGAAGCTCTTTTAAGTCAACCTTTATCACAAGCGCCGGGCCAAGTTGACGACAGCAGGAATAAATTCGACGTCTCTTTTAACGTTTCGCACAAAGATATAAAATTATATGCCAAATATATGAATAAAGACGCCGAGCCGTTCGCCGGAACAAGATATCTTTTAACGGATGACGGCGAACGAATGAACAATTATGCAACCGCCGATCTCAGCTATAAATTAGACTTAGGCGATAAAATAACAGTTAAACCTCGAGCCTATTTTGATCAATATGACATTGATTACAGGGTAAATCCATTTCCAGACGGCTTCACTGTAAATGAAGATCTTGACAACGACGGCGATATTGAGGCATTTCCCGAAGGAAAAAATTTAAGGGCGCTCGGCAGTTTTCAAAGATTGGGAAGTGAAATACAAACCGATTATAAACTATCGAACAGCAACATTGTCACCTTTGGATTCAGTTATATATGGGAAAGGAATGACAACATTCAACATTATTCCAATTTTGACCCTTTAACCGGAGCTTCGCTGGGCTCCATGCAAAACGTATCCGACAATGCAAACTACATGGCTGAAGTAACGAGGCAGATATGGGCTGTTTACTTTCAGGACAAATGGGATATAACGAATAAATTAGGCCTTACTCTTGGTGTAAGGCATGATCATTACAGCGACTTTGAGGGAACTACCAATCCAAGGTTGGGCCTTGTCTGGGATTTTATGGATAACGCGGCTTTAAAAGTCCTTTACGGCCAAGCTTTCAGGGCTCCGGGCTTTGTGGAGCTTTACCAGATTAACGCGCCTGTTCGTTTGGGCAACCCTTCCCTCAAGCCGGAAACAATAAGAACATATGAGGTAGGGATTGATTATAAATTTTCTAAAAAACTTACCGCCGGGGTCAATTATTTTTTTAATGTTATAAGGGATGAAATAGCTTTTGCGCCGGTTGCCTTATCTGATACCGACACCCGCTTAATTCACCAAAATGTTAACAGCTCAAACATTCAGGGCATAGAGTTTGAAACCAATGCGTTACTTTCAGATTTTTGGCCCGGCGCTTATGCGTTTGCCAACTATACATATCTGGACGCTGAATCAAAGGGAGGTCCGTTGCCTGATGTGCCAAAACATAAAGGGAATTTGGGCGTCAACTTCGGCATAACAAAATATCTGAACGCAAATCTTCACACATTCATAAGCGGCCCAAGGGTTCGCGCTGAAAGCGATACCAGAGACGATTCGCCGGGTTACGCTATTGCGAATTTGACATTGATAGCAAAAGACTTTTTCAAGGATATGAAAATAACGGCATCTTTGTTTAATATTTTTGACAAACAATATGACGATCCCACTCCTATGGGAACTCTTCCCTCTGATATCCCACGCCCCGGCAGGACGTTTTATGTTGAGTTGGGGTATGAATTCTAGTTTTTGGATGCTGGATTCTGGATGCCGGCTTGATGTGTTTTTTTTGCAAACTGCCAATTGCCAATTGCAAACAGGACAGGGGTATGCGTTTTAGAAGCTAAATAGAAAATTAAAAACAAGAAATTAACAAGTAAAATGAAAAATAATAGCAAAAACAGTTACATTTGGTTATATTTTACTTTTTCGTCCGTAATTTAGATATTTTTGTTTTATTATATTTACATGACTATAAAGTTACAATCCTGTTTCTTTGTATTAATCGCCGCTTTCTGTTTTTCACCATGTTTTATTGATTGTGATATAAGCGCGAAAGATTTTGGCAACCAACAAGATAACGACTTGACCGGGACGCCGGAGGAGATATATCCAAATGTTACCCAAATCTCAGGCGGTTATCATGATGTGTTTACGCTAATGGATCAGCAGTTGGTATCAATCGCGTCAAAAACTGAAGAGGAGGTTTCAAAAGCCCCTTCAATTATTACTGTTATAACCGCTAAAGAGATTGAGAATATGGGGGCAAGGACATTGACGGACGCCCTCAGGATTATCCCTGGTTTTGATATAGTTAAGGGCAAATCATTTGGAACTGTAAGGTACTCAGCCAGAGGCATGCAAAACAGCGGCAGCAATAGTAAAATTAAAGCGCTTGTAAACAACCATCCACTAAACATGCCTTTATTTGGAGCTACTGCTCTTTTTTTTGATGACTTCCCATTAAAACATGTTAAAAAGATTGAGGTAATTAGAGGGCCGGGGTCTGCGCTTTACGGCTCCAACGCATTCCTAGCTGTTATTAATATTATTACAAAAAACGCTGAAGATATTGACGGCATTGAGATTGCCGGAGGATTTGGCAGTTTTGACACACAGGATTACAGCGTTTTATACGGCAAGAAGGTATATGGAGTTGATATTTCAGGTTTTGCCAATTTTTATAACACAAATGGCCTAAGCGAGGCAATAGAGCAGGATAAATTATCCGGCACCCCATTTTCAATTACACCGGGCGACACGGATGACGGCAGAAATAAAATAGACCTGAACCTTAAATTGGCATATAAAGACCTGGAATTGAACGGCAAATATATAAATAAGGACACCGAATCATTTGTGGGCTCTGGAGTGGCGCTGACAAATGACAACGAGAATTTTCTAAATTATGTTATGGCAAATTTAAGTTATAAAATTGAAAGAGATCGGTTGTCCATAAACCCCAGAATATACTATGATCAATTTGATTTTAAATTTGATATACAGGGAACGCCTGAAGGTTTTACATTGCTGGATGATCCGGACGGTGACGGGGATTTCGAAAGGTTTCCTGAAGGCATTAAGTCTGTCGGACTTGGAACAAATAGAAGGCTGGGCTCTGAAATACAAATAGATTATGAACTGTTTAGTAATAATACTTTTACAATGGGATTTGCTTATGAATGGGAAACAATGGACAACTCCGAGTCTTTTAATAACAGGGATCCTATAACAGGCGCTTCGCTCGGATCACTGCAGGACACGACGGACACGGCGAACTGGATTAGGGAGAAAACCAGGCAGATATGGGCTGTCTATATGCAGGATAAATGGGATATAGTGGAAGACATGGGTCTTACAATAGGAATAAGGCATGATCATTACAGCGACTTTGAGGGGACAACTAATCCCAGGATCGGCTTTGTATGGGATTTTATGGAAAACGCCACTCTTAAATTATTATATGGTCAGGCGTTTCGCGCGCCGCACTTCCGGGAGCTTTATAGTGTTAATAATACGGTTAGCATCGGCAATCCAGACCTTAAACCTGAAACAATAAGGACATATGAAGTTGGGTTAGCGTACAAATTCACTGATGAGTTAAACGTAAATGTAAATTACTTCTTTAATGTTATAAGGGATGAGATTGTTTTAGGCCCTAAATCCTCGTCAGATGAACCGCGGGTTTATGGGAATCTGGGAGGCGCAAACATTCAGGGGATTGAGTTTGAAGCAAAAGCCGCCCTTGGCAACTTTTGGGATGACGCGTATTTTTACGCCAACTATACTTACCAGGACGCGGAGGCAAAGGGCGATCCATTGCCTGACGCGCCTAAACACAAAGGGAATGTGGGTGTAAATTTTGGATTAACAAAATATCTTAACGCAAACCTGCACACATTTATAAATGGCCCAAGGCCTCGCGAGGAATCTGACACAAGAGATGATTCTCCGGGCTACGCAGTTGCCAACATGACATTGATAGCTAAAAATTTCTTTAAGGATATGAAAATAAAGGCGTCGCTGTTTAACCTGTTAGACAAAAACTATTACGATCCGGCGCCAAGTTCCATCCCAAACGACTTGCCGCGCCCCGGCAGGACGTTTTATGTTGAGTTGGGGTATGAATTCTAGTTTCTGGATACAGGATGCTGGATTCTGCCTTGATGTGTTTTTTTTGCAAACTGCCAATTGCTAACTGAACAGGGGTATGCATTTTAAAAGCTAAATAGAATTTTCAAAACAAGAAATTAAAAAATAAAATGATAAAATGCACATTCTTAAATTAGATATTTATATTGTTTAAATTATGATAAAAAAACTATTTACAATTGTTATTTGCTTTATAGCATACAGCGCATTTTATACAAACGCTTTTGCGGAGATTGTAATCCTAAAAAGCAAGGATTTGGTGCTGCCGTATGAATTGGCGTCTGAAGGTTTTAAAAGCGTTGTCAAGGATGACTTTGTAGAGTTTGATATGGAGAGCAGCTCTTCAAAAGGCCGTAAAGTTATTAAAAAAGTCAAGAAACTGATAAAGTCAAAGAACCCACCTTCTGCAATATTCACCATAGGGAAGTTGGCCTCGGAACTTGCAGGCAAAGAGATATCAACTGTTCCGGTAATATTTTGCATGGTTGTTAATCCCGAACGCGCTGATTTTAACGGTAATAATAACGTGGGCGGGGTGTCGTTTGATGTGTCGATAAGGCCTCAATTGACGCGCATGACGCAGATAGTGTCATACGCTGAAAATATAGGGGTAATATACGATCCAAAAAAATCGTCTAATATAATAAAAGAAGCCGAGGAAATTGCCGAGGATTTAGGGCTGAATTTAATAGGGATAAAAGTAAAGTCATCAAAAGACGTGCCTGACGCGCTTGACAAGTTAATAAAAAAGATTGATCTTTTATGGGTATACCCTGACAGCACGGTTCTGAGCCAGAAATCTTTTGAGCATATTAATCTAACCGCCCTCAGAAACTGCATTCCTGTTATGTCGTGCTCGCCCCAACTAGTGGAATTAGGCTCGCCGTTCAGCTTTTATTCAGACGCTTTTTCAGTCGGCGCGCAAGCCGGGGCTATCTGTAACAAGGCTATAAAAGGCGCGTTTAAGGACGCAATCCCGATTGAAAATCCGCAAGAAATATTCCTGGCTCTCAATTTGATAACATTAAAGAGGTGCGGCATAAAACTACCACAGAAAATATTGGATTCCGCAAGGCATATTTATAAGTAATTGGGCATTGGTCAAGGGTAATTAGTCATTGGTAAAAAGAAGTACGGCTTTGCCTTTAAATTCGCATAATTCGAGGTTAAATGTTTTTGCATTTCTTTTCCTGTCCTTCGAGGTTAAACGATTCCCCCTTTCTTTGTTTTAAAAAATTGTAAAAAAATGGATGATATTAACAGAAATTTAAGATTCGGGCTTAAGTCAAAGTTTTTCCTGCTTATTTTGCCAATCATACTCTTTACCAGCTTTTCCATTGGGCTGCTTCTCTTCTACACATCAAAGAATCAACTTCAAAGCGAAATGGATAAAAGGGGTTTGTCCGAGGTGGAAAGTCTTGCATCTGACTCTGAATATGGAGCGCTTACTGAAAACCGCGCAATCTTGGACAATATTGTTAAAGGAAGGCTGCGAAAACCAGACATAATCTATGTGGAGATAACAGGAGGCGACAATAAAATATTAGCGCAAAACGGCAAAGATGATTACGGATCATTTAATGACGAGATAGCTAATATATCTAGACCGGTTAGTGACACACGCAGATTGCCGTTAACATTGAACAAAGGAAAGCATGCCCTCGGATTTATAGCCCCTATATTGTCGGAAGAAAGCGCGGTAGATGATGGAGCAGAAGATTTAGGTTTTTTAACTATTGGAGAAGCAGGAGGTGAAAGCTCTCAGCAACCGGCAGTGATAGGATTGGTGAAGGTTGTTTTTTCCCTTAAGAATCTAAACGATAAAATATCCTATATTTTTTCCATAGGCGCCTTTATTGTCTTTTCCATAACGGCGATATCAACCATTATTTCACTATTTCTTCTAAACGTGCTTATTAAACCTATCAGAAAAGTAACGGAAACCGCTATGGAAATATCTAAAGGCAATTTTGATAAAACCGTGGAGGTTAAATCTCTTGATGAAATAGGCATAATGGCGGAGAACTTTAACAGGATGACTTCTATCCTGCAATTGCACATTAATGAACTAGAAGAGCTTAAAGACAAGCTTGAACATAAAGTTGACGAGCGAACCATTGATCTGAAATGCGCAAACAGCGCTCTAAAGTCGGCCTATGATGATTTAAAAAGAACACAAAAGCAATTAATACACTCTGAAAAGATGGCGTCTCTCGGCTTGTTAACAGCAGGCATTGCGCATGAAATTAATAATCCTGTAAACTTTATTGCGTCGGGGGTTGACACTCTTGATGAAAGAGTCGGCGAACTTCTTCTTTTGCTTGATAAATACAAAGAGCTTGAGAAGGATAGCTCTCTGAATTTATCTGAATTTTTAAAGAAAATCACAAATTTTAAAGAACGCATATATTACGAAGATACAATAATAGATTTACGGAAAATATTAGACGGCATTTCAGAAGGCGTAGATAGAACCGTTAAAATAGTTAAAGACCTTAGGCAGGTTTCCAGAAATAAAGACGACAAAGTCCATACTATTAATATAAATAAACAAATCAACGCGACTTTAAACATACTCAACGCCCAGTATAAATCTCGAATTGAAATTATCAGGGAGTATGCGGGCGATCCTACCCTTGAGTGTTATCCCGACCAAATCAATAAGGTTTTCATGAACATACTCGGCAATGCCGTCCAATCAATAGAGAACAAAGGGGTTATAAAAATCAAGACGGCCAGAAAAGAGGATGGTATTTTTATAACCGTTACTGATTCCGGCAAAGGAATACCTGAAGAAAACATGCCGAGGATATTTGATCCGTTTTTTACAACAAAAGAGGTTGGCGAAGGCACGGGCCTGGGGCTTTCCATGAGCTATGAAATAATAAAAAACCATAACGGCGATATTAACGTCAAAAGCAAACCGGGGGAAGGCAGCGTGTTTGAGGTCAGGCTGCCGGCAAAATTAGGTTAACATAACAATTCATACCACACCCGCCACCGGCGGCAACAATCATCCATATCCGTCTAAAAAACACGCTTTAACTGTTTGCAATATGGCGTTGTATATATTAATATTGGCATATTGCGGCAAAATATGATAATTGTACAGAGTTTATTCACGTGGTATTTATCTGTTTTCGATGAATTTTTAAGAAAATTTCTTGACCAATATGAAAAAGATAAAAGTTAAAAATGGCGATGTGATAATTAAAGAAGGTCTTCAGGAGACCTGCGCATATATTATTGATTCAGGCAGTGTGGAGGTATCAACTATTGTAAATAATCATAAATCTATCCTGACAACACTTGGAAAAGGAGAAATATTTGGCGAAATGGGCCTTATTGAGGACGTTGCAAGGTCGGCAACAATAACGGCATTAGAGAATACAGCGCTGACAATCATTGACCGCAAGTCATTTAACAATCTATACACCTGCAGGCCTAAATTGATTCTGCCTATTGTGCGCTCCCTTTTTGAAAGGATAAGATCAACTACAAAGTTGGCCGAGGCTAACACGCTTGATAAAAATAACGGCCATATTGACATTGACAAAAAAGAGAGCCCCCCTTTTGTTAATAGCCGGCACATTATAATATCAGGAGCCAACAATGTAAGCAAAGATACATTGAGGGGAGCCGGCAGGGAAATCAGAAAATTTCCTTTTAAAGTCGGGCGTTATTCAACAGGCGACACTATGGTCAAAAAAGACGTCTTTTCCAATAACGATCTATATATAACTGAAAACGATAAGCCTTATTATGTCTCAAAAAATCATTTTTTGATCGACAAAGTAGATGAAGGTTTTATCGTTGTTGACAGGGGCAGCATATCCGGAGTAATTGTAAACGACAAACCAATTAAAAAATCGTGTGTATTAAAGGCGAAGAAAAACAGCATTGTTGTAGGCTCAAATTTCTCGCCGTTTGTGTTCAACGTGGAAGTGCGGCATTAAATTATTAACAGGAAGATCCGGGAAATTTAGAAAATGGATAGAAAAATAAAAGTCCTTTTAGCGGACGATGAAATTACGTTTAGAACTATTATGGAAAAAGAGCTTACCCGCATGGGATATGATGTTTCGTGCGTGGATAACGGCGAAAAAGCCATCTTTGAAGCTCATGAAAACGATTATGACATTGCCATACTTGACATAAACATGCCGGTCATAAACGGTGAAAAGGCTCTAAAAAAGATAAAGGAGATGGACGCGACAACCGAAGTAATACTGCTTACAGGCGAAGGCTCGGTTGAAAGCGCCGTGGAGTCAATGAAGTCGGGGGCATACGATTATATAACAAAACCGTGCAAACTCTTTGAGCTTGACATATTGCTTCAAAAGGCGTTTGAAAAGAGGGCGCTTGCAAAAGAAAACAATAGTTTAAAACAGATGGTCAAAAAGTTTGCGTTGCCGGCCATCTTTATAGGCGATAGCGAAAAAATGAAAGCCGTGTTTAAACTGATTGACAAAATAGCCTCCAGTGATTGTTCGGCGCTTATTCAGGGCGAAAGCGGAACAGGCAAAGAGCTGGTGGCAAAGGCCATCCATGAAAAGAGCAGCCGGTCCGCAAAACCGTTTGTTGTAATAAATTGCGCGGCCCTGAACGACACCCTTCTTGACAGCGAGCTGTTTGGCCACACCAAAGGAGCGTTTACCGGCGCAAACCAGTCCAGAAGCGGCCTGTTTGAAGTGGCGGATGAAAGCACCCTGTTTCTGGACGAGATAGGCGAAATGTCGCTCAATATTCAGCCCAAACTGCTCAGGGCTTTGCAATCCGGCGAGATACGCAGAGTGGGCGACAATAAAACCATAAATGTCAACGCAAGGGTTATAGCGGCCACAAATAAAGACCTTGCCAAAGAGGCGGCGGAAGGCAACTTCAGGGAAGACTTATACTTCAGGCTTAATGTCGTTGAAATACACCTGCCGCCTTTAAGGGAACGCAGGGAGGACATACCCGTCTTGATAAACCACTTTCTTGCAAAAAACAGCTATAAAGGCGAGGCAAAACAGATCGACCCAAAGGCCGTTAAGTCGCTATCGGAATATGATTGGCCCGGAAATGTGCGCCAGCTTGAAAACACTATTGAACGCGCCGTTATCCTTGCGGAAAACGAAACTATTACTGTTGATGATATTCCAGAGAAGATAATAAGCCGCAATTTTACCGAACACGGCGGGCAATCGCATACAGGCATGACGCTGCCTGAAGTTGAACGCGACCATATAGCGTCTGTTTTGCGCGAGAAAAACGGCAATAAAAAGGACGCGGCTACCGCGCTAAATATTTCATTAAAAACACTGTACAATAAGCTTAAGCTGTACGGTATTGAGGGGTAAGCGCAGAGCGCGAAGAGCGAAGAGCGAAGCAAAGTAGTGGCGAACTTGATGCTTGATAGAAGCGCAGAGCGCATAAAGCAAAGTAAGATGCTATAATGGGTAGCATGGACAAACTTTGTTTGCCCGTGAGCGGATTGGAATTTGCGAGACTATTGGCCACTGCCAAGTGAACAGGGTTGTTTCTTGTTCATATGGGTAGAGTTTTGGATATATTATCGCAAGCGTATCAGAACAGCGCCTCATAAACGTTTAATTCTTTATTTGTTTTTATTATATTTGGAGAGAATCATGAAGTATGTAAGTTTTAAAAATTACGTAAATGAGATCCTTAAGACAGCGGAATATAGAAAAGATTCCGAAAATGGTTCCGTGGTGGCAATTGCCTCTGTTTTGCCTGGCTGTATGACACAGGGAAACAACTTTGAGGAAGCGCGTGATAACCTTATAGACGCAATTGAACTTTGGATTACTGTAGGATTAAAAGAAGGTGAAGAAATGCCTGCTATCAATGGAAACAAACTTGCAATTGCCGTTGAACAGCCTGAACAATGCGTGTGAATGGAGATTTGGCATATGAGTAATATACCGCCTTGCTCAAGGGGGAAACTGATAAAAAAGCTTTCCAAATTAGGATTTATGGGCCCATTCAGCGGAGGTAGGCACAGCTATATGAAACGTGAAGGTTACAGGCAAACAATTCCAAATCCGCATGGAAAGGATATATCTTCAGAATTAGTAAAAGAAATCCTACAACAAGCAATCATTTCTATTAACGATTGGTTAAACGCCTAACAAGCTTTTGTATAATCAAAAATGATCAAATCTTATCTTCTTTTAGCTCTTGATATGTTTTTCACCCCCTTGGGTGGAAATTATGATGGATATCCTTAAGCCGAGTTTTGTCAATGTGGGTGTAAATTTGTGTAGTGGATATATTTACGTGCCCAAGCATCTCCTGAACCGACCTCAAATCAGCGCCGCCTTCAAGAAGATGGGTGGCAAATGAGTGGCGCAATGTGTGGGGCGAAAGATGTTTGCTGATGCCCGCCTTTAAAGCGCACTTTCTTACTATCTCCCAAATGTTTTCGCGCCTGAGATGTTTGCCGCTTTTTGAGAGGAATAGGAGATTGCCGCATTTTTTGTCTTTGCAAAGCGCCGGCCTGGCTTCCTCTAAATATTCGTTAACTGCGTCTATCGCCTTTGAGCCTATGGGAACAATGCGCTCTTTTGAGCCCTTTCCCCTGCATTTTATAAATTTGTAGTCAAAGTTTATAAAACCAATCTCAAGACCAGCCACTTCAGACACCCTTGCGCCGGTGGCGTACATTAGTTCAAGTATCGCTTTGTTCCTTTTGCCAAGGCTTGTTGACAAATCGGGTGATTTAAGCAGATTTTCAACGTCAATATGGTTGATAACCTCCGGTAGTTTGAGCCAGAGTTTGGGCGACTCAATTGACGAGACAAGATTCTCTGCAATCTTGCCCTCAACCGCCAGAAATTTATAGAACATTTTGATTGCCGTTAAATTTCTGGCAATAGAGTTTGGATCAAGCCCCCTGTTTCGCTCTGATTCGATAAAACCGACAATATGATCCGGTCGAACCGACTCAAAATTTCCGAGGCCCTTTCTTGTAACGTAATTCGCCAAATGGTTTACAGCCACGCTATAAGCGAGAATAGTGTTTTTGGAGAGCCCGCATTCAACAATGAGGTAATTAAGGAATGAATCTATATAATCGTCCATATCCGGAGATTTGAGTTTTAATCAGATGTTAATTTTCCGCAATCACAATCTTTGACAGGTCGGCTATTTCAGCTGCGTAAAGATTGTATATCTTTCTCAATATTAAAAGCCTGTTGTTTTTAACCTTTTCATCATCAACATTAACAAACACTTTGTCAAAGAATGTGTGAACTGGAGCTGTAAATGTTTCGCAAAAAAGAAGCGAAGCGTTTTTGTAATCTTTATTCTCTATATATTGCCTAATCTTATCGCTGTTGGCGCCATAAGCTTCCCACAGGGCTTTCTCCTCCGGGTCGGTCATAAGGTTTGCGTCAACATCGCCTTTGCCGTCATGAGTCTTGCTTATATTATATGTCCTTTCAATAACGGTGACCAGCTCAGGCCAGAACTTCTCTTGTGACATATCGGTTATGGTTTGCAGCCTGTTTGTTAAATCAACAATATCATCAATGCCGGTCGCAAGCGCCGCGTTAATAATATCGTACTTGAATCCCCTGTCAATAAATGTGTTGTACAACCTGTCCTTAAAAAAGTCCAAAACCTTGTTAACAGTTTCGCCGTCGCCTTTGCCCGGCAGGTTTGAAAGCGCGTGGTTGGCGACATCTCTAATCGACACGCAGGCGCCTTTGTCCTCAATTATCCTGAGTATGCCCTGCGCGCTTCTGCGCAAAGCGTAAGGGTCTTGCGATCCGGTAGGTATGAGACCTATGGCAAAACACCCGGCTATTGCCTCGAATTTATCCGCAAGGCTTACAACCGCGCCGGCCTCAGACTCAGGCAGCCTGTCATTTGCGTATCGAGGGAGATAATGCTCCTCAACCGCGGTTGCCACGGCAATGGGCTCGCCGTCGTTTGCAGAGTAAAACCTGCCCATAACCCCTTGCAGTTCAGGGAACTCGCCCACCATTGAAGTTGTTAGGTCGGCCTTGCATAAATAAGCGGCGCGCTCAACATCCTTAATCGCGTTGTCCGCGTAATTAAGGCGTTTGGCAATAAAGCCCGCAAGGCTCACAATGCGATTAGTTCGATCAAGCAAGGCGCCTAGTTTTTTATGATAAGTAACGGTTTCAAGATCTTTTACCCTGTCTGAAAGCGCGCGTTTTTTATCCTCGGCAAGAAAGAATTCAGCGTCCGCAAGCCTTGCCCGCAAAACGCGCTCGTTGCCGTCGCGCGCTTTGTCCGCCTTAGCCTCGTCCATATTCAACACCGAGACAAATTTTGGGTAAAACCGTTTATCATCCCCAATAACAGGGCAATATTTTTGGTGCCCCTTCATAGCCGCAATGGTAACCTCTTCAGGTATAGCAAGAAACTTTTCGTCAAATCCGCACTCTATCGCCGTTGGAAACTCAACCAGATTGGTTAATTCATCCAGCAAATCATTGTCGTCAAAACAAGCCTTATATTTAGACAAAATGGAGTTAACGCCCGCAAGCAACTTGTCCCTTCTCTCATCAAGATCAACAATAACCTTCTCTTCCATTAACTTCTGTTTATATGTGTCAAGGTCGGCGTTATCTAAAGCAATAGCCTTGCCCGTGCCATAATGCTCCGGCGAGGTGTAATATGGGTTGCCCATAACAACGCGGCCGGACTTAACGCCGTTTAGCTCTAAATTCACTATTTCAGAGCCAAACAACGCCGCAATCGTCCTTATAGGCCTTGCAAATGTAACGCCGCCGCTTTTCCATATCATCTTCTTAGGGAATTCAGCCGATTTCATGAGGTTTAACAGGATTTCAGGCAAAAGCTTAATGGTGTCGCACCCCTCCATTGTTTTTATTGCGTAACAATATTTGCCCTTTTTTGTCTCCTTGATTTTAAGCTCGCTTACATCAACGCCTTGCGATTTGGCAAAACCCTTGCCGGCGTTGGTAGCATTGCCGTCCTGGTCAAACGCCACGCTTTGCGACGGCCCGGCCACCTCCTTAACAACGCTTTCCTGTTTTGCGTCAATATCTTCCGCAAACAGCGCAAGCCTTCGCGGCGAGCCGGTGGCGTAAATACGTTTAAAGTTAAGCCTGGCCTCTTTTAATTTTGCGGCCAAGGACGTCTCCATCTGTTTCAACGCCGGTTTTATATAACCGGCAGGCAACTGCTCGGAACCTATTTCAAATAGTAAATTTGGCATGATATCTCTTTTACGGGCTTAGGGTTCGCTCAAAAACAACTTAGCTTTTATTGTTGAGCGAATCCTTAGGAAAAAATGTAACATAAAGCGGAATTGAAGACCGTTGCTACAGCCTCACAATATGACTATCCTTAAAATCTTTTAACGCGTTTCGCGTGTCAACTACGATGTTTGAATTATTTACAATAAATTCATAATCAAAATCCTTATGGTCTGTGATTACCGCAACGCAGTCAGCAATGCCCAAAGTCTCCTCGGTCACCGGTTGCGCCTTAAGCAGTGTATCGTTAAGCTTAATCTCCGGGATATAACTATCGGAATACGTGACAATCGCCCCTTTTGCTAAAAGAACCGAAATAATGTCAAGCGACGGAGCTTCGCGCACATCGTTCATATCGCTTTTGTACGCCACGCCCAGCAAATGCACGCGCGAGCCGTTAACGCTCTGCTTTACGCTGTTTAATGCATTGGCTATCTTTTCAACCACAAAATGCGGCATAAGACCGTTAACCTGAGCCGCAAGCTCAATGAACCTGGCCTCAAACCCTGACATCTTCGCTTTCCACGATAGGTAAAACGGATCAATAGGGATGCAATGCCCGCCCAAACCAGGCCCCGGATAAAACGGCATAAAGCCGAAAGGTTTGGTCGCGGCAGCGTCAATCACCTCCCAAACGTTGATGCCTAGATTTGAGCACATCAAGGCCATCTCGTTGACAAGCCCGATATTTACGCTCCTGAATGTGTTTTCAAGCAATTTTACAGTTTCAGCCACTTTAGTTGATGAAACAGGCACAATAGTCTCCATTACCTGCTCGTACAGGCAAGTTGCAAGCTCAGTGCATTCAGGCGTTATGCCGCCTATAACTTTAGGAATGTTTTTGGTCTTGAACTTTGCGTTGCCCGGGTCTACCCTTTCAGGCGAGAACGCCAGGTAAAAATCAACACCGGCCTTTAAACCAGACTCTTCCAGGATTGGAAGCACAAGTTCATCAGTTGTGCCCGGATACGTAGTGCTTTCAAGTATAATAAGCTGCCCCTTTCTCAGGAACTTCGTTATCTGATTCGTTGCGTCCACAATGAAAGACATGTCCGGATCCTTTGTTTTCCTCAAAGGAGTCGGCACGCATATGCTTATTGAATCAAGCTCGGAGACCCGTTCAAAATCAGCCACAGCCTCAAGTTTGCCCGCGCCCAGAAACTGCTGAATATCCTTGTCGCTCACATCCATAATAGGCGATTTGCAGTTGTTGATAGATTTAACCTTTTCCGGGTTCTTGTCAATGCCTATAACATTGAATCCGGACTTTGCAAATTCAACGGCAAGCGCAAGCCCAACATAGCCCAAACCTATTACGCCGATCTTTGCGTTTTTTGACCTGAAATTTTCTTTTAACTCCATATCGTTATTAATGTTAGAAACGGTTTATAATCCTTAGAATATTTATAATTTTTTAATACTATACCTGCGCCGTTAAGGTATGTCAATAAAAATGGAACATGCGATTTTAACGGCAATTGCCCCATAGCGGCATTTTACAATTACGGTCATTTCAAGCGAAATTTCAATAATTCTCGCAAAATTAAAAGAAACCACATTTTTCTCGGATTTTGACGTTAATTACAATGCCGGCCTTGCCTTTTTTACCTTTTACTTATCCGGCTTAGTTTGTAAATGTTACATGCGCAATTTGTAAAAATTACAAATATATAATATGGCCGCCCTTTCCTATAATGACTCTTCATTTTTAAAATATCGCCTATTTGCAGCGCTCCTTACAACATTTTAATATTTAATCAACAAAAATAGTCTATTCGGCATGCCGCTTGCATTTTAGTGACATTTCAATTTTTGCGCAGGTGTTTAATGTTTTAAACAGATAAAAGAGCTTTTTCAAGAACCACATCATGTTGATTAAATTATTTTTGCGTTCATACTGCGCAAAGATTTGTTTTTTCAGCAATTTCAGGTATAATAAAAGCGTTGTTTTCTGTAAAAATAGTATTTTACGAAGATGGACATACTTATAACAGAAACGGTAAGTTCGTAGTTACGTTGCCGTAAGTTGATGTCGTTACGATAATTAAAAAAACATAGTCGAACAAAAACAAACCTGCCTTTTTTTTGGTTCCCATTATGCTAAAAATTATATATTTCTTAACGCGATGGATATGAAAACAGTAAAACCATGGATAAAATTAAAATTCTTATTGTAGAAGACCAAAGAACCACCGCAAAAAAGATAAAAGGCGATCTGGAGAAATTTGGTTACGAGATCACGGCAATAGTGGAAGCCGGCGAAGATGTGCTGGAAAGAGTAAACGGCAACAAACCAGATCTGGCGCTGATGGACATCATATTAAAAGGCAAAATGGACGGCATTGAAGCCGCCAAAAATTTGCAAGCCAAATATGACATCCCCGTTGTCTACCTTACCGCTTACGCCGATGAAGACCTGTTTGGCCGGGCGCTGTTAACCGAGCCGTTCGGCTACCTCATAAAACCCTTTGAAGGCAGGGAATTAAACACAACCATAAGAGCCGCGCTATATAAACACCACACAGAGAAACAATTAAGGCAATATAAACACAATATGGAAAAACTGGTGGATGAGAAGACTCTCCAAATGCTTGCCACATCAACAGTATTGGGCAACAAGGGACTTCTCAAACAACACGTTGACGACCACATACGAAAGCTGCATAGAGTTATCGAACAAACACCCGCCCTGGTTGTAATAACCGACACCAAAGGCGTGATTGAGTACGCAAACCCCGCATTCACAAAATTAACCGGTTACGCAGTTGACGAAGTTATCGGCAAAAACCCTAAAGTGCTGAAATCCGGCACGCAATCGTCTGAATTTTATAAAAAAATGTGGGACACAATTATTTCGGGCCGCGACTGGTCCAACGAAATGTGCAACCGGAAAAAAGACGGAAGTGTTTATTGGGAGCTGGCTTATGTAACGCCGTTAAGAGACACGCGCGGAAACATTTCCAACTTTGTTAAAACTTCCGAAGATATAACTGAACGCAAATTGATGGAAGAGGAGTTGAAGAAATCGCATAGAGAACTTGAAAGCAAGGTAATTAAACGCACCGAAGATTTGTCTAAAACAAACGCGCAGCTTCAAAAAGAGATCGAAGAAAGAAAAAAACTTATCAATGAACTTGAGGAAGCCCTGACTCAGGTCAAAACATTGAGCGGATTTATCCCAATTTGCGCCTCATGCAAAAAGATACGCGACGACAAAGGCTATTGGGACCACCTTGAACAATACTTAAGAGAGCATTCCAACGCGGAATTCACCCACAGCATCTGCCCTGATTGCCAGAAAGAGTTGTATAAGCAGATTTAAGCGCGTAGCGCGAAGAGCGCATTTAAATAGTGGCACAGGCATCCTGCCTGTGTTTCAAGACTTTCATCCTCGTTCCAAAACCCCTGCTTCGCGTTTAAATTAGAAGCAACCATTCATTCACTTTTTACTTACTCTGGTTAAGTTTTCCACCGCCTTCTCTTTTTCACGCTCCAACGTATTGCTTTTTGCAACAGTATATGGTTTATTATTATCAAGCTTTTTGCAAAACTCAGGCAACGCCGCTATATTTTCTCTTGCCGTTTGTTGGATATCGCTTATACCGGGCAGATCAACGCAAATCTTCCCGCCCGCAATCACAGGCTCCAGAAGGGTTTTGATCTTCAATCCGCTTTGCCCCCCTGCCTGTTTTGAAATATCCATAGCATTTGAAAATTGCGATTGAAAGTTTGCATCGTTCGGATCAAACCGCTCATTGGCAAGGCCGATAACATCTCCAACAAACTTGCCTTTGCTATTTACAACTCGGTAAATCTGCTTTTTAAACGGATATGTTGATTTGTCGCGGCTTAATTTGATCTTGGGAATAGTTTGGCCGTCCACCACCTGCTCAACCAGCTTATAAACGCATCCGAGCGAAGGGCAATCTTTTGACACAACCATCTCCGTGCCCACGCCAAATACATCAACAGGCGCGCCTTCATCCAGAAGATGTTTGATTTTATGCTCATTCAAATCGCCGCTGACAACAATCTTTGCGTTCATTAATCCCTCATTGTCAAGAATTGCGCGCGTTTCCTTGCTAAGTTTAACAAGATCGCCGCTGTCCAGACGAACCCCTTTTAGCTTTTCGTTGATTTTCGCGGCCAGCCGCGCCCCATTAATTGTGTCGTAAGTGTCTATAAGCAAAACAGAGTCATCAGGAAAAACATTGTCGAATTTTTTAAACGCCTCTTCCTCGTCGCCCACGGCCATCACCCACGAGTGCGCCATTGTTCCCATAACCGGCAGGCCAAGCTCGCAGCCCGCCAACACGTTCGACGTCCCCGCGCACCCGCCGATATATCCCGCGCGCGCAGCCAATACCCCGGCCTGCGCCCCATGAGCCCGCCTGGTTCCAAAATCAATAACAGACTTGCCTTGCGCGGCCAAAGCCACCCGCGCCGCCTTTGAAGCAATCAAAGATTGAAAACCCAACGTAGACAGAAGATACGTCTCCATAACCTGACACTCGATCAACGGCGCCGACACCCTTAAAACAGGCTCATCCCCAAAGAAAACAGAGCCCTCGGGCGCGGCAAAAATATCGCCGCTAAACTTAAAACCCTCAAGATATTTAAAAAACGCCCCCTCCACATTTGAAAAAACAGGCAACCCCTTAATATAATCAACCGACTCTTTTGAAAACCCAAGATTCAGGATGTAATGCAGAGCCTGCTCCAAACCGGCAGCCACAAAAAACGACCGCTTCTCCGGCATTCCCCTGACCCACAACTCAAAAGTCGCCCAATCATCCATACCATATTTGTGCAGCCCAGCAGCCATGGTTAACTGGTATAAGTCCGTGGCGGCCCCAAGATTAGAATCCGTTAAAAATAGTGATTTAGGTCTATTCATTATGTTTAAATTGAAAAAATTTTCCAAGGCAGGTTACAGCCCCCCCCTAACCATTACCCACAACTTTAAACGCGAAACTACAAACAACGAACAACCTCCCTTCTAAAAAGAGGGGAACGAGGGGTGTGTAAATACTCTATGCGCCCAAAAAAATCTCAGACTTTTACCACACTTTTGCCTTTTTACTGTTTCCTTTTACCTTGTTTTTTGTATAATTTACCATTATTGTCTATTTTTTAATTCTACAACCACCGGTTATTGAATACAACACATTAACATGAAACTATTAATTAAACTGTTTTTTATTATATCTATTATTTCAGCAAACAATTTATACGCAAACACTAAAATGGAAAAAGAGAACAATACCGAAAGAGTTGAAACCGCCACATTTGCCGGAGGATGTTTCTGGTGCATGCAACCCCCGTTTGACAAACTTGACGGAGTAGTTTCCACATTTGTCGGCTACACAGGAGGCGCGACTGAATACCCAACCTACGAAGAAGTGTGCTCCGGCTCAAGCGGACATGCCGAAGCAATAGAGGTAGTTTTCGACCCATCGAAAATATCGTATACGGAATTGCTAAACACATTCTGGCGAAACATAAACCCCACCACCCTTAACGGACAGTTTGCCGATAGAGGCACACAGTACAGAACAGCCATCTTCTATCACTCAGACGATCAACAAATCCAGGGCCAAGCCTCAAAAGACGCCCTGCAAAAGTCCGGCAAATACGCCCAGCCAATCGTCACCGAAATAACCCAGGCAACAACATTTTACAAAGCCGAAGAGTACCACCAGAAATACTACATGAAAGATCCATACAGATACAAATCATATAAAATTGGCTCAGGCAGAGCCGACCATATTAAGAAGATGTGGGGAGATGGGGACGACAAGTAATTGGTCATTGGTAAGAAATAAAATTGAACAAATAGTGGCACAGGCTTCCAGCCTGTGTTTCAATTAAAAGACTGGTTACAAGGCTCCTGCCTTGTAACCGGATGTCCGAAGAGGCTCCGCCTCTTTTCGCGTTGCAGTTGTTAAACATATACGCGAAGCTGTGGCTTCACGCATTGCGCGTTACAAAGCAGGGGCTTTGTTTTGATTTTTGAATAAATTAAAAGCTGGAGCAGTCTTGTAGACTGCTTCTAAATGTTTTTGCTTTGCGATTTGGTAAAACTGTTAAATATCTTGTCAAAATTTGTCACGATTTGATTTATAAGACACTAAATTTCCAAATCCTCAATTCTATCGCAAACTACTATCTTTTCGCCCAGAGCCTCAAGCTCATCCGGCGAATTAATCATATTTAACCGGTTTTTTGCCTCAGGTTGCAAAGCCCCCCATTTTCTTTCAATTTGCCGAATTAACAACGCCCTTTCACCTTCCAGCTTTCCCTCGTTTTTAGCTTTGTCCTCATGCTCTTTTACCATCTCATCATACGCGCTTATCATTGTATTTGCCTCCTCGTATTCATTTTGATAAAGATACTCTTTAAATTCGGTCAGTTCATCTCTTTTAAGGTTTAATATTCTTTCTATAAAATCTATTACAACCGCTCTGTCCTTTTCATTCAAATTATACCCTGATAGCTTATTCAATGCTTTTGCCATTACAAGAGCTTTTGAATCGTTCCCGCGATCCATATGCGCCAATAATGCCGCCACTATAGGATTGTCCGAGTCAAGATATTCATTATAATCATAATCGCACAGATTTTTAACTTCAAATTCATATCGTATCTTTGTGCTGAAACAGACTTCTTCATAGCTATTCGGCAATCTTGCCCCTGATTTATTATCTCCAATATATATGGCCAAAGCAAATACAGGTTCATCGTGCTCCATTGTAATCACTTTGTAGTAATTAAACATCCTTTTGCCAAAATAGGACTCTATCTCTTTCTGTATTTCTATATGAATCAAAATGAATGTATGCCCGCCGCTTTTCAACCGCACCTTTGCAAGCACATCCACAAACTTTTTCTTTCCATGCAGTTGGCCGGTGTATAACTCCTTGTCAATAAATTGAGGTTCCACTTTAAAGTCTATCTTCTCCGCCACTTCCGGGCAAAAAAACATAATAAACCATTTGAAGAAATTCTTTATCAACCTTTTGTATAGCTGGTCAAAATCCGGCATTGCAATACCATATCCAAAAAAGATCTAAAAACTTATAAATGCCTTTTCAGTCAAAATATATAGAATACGGCTATCAACACTTAAAAAATTGTATAATTTACTTCTTTCCGCTTTTGCTACTTGAAGTTTTTTAACTTTCACTCTCTGTGATAAACGCGTCATCAGGTTCTTGAAGGCTTATTTTGCCGCCAAACAACTCCTCAAACGCTATTAGAACAGGGTCCTCTGAATTAGTTTCAATAAGTTTAGGCAATCCTTTATTTAATTGTTTCACTCTTTTGTGTATAAGTACCTCCAGTCTTGATGATTTTGTTCCCAGAGTGATATTTTCATCCATATGGCCTAAAAAACGATCCTTATCCACGTCTCTATACAATTTTTTCAACTCTTCCTGCTTGCCTTGCGACTTTAACGTCTCCGCCAAACCATAACGCGTATCTTTGGTGACCGCTTTCTCATTCTCGGATTGAATGCATTGCCAGATGTACATGACGTCAATTAAGGGCCATTGACCTTTTAAAACCTCTTTTAAAAGCTGGGGATATGACTCTATATATTCCAAGAACCGTTTGGCCCAGAATGTTTCCGACCTTGGATACGCGTTGTTCAAAATGCGAACGGCGTATTGCAAAATTGATTTGCCGTCATCAACCTTTAACGCAGCTTCATGCATAGCCTTTAACCCTTTGTCAATGCGTCCCATTGACACGACAATGCCGGCATCGCGTTGTTCAGGCTCAGGATGTATCCACAACAGCCCCTTCCACGCTTGATAAATCAGCCCTTTCCATTCATTGTCCTCACCGTTTTTAGAAGCAGGGTCTCTCTTCAAAACGTCAAACCAGACATGCTCAAATGAGTCGTCAATCTGTTGAGTGACAATTGCCTGGCGCATCTGCGCCCTGATTCGGATAAAATCGCCTGCCAGGATATCAAACTGTGATTCCGTCAAATAATAATCTTTTAGAGATTGAAATAGCTTTGAATTTGCGGGTAGGTATGAGGCAAGCAAAAAGATATTAAACAGTTGCAAACCGTCGCCAATAATATTAACCGCATCATGTTCAGAGCCCCCTGCCCAGCCTGTTTCAATGGCGGTAGCGGCATTGTCAACCAAGCCGGCGGTTAGCGCGGCCAGGCTGTTCGCCAATTCGCGGTCAAGACCGTCAAAACTCATTGCCTGATACACAACATCCGCAGCCAAATCGTCGTTGCCCAAAGCGGGTAGATGCCTGCCGCCCAGACATTGCAATAGCATGTCGGCGTTGTTATGATCAACAGCTTCTTTTAAAATGTTGGTTAGCTTAATAAAAGGATTCATTTTTTGATCACAGGCAAGGATGCCTGTTTTACTAAAAAAAATTTTTTATAGTTTTATTTATTTCAGATTGTGTATTTATGCCTTTCAAACCATTCATTATCTTCCGTTTCTGTAAACTCACGCTTCAGGCGGTTATTGTGGGCGCGGCGAGTTTTAGGCAACTCGTTAAATTGTTGATGCTTTTCACCGGCAAAATCTTTTATCTGAACCAGCTCGCCTACGCGCGCTACAGCGGCCACTCCGTCCGGCAACGCCTTGTGCGCGATTTCCCTGCAAGCCGGCAGCGAAGCGTTTAACGGCATGGCGACTCCATAATCGCTTGACGGAGGCGAAGGATAATGGTATGGCGACGCGCGAGTTTCAAGCATTGTGGGTCTGTACAATTGCCCGGCATCGGCGACGTTGTATCGCCAAATCAAAATCCATTCTTCCTCTTCAAAATGCCCCAATCCCAAGGCCAGGCATAGTTGCGCCCAATCCTTTTCCTGAATATACCCGGCAACTTCCTCGGCAAAACAGGCCCACCAGAAAGGTTTATATTCCCGCAATGTTCTGCGTAAAAGAAGAACCGTATTTCTAACAACATCATTGCCCTGACCGTTCAGCTCTGTTGCCAATTTATCTACATTTGCGTTAAAAATATTGTTGTCAGGCAAATGGGAGCCCAAGTTTCTTAACGTTAAATCACAGTTAGAGATTTTAGCAAATTCATCTTCAAAAATATTTGGATCGGTAAACAAATGGTTTCTAGCCGCAAATTTTAACAAGCGGTTAAACGAGTCTACATGAACAAGCTGGTCAAACCCTGCAGGGCCGTTTGTGATAATGTTATTTCGATTGAGGGGATCAAAGCATGCGTGTTCATCTGTTTTAAGGGTTGAGCCGAAAGGCTTGGGATTTAACGGTTTGCCATAGTTCATCCAGAACGCTTTCAGACCGGAGCCGTCTATATCTCTCGTTAAACCGGGGCTATTCAGAACGTTCCGTTCCCGTTCAATTGACACGCGGTGGTCCATGCGGCAATTGTCATGCAACGCGACATCGTCATGTCCGTCGGAAGCTTCAAGATCATTAAGCGCGCCGTCCCATTGATGGCCGGCGGCCGCGTTGCGATCAAAAACCATGTTCGTTATGTTTTCAGCCTCAAGCTCTTTATTCATAACAGGTTATAGTAGCCGTTCAGGGTTTGGAAATCAATCATATAATGGGGAGGGATGGAGAAGACAAGTAATCGGTAATTGGTAAAATTGAACAAATAGTGGCACAGGCATCCCTGCCTGTGTTTTGCGGCTGGTTACAAGGCTCCGGCCTTGTAACCGGATGTCCAAAGAGGCTCCGCCTCTTTTTGCGTTGCGGTAGCCACATTTCTTTCCACTTTGCTCCGGCACAACCGCCGGCTACTTCCAGACCTTAATCATTTCCGCGTCAATCTTATACTTTTTGAAAAATTTATCTATTGTCTTTTTTTTATCATTTGCAAATAAAATGCAACCGCTTGATATTTTCCGCCCCCCTATTTTGCGCAAAATACCTTCATAATCATATTTCTTTGATTTTCTCTGATAAAGCTCTCTATTAAATTTTGCTTTGGTTTTCTGGTCTAAATGTGAAAGGTTAAAAGAGCTGATAATATTTGGGTTTAATTCTAGTAATAATCTCGCGTCAATATCAATAGGCTCTTCCAAATACAGTATTTTCCCTTCCAGTAAAATATTTTGGACCAGCCCTGAATCTGTTTGTTTTAGCTCATTTAAAGTTCTTATTGTGGGTTGTATATTTTTTTCAAGTTCCAGACTAATCACCCTGTCTTGTATTTCAAAGCTTGTTTCACTTTTGGTGGTTAGAATTAACAAATCAATATCTGATTTTGCGGTGTAATCACCCCTTGCCATGCTTCCATATAGAATAATTGCTTTTAAATCGTCTATTTTTGACAACTCTTTAACTATTCTTTTTTGTAGTCGCTTTTGGCTCAATTTTCTCACCAAACCGTTTCTCAAAGTATTCTAAAACTATATTTAAATTTTGAATGGCGGTTTTTGCTCTATTCCCGTTTATTCCGTCATACCCAAGATCGCCATAAGCAAACCAGACTTTTTTCATTGCGACGTTTATCTCTTTCGGAAATTGCTTATTAGAATATTAATGCCTGCTTGAATGATCGCCAAAATGCTCACTGTTTCTTGCGGCATCAGCCTCAATTAACGGTTCTATAACTTTTGTGGCTTAATCACCAACAACAGTATTTTGCTTTTTGTTATATGCGTCTACTACCGCGGTTAATTTTTCTTTTGCAATATTAAAATGTTTCGCAAAGTCGCCCACTTTCTATTTTATCCTTCCGTTATTATAACGAAAAAAGGTCATTTTTAAAGCTTTTTCGTTATTGTAACTAAATTATATTTTATCAAATGCGCTTCTGTAATCACGAATCTTTTCAAAACGAACTTTAATAAGGGAGACTAAAATCTCCCCTACCCGCTTTATTACATATCACCTGTTACCCATATTACCTTGCTCTACTACTCTTCCGGCAAATCTGAATGGAACTCCATTGAGCTGCTCCATTTGTTTCTGACTTTGGTTAATATCTCCTGAGTGACAATGTTTGTGCCCGATCTTTCAGCTTCGTTTTCAACCTCTTTGATAACCATGCCTCTTACAACATCGGGGATTTTATTAATCTTCTCGGTTGCCTCGTCATCCCATTTCAGTTCTTGAGTTATGGCTTTGGAGCCTTCGCCCCATTGCGCGTATTTCTTTTCAATCATTTCAACCGTCACTTTTAATTCGCCGTGTTTCCTGGTAAACGCCTCAATGCGCCATTTGGTCATATCTCTCATAAAGCCTTCAGGCGTTTGAGTCAACCTTTCAGCGGCATCCGGAGCCCAGTCAAGCGCTCGTCCGCTTGAAGCGGTTACAAGCTCATCCTTGTTTTTGACCAACTTAAACTTCTCGCCGTCCGCCCTGCATATAGGGCACTCGTCAGGCGCGTATCCTTTAACAGTATATCCGCAAATATCGCAATAAAAGTAGTCAACACCATCATCAATCTTAGCGTCTGGTTTCGAGACAGGTTTATCCTCATCCATTCCCGGCATAGCATGCGGCATGCCCCCGCCGCCGCCCATCATTGACGACATTGCGCTTTTAGCCCCTTCCAGCCCCTTTTCAGCAACTTCCAGAGTCACTTTGCCGGCGGAAATCTCCCTAGCGTACTTTTCAATTCTCTTCTTGGTCATATTCCTCATAAAGCCCTGAGGAACTCTTTCAACCCTCTTTAACGCGTCGTCCGTCCATTCAAGCCCGCCGGCCTCTTCACCGTTATTTTCAAACATTTCCATAACTATTTCCTTATATACATTATTAACAAATACTTCAAATTTGAGAGTTAACATCATTTAAGATTATTTTAAGCACAACATTATAACAAAATTGGTTTTTAGGGCTCAGGAAAAAATGTGAATCAGGTTAAAAAACGATCATTTTTTGACGGCTAGCCGTGTTTAGTCTGGTTTACGCGGGAGTCTCACTATTTTTAAAATTGTTTCGCAATAAATTTGTTTTTTAAATAAATGCGGGTATAATTATTGTTTAATATCAACAGCTATTTAGCTTATTTTACTAAGCGCATTCGTAAAAAAACAGGATAACTATGTTTTCAATCTTCATGTTGTTTATACAGTATCCCAAATCATCAGAGCCTCCGCGCCGTTCCTTCAGCAACTTATCAACCACCGCAAAAACAGTTAAAAAGTCATAAGTTGAAGTTAATTTGTATGTAATTGTCAATTTTCCGGATTGTCCGGGTAAGGAGTGAAGCTTATGAGAAACATTTGTCAATTTTTTATAATATTTTGCTTTGCAGGTTGCGCATGGGTTAACAACTCTTTTTCCACTGAAATAAATCCGGGCTTACGGGATACGGGCGTAAAGGGCAAGATTATAACTTATGACGAGCTTATTGATAGAGGACGCGAGCTTTACGACAAACAGTGCGCAAGCTGCCACGGAACCGAAGGCAGAGGCGACGGGGTAGGCGCTTATTTGCTTAAACCGCACCCAAGAGATTTCAGCCTCGGCAAATTCAGGCTGGTAACCACGGTCAACAAGGTTCCGTCTGATGAGGACTTGTATAAAACCATCAGCCAGGGCATGCCGGGCTCATCAATGCCGCCGTGGGAACATTTGATCGAGCGAGACAGGATGGCGCTGGTTTATTACGTGCGCTATTTGGCAAAAGAGGGAAAGATTAAAAACCTGATGGCGAAATCAAAAAAGCGCACACGCAAAAAAGCCGAGGCAACCGCCATACGCAAGCTGACCCCTTCCGATAAAATTAAGCTCCCGGCAAAAACGCCCCCCAGCATTGAAAGCATTGCTTTGGGCAGAAGATTGTATGTGGCAAAATGCGCCTCATGCCACGGAATAAACGGCGACGGCGATAGCCAGGATGAGTTAAAGGATGAAGAGGGCTTCCCAATAATGCCCAGAGATTTTACCGCAGGCGTTTTTAAGGGCGGCGCGCAACCCGACGATATTGCTTATAGAATAATGGCAGGCATACCATCCACTCCAATGCCCTCGTTTGAAGAGTTGAAACCGTCAGAGCTTTGGTCGCTGGTTTATTATGTCAGGTCCCTGGCAAACCCAACATCCCAGGCCCTGTCTCAACAGAAAAAGCTGGACGTAATCGTTAAAAAAGTCGAGGCAGAACTAAGCGCGGATATGGATAAATCAGTATGGGACAACGCAATTCCGTCATACCTTTCACTTTTGCCTTTATGGTGGCGCAAGGATTTGACAAAAGGCGTTTACGCGCAGGCAATCCACAACAACGGCAAAATTGCCGTGCGCATGATTTGGGAAGACGCCACAAGGAACGACAACGTCCTTGACCATACGGCGTTTTCAGACGGAGCGGCGGTTCAATTCTCAAGCAGCAACGACCCGCCTTTTTTTGCCATGGGCTACGAGCAAGATCCGGTTAATATATGGAACTGGAAGGCGTGGCGCGAGCCGGATGCGCTTGCAAAGTACCAAACAGTGAAAGATGTTCAGCCTAATATGCCTGACGATCAATATCCTTCAGCCGGTTATATAGGAGCCAGAGCCCTTTTTGCAACCGCAAGCGATGTTGGAAACCCTACAGCCCTGATCAAACCGGCAAGTTCGATTGAAGACCTTAACGCCGGCGGGTTCGGCACATTGACCAATCAGGGAGACGGCTCTCAAAACGTGGCCGGATACGGAAAGTGGGCCGACGGTTTTTGGGAAGTGTTGTTTGTAAGGGATATAAAGTCTGAATTCAACGGAGATATAGCGTTTGAACCGGGCTCTAAGATTAGCGCCGCGTTTGCGTTATGGGACGGCGAATATCAGGATAGAAACGGGCAAAAGTCCGTGACGATATGGCATAATTTTGTTATTGAATAACCGAGCCCGAAGGGAGATTTAAATATGAACACATCTCGCAGAGACTTTTTAAAGACACTTGGCGGTATGGGCATGGGAGCTTTTGTGGCCCCCGGGCTTAAAATGTTGTCATTTGACGCTGTTGATGTTGAAAACCCGTTAGCAGCTTACCCGGCGCGCGACTGGGAAAAGGCGTACCGCAATCAATATAAATACGACAGCACATTCTCATGGGTATGCTCCCCTAACGACACTCACGCGTGCAGGGTGATGGCTTACGTGCGCAACGGCGTTATTGTAAGACACGGCGCCGAGTATAATAACGAAACATATTCCGACATATACGGAAACAAGGCCACCGCCAACTGGAACCCAAGGCAGTGCGCAAAGGGATACACATTCCATAGAGTTGTGTATGGCCCTCACCGTTTAAAATATCCTTTAATACGCAAAGGGTGGAAGAGCTGGGCAGATGACGGTTTCCCCGCGCTTACGCCTGAGCTGCGAACAAAATACAAATTTGACTCTAGGGGCGACGACCTTTTGGTCAAGATCGGATGGGACGATGTCTTCACCTATATTGCCAAAGGTTATGTGTCTATAGCTAAAACCTATAGCGGCAAAGAGGGCGCAAAACGCCTGCTTGATCAGGGTTACGCTCCTGAAATGGTCGATATTATGGAAGGGGCGGGAACCAGGACGTTTAAATTTCGCGGAGGCATGGGATTGCTTGGCGTGTTCGGCAAATATGGCGCGTACAGGTTAAACAACTCAATGGCGTTTTTAGACCAGAAAGTTCGAGGCGTTTCAGAAAAAGAGGCAAAAGGCGGAAGAAACTGGTCAAACTACACCTGGCACGGCGATCAGGCGCCGGGACATCCATGGGTGCATGGATTGCAAACATCGGATTGCGATTTCAACGATCTGCGGTTTAGCAAACTCATAATCATGGACGGCAAGAATCTGGTTGAAAACAAAATGACGGACAGCCACTGGTTCATAGAGTGCATGGAACGCGGAGCCAAACTCGTCTCGATAACTCCTGAATACAGCCCGCCGGCGACAAAGTCGGATTACTGGATGCCCATAAGGCCGCAAACAGACGCAGCCCTGTTCCTTGGTATTACAAAGATACTTATTGATAAAGAGCAGTACGACAAGGATTTTGTAACAAATTACACCGATTTCCCTCTTCTGGTAAGAACGGATAATTTAAAACGTTTGCGCGCGTCTGAAGTTTTCGCTAATTATAAAAACGGTCTCTCGTCTGACGGGCCAAGTTTTAAAACGCAAAACCTCAGCAAAGAGCAGTACGCAAAACTGGGCGATTTTGTGGTCTGGGATCTTAAAACAAAATCGCTTAAGGCCGTGACAAGAGACGACATCGGCAAAACAATGGCTGACAAAGGCCTGGCCCCGGCGTTAACCGGAACTTATAAAGCGGAAATAGGCGGCAAAGAGGTTGAGGTGGCCCCGCTTTTTGAGTTGTATAAATCGCACCATTTAAAAGACTATGATCTTGATTCCGTGCATGACATTACCGGAACGCCGAAAGAGCTGATCATACAACTGACAAACGATATAGCGACAATCAAACCTGTGGCGATTCATCAGGGCGAGGGAATAAATCACTGGTTCCACGCCACGGAAATGAACAGGGCGGCTTACCTGCCGGTAATGCTGACCGGAAATATAGGCAAACCCGGCGCGGGCTGCCACACCTGGGCGGGCAATTACAAAGCGGCAAATTTCCAGGGCTCGCCATGGACCGGCCCCGGCTTTAAAGGCTGGGTGGCTGAAAATCCGTTCAGCCCAAACCTTGATCCTAACGCGCACGGCAAGGACGTAAAAATAAAAGGTTGTTGCAAAGGCGAGGAACCCGCTTATTGGAACCATGGAGATACCCCGCTTATTGTTGACACTCCGGCTGAGGGCAGAAAGGTGTTTACAGGCCAATCACATATGCCTTCGCCGACAAAAGCCATGTTCTTTAACAACGTTAATATTTTTAACAACGCCAAGCACGCTTATGAGATGTTTAAAAACGTCAATCCAAAGATTGATATGATTATAGGCGCGGACATCCAGATGACGGCCACTGTTGAATATTCCGATATTACACTGCCTGCGAATTCATGGGTGGAGTTTGAGGGATTGGAAACCACATCGTCATGCTCAAATCCGTTTCTGCAAGTCTGGAAAGGCGGCATTAAACCAGTTTTTGATTCAAAGGACGACTTGTCAATTCTCGCGGGTATCGCCTCTAAAATGGCGGACGTCACAGGCGACAAACGGTTTAAGGACTACTTTAAATTTGAGCTTGAAGGCAAACGCGAAGTCTATTTCCAACGCCTCTTTGACACATGCACGACAACCGTGGGATATCAACTTAAGGATATAATGGCTGGCAAATACGGCCCGGCCGGCGGAGCATTAATGCTTTTCCGCACATATCCAAGGATACCTTTCTGGGAGCAGATAAACGGCAACATACCGTTTTTCACAGACACGGGCAGACTACACGCCTATTCAGACCTTCAGGAAGCTATTGATTACGGCGAGAATTTTATTGTGCATAGGGAAGGGCCGGAAGCTACGCCCTATCTGCCGAATGTTATAGTAAGCACAAATCCATACGTCAAACCAAAGGATTATGGGTTGTCATGGAACAGGGAGCATTGGGACGAACGCACCGTGCGCAATGTAAAGCTATCATGGCGCGAAACCAAACGGACAACAAATTTCCTGTGGGAAAAAGGATTTAGATTCCTGTTTATGACGCCCAAAACCCGCCACAGGGTGCATTCTCAATGGAGCAGCGTTGATTGGCACATAATGTACGACTCAAATTTCGGCGACCCATACAGGGTGGACAAACGCACGCCGGACGTGGGCGAGCATCAAATGCATATGAATCCTAGAGCTGCCAAGGATTTAGGCATAGAGGACGGCGATTATGTTTATGTTGACGCAAATCCGGCCGACAGGCCGTATGTTAACGCAAATCCCAGCGATCCGTTTTACAAAGTCGCCAGATGCATGTCGCGCGTAATTTTTAACGCGGCGTATCCATATAATATTGTGATGATGAAACACGGCCCTTACATGTCTACCGAACGAAGCGTTAAGGCGCATGAGTCAAGGGAAGACGGCAGAGCCTTGTCGGCTGACACCGGATACCAGGCCAATTTACGGTACGGCTCGCAACAAAGCCTTACCAGAAACTGGCATATGCCGATGCATCAAACCGACACTCTTTTTCATAAATCAAAGGCGTATGTGAAGTTTATGTTTGGCGGCGAAACAGACAACCACGCCATAAACACCGTGCCGAAAGAGACCCTGGTCAAGATTACAAAAGCGGAAAACGGCGGCCTTGGCGGCAAAGGCGTGTGGCTGCCGGCGACATTGGGAACAACGCCGGACAAAGAGAACGCCGATATGAGAAAGTATATAAACGGCGGATTTGTAAACGCATAATGATTTTTCAAAATTGCTTAATTTAGATATTTCTATTTAATCCGGCTTGCCCGGATTAGGAAAGGGGATCTTATATGCCTAGCGTATACAATTGGCAAATCGGCAGGCAAATGTCCTATCCATATACCGAAAGCCGTCCCGACAACCAGTTTGTGTTTGTTTTTAATCTTAACCGATGCCTCGCGTGCCAGACATGCACTATGGCATGCAAAACTACCTGGACGTTTTCAAAAGGCCAGGAGGTTATGTGGTGGAACAATGTTGAAACAAAGCCTTACGGCGGATATCCCAGAAATTGGGATCTTAAGACCCTTTCCCTAATAGAAAAAACAAACCCCGGCGGGCAAAAATGGGTAAAGGATGAAGCTAAACCCTACGGCACATTCAACGGCAAAACTGTTTTTGAAGCCGCGTCGCATGAAACCGCCCAGGGGCCGCAAAAGATTTTAGGCTACCTCCCAAGTACGGATGAATGGAAAACTCCGAATCTTTATGAAGACGTGCCGATTGCTAAAAACGGCGCGCCAAACCAGTGGACGGCAAAAGGCGAAAGCCTGCCTGAACATGAAAAATGGTTCTTTTACCTTCCGCGCCTCTGCAACCATTGCACATACCCGGCCTGCATTGCCGCGTGCCCCAGAAAAGCTATTTATAAACGCAAAGAAGACGGCATTGTGCTTATCGACCAGAAGCGTTGCCGGGGCTACAGAAAATGCGTTGAAGCGTGCTCATACAAAAAACCAATGTACCGCCCAACCACGCGCGTCAGCGAAAAATGCATAGCATGTTATCCAAGAGTTGAAGGCAAAGACCCTGAAACCAAAGGGCAACCTATGGAAACCCGATGCATGTCGTCATGCATCGGTCAAATACGCTTGCAGGGTCTTGTGAAGATAGACAAAGACGGCAAATGGACCGAGGATAGAAACAACCCGCTATACTACCTCATCCATGTGGCAAAAGTCGCCTTGCCTTTATATCCTCAATTTGGATTAGAGCCGAATGGATATTACATTCCGCCACGCTGGGTTCCAAGACCGTACCTTAGGCAGATGTTCGGCCCCGGAGTTGACAACGCAATAGATAAATGCCTGGCGCCGGACAGAGAACTGTTAGCCGTTTTATGTCTTTTCAGAGCAACCAATCGCATTGTTTTCAGTTACAAGATCCTCAAAGGCTCTAAAACGTTTGAGACGGAGATCCACGGCAAGAAATTTACACAGTACGACGACACAATCATGGGTTACGACAAAGACGGCAATGTTGTGGCCGAAGTAAATGTAAACGAACCGGTTCATGTGCGGCCTGATATACATCTGAATTCAATTTAAGGCTGGTTACTGGATGCGTGATACTGGATTCTGGATAAAAGCGCGCAATGTAGATCAGCGCACGATTGATGCATTTTGTTGGTTACTGGATGCTGGATAGAAGAGCTGGAAGCGGAACAATGCGCGATTAATGCTGGATGGTAGCGCTGAGCGCGTAGAGCAAAACGCGAAGCAAAGCATAGGATTTATTTAAAAATTTTAATTCTTACATAAACTTTAGATCACTTTAGTCACTCTTCCGGCTTGTCCGAGGTTAATAATTTAAGCATGACGAAAAATAACGAACAACTCTCTTTATCAGAAGAAGATCTTCTCGCCCGCGGTTTTATCTATAAATTCATCTCTTTTGCCTATCGTTATCCAGAGGAGAGCATTATAAACTGCCTGCGCGAAATGTGGACGCCCGCGGGAAAAACCATCGCAGACTTCCCACGCCTGTTTCCAATCTTTAAATTGATGGATAAAGAGTTTAACAAAGACGTGCCGGATAATCTTGAAAACGAATTTGTAATATTATTTGGCCATACCGCCCAGGGAAATTGCCCTCCATTTGAGATAGAGTATGGCGAAAGCAATGAAGATATCCAAAAACCCCACGAACTTAGCGACATTGCGGCCTTTTACCGCGCTGCCGGGTTAAAGCCTTCAGAAAATGGGCATGAAAGGGTTGATTTTATATCCGTGGAGCTGGAGTTTGCGAACTATCTCTATTTTAAGCAAGCGTTTGCCGCTGAAAAAAATGACGCAAAATTAATTGAAGCCTGCGTAGACCTGCAACGAAAATTTATGAAAGACCATCTTGCCCGGTGGACGCCCGCTTTTACTCAAATGGTCATGAAGCATTCCAAAGACGGCTTTTACGGTCTACTTGCAAAACTAACCCATGACCTTATTTCAATGTGTTGCAATGAAATCGGCGTAAAACCAGGCTCGGAAAAACTTGTAATCAGAATACCGATTGATCTGAATAAAGAGTGTGAAGGCTGCTCCATGCCGCAAAACGAACCTATCTAATCATTTCACGCGTTGAATATTTTTCTATTTATTGACCTATGTCAATAAACAAATTTGGATTTAAGCTATAATATCCCTAGCCGATTTAATATGTTTTTATTGAAAGTCGGGGAACAACCGTATAAAATATCAACCTCTACTGTATTCGGAACCAAATGTAGACGTGGAGCGCGTATACAATCGCATATTTTACAATCAGTTTATTTCAAACGATTCTAATATTCTTTAAGTTTTTTCTATTCTTAAAAGGAGCGTAATATGAAAACAATAAAAAGCAAATTTCTCTTTTTATTTCTTGTTTTTGTCATAATAAATATTGCAGGGGCGATTCTGGTCTTTATTGTAATCGCAAATCAACGAGCGGACGGACTGATAATAAATCTGGCGGGCAGACAAAGAATGCTTACCCAAAAATACACTAAAGAATTTTTTGGAGAAATTAACATTAAACAAGTAGCGGCCTCGGCAGACAGGCTTACCGAGGTAGCGACTCAACAGATTAAGACCGACCGAACCTACTATACAAAAAACGTTATAGGCAAACTTAAACGCGAGCTGCCCGGCAGTTTTCTGCCTACCGCCGAATTTCATAATTTAAAGGGAGGCGCGCCGTTGCCGGCCACATTTGTGCGTGAGACTTCGGAATCGCTTGGCAAAGACGCATTGTATAACTATGACCTTATAAGCAAGTGGAACATAAATAAATCAAAAGGGCTTCGCTCAGAATTTGAGCGACAGGCGTGGGAAAGCTTGTCAAAAGATCCAAAAACAGCTTTTTCATCATTTCTTGCCGACGGCAATGGGGCCAAGTACAGTTACGCAACCGCCGACATAGCAAGCGCGCAAGCGTGCGTCTCATGCCATAACGCTCATTTTGACAGCCCAAAAAACGACTTTAAACTGGGCGATTTGATGGGAATACTCATTGTTTCAACAAATGTCACGGAAGACGCCGCATTGGCGCAAGAGTTGCTTAACCTTAACGATAAGGACGGCTCTATCGGCAAAGAATCCGCGGGAACACGCAAACTCTTTGAAGTGACGTTAAATGCTTTAGAGCATGGAGGCACGACATATTCAGATTTGAAAATGGAGAAGCCTGTAACAATCCCCGCAAATACAAACTCGAAGATCATCGCCAAGCTGCAATCCGTAGGGAAATTATGGAACGATTTGCAAGCCGCCACTAAAAAGATTCAGGACCAAAATGTGAATTCTCCTGAATACCAGGATTCAATAAAACTTATCCGCAAACTAAATGTTGCCGCATTAAAGAATATGAACGGCGCTGTTAAGATGTACGAAAACGAGTCAACTACCAAAGTGGGAAGGCTTAATATTATGCAGGCGATTATCCTGGGCATAATCATACTCGCGGTTGTGCTTGGCTGGATATTTATTGTTAGCCCGCTTGTTAAAAAATTGGCTCAAGTTGCAAGCAAACTTTCAACCGGAGCCGAACAATTAAATGCTGCGTCGGGCGAGATATCCAGCTCAAGTCAACAAATGGCAGAAGGAGCCACGGAACAGGCCGCTACGCTTGAAGAGACATCTTCATCGCTTAACGAAACAGCTTCAACTACCAGAATAAACGCAGAAAGCGCAAAAGAGGCTAATCAAATGTCGGCGGAAGTAAGCGCCCTTGCAAACCAGAGCAAAGCCGCTATGACGAGAATGACTGAAGTAATCGGCAAAATCAAAAATTCGTCCGATGAAACGGCAAAAATATTAAAAACTATTGATGAAATAGCGTTTCAAACTAATCTGCTGGCCCTTAACGCGGCGGTAGAAGCGGCCAGGGCGGGCGAAGCCGGCAAAGGTTTTGCCGTGGTGGCGGAAGAAGTTCGCAACCTTGCGCAACGCTCAGCTGAAGCGGCAAAAAGCACGGCAACGCTTATTGAAGAGTCTCAGGCAAACGGAGACGAAGGCGTAAGGACATCTTCCGAGGTAGCTGAAGCGCTTAACCAGGCGATAGACGGCGTCGCAAAAGTAACGGAACTCATCGCAAAAGTTTCCGGCGCCAGCGAAGAGCAGGCAAAGAGCATAGATTTAGTTAACAGCGCCACAGGCGAAATGGACAAGGCAACGCAGGCAATCGCCGCAAATGCCGAGGAATCCGCTGCTTCAAGCGAAGAGCTTAGCGCCCAGGCAAATGAGCTGGCGGGAATCGTAAATGAAATGAAAGCGATAATAGGAAACGTCAAATCTGAAGGTAGCCAACATGACGGGCCGGCGTTTAATAATCACGAGCCCCGCATACACGGCGACAGGAATCAAGGCTCTCACTATGACGATCAACATCTTTTAAGCTAAGGAGACAACATCAAGATAGAATTCGCGCAAAACCTGCTTGAAGAAACCGTATTTTTAGGCATGCGTCAACTAGATTTAAACGGACGAAGCGCTTCACTGTTGGAGAGTTATCAAAACCAAAAAGACGAGGCCTATAATGCCGAGTTAGACGAGCGGGACAACGCGTTTTGCGAACTGAACCTAAAATTCTTCTCTGCATTAGGTTACGATAAAATGGTAGGCGATATAATGCGCGAGTTTCCCTTGTTCAGGGAAAAGCTGGACATTGCGTCTTTTTCAAAAGCGAATATCAGGAAAGAGGAAGGAGCTGATCTTTTCGTTCAAACCGATCCGGATTCAAACAAACCCCAAACAAACTCCATGGCGTTTAAAATATTGCCTGAACAGTTCCAGGATATTAGTTCGCTAAACACAATCTGCCGGCGCGAATTTCTCTATGTGCATGACATGCTTGACCCGGATTTTGAGTATAAACCGTCACTGGAGACGCATGATAAAGACAGGATGGCGACTAATTTGATTCAGGACAGACACAAAGTCTTGTGGCGCGCATATGTTGAAACCAGATTGGCAAAAAAACATCCCGATTACAAACCAATTGATTTAACAGCTCAAATGAGCCGGGTTTTTCCGAACATGCCGGGCAATGAAATAGAAGAGATTTTAGGCGACATAAAAACCCGAAAATGGAACCATTCAGAACTGATCGCCATTTCAAAAAGAGAAACCCTCGCAAAGTCATAACTCACCGCTTATTTATATTTATGTCTAAACCAAGTTTCCTGGTTACTAAACGCAGTATTAGCAACTAAATGGGCTGTCTAAATTTTGGGGGACATTATATTCTCCAGTAAGGTAAACACCTGACGAAAAAATACAAATTATACCCTATTGTTTAAATATCCTTAACCTATTAATATAGTCGAAAGCTAAAAAGGAATTCAGAGCAATTAAATTGTATAAAGTTTAGGCAAAAATTTGAGATTTTTAATAATTGTTCAGCATAAAAAGGAATCGCTCAATTTGGTAATAATATATTTTTAATTCAATTTTAGCTTTTTATAAAATGTAAAGAGAGGTAAATTATGTTAAAAAAGAGATCGTTAGGTTTTAGAATTATTGCCGGTTATCTAATAATTGTTGCGTTTGTGGCCATTACGGGCGCAGTGGGTTATAACGGCATTTCAAACGTGGCGCACAGCCTGAAAGTGGTGGGCGACGATGAAGCCCCGCTAGTCGATATGGCTAACGAAATGAAGATTTCGCTTCTGGTCGCGCGCAACGCAATGGAGCGATTTAAGAATGCAACCGCCACCATAGCTTCAGACAATGAAAGCCTGTTGGAGACAATACAGGACGATTACAAAAGTTCTTTAGAAGATTTCGATACCTTTGCGGACGCCATACTTGAAGGCAAGACGCTGGAAGACGGCATTGTCGTTAACAAGACTGATAACGCCGCCCTTGCAAACCTTGTAAGGGAATCCGACACTGTGCATAATGATAAATTTCAGGTTGCCGCGGCTGAAATGTTTGAAATAGGAAACAGCCTTATTAAAAGGGCCAAAATACGCGAAAATGCCATGGGAGAGATGGAAGATGCGTATGAAAAAATGATCGCTTTGCTGGTAAACCTCGAAGAAACAATAAAGGACGCAGTTGACGACAAACGCAAAAAAGGAGAAAGCGCGGAGACTATACTTGACAACGATTTACGAATAGCGGATATGGCTATGGAGCTGAAAGTCACCATTTCACAATCGCGAATAAAACTGGAAGAGTACGTTCAGATGACGGCGTTGAATGATTTGCCGCTGATTGCAAATGAGTATGAAGAGACTTTAAAAGAGTTTGACACATGGATAAACGCAATTTTAAATGGCGGGCAAACAGAGGAAGGTTTTGTGCCTGCGGCAAAAAACCAGGCTGTGCGCTCAATAACAGACCGGATTGATGAGTTTCATAACAACAAATTTCAGGTTGCGGGCAAGCGCCTGATGGAAGCGCAACGAACATTGATAGAGCTGAATGACCAAGGAATAAAAGCGGTTGAACAGCTTAGCCGGTTTGGCGATGAAGCCGCCGATTTATTGACCAAGGTAGAACAAGCCGCAAGCAAAGAGATGACTACGGCAAAAACCGCCGGCAGAAATTCAGTAAGCGCATCTATTATCTGGATAATTGTGACATTGGCGGTAGCTATTGTCGCCGGAGTTTTAATAGGCGTATTCTTGTCAAAGTCAATAACAAAGCCGGTCAACAATATTATTCGCGGGTTAAAAACCGGCGCGGATCAATTGGAATCGGCTTCCGGCCAAGTGTCTGACTCAAGCCAGCAAATGGCCGAAGGCTCCAGCGAACAGGCGGCAAGCCTTGAAGAGACATCGTCATCTCTTGAACAGATGTCGGCCTCAACAAAACAGAATGCTGATAACGCTAAACACGCCAACACAATGGTTGCCAACGTAAGCGCGTCGGCAAACCAAAGCAGGGAGGCTATGGAAAGAATGGCGGAGGTTATTGCGCACATAAAGGCTTCGTCTGATGAAACGGCAAAGATACTGAAAACTATCGATGAAATAGCGTTTCAAACAAACCTACTTGCGTTAAACGCCGCGGTTGAAGCAGCCAGAGCCGGCGAAGCGGGCAAGGGTTTTGCGGTTGTGGCGGAAGAGGTTAGAAACCTCGCTCAACGATCAGCCGAGGCGGCCAAAAACACAACAAAACTTATAGAAGTGTCTCAAAACAACTCCGAACAAGGCGTTAACACCTCCAGCGAAGTGGCTGAAGTGTTAACGAAAGTTGTGGGAGGCGTCTCTGAAATAACATCAATAATCAGCGAAGTAACGGCTGCCAGCGAAGAGCAGGCAAAAGGCATAGAACAAGTAAACATGGCGACAAGCGACATGGATAAAGCAACTCAATCAACAGCCGCAAACGCAGAGGAATCCGCCGCCGCAAGCGAAGAGCTTTCAGCCCAGGCAAAAGAGTTGAATAGAATTGTGGCGGAACTAGCATCGCTGGTTAGAGGAGCCGGCTCAGGAGCCGGAGACCATTATAGCGATACTCATCATCCAGGCGGCGACATTGAACGTGGAGGGAATTTCGCCCGGCCACAATTGAATCCAAGCCAAAAATTTGCTTCCGCTCAGAACCATAACGACATTATCCCGCTAGACGACGAGGAACTCAATAGATTTTAATATTCTTTATAAATTATTTTGTTAAAAAGAAAGGAAAACATAAACGTGAACAAAAGCATTAGATATGTAAAATTTGCGCCACTTTTAGTAATCTTATCTTTGGCTTTTATGTTGAGTTCCGTGATTGCCGACGACACCGCGCCTACGGCGAAAGAGGAGAGAGTTAAAGCGGGGAAAGCTCTGTTTGAAACCAAGAAATGCTCGCATTGCCATACCATGGAAGACGGCGAGAAAAAAGACGAAATAACCGACCTTAGAAAATGGAAGGAACTTGCGTCTCCCACTATATGGGCCGCTATTATGTGGAACCATGTGCCGGAAATGGTTAAATCGTTTAAAGAGGAAAACATCGTTTTCCCTGAATTCGAAGGCGAAGAGCTTGCTTATGTGTTTGAGTATATACATTCGTTTAGCGAAGAGAAACATTCACACAAGTTTACCGGCGATAAAGACCGAGGCAAGTATCTGTTTAAATTTCTCGGGTGCAAAAAGTGCCATGTTGTCAAAGGCAAAAGCAATGATAAAGGCCCTAATTTAAAGGATATCTCAAAAAACATTGATAACGACCGGGAATTTGCGACACAGATGCTCGCCCATGTGCCGCATATGTGCAAAACAGCAAAAAAGCAGAAATTATACTGGCCCGTGTTGCAAGGCAACGAAGTGGCGCATTTATACGCGTACTTTAAATATATTTCCGAAAAAAAATAATATTCTCAATTTTGATTTCCGCCTGTTCTGAAAGGAGTAGTTATGAAAATAAGGTTTTACTTGCCGTTTGCGTTTCTGGCAATATTTTTAAGCAATTCATTATTTGCCGAAGTTTCCGACGAATCGTTTAATGAATTAAACAACCGTATTCAGAAAATGGAAGAGGTTTTGCAAAAATTGGATGGTTATTATCAAAAAGTTGACAACATAGAAAACGACCTTGCCGGGTTAACTTCCGGCAGGCAAGCTTCAACATCAAACGAATTTGATGATAGGCTTAAAAACGTTGAAAGCGCGGTTAACGTGCTGGAAGACAGGTCAAGCCTGTTTGATTTCTCGGACGAGTTCAGGAGGCAACAAGAGTATGTTTGCGAAAACGGCCACGTTCTGCCTGTAACCGGCGACGGCAACTTATGCCCTGTGTGCGGAGCGCGGCAAAGGTCAAATACGGCTGAAAAGGTATTTAAATATGCCAGAAGGGAAAACATAGCCGGCAGAATCGCAGCCGCTTTTGATGAGGAGTTTGCCAAACTCGTTTCAGTCGGTATTAGCGGCACCGGCATCTTTCAACAGATACTTGCAAGCGATGAAGAGGAGGATAATTACGCCCAAGGCTCGTTTGACATTACATTCATTACAAAACCTCTGCCGAACGCAGTGTTTTTTGTCGATCTCGAAGCAATCGGAGGCGACGGGCCGGATGAAAGTATTGGCAGCTTTTCAGGCTTGAACGCAGACTCAGGCACATTTCAGGACGACGATGGAGTTGACAGAATATCTGTTCGCGAAGCGTGGATGGAGGCGTTCTTTTTTAATGAAATGATAGATATAGTCGCGGGCAAGATTGACCTTGGCAACTACTTTGACGCCAACGATGTGGCCAATGATGAAACATCACAATTTTTCACCGACGCCTTTGTAAATAATCCAACGATGGAGCCGCCTGATCAGGGGCCCGGAATAGTCGCTTTTTTTGACGCTAAAAACGGTTTACGGTTTGGGGTTGGCTTGCAAAGCGCCGACGACTCAGGCTCAAGAGTGACAGATGATATTTACGCCATCGCCGAGCTTGACTATACAACGAACCTGCTTTTCGACCGCGACGGAACTTACCGCATTTGGGTTAGAACAAACGGCGGCAGCGACGACAACAAAGGTTTTGGCATAAGTTTTGACCAAAATCTGACTGAAAGGGTTACCGCGTTTGCCAGATACGGCGGCAACGAGCATGAAGACGGCGATACCGAAATCGCAAGCGCATGGAGCGCGGGAATGCGCCTTGCATCCCCCCTATTTTCAAGGCCTGACGATGAGGTTGCCGTTGCGTTCGGCATGATCGATATTGCCGGAGGAGATGAGGAGAGCAGCGCGGAGGTTTACTATAAATTCCAGTTTAACGACCATTTTGCAATATCGCCAAATTTACAAGCCGTGTTTGATCCCGCCGGAGTCGGCGCAGAAGACACCGTCATGGCAGCCGGCATCAGGACGCAAATTGATTTCTAAACATATATGAAATTAGCTTTTATGTTTTTTGACTGAAGCAGCCTTGTAAACGGCTCCAAATGTTTTTTGATTGAGCCCAAACTACGGTTTGGGCTCACGCCTTGAAAAATAAACTCCGATTTCTTTACGCTTTATTAATCCACACCCAATAACCCACTTCAATATTTTACGTGCATTAACAATCCAATTTTGCGAGAATTACCCTGACTAAATTAATCCCTTCAATAGTTTTTATAAATAACGGCACAGGCATCCTTGCCTGTGTTTCAATTGTTCACAGGCAAGGATGCCTGTGCCGTTAGCAATCACCCTTTGGGTGATTTTAAAACTTTTATAACACTGTGTTATAAAATAATTTAAGAGTTTCAAGACAAAAGAATCGCACAATATAGGTATTTATAGTTCACAATGAATATAGACGAATTAAAAGATATCCTGCAAGCCCCAATCTTTGCCGGCATTGATCAGGACAAGCTGGCAAAGATAATTAAATCTTGCGAGGTAAAGACATTTACTGAAAACCAGTTCATTTATCGCCACGGAGAATTTGGAAATGAATGCGGCGTTATTATTGCAGGCACGGCGCGGGTAGAGATACCAAACATGATATCAAAAAAGAATTACAACTATTATCTGAAAGCCGGCGAACTGGTTGGCGTTATAGCGCTATTAACAGGTTATAAACGCATCGCTAATGTAATAGCCTTCACTGATCGTGTTAAAATGCTAGTCATACCCAAGAATGTATTGCTTGAACTTACCGGCGTATTTGAGCCGGTAAAGGATAGAGTCAACGAACTATACAGCGACCGGGTCTTATATTCAAGCATGCGCAACCTTATGCTCTTTGCGTCCCTGGGCGACGCGCTCTTAAACAAACTTGTTGGCAAAGCGGCAATTAACTCTTACCAGAAGAGCGATATGATTTATTCAAGCGGCGACAAGGCTGAAGGGTTGCTTATAATCCGATATGGGGTTGTAAAGATATATGAAAAGACAAAAACCGGAAAGGAGAAGATATTAGCCATACTTAAGGATGGCCAATATCTGGGCGAAAAGGCGTTGTTAAGCGACGAAATGTTTACGATGTCAACTAATGCCGTTGCCTGCGGACCGGCGGAGATTATCAAAATCTCAATATCCGATTTTAAACAAATTTTGGAATCCAATCCAAATATCAAAAAAGATATTGAAAAAGTAGTTGTTCAGAGAGAAGAGAGAAACGCCCAGGTGCGAGCTGACAATTATATCCAAAAGACCCTTAGAACCGTTATAGACACAGGCATTGCGCAAACCTCATCCATAATACTAATAGACACCACAAAATGCGTCCATTGCGGAGATTGCGAAAAGGCGTGCGCGGTTTTGCATCAAAACCATTCAAGGTTAATCAGAAAAGGCTTTAAATTAAACAATTTCCTGTTGATACCAACATCATGCAGGCTTTGTGATGATCCGGCCTGTATGTCGCAATGCCCTACAAACTCAATATTTAAAGATTTTACAGGCGAAATATATCACACAGATACATGCATCGGTTGCGGGGCATGCGCTAAGAATTGCCCATACGGCAATATTACAGTCGCCGAATTGTCCGGCGGCAAAAACAAAAAGAAACGCAAAAAAGCCGCTACATGCGATAAATGCAAAGGGCTCGACTTCTTTGCCTGCGTTTATAACTGCGCCACCGGCGCTGCGAGAAGGGTTGACCCTTCTGAGTATTTTACAGAGATAACAAATATAGGTTAACTACAAATGACGCTTAGAAAAAAATGGCCCCTACTTCTTGGAATATCGCTTTTCGGCCTTATTCTATCATATTTTCTCTGTCTGAAAATATGCGGAACGTACGGCTTTAAAGTTTTGACTATTGTATACGGCGCATTAGGGCTTTTACTGCTTGTAATACTGGTTGTATATAATATAAGAAAGAAAATTTACAGCCGGCAGATAGGCTCAACTCAAAGCTGGCTCCTTGCGCACATTTATTTAGGCGTATTTGCGATCTTTATTGTCATTGCGCACTCAAATTTCAGATTGTCAGGAACGTTCAGCATTATTGTTTTTTCCCTTTTTACAGTTGTCGTCTCAAGCGGCATTGTAGGTTTATTGATATACAGAAACGTGCCCCTGGCATTGTCAAAGTTCGGAAGGGATGTGTTTACAGAGGATGAAATAAGATGCAAAATTAAGGAATTACAAACAGAAGCGGAAAAATCAATAGCCGCCATGTCAATTGAATCCAGAAACTTCTACGAAAAAAAGATAAAACCTCAATTCGTATCAAAAAGAACAAAATGGGAATATCTTGTAATGGAAGAGAGCGCGGTTATCAACAAACAAAACATAATGTTTAAAGAGCATATGAATAACGCCCCGGATAATGAGGTCTACGCAATCAGGTTGTTAATAGACCCTGTTATAGAGAAAGAGAAACTCAAATTTATGCTGGTGAAGCTAAGACTGCTAAAATCGTGGCTTAACATACATGTCCCGCTCACGGGAGCGCTGTTAACGTCTGTTATAATCCACACATTATCAACTTTCTATTTTTAAGGGCATAATAGCGCCACTAAGGCACAAAGACACTAAGATAAAGATGTTTTTTACGCAGTTTAAATAATTATGCTAGTTTATTTTTTTAGAATACATTTATAATGTTTTTGCTTTTCTTCGTGCCTTAGAGCCTTTGTGGCGCTAATTGCTTTTCCGGCTTGACCTTATCAGGCGAAACTAAATGAAATATATTAAAATATACCTTACAATATTCAGTTCGGCAATGGTTTTACTGTACGTCTTTCTAAACATAAAAGACGGCAATCTCTCGTTTTTTATGAAAGGCGCCCTATCCAAAGAACACGCCTACCTTGAAGATGACTGCGCCAGTTGCCACACGCCATGGAATGGTGTAAACAACGACGTATGCATAAAATGCCACGAAGACAATATACACTTCATAGACTACGATTTCTCTGAAGAACCAGACCACCCCATAAAAAAAGTCACATGCCTGCATTGCCACGGAGAACACAAAGGAGCCGCGCACAACATAAAACTGGCAGACAACCCCCTCTGTCTCCAATGCCACCCTCCGGACTTTATGCTTGGGAGAAAATTTAAGGTTATTGAATAATCGTGGCAATGTTTTGTTAAATATTTAAAATCACCTAAATGGTAATTGTTAGTGACACAGGCATCCTTGCCTGTGATAATACGGGAAAGGATTTACAGTGTAAGCTTTGATGTTAAGGCCTCGTAAAAACTTAGTGGATAGAATAGAATTCAAAGTTGATTTATAGAACTGATATGGTATCATTATGGTATGCCCAAAAAGATTAGAGAATTGATACATGAACTTGTTAAAGCCGGTTTTGTAGATAAAGGCGGCAAGGGTAGCCATAGAAACTTTATTCACCATAATTGCGTCAGGCCGTTAACACTGTCAGGCAAGTTTGACGATGACGCAATGAGGTATCAGGAACTTGATGTAAAGAGAAAAATAGAGGAATCGAAATCATGAAAAAGAGAAGCGCTTCTTTGCAGTATATTAAGGTTGTTGAGTGGTCTGATGAAGATAATTGCTTTATTGGGAGAATACCAGGCCTAATAGATGGAGGTATTCATGGCAATGATGAAGAAAAGGTATATAAAGAATTATGCCAGGTGGCGAAAGAAGCCATTGAATTATACAATGAATCCGGCCAACCGCTACCGCCTTCAACCACAAACAAGAAATATTCAGGAAAACTGCATTTAAGATTAGCGCCGGAACTGCATGAAAGGCTGTCAATAAAAGCTACGCAAAGAGGCGAAAGCTTAAACAAACTAATCAATAATGAGCTTGCTTCAATAAAATAGCGACTTTTATAAGTTTTTGTTATAAATATGACTGCCTTTTTCTGAGATTGTTTAGTGAAACCTTATCGCATTGCTTGCCGTTTGTCTATAAAAATGCATATTAAAATTGACAATAGTTTTGCCGTGCGTATTTCTTAACATAAAAGATGGCAAATTCTCGCTTTTGATGAAAAGTCACGCCTACACTGCCACGACGAACACAAAGGAGTAGCGCATAACATCAAACTGGCAGACGCCCAACCCTCTTCCTCCAATACCAGCCCGGACCTTAGGCTCGGCAAAAAATTTAAGGTTATTATTTTTTGCAATGTTTTACTAAATATTTAAAATCACTCAAAGTGGATTGTTAGTGGCACAGGCATTCTTGCCTGTGATAATAAGGGAAAGGATTTACAGTATAAGTTTTGATGTTAAGCTGGAACACGACGTAATATTTGGGCTTATTGTAGAATCTAAAAGTTTCAGGAACTCCCCCTCTTGGCAAGGCTATGCCAATACATCGCAATATTGACAAAGAAGGCATACCATTAAAAGCGCTTGAAAAAGCAAACGGGTTACGGTAGCATAACTTCTATTCCAAATTTTTCTATCCCTTCAAAATCTCCAATATTATGTGTTATAATTATCTTCGATTGTGACGCAACCGCAGCTTCAAGAACCATTTGCGCCTGTAATTTTTTACACACCCCTCGTTCCCCTCTTTTTAGAGGGGAGGTTGTCCGTTTACGTTTTATCATCTTAAATCCAGCGCCACACTTAGCCCCCTGTTTTGCGCTCTGCCCTAACAGACAGTGTCAAATACTAGCGCAACGGGTATCAAGTATCAAGTATCAAGTATCAAGTATCAAGTATCAAGTATCAAGTATCAAGTATCAAGTATCAAGAAACCAGAAACCAGAAACCAGAAACCAGCCATTCACACCCCGCTTATGGCCATTTTATTAATTTTAAACGCGGGGGTTAAGATTGCGCTTCGGTCGTCAACTTCGCAGGCGATCATTGTCAGGTTGTTTAGCATGTCGATGAACTTGCCGGCGATGGTAAATTCCGCTACGGGCTCGGCCAGTTTGCCGTCCCTTATCCACACGCCCTGAGCGCCGCGGGAGTAGTCGCCGGTTGTAATGTTTGCGCCCTGGCCTGACATAAAAGTAAGGTAGAGGCCGTCCTTAACGCTTTCAATCAACTCATCCTCAGTGTATTTGCCGGGGTTTAGAATAAGATTGGAAACGCCGCCGGCGTGGCCGTTTGTCTTCATTTTAAGCTTGTTGGCCGAATAAGTGGATAGCATATAATCCTTTAAAACTCCTTTTTCAACTAGGGTCATCGGTTTTGACATAACGCCTTCGCTGTCAAAATAACGACTGCCAAGTTTGCCTTCCAACAAAGGATCGTCTATTATTGAAACGTTTTCACTTGCAATCTTCTCGCCGATCTTGTCTTTAAGAAACGAATTTTTCCTGAATATGTTGCCTCCCATCATTGCAGAAGAGACACTGCCGATAAAACTACGCGCCATTTCAGCGCTAAAAACCACAGGAACCTCTTGACTCTTTGGTTTAACGGCTCCGAGTTTTCGCAACACGCGGTGCGCGGTCTTTTTTGCCACAGAGCCCGCGTCTTCCAACCTGTCAAAATATCTTGAGCATGTGTGCCAGCCGTCAATCTGTTTGCGGCCTACGTTATCGCCCGCCGCGGCCTTGTCTTCAACCAAGGCGGACATGCCGAAGGTGTAAAAGGTATCGTTATCTTCACCGACAAATCCATTGGAGTCGGCATAAACCGAATAGGAAACCGAATCGGAATGGTACGCCTGATCCGTCTTTAACCGGCTGTCAAGATTTAGAGTCTTCTCTTCAAGCTGAAAAGTCCGCTTAATCTTGTCAGGCGAAGTCACCGAATCAAATGCGTTATCAAACAGCTTAAGATCAACATCCGCCCTGCCCTGTAGCTTAGGGTCGGGCAGAGTATAGAACTCATCAGCGCCCATGTAAGGCAACGCCTTCATCGTGGCGCTTAGCAGTGATTCAATAGTGTCAATATTAAAATCGTTAGAGTAGACCGACGACCTCCTTTGTCCCTTGCATACCGTGACGCTAATGCCGGACGAAGCCGCCTCTTTTAACACATCCGTCTGTTTGTTGCGAACTTCAAGCTCAAAAGCGCGGGAATTTGCGACAATAACTGTCATAAGATCCGCCCCCATTTTCTTCCCTCGTTCAACCACATCAATAGCCAACTGTTTATATGATTCGCTCATTTAAAAACCTCGTGAATTTATTGTAATAATTTAGTATATGAAGGGATGCTAAAGCCTCCCCTGCCCGCCCACGCTTTGCATTCTGCGCTTCTGTTCTTTGCGCCCTACGCGGCTCACATCCCGCCAACCGTCATTTCAGAAACCAGCGTTGTGGGCAAACCCACGCCAACAGGCACGCTTTGCCCGTCTTTCCCGCAGGTCCACACTCCCTCGCTAAACGCGAAATCATTGCCCACCATGCTTACTTTAGACATAGCGTCGGGCCCGTTTCCAATCAAGGTAAAGTTTTTAATGGGATAAGCCAGTTTTCCGTTCTCAATCATATAAGCTACTGTGGGCACAAACACAAAATCGCCGTTTGAGATGTCAACCTGCCCACCGCTGAACGATTCGCAATAAACCCCGCTTTTTACCGATTTTATAATCTCTTCAGGATCTGATTCACCGTTTGCAAGATAAGTAGTTGTCATTCGCGGCATAGGATAATCTGAATACGATTCGCGCCGCCCGTTGCCGGATGCCGAAGTTTTATAATACGCGGAGCTAATCCTGTCATGCATATACCCTTTAAGAACTCCTTTTTCAATAAGCACATTCTCTTTGGACACCGCGCCTTCATCATCAAAATTGACGGCCCCCCTGTCATGGTCAATCATGCCGGTGTCGTAAATTGTGCACAACTCCGTTGCAACTTTTTCACCGATTCTGCCGCTATACGCCGAGGAGCCCTTGCGGTTAAAATCAGCTTCCAATGGATGGCCAACCGCCTCATGAAGAAGTATGCCGGATTGCGCCGGGCCGAGGATAACCGGCATTAGCCCTGAAGGAGCTTGCTTTGCGCTTAACAAAAGTATTGCGCGCGACGCGGCTTTCTCGGCAATGATTTTTGCGTGATCAGCCTTTTCCAAAAAACTTGTTCCCACGCGACCGCCCGCGCCTGCGGAACACTGTTGAACATTGTCTCCATCCTGAGCAACGCACTGCACATTCATCCTGAACATAGGTCTGGCGTCCAGAGCCATGCCGCCGTCTGAAGTGGCTATCTGAACAAATTTGATTGCGTCGGCCAAAGTGACCGTTACTTTTTCAATACGTTTGTCATAATCCTTGGCAATCTTTTCAGCTTTTTGAACCAGTTTTATCTTCTCCGCCATATCCATATCAGAAATAGAATGCTCAATCCTGTAATAGTTCGGCGCGCTCAACATGCTGAACTTTCCGCCCTCCCACGCCTTTACGGCGCCGCTTGAGGCTATTGACGCTGCCGTGCCGGCCGCGTGTTGTATTGGCTTTACATTAAAATCCTCGCTGTAAGCGTAACCGGTTTGATCGCCTTTCAAGGCGCGAATGCCCACGCCCATGCTTATGGACTTTGCCGAACTTTTGACAATGCCCTCTTCCATCATAATAGAATTGTTGGCGCAATATTCAAAATAGACATCGGCGTAATCAACCCCTTTGCCTAAGGCCGAGCCGATAGCGCCATCAATAACCGCGTCGTCAATGTTAAATCTATCTGAAAATATGGCCCGGGCCGAGCCGGCATGATCGCCGTTAAATATAGGCATTGACCCAGCCTCGCGGCCTAACTTATTATCTTTATCCAAATCTCCAACCTCCAATTAATGCATAAAACATTCTTCCGGGAAATAAAAGGGCGATTGTTGATTGCCCTTGTATTGCCGGCATATATAAAATATCATATGGGCTTGCGCGATTCATAGCGTAGCGTTTATAGCTAATAAGTCGTACATTCTACTTTAATAGGATAGAAACTAGAAATATAAAATTGTAATTTATAGATAAAAACGAGTCTGAAAGAGACAGAGCCTCTTTGTACACCCAGTTACAAGGCGGGAGCCTTGTAACGAGTCGCTAAAAAATCAACAAGTCAATGACAAGGCAGGAGCCTTGTAACGAGTCAATGAGTAACGAATAACGAAACGAGTCATTAAAAAACCAAAATGGACAATCCAAAAGATATATTTTCATATACGAAAGACAATTCAACCGCCCCTGCTTCAGCGCTGCCGATGACCAATAAAGAGATGAAGAACCTTGGCCGGACGAGCTGCGACATTATAATTGTTACCGGCGACGCTTATGTGGATCATCCAAGTTTCAGCGCCGCTGTAATCGGGCGGACGCTTGAGGCGCAGGGTTTTAGCGTGGGCATAATCGCGCAACCCGGTTGGCAAAACAAAGATGATTTTATGAAATTAGGCAGACCAAACCTGATGTTCGGCATAACATCGGGCAACATGGACTCTATGGTAAACCACTACACCGCCGACTTGCGTATACGATCAAACGACGCGTATTCTCCGGAGGGTAAACCCGGCAAAAGGCCGGACAGAGCGGTATTAGCTTACGCTCAACGCTGCCGTGAGGCGTATCAAGGAGTCCCCATAATTATTGGAGGCATCGAAGCAAGCCTGCGCAGATCCGTTCATTATGATTACTGGTCGGACAAGATCAGGAAGTCAATACTGCTTGATTCAAAAGCCGATCTGCTGATATACGGCAACGGCGAACGGCAAATTGTTGAAATAGCGCATCGTCTGAAAGCGAATGAACCTATCCGGCAAATAACGGATGTTCGCGGCACGGTTGTCCCGTTATTTGAATCAAACAATAAACGCAAAGATGAATCTTTATCTGAAACAGGCGGTCACTCTATGCCGAAACAGGCTATAGACGATATTGAAAAAAATGCAGCCGCATCAATTGCGCGGCTGCCTTCATATAATGATATCATTGACGCCCCTGAACAATTGGCAAAAGCAACGCGCATTATATACTCCAAATTCAGCTCCGGCAATAGAGACGCTCTGGTTCAATGCAACGGGCACAGGGATATATTGATCAACCCGCCCGCAATTCCGCTGACCACAAGCGAGCTTGACAAGGTTTATGAGCTGCCGTATTCGCGCGCGCCGCATCCATATTACGGCAAAAAAGAGATTCCCGCTTTCAATATGATAAAGTTCTCCATTACTATCATGCGAGGCTGCTTTGGCGGGTGCGCATTTTGCGCAATTGCCGCGCATGAAGGCAAAACAATACAGAACAGGTCGGAAGGCTCTATTGTAAAAGAGATAGCCTCAATGCAAAACAGAACCGCCGGTTTTACAGGCGTAATATCCGACCTTGGCGGCCCTACCGCAAACATGTACCGGTTGCGATGCGCAAATAAAGGCAAGGGGGCCGCATGCGCAAAACCATCCTGCGTATATCCAACAATCTGCAAGAATCTGGACACAGACCATTCAAAACTTATAAATTTATACCGCAGGGTTAGAAAACTGCCGGGCATTAAAAAAGCGCTTATCGGGTCCGGCGTAAGATACGACCTTGCTCTGAAATCGCCGGAATATGTTAAAGAGCTGGCAACGCATCACGTTGGAGGCTATCTGAAAATAGCTCCCGAACACACTGAAAAAACGCCTCTTAGCGTAATGATGAAACCTGATATGGCATGTTACAACCAATTCGCTGAAATGTTTGACCAATATTCAAAACAGGCGGGCAAAAAGCAGTACCTCATCCCATATTTTATAGCCGCTCACCCGGGAACAACAACGGAAGATATGCTAAACCTGGCTTTGTGGCTTAAGAAAAACAACTACAAACTTGAACAGGTGCAAACGTTTCTGCCTTCGCCAATGACCATATCAACGGCCATATACTACTCAGGCAAAAACCCATTGAACGAAACTGCAAATAATGGTAAAAGTATACCTGTGCCGCGCGGGTTGAAAATAAGGCGGTTGCATAAAGCGTTCCTGCTTTACCATGCGCCTGAAAACCGGCGTTTGCTGCAAACGGCATTAAAAGAGATGGGACGTGAAGACCTAATCGGCGACTCGCCGAAATGCCTTATACCGGCAAGTCGAGGCTCGCAAGGCGCAAGACGCAGAACGCAGAGAGTAAAGCGTTAATCGCAGAGAGCAAAAACACGAGCAGGGATATTGGGTACTGGGTACTGGATGCCCAGGGTGGAGCTTCGCTGACCATGGGCTATAATATTTTAAGCCATTCAGGCTATTTTGGTAATTTATATTTTTACCAACTGGACGCTGGATGGAAGCGCGGTTGCCTGCGCCACTATTTATAACAATTTAATATAGGCGTTAATTATGACTGAAAAAAATGAGATTGGAATTGTCGGGCTTGGGCGAATGGGATTTCGCATTGGTCAAAGGCTAAACGACAAAGGTTACAAAGTTACGGGATATGATATTATTAAAGATAACAGGGCTTCATTTAAACAGGAAGGTATGTCCACGGTAGATTCAATCGCCGCGCTTTGCCATAACCTGGGCAAAGAGAAAACCGTATTAATATTTGTGCCGGCGGGAGGCCCGGTAGACGAAGTTATTAAAGGTTTGACGCCGTTTCTGGAAAAAGGGGACACTGTTTTAGACTGCGGCAACTCATACTATGCTGACGCAATAACACGGTCAAAACTTTTGTTAATATCGGGCGTGTCGTTTCTGGATGTAGGCGTAAGCGGCGGTGTAAGCGGAGCCAGAAACGGGGCTTGTTTGACTATAGGCGGCAGCCATGAAACCTTTAAAAGGCTTGAAGGCATTTTCAATGATATTTCAACTGAAAATGGATATCTTTATGCAGGGCCGTCAGGCTGGGGCCATATGATCAAGACGGTTCATAACGGAATTGAATATGGATTTCTGCAAGCTATCGGCGAGGGGCTGGAACTACTAAACGTAATTGCCGGCAAGGATAAGGTAGAGATTGATTTGTCAAAAGTGTGCGATGTGTGGAACAACGGCAGCATTATAGAATCAAGGCTAATGAAAGACGCAATCAAAGCCGTCTCGCGGGTAAAAAATGATAAAACAATTTCAGGCACAATCGGAGGGGGCGAAACCGGCTTATGGGCGCAAAAAATAGCCAGAGAATATAAAGTAGCAACCCCGGCGCTTAACGGAGCGCTGGAATCAAGGCTAACTTCAAGGACCAAACCAAGTTTTACAGGCAAAATAATAGCCGCTATTAGAAACGTGTTTGGCGAGCATGAGGTTTTTAATAAATAAGGGAGACGTTTTTTTTAACGGGTAGGGACGACTTTAGTCGCCCATTTTAAAGATTCATTTTAAAAACAATGACGATTAATTGGTATGCGGTTGAATGCAACGGGAGGCTAAAGCCGTCCCCTACCCACCTTTTTTCTTTTGCCTTATTTTCCCACTCACGACCGCAGCATAAATACCGTTATATAAAACATGCAAAATACTGCGTTGGCAACATACACCGGCGCGCAATCAGAGGCGGAGTTTTTATGAGCGACTTTTTCCACCACCCGCCTTCCAAAAAATCCGGACGCTATAGCCCCTGTTACAACCGCGGCTATTTGCGCGCATTTAACAACAGCGGTTGACGTTTGGTGATGCAGGATATCAATATCATATCCTCCCAGCTGAAGATTTACTATGGGCACGATATTCCCAAATCCGTTAATAAATGTAATAATCTGATTTGCGATTTCTCCGGCGAACGCCAACGGCACAAATGAACACGCAAACCAGACAAACCGCTCAGAGAAAGGGTCTTCAGGCCGCGATTTTATAAAATTAACCGCAAACCACATAAGCCCCAGGCATAAAATATAAAAAAACACATAAAAAAGCATGTAATGAACAATTTCGCTTTTAATCCCAAAAGTTACCTGATGATAAAGGGATAATTTCGCAAAATTCATGGATAACGCCCCGGCCATAAGCACAATCACAAAAAATGCGATAGCCAGATTCGCGCCTTTTCTGTATGTCTCAAATCCCGAGCTTCTAAACAACTCGGCGGCCGGCGGCCTGATGTTTAGACGGATGGATTTATGTTTACAGTTTTTAATGCATTGCCCGCAAACAATGCAGTTTTCATTAGTGTACATGTTAAAGACGCCGAGCTGCATTGGGCACCCTTTTTTGCCTTCCGCGCCTTTGTAACACGCCGGCTCCCTGCATTCAGAGTTGCAAACTCCGGCGTTTGCCCTTATCTCGAATATTGAAAGCTTTGAATATACTCCGTTCATCCGGCCAAGGGGGCACAAATACCTGCACCAAACCGCCCTGTCAAACAGCATGCTGAAAACAGCGGCAAAACCAAATATCGAGAGGAAAAGAACCGCCGTTATTATTGGCCTGTTCGGCATATCAATTATATGCTCAATGCTTATAATCAACGCAAAACCAAACACGGCGATATACGGCCCTTTTTTCTTTATAAAATCCGGCAAACGAAGGTTTAGATGTATCTTCTCCTGAATCTTTTCAGCTATTGAGCGCATGGGGCACAAACCGCAAAACAGGCGCGACGCAAACACAGCCCCCAGCAACATTAAAGGCCAGCTAAACGCCCACACCAGCCAGACGGTTGTTTTGTCCACCCCGTTATAGCCAAACAACAATAACAAAATAACAACAACGAAAAAACCGGCAATAATCTTCCTGAAAAAGTTCGGAAATATTCCGCCTTCCATAAACTTTCTAAACGGCTCAAATTTTAACAGATTAAAGCCGAACCGCTTTTCGACGGCTATAGGCCCTATAAACACATGCGACGGATTAAGCTCCTCGCCTTCGGCCACGCTCACAGCCCTGCGTATAACGCCCTTTAACTGATCAATATTATTTGGCCACTCATACGCAAGCAGCAAATTCATGGCCTCTTTTGTAATTTTTAACCCTGATTTCCCCTCAACTTTGCAAAACTTCTCTATAAAATGGTCAACAAGGTCGTGAATATCACGTTGGCGGTCTCTAAGCGGAACCAACAAAATTGATTGGCGCGAAAGCAGCTTGAACAGCTCCCTGTCAAACTTCCCCTCATTTACAAGTTGATCAATGTTTGTTTCGCAGGTAAAGATTAATTTAACGTCCGACTTTATCTCCTCATCGCTTCCAATGCGTTTGTAAATCCCGGTCTTAAGGTAACTCAACAACTTGTTCTGAGCCTCAAGGGTAAGTTTTTCAACATTATCAATAACTATCGTGCCCGCTTCAGCAACCTCTATATAGCCCAGCCTTCTTGTCTTGGCAAAAGGCAACGAACCCTTTAAATGGCCGAAAAGCGTGCTCACCTGCGACAAGCCAAGCAATATCTCATTAGTTTTGTCGCTCTCATGGCTGCTGGTCGTCTTTATCTGCAAAATTGAGGCGCAATCAACAGTTAAATATCTCTCATGTCGGCGCTTGCTGTTTTGAAAAATATATTGAGCGCGCGCAATCTTGCCTGTGCCCTTCTCGCCAATCAACAACACAGGCAGGTTGTTTTCAGAAGCCTTTAATGAAAAATCCTTAAGTTCCTGAATATGTTTGGACTTGCCCACAAGGGCAATAGGCTCGCGCGATCCTTTCTCAACCCAGAACTGTTTTAACTCATGCTCCTTGCTTGACTGCTCAATAGCCCTCTGGTTATCCGTCTTTAAACGATGCCCCAATATGTTTATAAAACTTCTGGACAACGACGGATCGCCATCCATAATCTCGTCAAAATCGTTCTTTGTAATGACAATGAGTTTCGATTCCTTTACTGTTTTTGACGACGCGGCCCTTGGCTTGCCTGTTATAAAACCTATCCCCCCAAAACTATCCATGGGATAGAGCTGCAAAAGGGAAACTTCCACGCCCTCTTCATTGGTTACAAATATCTTCACCTCGCCGGATAGAATAATGTAAAACGCATCCCCCATCTCGTTCTCTCTAAACACAACCTTCCCGGCAGGCGCCTCCGTTAGGTTCACAATTGACGCCACCTTTTTGAGATGTTCAGTATCCAGCAAGGAAAACTCAGGAACCTTCTTAAGGATTGATATGTAATCTATATCATCATTCATGTTATCGCTCATGTCTTATATTGAGAATTGAACAACAATTAATAATATCCACAAAATTTATTAAGACGCTATTATAGCTCACTGAAGGCCAAAAACAAACAGGAAGCATAAATTTCCTAAATAGAATCTAAAGGCCTGCCCATATCCAATTTAACATCAATTGTTATTGACACAAAACTTAAAGTGCGCTAATATTTACCCTCGCAACTTTTTTTATAAAAGATACGGCGCCCGATAGCTTAATAAGCAAAATATGCAAAAAAAACCTTTATATTAAATACATATATCAACTTATATTCTTCCCGATTTGCCGCAATCAAATTATCTAAATTTCACCTAAATCCAGCCAAAAACATTTGAAATTTAATGATGAATACAAGGCTAAAGCCTTAACTCCAACAGGCGGAGAGTGTTGGAATTTACCCTTTAGGGTTTTATCTCACTGCAATATTTGTTTAAGCAGAATTGTCAGTTAACACAATGTGAGAGATAAATTCGCGCAATGAATGTGTAAGAATCTAAGTCCGCCCAGACCAAGTTATTTTTGCGCAGCCCCTTAACATTTTTTATATATAGGAGAATTAAAATTAAGAAACTAATATTAACTATTTCTTTGCTAATTATCTGTAGCTCTTATGCGCAGGCAAGAAATTTTCATAGCACAATAATAATTAAAAAAGGACAGAGTATAGGAGATGGAATTAAAAAGGCTCCATCCGGAACAAAAAAGCCGGTAAGGCTAGTTATAGATCCGGAAACATACGAAGAGGATCTTTCCTTTACAAATAAAAATATTTTATTTGAAAGCGCTGGAAAAGGAGTGGTTAGAATTATTGGCTTAAGCAACATAGATTCAGCAAAATTTGCGACAAAAGGCTTATACTTTCATAACATAGATCCAAATGAGGAAGTTATTAACGGCAACAACTGTGACTTGCGTTTTGAAAGCACGGTTATTGATTCCAGTAGCGGAATTGGACTTATTGCTAAGTCATGCTCCCTGAGCGGCAATAACTTGATGGTAAAAGTCACAAAAAACACTCTTCCGTCTATCGGAGTAGTATTGGATAATCCCGTTAGTATAGGGACTAATTTATCAGGAATAACTTTTGCAAATACTATTATTCCATTTGCGCTTCGAAATACCGCCGAAAATGTGTTTCTGTCAAAAACAGACAATATATTTATTAATTCCGGAGATGAAGTGGATGACAAAACCCACAAATGGAAACAATACCCACAGCCGGGATTTTTTGATGTTTTTAAAATGTTCCACCCTAATGACATAGAGCCTGCGGTAGGTTTTAATACAGTAGAATTTAAAAATAAGGATATGAGCATTATAGTAGAACATTTACCTGATTCCGCAAGTTTAAACGAATTCAATAACGACTCTTTTGATATCATTAATTTTATAACTATAAAAGAGATTGACGGCGCCGATACAGTCTCCAGCATTAAGGGATACGTTTTTAAAGAAGTAAATAAGGAAACGATTATTTTAGGGTTTTGTAACGCTATTTTCACAATAATGTCGCAATGGGATAATGATAACGGCAAAAAAACGATTGACTTGATGTTGTCGAGATTTGAAGGTTTCCCATTCGGCGATCAATCCTCAACGACAACTCCCACTTCAACGCCGGAACCAACACCGGAAGAAACACCGACTCCAGATCTAACGCCGGAAGAAACTGCCACACCCACTCCCGACCCTGCCGAAGATACGCCGGCGCCAACTCCCACGACAACACCTACAGCTACTCCGGAGCCTAATATAACGGCAACAGCGACGCCTGAATCTACGCCAACTCTTACTACGTTTTCAGCGGCGCCTATAGAGGGAGCAGCCCCTCTCACTGTAGGATTTAGAGATATTTCTACTACTGAAGCAGTAGAACGAGTGTGGGACTTTGGAGATGGGACGATAAGTTCCACTAATTCTCCAAAAATATCGCATGAATATAAAAAGCCGGGAACATTTACTGTCTCATTAACAGTAAATGGAGAAATGGTTACCAGAGAGAATCTGGTAACTGTTACAAGATAAATCTAAACGAGTCTATAGGTCTTTCAAAAGAGCTGAGCATAAAAGAGCCTAACCCGGATAAACCGGAAGTTGGCAATTTACAATTTGCAGTTGGCAATTAAAAGCTGGAGCAGTCTTGCAGACTGCTTCAAAACGTTATTGTTTTGCGATTATAGCCAACCTTAAAACTGAACGTATTCATTCTTGAATTTAATGACACATTTAAATATCTTGTCAAATTTTGTCACAATTTAACTCATAAGATACTAAAAAGATATTTTTTCTGTCTACCGGATAAGCTGTTTTGTATTTGGTGTGACACCTCTATCCCTAAGCCAAAAGGTTGATAAAAAGGAGAAGTTTTTTAGAAGGCTCTTTGCAACAGTGTTAAACACTCTTCTTATCGTACTGCTCTGGCTCGATAAGTACAGTAAACGTGGAGTGTAGTATCGTTGTGGCTGTGGGCGCTTTGGGATAAGAATTGCCGGATATAGAATTTTTAGTATTTCTCCCGGAGCTCCATTTTTATTTATAAACCCATTTATAATAACGTTAGTGTCAAGGATAGCTCGGATCATACTTTTCTTCTCACTGCATCGATAGCTTCAGTGACTGTCTTGTCCACTTCTTTTTCGGAAATTTCACCGGTTTCCAACCATACCTCTTCAAGTAATGCCATAAGCTCTTGTTTTTTGGCCCCTATATCATCAATGGTAATCTTTAGTTCTTCATTTTCCGGGAATTCAACTTTCTCCAATGGTTCTATTACTCTACGCGAAAACCGTGCTCTAATAGTTTTGACCACGTCTCCCCCCTCTCTTTAATTGTTGCACTTTATATATTCATATTATATATGAATTATATCATATCACGGGCGTTTGTCTATAATGAGCGTTATGGTTCAATAGCCTGGAATCACTTTGGGGCAAGAATTGCCGAATGTGGCATGACAAAAAAGCGGGAACTGTGGTTGTGTATACCCGCTTACATTAAATAAAGCGTATAGCACGGTAAAAAATAACTGCTCAGAAAGAGAAGTATGGGGATATTGACCTTTCAAGGCAGAGGAGTATGTAAAGTATTGAAAAATAACCCTTGGATTATATTATGCCAACCGTATTTTTTTATATGGGGGTTTGGCGCCACAGTGGCGTGCTGTTTACTCTCTATCTGCGGTGGTTAGGTTCACTATTTATTAACTAATGTTTTTGTTATTAAAACAAGAAAGTCTTTAGGAGTAACTATATACGTATTGTGGAATTTCTTGAAAGGGAAGTGTTTGATATTTCCGGTAATAATAAAATCAGCTTTTGCTTCGAGAGCGCATTCTAAGAATTTATTATCTGATTGGTCTTTGGATTCTGTTACTAAAACTTAAGGACTAAATTGTAGCCCATTCTTTTTGATTTGAGAAAGAAATATTTTGACCTTATGTGGTTTTAGATACTTTTTGAACTTGCCATACGATAACACAGTGTGATACTCTGTGAAAATATCGTCACTTATGCACATTTGAACAAACTGCCCAGAAAATACCAGAGAAAAAATAAGCTCTGGATTGCTTTCAGGTTTAATAAGAGCGGAAACAACTACATTGGTATCAACGACAATTTTTGGCATAAACACATTAAGTTAATGAAAATTATTTTCGAGCTTTTCTACTTGCGTCAATCTCATCTTGAATTTCTTGGTCCGTCATTTTGTCTAACCCTGTGATAACTGCATCTTGCTGAATCTCTGCAAGAATTTTAGGTTTCTTGACAATGTTTCGTAGATAATCTTCCACACTCAAAATAACCACCTTTGGTTTTCCCCGTCTGCTCACAAGAAAACGTATATCTTTTTTTTCCGCCTCATTCATCACTTTCCCAAAATTGGCGCGGGCTGAAAGGGCGTCAATTAATTTCGTCATATGTGTTTTGGTCAATTAAATCTCCTCAATGAACTAATTAGTTAATTGAATAGTTCATTTGCATATTAACAATTAGAAAAAGGGATGTCAACAGCCTTTAGTAGCTTATTAATTATATTCTGACATTTTTTGACAGAAAATTTAGAATTACAGACAACCCTGGTTGCCAAGCCCCTGCTTGGCAACCGAAAATTCAAGAAGCCCCAGCTTCGCGCGTAATAGTCTGACGGAATTGGTCGTAAACATGAAGCAGTGGCTTCTTGAATTGTTTCCAATACATTAAGCTTTTTGGAGTTAAGGCTTTAGCCTTTTATTTATTAGCAAATTTCGATATATTTATGCTTTTAAGTATATGTTGGGTTTCGCTACGCTCTACCCAACCTACAAGCTTAGGAACGCGTAAAAAATAAAATATCCCATTTATTGAATTTTTGTTGAATCAATCGCAAAAGAATAGTAAAATTGTATTTTTCTTGGGCCGCTCAATGGAGATGCGCTAAAATGGAAAGATTGAAATAGCCTTGAAATCATTTCAACCGGCTAAATCACACCGATAACACTTCTACGCATCGTATAACACGTTGCATCAAAACATTATGCGCCCTTAGCTCAGTCGGTAGAGCATCTGACTCTTAATCAGTTTTGGGCTATGCCCTCTAACTCCTTTAATATCAACATAACTCCTTGTATTTAAACTACTTACCTATTGTTTCTGTTTAGTTTCTGTCAGGTGTATTTAGGTCTCTTTATCCCTACCATAGACACTATATGGACACTAAATTGTAATAGGTTACCCGATTACCTAAGTTTTAACTCATTCTCCCGTGGCAATACTCTCAATTTTTTGTCTTAGTTCTTAAACAATTGATTTCTATTATTCGCTTTCTTTAACAAAAAATCTCATTTTTGGTCAGTCCCAGAATTAAGCCTGTAACAAAACATTGTTTTTTCATTTTCTTTATTTCACGAATTGATTTTGATAGTCAAAAAGATAGTTAATAAGTTCGCCCTAAAGAGTATTCTCCTCCATCTAAATCATCAAACATACTCCAGTAGTCTTTTTTGTTTTTATGCATATCTCCAACAATAATAAAATCAAGAAAAACTCGTTCCATAGTGTCTGATTTTGCTTTTAGGTCATTTATAGCTTTTTTATCTTCAAGAGAGGGTTTTGGATTGCCTGATGGGTGATTATGAATCAAAATAAAATATTTTGATTTTAAGATAATCGCATGCTCTAATACTTCTATTGGTGAAAATAGGGTATGTTTTTCATCTCCTAAGCTTAATACATCATAAGCACGAACTTCTAAATCATTATCAAGATATACGCCAATTAGGGTCTCTTTGGCTTTATCTTTAACATCTTTAAAGACATCATAAATTTGTTCAGCATTACGTAACTGCCCTTTTACAGGATTTTTGTATTTTCCTTTTACTAATTTAATTTTAAGTTTTTTAAAGTATTCCATTAGAAATAATTATAGCATAAATGAGAAAAAGGTGAATATGTTGTGAGTGATTTGGCATATTGTGCTAACAATCGCTTATCTTAAACCCTATAAACAAGGCACAATAAAAGGAAGCAGATTTATTACTGCTTCCTTTTTTTGTTTAAGTTAGAAAGAACAAATTACTCTTCGTTGTTTTCGGCGAGTAATTCTTTAATAAGCTTATTGGCGTTATCTTTGCTTGCCTCTTTTACATGTTCTACATTTAAACGATTTCGGAGTTCTATCAAAGCTTCATCGTCTTCTACTCCTTGATCAGTTAAAAGCCTGAAAAGGTATTTCTTTTGTTTACCAGTTATTAATATCCCATTGTTGCCGTTTTTTCTGCCGTTTCCATTGTTGGAATGTTTTGCCGTGGTATTAACTCCCTTATCATAAATCTCAAACCTAAAAATAAGGTTTCCATCACTCGTTTTCATATCAACACATTTAATATTTTCTTTCATTTTGTATTCCTCCTTTTTGTTAAGTTTCAAAATAAACTCCCATGCGAGAACCTTGTTTTAATAGCTTTAGAATCAGGGCTCAAAATAATCATTTCCTTTCTTAGAATAATATCCTCCATTAGGTGCAATAATAATATTGTCTAAAACCTTAATACTTAATATCTCACCTCCCTTTTCTATTTTTTCCCAAATCTCATTATCCTCATTTGAAGGTTCTAATTTACCACTGGGGTGATTATGCACAGTAGCAATGGAACCGGCTCCATTTAAAATGGCTTTTTTAAAGATTTCTCTGGGATGAGACATTGAGGCATTAATAGTTCCGATTGAAATTAACTCTTTCTCTATTAACATATTTGAATTATTCAAATGAAGCACCCACATACACTCACGATCTGCTTTTGCTTCTTGTTGCATATAATCAGCTATTGCCCAAGGAGAATTAAGTTTTTCTCCTGATGACTCTTTTACTTGCAACAGTTTTAGTTCCATTTATTTATTTCCTCCTTTCTAGTTTTAAAAGAACTAGATTAAGTATAAATTTATTTCAAAACT
>JAIQZQ010000043.1 GCA_021777105.1 Candidatus Anammoxibacter sp.
TGACCTGATAATATTGGATTTAATGCTTCCTAAAATGGATGGCCTTGATGTGTGCAGACATATAAGACGAGACAACAATACATCTTCAATTCCTGTTATCATGCTGACGGCTAAAGGAGAAGAGACCGATAGGATTGTGGGCTTTGAACTTGGCGCAACCGACTATGTGGTAAAGCCTTTTAGTCCTCGCGAGTTGGTTCCGCGTGTCAAATCTTTATTAAAGCATTTTGGGGCCGAGGGGGGATGAAAGCTGCGTTTTAACCGCGGATAAGCTGAAGGTTGATATTTCAAGGCATAAAGTAACCGTTGAAGATGAGGATATTGAATTAACTTCAATGGAGTTTTAAACTTTTAGTTCTTTTGATGCGGCGTAAAGGGCGAGCGCTGTCCCGCGACAATATTTTGACTAATGTTTGGGACATAGCCGCCGATGTCACCACGCGCGCAATCGATACCCATGTAAAAAGTTTGCGCAAAAAATTCGGTAAAATGGGCTCTTTAATTGAAACCGTGCGGGGCATGGGGTATAGATTTAGCGAAATAGATTAAAAGCGCAATACGGTTTTATGAGAATAAATATCCAATATAAAATAACACTGATATTTGGAATAATTGGGGCGATTATTCTCCTGGGTATTTATGTGTCAACAACAATTTAACCGGTAAAACCCTTAATTGACATTCCAAGAATGGCTGAAAAAGGAATTGAAATGCTTAACAAGTGTTTAAAAGCATTTGCGGAACGCAATGTAAAGGCCGCCAAGTCCGTATGCGACGCAGATGACGAAGTAGACGCCTTGTACGAACAAATTTACCGTGAACTTCTCGTCCTTATGATAGAAAATCCTAAAATAATCGAAGGAGCGACATATCTCATATGGGTGGCGCACAACCTTGAACGCATTGCAGACAGGGCAACAAATATCGCAGAAAGAGTCGTCTTCATGGTTAAAGGAAAGATGGAAGAGAGGAATGTCTCGTCGTATTAGGCAGCTTTAATTTAAATGGATCTATTTGTTGGTTATAAATACCCTTTGAGTTCGCCTTCTCCCTGACCACCTCATATATGAGATTAACAATTCAAATTTATCACGAATTAAGGGTTTGCTCAAAATCACGCTTATATTAAATCATCCCATCACCTAAAGCGTTTTAATCCTCTATTGTTTACAATCACGATCTTTATCAAGCACAATTCCGGCATAGTTAGAGTGCTCCAGTCTATCCATATATTTAAATTGACAGTTATAAATTTGAAAGTAATAATAATCATACAACAACTTATCTTTGTAACAATACCAAATGAATAAGCTTTAAAGGCAAAATACTTTAACATTGAAAAGGAAGCTCTCATTAAAAAGGAATTTCTGTGACATTCAACGAACTTGTGAAATTGCTTGAAAAAAACAATTTTAAGATTGTAAAAGAGAAAGGTTCTATTAGATACTATGGCAAAGTTGGTTGTGGAAAGTTAGTCCGCGTTGATTATCATGGCTCAAAAGAAGTCCCAAAAGGAACTTGCCATTTTATATTGAAATCCGCGGGAATAAGAAAAACTAATTAGAAGGAGTTGGCATGTTAGAACTTGAATATTCACTTATTATAGAAGCAACGGAAGAGCCTGATTATTTTGGGTTTTATTCACCTGATTTGGCCGGCTTTACCGGAATAGGACACTCAGTAGAAGATTGTATTTACAAAGCAAAGTGGGGGATGATAGAACACATCAATTTATTAAAAGAAAAAGGGTTGCCCGTGCCGCCTAAAAGCGCAAATCCAAAAATAACCATACAAAATGAAGATAAATTGGCAATCCATAGTTAGCCTTCCTTTAAGTCCCCATCATAACTTTTGTTTTGGCTTTCTCCTGTTGGTTTTGTAAGCATGTCTTTAGCTTTTTTTAAAGGTTGAACAAAAAAATCATTAAATGAATGGAAAATACTTCAAGATTGCAAAACTTCATTTTTTAACCAGATTGAGGAAGAAGGAGTTGCTCTCATATGAAGAAAAGCACAAATGCCTGGCTTGATTTTGCGGCAAGAGATTTGTCCGCATAAAGAAAACTGGTAAATGATGAATACATATTGTTGCAAACCTGAAAACCGGGTTTTTAAGATGTTTACGCAGGCTATATTATTATTACGGCCTAAGATTTTCCATTCAGTAACTTCCACCCTACAAAAAATGTTAGTTCCAATCGTCCAAGCTTGAACCAAACCTGACTTTGCAAATACTCTGTATTGATCAATAATAATATCATTGGTTAGTTTTCAAGGTTTGAGACTAAAGTTCCTATAACTTTCAGATGGCTTCAGTATCAATCTTTTGCCCATACTTCAATATTTCATGCGCAACCGGATTTGTCATATTGAAGTCCCTTTCTCTAAAAGGGTGTGGCTCAATCCTGCTATCAATTTTACGTCTCATCGCTCACTAGTTATTAACTTTGAGATAAAAACATTCCGTTTACAAGGAAGCCATCTATTCATAAGCTGCAACTTTTTTCTGATTTAAATCTATTCCATCAATTACAGGCAACTCATGGTCATGGCGAAGGCCAACCATCAACCAGTCTTCCAACACTGACTTTAGCTCTTTTTGGCAATCCGATATAGTAGCCGCAAAAGCAATAGTTCCCGGACAATCATGGATTTCCCCGCAATATGTCCCGTCTTCCAGCTTTTCATAAACAGCCTTGAGCATTGCTTTTTCAAGATATTCAGAAATCATTTCTCTTTATTCCTCCATAAATTAATATATAAAAAGTATATTACTACTAATTTGGCGTGTCAATGGTATTATCAGGAAATATCGCTGTTTTCACTACTATCAGAGCTATTCGCTTGCGCCCTCATCCTCGCCCCATCCATCTTTTTTCCACTCCAACTTCAATTTAAATTTAAACATTTTTGACAGCTTCTCATAACGTTTGCGAACTTCATCTTTTGACATGTTAAGATTTACCGCGTCTCTGCGCGTCTTTTTCACACATAGCGTAGGATAGTATAATCAGCATCGTCAACCACTTGATCTAAAATAGATTTTAAGTTGTTACCCGCATCACTAAAATTGATAATTCTCATAATGTTCTCCTTACTTGTATTGTTTATTATGCAAGTATATCAAATTTTGCTAACTTGTTAAATATTCTGTACAACTTTAGTATCGTCAATTCAATATCTCTTACGCAAATGCTTTGATCCCCGTAAATATCTTGAAATGTTTGCTGAAGTTCAGGCATGGTAAATGCTCCCTCGAAATTGGCATTGTAGATGGGGCCGTCCCAGTTGATCAGTTTGTTAATTCAATTATCAGTTTTAATCCATCTAATACCGGAGGATTTTACAATGATTAAAAAATTTTTAAATTTCCCAGTTCTATTTCTAAGCATAAACGAAAGTAAAAGTTTTTTAATATTACTTGTAGTTGTAGGGTGAACCTTAAGGCGAATAACGCCGGGGTGTTTATTTAAACGAAGGAATGTCCAATCACCGAAATGCTCATCCAAAGTTATAAGCGTTCTTTTGACAGATATGCAATAATTGAGAATCTCAAGGTCGTCAGCTTTTGACATATCAACATCAACCGCGCATTGAACGTCAATACCCAAGTCTTGTAAAGCAATCGTCACATCGCGGTCTATCATTTGGTCAAGAAACAAGCGCATCCTCTATTCCTCACTCAACCTCAAGCTCTGTATGTTCAATAACTGAATTGCAGTATTGCAATACCCCAACTACATGGTTGGTAGATAATTCAGGGTATTTATCTATAACTTTCTCAATTGATTTACAATCAGCCAGTTGGTCTAAAATAACAGTTACAGGTATTCTGGTCCCTGAAATTACAGGCTTGCCATTGCAAACACGAGGATCAATTGTAATATATTTATTCACATCGCATCCTTTTTGGCATAAAAATAGAGACAAATTATTAAAATAAATGAACACGTTTACAAACTCAAGACACTTTTATAATATCAGGAAGGCAATGAGAATTATAGAACAAAAATATGCTATTATTAAGCGACTTGGCGCATATTGGTTTAAAATAGCAGGCAGTCCTAAAGGTTCGTTCAAAAATAAATCCGTTTTCTAGTAAATAACCATAAAACTTGCTTAAAATTCAGGGTTTAAACCGAATTATCCCTTTATTAATATAATATTTTGCATTTTAAGGGGTTTTCCGCCTAATTTTTGGTTGCGGCTTTATTTCTGACGGATATAATAATAGAATTTGCTGCGGAAAAAAGGTTTCTCATTTACGGTTATTTATATTAAAGCCTGTGAAAATCAATTTGATTTTTATACTATAGTTGTCCACTTTGAGGATAATTATCACTAATGCAGCCAAGCAGCCAAGTGTTCATTTATAAAATTATTTGGAATATAGATTTTTTAATGTTTTTTTGAAAAGCTCTTTATGAGCATATGTTTACGGAAATTATATTATGACGGAATTAAACAACAGCGCTAATTTGCAAAACTTATCAGGAAGTAATTTGGAAAAACTGCTTAAGCAGGGGGAATTTGTGGCCACTGCTGAATTGGGGCCGCCACGTGGCGCGGACCATAGCGTTATTGAAAAGAAGGCCGAAATATTAAAGGGTTCCGCCGATGCTTTTAATATCACTGATTGTCAGACTGCGGTTGTGCGCATGTCAAGCATTGCGGCCGGTTCTATTCTGGTAAAAAGCGGGCTGGAGCCTATCGTTCAAATGACATGCAGGGATAGAAACAGGATAGCGATGCAAAGCGACCTGCTTGGCGCCGCCGCAACCGGGGCGAAGAATCTTTTATGCCTTACCGGCGATCATCAGAAATTCGGCGATCATCCAGCCGCAAAAGGGGTGTTTGATATGGACTCTATTCAGCTTATCCAAATGGTTAAGATGATGCGGGATGAAAAGCGGTTTCAGTCGGGCGAGGAGATGGAAAGCGCGCCTAACTTCTTTATCGGCGCGGCAGCCAATCCGTTTGCCGACCCATTTCATTATCGCGCCGTAAGGCTCGGCAAAAAGGTTGCGGCCGGGGCCGACTTTGTTCAAACACAAATAGTTTATAATGTTGAGCGGTTTAGGGATTGGATGAAGATTGTAAGGGGCATGGGGTTGCATGAGAAGGTTTACATCCTTGCGGGCGTTGCGCCTTTAAAATCAGCCGGCATGGCCAAATATATGAAGAATTCCGTGCCGGGCATGGATGTGCCCGACAATCTGATTGAGCGCATGGTAAACGCAAAAAAAGGGACGAAAAAAGAGGAAGGCATAAAAATATGCGTTGAGATAATTAACCAGATTCGCGAGATCGAAGGCGTGGCCGGCGCGCATATAATGGCTATTGAATGGGAAGAGGCGGTTCCTGTAATTTCTGAAAAGGCCGGGCTTTTGCCAAGGCCATAGAACGCGGTTTTCAAACACAAGAATTTTTTTTAAAAAAAGGAGTAATTTCTTGTCAAAAGTAACATTTTTGCACACGGCTGATATGCATTTTGAGGCAAAAAAGCCCGATCGTCTGGAAGCTTTAGACTGGACGCTGGCTAAGGCTAAAGAGTGGGACGCCGCCCTCATCATATCAGGCGATCTTTTTAATACTGATCAGGACGCTCAACTATTGCATGGGCCTGTTAGCGAGATTTTTGGGGCTTATCAGGATGTGCCTGCCTTTATAATACCAGGCAATTACGACAGCAAGGCATTCGCGTCAGGCGCGGATTACGGGGACAATGTTTCCCTTTTGTGGAAAACGCCTTTTGCCGAGGCTGAATTCAGGGGCATTAGACTTGTCGGTGTGCCTCATCAGGCTAACTCATGCCTTACAAAAGCCATTAACTCCTTAGACTCCTCAGGCGTGTCAGTATTGATAGTGCATGGAACATTTTTTAATGAAGCGACTTTGCCTGTCCGCCAGGAGGCCAAAAGGAGGGGCGCCGACTTCTTCCCCGTCTATCTGGACGACATTGAAGGCAACGATATTGTCTATGTGGCAATGGGCCATTATCACTCAGGTTTTATGTCTTTTGATAATCACGACAAAAAGATTTGTTATCCCGGCTCCCCAATCTCTCTGGACGAGTCTGAAATTGGTTTGCGAAAAGTAGCCAAGGTTGATATTGATTCAGAGTCGGGCGAGCTCAACCTAACTGAACACACGGTTGAAGTCGGCTCATATAAATTGCGGGCGGAGTTTACAATTTTCCCAGGAAGGGAAGCTGACGCATTGCGCGCCGTAGTTAATTACCTGAGTCAAAACAGGGATAAACGGGCAGACGTGAAGATAGAGCTTCATGGCATTCTTAACATCAAAGTTTCGCGGCTTGATCACGCCTTGAGAACCATAATGGATAAATATGAAAAAAAGTTTTACCGGCTTAACATTATAAACAACGCGGTTAGCTACCAACATATTTTAGACAGGCATTTACCGGCAAGAGACTTCATAGAGCGGCTGGAAAAATGCGCTGTTAGCGAACCGGTTAAAAACCGCGCAATTGAATTCGGCCTAAGAGCGTTTAGCTCATAATCTGTTTAGCTTTGCGCCGTTTTGCGGGCGGTCGATATGTTTGAATAGGCTGCTCCGGTTTTTCTCAAAAGCCGTCTACCTTCCGGTTTATGGACACTGCTTAAGATAATCGAAAAGCCCATCCCTTAATCAACAAACCATGATACGAATAAACAAAATAAACATAAGAGAGTTTGACCGCATAAAGGATTTTGCCGTTGAGTTGGAGCCCGGCAAAACAACTTTGATATACGGCGGCAACGAATCAGGCAAGACGCAAATCCTCGACGCTATCCTCGACGCCCTATTTTCCGTAAAAGAGCTAAGAAAGCACTTTGACGGAATGGGCAGATACATTGAGCTTAAAACCGGCGACGGCAAAACCGACGAGGTTGAAGAGCTTTTAGAATATGGGGAAAACATATTTGACGGCGAAGTGGAGCTTGATGTTGACAATAAAATCATGACTTTTCCGCAAAATGAGCCGCTGGATAAAACGCTTTCTATTCCTTTGATATTTGCAAGAAATATTTTTGCGGTTCGCGACGGAGAGTTGAATTTTAAAAGCCGCGGCAACTGGTGGAGCGCGGTTAAGAGCAGGCTTTCGGATTCCGCCGGCGATTACTCAGAAATCTCCGACAAAATTATGGACATGGCCGGCCTTGCTCCGGACGGCAAATGGCTAGAGACCCCGGAAAGGGACCTTGCGGCCCATTATGAGAATCTAAATAAAAAGCTAGTCGATTTAAAGGCGGCAAAGGTCGACTCTAAAAAGCTAGTCGATTTAAAGTGCAAACAGAATGAGCTTAACAACAAAATTAAAAGACTGCAAAATAGAGTTGAGCTTCAAAAAGGGGCTAAAAAGAAACACATATTGTCCACGGCCATGGAGCTTTTAGAAAAGTATGGCGAGACTCAGGAGCAAACGGAACATCTCGAAAAATTTAACGCTGATAACCTAAAAATATGGCGCAACACCGAGACTGAAATTGCAAAGGCCAGACAGATAATAGACCTGTCCACTAAACATAAGGACAAATTCGCAAAATTGGCTGATAAACATTTGGCTGATATTGAAGCGTGGACCAAAACAATCGACGAATGGGAGAAACTGGACAAAGATGTCGTGCCCGCCCTTGAAAGCAAGCTGGCGGTCTATAAACAGAAAGGGTCCAAGTTGCAGCGCGGCTCAACAGGAGGAGCAATGGCTTTTGTATGGATGACGCTCTGCGCGGTGTCGTCGATTGCTATGACCTTTATATCATACGCGTTTAATCCTGTGTTCTACCCGGTTGCCGGCGTCCTCTTTGTGGCGTTGGGTTTTACAGTTAAAATGTGGTGGTCGTCAAAAGGGGTTGGGGTTGATTTAATAACTCTTGAGCGCGAGATAAAACAGATTTTTAGGCGGCTTGAGGATGGCGATAATGACTTAAGCTTTATGAATAACTGGTTGCTTGAAAAACGCGGGGACTATAAGGAAAAGAAAGACGCTGTCAGGTTAACTAAAGAGAAGGAACTGCCTGATCTGGAAAATATAACAACCGAACTGTCATCGTCAATACGGACGCTTAAAAATAAATTAAAAAAACTTGAGGGTTTTACCGAGGCGCTTGAAAGCAGCTCAGGTTGTTCATCATGGGAAGAGTTGCAGGAGAAATTTAATAAAAAAGAGGCTCTTAATCTTAATCTAAAGATGTTGGAGGAGCAGATAAACCAGCTTCTTAACACGCGCGATCAGGATGAGTGGGAGGATAAACTAACCGAACTTCGCCCCTTTGCCTCTATTGAACAGGAGTGGGATGAGAAATCAGACGCTAAACTTGAGAATAAGATTGCGGATTTAACAAAACAGGCGGAAGCAGTGACCTCAACAATGGTTGAAGCGCGGATAAATATCGCAAAACTTGGGTGCAGATCGCTTGAGGATATATGGTTAAGCGAAGATGATATACGCTCGGAGCTCTCTAAACTTGATATTGATAGGGAAGCCGCAATGGTTGCGTTTGAGCTGCTTGAAAAGGCTTCGCATGAGCATGATAAACTTGTCAACAATATCATATCCAACGGCGATGGTTCCGCCGCCTCCATGTTTTCATCAATTACAGGCGGGAAGTATAAAAATGTCTATTTGTTAAAAGATACAATTTACGCCGACACCGCCGAAGGCAACACAATAGCGATTGACAATCTAAGCGCCGGCGCCGGGGCGCAACTGTTTTTTGCGTTGCGCATTAATCTTGCTCAATGTTTGCTTGACAAAAACACGGCTTTCCTCCTGCTTGACGAGCCGTTGTTGCATTGCGACGCTGATAGACGAAAAGAGATGATGAATATTCTGAGGGATATCGCCGGCAAAGGCTGGCAATTGATCTGCTTTACCATGGACGAAACCACGCTAAACATCTTTAAGGATAACTTTAAAGATGAATTGAAAGTCCACAAACTGATATGAAAGAGGGCGGCTAATAGAAAAAATTAGCCGCCCTCTCAATTTATTATTAGAAGATAAATATTCAGATTTTGCCGATTAAACGTATTTAAAAACCTTCATTGTCTTTGTAACCGTCCTTATCAACATCCTCGCCTCTTATGCGCCTAAGCTTTCCCGGAAATATTTGCGGGTCCTGAACGCAACCAAAGCCATGTGCGGATTGTGAACCTTCTCCGCATACAAAAGTTTCGTCCACATTCAAAGGCCCGGCTTGAGGATCAGACTCGTCTGATATAACGCCGGTAACGTGAAAAGCGTAAGTCCCATCGTGAGTGGGTTTAAATGATGATTTGTACGTGTTCTCCGTCCCAAATTTTTTCCTTGGTTTTGCCAGCATTGCGGAATCCAGTATTGCTGAATCAAAAGTCTCCGCGTCGCGAAATTCAACCTCTAGCTGAAGGTCTACAATGTCAGGCTTTTCAAGGCTGTCGTCAATAGGTTTATCGTCGGACGCCCGGCTTATAATTAACACTGGCGAGTTTATTACATCTTCAAACGCGGGTTCGTTGTCAAAACCTATAACAATTTTATATTCTTCGTTGTCTCCTATTAATCTGGTCTCGTGCGCTGATAACGTTGCGCTTAAAAACGGCGCGACAATTGCCGTTAACATCATGACTATTATGAAATTTTTCAAGTGACGCATGTTTTCTCCTTAGGGGCTGCGCAAAAATAACTTGGTCTGGCTACGCTCATCTTCAGGCTAACTTTGAACTATCTTCAATCGCCGAATCCTCAACGCAGCTATGGCTGCGCATCCGGTTCGGCTCAATCAGATTGTCCAAATTTAACCCAAATCTAAACGCATCTAGATCAAGTTAGTTTTACGCAGCCCCTTATAATTAAAAACTATGATATAAAAAAAGTATTTATCGTGAAAAATCTATACAGATGCGCCGTATTTGGCGGCCTGTCAATTAGCGAGGGGTGAAATTGCTCAATAAATTTTTCCTTGTTATCAGTTAAAAAACATATTTTTTTTAAATAAGACTTAAATATGTCCGCGTTCAAACCCTCATATTTACTTAATGAAACATTCTGAACAATTTTAGGTATGTTGGCGCAATCATTGCCGCATATTAAAAATGCGACCGTTCTGTTTGTAGTCTTGTTGCTGGCGGGAATGTCTGCGTCAACCCCATAAGTCTGGGTTGCGCAACAACAACCTTTTAAACTCATCGTATCTGTTAACGAGCAACAGCAAGAACAAACGCCGTTATTTGTATTGTGTACATTTTCAAATACGGTTAAATCGCAGTAATTAGAGCTCTCTTTCTTATTTGAAGAAAAATTTAATCTAAATACGGACGTGCTAATAGATATCAATATCGCAATCAATATTATATGAACCGCATAATTTATAGTTTTTGTTTTTTGAAAATACATTTCCTTGGTTTAAATAATATCTACTCCTTAAATTAAAATTAAGGCTCAAAAATATCCATATCTACATTAAACGGTTTTGCGATTGTCAGTTCCCCTTTTGCCACAAATATATCCGGCTCCATCTCCATTCGTCTCATCCATGGTTTGCCGAGCGACTCTTTCCAAAATATTTTGTAAGCCCCGGCCGGCACACCCTCAAAAAAATATGAGCCGTTTTCGTCCATAATCGTCTCGTAATATTCAGCCTGTTTATATTTTTTTGAAAACAATGATTTTTTTAAAACCAGCCTGTAAAGTCTTACCTCTCCTTTTTTTAAAGGCTTGCCGTTGGAAACGATGCTGCCTTTAACCTTGCCTAAAGAAGTATTAGAGATAAGGCTCTTGTTTTGTTTAATATTGTCAGTTTCACGCAGGTTTGGCCGGCTCGACTCGTCAAACTCATCATATGCCCGTTTAAAATAAACATCGTCTTTCGGCAAAAGATTAGAGCCCAACGCCGATATCTCGGCGTTGGGCATGCGCGCTTTAACAATATTTTCGTCTATCGCAATTATTTTGCAATTGATGGGATCTTTAACATTTTGTAATACCAGAACATCCGGGTATGGAATATCTTTTAAAAGCGACGTTTTTATTTCAATTGCCTGTTTTTTTGGGATACTTACGATTGTAGAGTTGCTGTTGGACTCTATTATTTTCGGCGCGGTCATGGGAGCTGAACCCCCTTGACAAACACCTCCGCAATACGCCCCGCAACAAAATATAAAAGGTAGTATGAGATTAAAAAGGATAATTTTCTTCATTGCTTAATGTAAATGTGAATGGTTCAAAATTACCCATAAGGTAATTGATAACGGCACAGGCATCCTTGCCTGTGTTTTAATTGATCACAGGCAGGATGCCTGCGCGGTTATTTATACTATTGACTCAATTTATGTTCAAATTATTCCACATCAATAAACATTCCCCAGGCATTGCCCGCGTCATAAGATTTTTTATTAAACTTGAACTGCCCCCGCTCATTAGGGATTCCCCAAGCCACCCAACCTATGCCGGGTTGTGTAGCGGTGATATTAAATACAACCTCCCCATTTTCATCCGTTACTCCATTAATTGGCGAAATATCGAGGAAGTCAGAGCCGCGTCCCTTTGCCTTTGTTAAAATTTCAACCGGAACGCCGAATTGAGAATTTGAGAGTTTTAAAACGCAAGATTGCGTATCGCCGGTTTCCATTGCCAATCTTTCCAGTCCTAAAATCCATTGTCCAAAATCAGTTTCACAGTTAAACGCAAACGGTTTTACCTTAACAATGGTAAAAGCTCCGCTTCGCGCCCCATCATCCGCCCCGGATGGAAAATCTTCAATTACCTCTATCCTGCCCTGAGATGTATTAATATTAGGGACATTCCAATTGAATTGGCGAACCGTTGATCTAAGATTTTTTGCCACTACTTCCCAACTTGCCCCATTGTCGCGGCTGAACCTGATATCCCAGTTTTCATCCGGCGCAACCTCTTCGTCAATTATCCATTTAATAGTGAAACTTGAACCGCCGTCTAATACATCCCCGGAATCAGGTTGTACCAGAGTAACGTGAGCAAACGCGCTGTTCGTTGAAAACGCAAAAAACAGAGTTGTAAAAACAAGACTTAAAAAATTTGTTCTTAAAAAGCTTAACATTGCTATTTTCCTCTTTTCTAAATTTTAAATGTTTTTAAAAAACAATATCAAAACCGGCAATGCCGGTGGTTGCGTTGAATCCTTTGTCATCCGAATCCTTAACAAAATCTTCCGAGATAAAAAGATGCAGCGTTTCACCTAAGTGGAAATTAAGCTGAGGTTGAATCCGTTGCAACATCTCCCCATTGTTTTCCTGCAAAAAAGCCTCGTACCTGATAGTCGGCTCAAACCAATGGTTGAAAGCGTAATCAACCTCGGCAAACGCTTGATGCTCGGTGATTGATTCATTAATGTCGTCAGCCAGCGGAGCATCATGATGCTGCAAGGCATAACCTCCCAGCACATTCAACTTCCCCCAAAACCAGTTTACATCGGCCCCAACCTTGAAAAAACGGTCCTCTTTTGAAAACCCGCCGCCTTCATCTTCTTCTTCGTCATCATGCCCTCCTCCTCCTAAACCCGGTGTATGAGAGATGCGCACAATATTGCCGCGCGATCTACTTTGAGAACTTACACTGTCAATGCCGGCAAACTCAACGGTTTCTTTTGCCGTTCTCTTTAAGTCCGCCTCGCCGTGATAACCAAAAACGCCGATTGTCAAAGAGTTGTCTTTCCAGGAATCGCTGATAAACCCTGAAAAAGGCTCCCCTTCCTGTGTGCCGTCCAGCCGCAAACCTGAAAATTTGTATTCTAACCTGCCGTAAAAATCCTTGAAATCGTTTTGCTTGTTTCCGCGTCCCTCAACCAAGCCGGCGTTATAAGCAACCCTCCCGGCGGCTAAAATGCCGGACAACTCTATGCCTTGTTGATAAGGCTCAAGATTCCATTCATTGTCGCCCACCGTTTTGTTTAATATTCCAAACGCGGGCGTAATTGTCCTGAAATTTGAAACCCCCAGGACTCGCGGCTCAAACCTGCCGACTTTAATCTGAAGGAAAGGGTCTCTGAACGGTCGATACATTACGTTCATCCTGGGAATAATCGTGTCAATATCGTCACTGTCGCCGTCCACAAAAAAGTTAAGACTCCCGTAAAACGAAATCTTGCTGTTAATTGTGCCGCCGGACAAGATCAGAAAATCTCCGCCAAAATCGTTAAAAGAGATTCCCTCATCTCTTTCAAGTTCCGCTATCGTTGTCAAGTCAAACGAAACCGGCAATAATTCAAGCGCGCCTTTATGAATTGATTTATCCTGAACCCTCTCTTCATAAGGCCCGTCTGGAAATCTATACCCCAGCTTCCTGAACGCTTCCCCTAATGCCGTTAGTTTTGGAAAATGAAAGTGGCACGTATGGCATTCCGTCCGGTACTTGCGTCCCCAATAAGGAATTGCGCTGCATTGGTTAACATAAATGCCTGAAAATACCAGAATTAATGCCAAAATTATAAAAAATTTGATGTTTCTCACTAGCCGGATTGCTCCTTTCAGTTTTTATAATGCAATTATATGAATATGTAATCGCCTAAATTGAGCAGTTTTAAATACCCCATTCTCTTCCATTAATGAGAGGGAAATTTGGTTTTTAAGTCCGTTTTGACTAAAATCACGAACTTAAAAATTTACCTTTAATCCCCCCTCCCTTGATGGGAGGGGTTAGGGGAGGGGGATTGAATTCGCTTAATTTAGGAAACAATAATTATTTTCACAAACAGTAAGCGCAATGCGAGCTTAACCTGCGCAATTATTAATGAATTGGCGTTTAAGATTGCTAAAGCTTGCATTTACGCAAAAGGGATTTCTTCCGCAATCTGTTTACGTAAAATCTCCGAGTAACGCAATTAACAAAAAGTCTGAAAACAGCGCTTCTATGCTTGTTTGTGAAATGAAGTTATGAAAGGTGGTTCGGAGGTCTAAAAAGCCTGCTAAGATGCGGCTCTTTCAGGAACTCTTTTTGAAGATTCAAAAAAGGAGTTGTTTCTTCAAAAAGCAATGAAAAGGAGTTGCGAAACTGGGGTTCGCAATCGCTTAAAGAGGCGATCTGAAAATCGCCGGAATTGTTTGAGCAATTAATTGCCGTAATAATAGCGTCAAAAAGATCAATGTTTGAGTTTGCCGCGGCTAAATCAATCTTCCCCCGGCCAAAGGCCTTAGCTTTGCAACAACAGTCATTGCCTTTATGAGCATCAGGCCCGCAGCAGCAAGAGCCGTTTTCAAGGCTGCAACTGCTTTTGCCCACAACCTCTATGACATCTTCATTTGCCTGCGCTTCATCCGCAACGACATCATTATTCGCTGAAGCTTTATAGCTTTTAAACGCGGATCGCAAAACAAAAACACAAGGTTGCAATATAACCGCTAAAAATATCGCGGCTAATGCCCATCTAATGATTATAAATTTTCTCTTTTTTAAATACATATGTTATTAAAATGATGTTGAACTCTCATTTAACGGGTTTATAGCGTAAATCCGCTGAGAAACATATAATTCGGAATTATAATACTATTGTTTATTGATACGCAACAAGTTTTTCTTTTGTGAATTTCATTTGTTATCATTTTCAGCTTGCCTTTTCTATCTGTTTTATATCATTTTCCAGTTCGTTAAGGCTGTTTTCAAGGGTTAATTCCTATTTATTGCTTCCTTTTATAGTTCCATGTTTAGTGGTGTGTCGGAAATTCCGGCACACCACTTTTTTATTTAATTCGCCTTCCTTAAAAATGTTTCCAATATGCTCTGTTATTGTGATTCTGCCCTTGCCAAACAACCGGGCCATTTGCTCCTGTGTCAGCCAAACCGTATCATCTTCCATGCGGACATCAATTTTTATAGCGCCTGTCTGAGATTGGTATATCAGAATTTCAGAGTCTTGTTTTGTCATTCGATTTCCTTCAAATGTTTTGTCCTCCTTTTCAGGCAATCTAAAAATTTCAGGGTTAAACCTTCTTTAATTGTTTCTTGCATGTGCCGGAAACGCTCATCAATATTTTTAACCTTTTCTATTAAAATGATATTATGTTCCCAAGGCAATTGTGCCACAGCTTGTGGCGCTTTTATACACGAGATGAATACTCTCTATAAAACCTTATCATTCTATTGATATTTTTTTCAGAAAATCCTTAAACCGCTGGTATTTCATTGCAAATATATTTAGCCGGCCTTTCTTCTCAAACCTTCATTTTTGCAGTTGTCCGGAAATTCCGGACAACTGAATTTTCCGCCAACTTGCCTTCGGAAAAAGCGTTACTAATATGTTCTGAAATAGCTCCCTTATTTTTATCAAATAGCTGAGCCATTTGCTCCAGGGTTAACCATACTGTTCCATTTTCCAGGCTAGCACTGATTTTTATAGCTTCGTTGATAGATTGGTAGATTAGATATAATATTCGGAGGTAGTTTTAATCGTCCAATTGAATTGCGGGTTAGACAAGGTTGTTATTGGTCATCAAAACCTTAAAACCTGCCTGTTTGAAATGCTTATCCGATGTTAAAGCGTTCACGACATTATTCTCCTGCATCACAATGAATGATAAACAGTCAACAATGCCCCATGTTTTGTCGTTGTATTTTTTATACATTTCGAATGCTTTTTCAAAAAGCGTAAAATTGAATTCTACTATCCTTACAGCATCTGAATCCTGAAACGTCTCTATAATCTTTATCGCTTCCTGTTTAAACTTTTTCGCCATTGCATTGCCAATCTCAAGTAATACAACATCCGTTGTGATTAATGGGTAATCTTCATATTTTATAGACAATTCTATAGCTTTATCGTGATATAGATCATTTTTATTTATTAATGCGATAACAAAAGAAGTGTCTATAAAAACATTTTTACTCATCGTCACTCTCCAAAGTATGTAAATCCGCGGTTTGGGAAAAATTATTAGGCGCGGAGATGTTTATACTTCTCAATTTTGACATTAAGTTATGTTGGCTTTTATTTTTTTTCTTCTCTTCAAAATTCTTAATCAAGTTGTATACTTCACTTAAATCACCATCTGGTATCTTGTTAATTTCTTTAATAATGGTCTCGTGTGTAATCATTTTATTAGTAAGTCCTTTTTTAATATTTATTCAAATAGACTATAGAATCCAGATTGTTAAGCTATTTTAGTGTAGTCTTCCTGTACAGAAAACGCCAGGGTAAAATAGTGTTTCATGTTTTAAGGTATGACCATAAAGCTTCTCTTAGCAAATTTCGATAACGCAGCAAAAATCATCCGATAAATATGATATCATAATTCATTGAGTTTCCGGTTTTAAACCGTTCATCATTAAGCGCAAAGCCTTTTACAATATATTCTTTTAAGCGTTGTGTAATCCAAATACGGAATTGAGTGGCTATCTGTAATTTGATCCGGTATCCACCAGAAATAATTGCGTCAAGATTATAGTATTTGGTTCGATATTTTTACCATCAGCCGCAGTTGTCAAGAGATCCTTGATAACTGAAGTTTCCGTCAATTCTTTTTCTTCAAAGATGTTTTTTAATGCAACTTGATATTTTGTTTAGTAGTTTTAAAAAGCTCAGCTATTGTTTTTTGTGCCGGCCAAACCGTATCATTTTCTATTCGAACATTGATTTTTATAGAGCCTGATTGAGATTGGCATATCAAAATTTTAGAGTCTTGTTTTGTCATTCGGTTTCCTTAAAATGTTTTGTCATGCTATTCAAGCAATGAAAAAATTCTAGGGTAATTCTTTAAATATCATGTTTGGCTTTTAATCATAAAAACAACTTCAAATCGGGATTATAATACTATTATTTATTGAAGAACAACAAATTTTTTGTTATAAACGTAACCTTTATCACATCTCAATTTAGGTTGTAGTATTTAAATGCATTTATATAAACTTCAAAACAGATTTTTTCGATTCACGTTTTTAGCGATATTTTTTTTAGTGTCGATAAAGTCTTCCATTATTGTTTTGGCCTCATACTCAATAGAGGATAAATCCGTTGATGTTAATATTGAGTCTGAAGTTAAAACTGAAGAGGTCGCAATGAGCGAAGGTTGCTGTTGCGATATGGATAAAATGCCTAAAGGCGGTTGTTGCTGCGCTGCGCCGGTTTTAGGAAATGAGACTATGCAAACAGAAACCGGAACTAATGATAACCTTCTGTTTAAAACGTTTATTGATAGAGCTAAATGCGCCGGTAATGCGCCGGGCTCTTTTATCGCCGGCAATTTAAGCGTTTATTCCTTGCCTCAGATTGAGTTATTAAGCTTTTATTTTCAAAGAAACATATCTTCAATATTTTTTCTAAACAGCATTGTTTCCGATATTAGGCCTTCATTGCTGTTCAGGCCTCCTAAATTTTCAATATTAATATCTTAATTGAGCGATTCCTATTTGTGGTTATCAACTAATTTGTTAAACAGATGATAATTACGATGAATTAGCCATTCACCTATTAAGAGAAGATCAAAAACATGCGTGTCATTTCGAGTGAATACGAGAAATCCTGAAACTGTGACGGTTTTAGATTTCTCCCGATGGTCGAAATGACAAATCAAGCCGGCAAATCGCTCAATTTAGGTAATATTAACTTAATTGGAAAATTTGGAGGTTATGGATTTGAATATTCATAGCCATAATATTGAAAAATGTTTTTTTAAAGGAAATTAATATGAAGAAATATTCAGGAAAATTATCGATTTTTATTTTAACATTTCTGTTTGGGGTGGCGTTTCTGCCGTGTTTTTATGGGAATGCGTCTATTGCAGGAGGTTTGCACAAAAGAGTTGAAAAAAGCGGAGGTGGGTTAAACAAGGATCATACATTCTCATTAAGGGTAGACGCTGAAGCAGGAGCGTTAAACACGGTTTTGATAACAAAAGATGCCGGTGAAAACCCTATCAAACTTGATAAAGCTTACCTTTTTGTGCACAACGGACTTAACGCGGGCAACATTCACCTTCATAATCTTGTTGTTGACGGCAAGTTCCTGCTTAACTTCGGCATGGGCGAGCTCAATTTTGTAATGGCCGGTTCGGGCGGAACAGCCACGGTAAACCCAAGAGGCGCGGAACTGACTAAAATCATTAGCGATGTAATGAACACGGATGGTCTTGAAATACTCGCCAACAAATCAATTGAATTTGATTTTATGGCCGCGCCTATGAACGATCCGCTTCCATCTCCGGTGGGTTTAATAATTAATGTTAAATCCGATGCCGGCTCGGAAGTTTCCGTTAAAATGGTTGATAATTAAAATCTAAATTGAAAGGTACCTATCACCCTCTTCTAACCCCTCCATCAAGGGAGGGGCAATGGGAGAGGGGATGAGGTATTTAAAATTATTCAATTTAGTATCTTATCAGTTAAGTTTTGACAAGATATTTAAAAGTTTCACTAAATCGTAAAGCAAAAACGTTTAGAAGCAGTCTGCAAGACTGCGCCGGCTTTTAACTTTTCACCTTGATCTTGTTTCGCTTTTGCTCTTTTATTAGTGTAGATTAGTGAAGATTAGTGGTTAATTCGCTTTTGATTTTCCCCTTTTCCGGTTTATCCGGGTTAGGTTAAAAAATGTTAAAAGGAACATATTATGAGTTTAAGAATTTTTATAACTTTTTTGATTGGTTTAACACTATTTGTATGCCAATCTGTTTTTGTTAATAGTAATGTGTTCGCCCATGTTGAAATAACCCAACCTCAACTGGACGAGGTTTTGCAGGCAAACACAATGTATACTATAAAATGGGCAACCGGCTCGGGCGAGGTTAAGGCGGACTCCAGTTTTGACATAAGGTTCAGCTCTGATAATGGAACAACCTGGGAAATTGTCGTTGAAGGCCTTGATATAGAGGCGCGAGATTTTGAATGGAAGGTCGCCAATGTTAATTCCGAGCAATGCATAATTGAGGTTAAAGAAGACCGGATTTCGCCAATAGGGCATGGAGCGCAAGGGCGTAGCGCGGTTTTTACAATAGAAAAGACCAAGCCCTTTTCGTTTAATTGCCAAAAAGAGTTTAATGAATGGGTCTTGGGCATTGAAAAACTTAACATGGATGTTGGCGACGTTCAGGAGTGCGTCCTGAAACTTGGTCAACCAAAAGCCGGCGAGCAAGTTAAGATTGCCTATAGTTTGAGGAAATGGGGCAAGGCTTCAATTGAATTGTCTCCCAACATAATGAAAACAGATGAAAACGGCGAGTTAAGAATCTTTATCTCCGCAATAGCCGAAGGCATAGACTGGGTTGCCTGGGCCATACCAGACTCAAAAGGTAAGTTTCGGTTTAACAAAAACGCCTATGACGAGGGAAGCGCTTGGGGTATGTTTGTAGAAGCGCGGTAAATGCCGCGCTCGCAATATGTAACCTTATAAATTTTATAAGGCTGCGCATGGATGCTTTATGTATTTAGCGCGGCTTTGTTCTTTTAACTATTCAAAATGTTTTAAAAGTAGTGGCACAGGCATCCTTGCCTGTGTATCAATTAATCACTTTCCGGCTCCCAAAAACCTCTGCTTTCAGTAAAAAAACAGCGTCAATTAGGATAAAAGCATATCAACACACCTCCAGTATGTCAGTATAATGCCAACATATTGGAGATGTGTCAATGGTATGGAAGTTATGTGATCACTCCTTGATCAGGGATTATAGGATGGTGGTTGGGTAGAGGCGCGAAACCCAACATATATTGCGGCAACAGCCGGTTATTTTCGTCCTTTAATTTAATCTGCATTTTTTATACTGAAAAACCAAAATGACTTCCATCCGACATTTCAACATCAATGTTTAATTTGCCGCCTATTGCTTCGATGTACTTTTTTAGAGTGGATAATTTTATATCCTGACCAACTTTCTCCATATCTGAAATAGTTGGTTGTTTTACACCCATAGCTCCGGCAAGTTCCTTCTGTGTTAACTTTGCCTTTTCCCTCAATTCGGCCAGATGTATATTTAGCAACATTTCTGATGCCAGCTCTTTAGCTTTTTCCACAACTTCCGGTTTTTCAGTTGCAAGAATTTCTTGTAGTGTTCTAGCCATTACTTTTCCTTTATACTGTTTAAATGAATACGATATTCTTTGTCTGCTAAAGGGATCATTCGCTTATAAAACCGCTTTTCATCTCCTACTTTGCTAGCTGCGCATAGCAAAATACCTTTTCTTTCCGGATCAAATGCAAAAAAAGCCCTTAATGGATCCCCTTTACTTTGAATACGCAGTTCTTTCATATTTGAATGATCTGAACCTTTCACTGTATCGGCAAATGGTCGCGATAAATGTGGGCCTTTTTCTCTCAATAACAACATGCCTGCGATAACGTTGGCTCTATCTGCATCACTTTGGCAATCAAACCATTCGTCAAATATGTCTGTTGTAATTACATCCCACATAAATAATATATCTCCTAACCAAATATAGGATATAGCCTATATAGGTTTAAGTCAATAATCAACTGAAAATTTTAAAATATGTTTATAACATTATAATCCTGTTCCATAAATTACATTAGAGGATAACGTCAGCATTAACCAGCGTTTTGTAGTAGTGTTTTTGTCGTGCTAGGCTCTTTTAGCACAGCAAAAACACTGCGGAAAAACGTCTGTGTTAAATGCTGGCGTTAGGCATATTTGTCTAGATCAATAAAGATAAGTGCGTTTTTTCCTGGGTACGTAACAACGACCTTATCATTTATAATTGCAACATCTTTCGGTCCGTTGGGAGCCTCGCCAAGAAAGATAGAGTCGATTATCTTTCCATCCGACTTGTTCAATATAGATAACTCACAGTTATTCCTATTAACAGTGACCAACTTATCTCGGTATATTGCTTGAGAAAGTGGGTCAACCCATGAAAAATGTTTATTGTATTTGTTCTTAGGGAAACTATAGTTCTCTAAAATCTCGTGACTTTTTCCGCAGATTTTGTAGATACCTTTTTTTGACTGGAACATTCCAACATATACGCACTCGTTCGGCACATCGTAGGTCAGACAAATCGGAGTGGCATCGTCGCTACGATTATTCTCTATTTCCGCCAAATATATATTGCCAACATATTGATCAATTTTGGAATCATATATTGCTAGAAAACAGTTTCCTCCAAAATATGAGCGACCATTTATTTGTCCTCCCCTCTGTATTCCTATGTAAATCACTCCGTTGCTCGGGTGTGCCATAACAGTAAGCGAACCTCTTCCCCCATCAGGGTAAGGAATTTCATTGTACTCGTACGTTGCACTATCAATAATGAATAGACTATTTACTTTATTACTAGCAAAATATATATTCCTGCCATCATGTGATGCAGAAATCGCACCTTGCCCACCACCAGGTATAAAAATCCTTTTAACTATTGACTTCGTTTTTAGATCAATAGCTAATATGAAATCGGAAAATACCTGTCCTAGAAATAGCTTTCCATCAGTGACGGCCATATCACCTGGCGGATATTGCCTTATTACCCTTTGGTTGGTCTTATGCGATTTTTCTTCATAGTTGTCTAGTTCTATTACGCTCTCTATGATCTTATCTTCTGGATTAACTAATGTAATATTTCCCGATTTCCAGTTTCCAACAACCAGACTCTTCTCATATTTGGCTATTTTTTGAGGTTGCCCACCATTTGGAAAAGTATAAAGAGCAATTCCACTATCAGGGTCATTAACTAAGCTCAATTGTTTTTCTTTAGATCTGGCCGAAGCTACTGTATTTTCAAACTCTTTCAAAGACGTAACAAGAGTAATGTTTGAAAATCGGGCTGCATCGTAAGCGCAGGGTTGAAATCCCTTTTCACTAATAATTATCCCTCGATCAGCGCCAACGTCATCTACAATATATTTCAATGCTGCTATCTTTTCTTTTGGAACTTTCTGGGTATTCCAGAATTTGCACTCCACCACCCAACTGCAGTCAATTCCATGTTGTAAAAAAGTAACAAACACATCAATATCATGTATTGCACGCGCTCCTTTTACGCGCGCTTCAATTTCAGTCGAGTACCCTAAGGCTTGAAACACTTTTGATGTTTCAACCTGGTATTCGCGCCAGTTTTTATATAAAGTCAAAATTTAGCAACCCAATTTTCTATATGACTAATAAGGAGATCAACAGTTTAAAGATAGCATCTCCTAAATTTTAAAATAGATTTAAATTTTGTTATTTTTAGCAAAATGTATAGAGTCTCTTAAAGATCCCCACCCCGGAAATGGATGTTATCTTTAAAACGAGATAAGTATATTATTGTCTTTTACGGCCATGTTTTTTTGAACATCACTCTAGAGATTATTCCCCGCGATAAGAATTCACATTGGGGTATACAAGCGACTAAGTGCTCATTATTTAAAAATTATCAAAAAACTTAAAACAGAAATCTTTAATTATGATTCAATTATTTAATCCCACTCTATATGGCATTAAAATTTAGCGCTTAATTTGGCTGTTGTCTACAAAAAATTAAAATAAAATATTAGCGTCAAATAAACAAGTGCATAGAGGCATGTATGACAATTTCTAAAAAAGCGGCTAAAACAGTTTCGTTGTTTACGTAAGGTGTTGATAATGAATGTGTTGGCGTTTGATAGGGACTATTATTGTAAAGGTGTTTACCTTGTGGTTGGCAATAGAAGGAGAGGGCAGGGCGCGGATCCTTAGGACTAAAAGCAGTTGGCAAAGAAGTGAGCAAATAAAGTTTTTATTTGCCACCTTTTGGGCTGGTTCAGGGAGTGATTCAAAGCATTTCCAGAATCTATTTGTTGTTCTATGCATTAGAGTTCTTTCAAGCTTCCTTTTGCTTTTTCGTCAAGGGCTTCTTTAATTAAAAAATCGTGCGGCAACAATCCAATAAAGTAGCTTTGTTTTTATCCTCGGTAATATATTATGTTTTCAAGGGTTGGGCCGGATAGAGCCTAAACAGAGAGATATAAAATATTAGACCGCAAATTTCATTTGACGGTTATAAAATTAAAAGTAATAATAAACATACAAATCAACAAAGTTTTTACGATTATAAACATAATGCCGCATAGCCGCAATTGTAGATTTTAAATTTTAGATTTTGAATTTAAAGCAATCAATTAGTTTGTTATTAAGCCGTTCTAAGGTATTGAATTTTTGGCGCTTATAACTATTTTTTTAAAAAGAATTTACAAGCTAATAATATAAAGAGATCAATTTAATTTATTGATTCTGCCTAATGAGGTAACAGATATGAATAAAGCTCTAAATATTTCTGAAATAAAGTTAAAATATAAGTCGGAATGGATACTTGTAGAGAATCCACAGACTAATGAATTTCAAGAAGTGCAGAGCGGCGAAGTAAAATATCATAGCAAAGATAGAGATGAAGTATATAGAAAAACAGTGGAACTGCGGCCTAAACGATTTGCGATGCTTTTTACAGGAACTATACCGAAAGATACGGCAATTGTGTTATAATCAGATCTTGAAAACCGAACACTAAACGCTCACCCAGGTTCAGAGCTTAACAGGCCGGCAGAGAGAGAATGATAAATCTTAAAAATTCGGATTTAACTTCAAGTAGGAACTCTAATCCAAGACCTGTGACTCCCTCTTTATGCTAATTCAAAGACTTTCGGATTTCAGTTTTAGCTTTTGGATGATATTCAACTTGTTTTTCCTTTACTTGGCCATAAATCTTTCCACATATCTTTGGCCGGCATCATTTTGATTTTACCTGTTTTTACCTCTTCGACTTTTAATCGAATTTCATGTCGTCTAACTGCATCTAAATCATTTTCCTTTGCAATAACTTCTTCATCTATATCGGTAATTATCCAGCAGACAAAACCTGGTTTTTATTGAATAGGCAATTGAGATATATCGTTTTTAAAATCTGCAATATTTATTAAATATTCCTCCATTTTTTAATTTAATATATTTAAACATCAATATATTGGCCTCTTTAACCGGCAATTCAAGAAGTGAATGTAGTATAATTGTTTAGTGTCTTTTTCGTCTGATGGTATAATGATAGCTTTGTCAGCTTTAACATTTTTTATCTTATTTCCTTTAAACTGCGTAAATTACTGCTATTTAACTATATGGTATTTATATTAAGGCGTAAACATATCCCACTCTCTTTTCTCTTCGTGATCTTCTTCATGTCCTTAACAGGAGAGATCTTTGGTTCTATTAATGAAAAAGGAATTGCTACAGACACTTTAACGCCAGTCACGAAATCTTCTTCTGAAAGTCAAACAACATTCAGAATATTAACTGAAGAGTTTCCTCCATACAATTTCACCGACAATGGAAATATAAACGGCATTTCTACAGAGATTGTTCGCGCAATTATTAAAAAGATTGGTCATCCAGATAACCTAGAGGTTGTGCCGTGGTCGGAAGGGTATGATCTAATTCAGAAAGAGGACAATCTAATCCTTTTTTCAACAACAAGGTCTCCTATGCGTGAAGATCTTTTCAAATGGGTAGGTCCTTTGGTGCCGAACAACACCGTATTTTTTGCAAAGAAAGGTTCCGGTATTTCAATAAAAACCCTGGAAGATGCTAGAAATGTAAAAAATATTGGTGTTTATAAAGATGATTTTGGGGAGCTTTTATTAAAGAAGAAAGGATTCAGCAATCTTGATTCCGTTGTAGACAACAAGCTTAACCCTAAAAAACTGGCAGAGGGTAAAATAGACCTTTGGATCATGAATGAGCTCACAGGCAGACATATGGCAATGCAAGCCGGCCTTGCCGATAAGATCGAAAAAGTGTTTGAAGTGCAAAAAGATTACATGTACATAGCATTCAGCAAAAGCGCGCCGAATTCAGCAATTGAAGTTTGGCAAAAAGCGCTGGATGAAATAAGGGCTGACGGCACATTTGCGCAGATTTTCAGCAAATGGATAATGTTCTCTTACAGTGAAGGACATAAATCGAACAAAAAACTATCATTTGATGAAAATAAATGGCTGGAAGACCACCCTATTATAAAGGCTTCGTTTGATCCAAACTGGCCGCCTATTGAATGGGTTGATGAAAAAGGCAGCTATGTTGGATTGACTAAAGATTACAGCGACCTTATACAAGAAAAGCTGGGAATAAAATTTGATATAGTCCTTTCAAAAGACTGGGCCGAAGTTATAGGCGGCGCTGAAAGCCGGGAAATAGACATGATAATAGCGGCGACTCAAACTAGAAGACGCGAGAATTTTCTGCTGTTTACTGAGCCATACTTAAAACTGCCTGCAGTGATTGTGGTTAATTCCGGAACAGGCGGTTCCGTCTCTGTTGACGACCTTAAGAATAAAAAGGTTTGTGTTGTTTCAGGCTTTTCAACCCATGAATTTTTAGAGCAAAATTATCCTGAAATAGACCTTGATCCGGTTAGCGATACGTTAACCGGCCTGTTGAAGGTCTCATTCGGCAAAGCATATGCCATGGTCGCTAATATTGCAGTGACAACATATTACGCTGAAAAGGCTTTTATCTCCAACCTTAGGGTCGCCGGAGAATCAGGGTATGAGTTTAAACTGGCTTTTGCGTCTAGAAACGACTGGCCGGAGCTACACAGTATTCTTAAAAAAGGTTTGGCTTCTATTTCCGCAGCTGAAAGACAGGCTATTTTTCAAAAATGGGTGGCTCCAAAAGATGAATCCTGGAAACTAAGAAAAGAATTTATAATCACTATCGCTATTGTAATTGGGGGGCTGTTTATAGGCGGCATCATATATTGGAATGCGACTCTCAAGAAAAAGGTTGAAAATAGAACCGCCGAGCTTTCCAAAAGCATGGAGAATGAGCGGCATTCCCGGCAGGCGCAAGACATGATTAACAAATTGCTTCAACTAAATTTTGAGCCGTTAACTTTAAATGAATTAATGGATGGGGCTCTTAATGAAATATTCTCAATTCCATGGCAATCTTTTTATTCTAAAGGCTCTATTTGCCTGGCCGAAAAAAGAGATAAAAACCATAAGAAGAATTTAAAGCCGGATGCGATATCTCCGTTAACCAACAAATGCGCGAAATTAACAAAGGAAGATTGTATTTGCAATAGGAACGCTTCTTCGCATGAAACAACTTTTGCCTGTGACGATAATCAAAAGTCTAACGGTTATTATACAGCGCCCATTACTTCCGGCAGGCGTCTTTTAGGCGTCCTGAATATTCGACTAAAAGAGAACTGCCGGCGCAGCCTGGATGAAGAAAAAATCTTGGGAACCGTAGCCCAGTCTTTAGCGGGTATTATTGAAAGATCAGTTACAGACAAAAAATTGTTGCAGGCAAAGGAGGCTGCTGAAGAAGGCGTCTTAATGAAAACAGGTTTAAGCGCATTATCTGATATTATGCACGGCAAACAAGATGTTGCTGAACTTGCCGATAGCGTTATAAATTTTTTAACTGAATACTTAAAACTCCCGCTTGCCGCGTTCTTTGTTAAAGATAGCGAAGGCTCTCTTGCGCGCATGGCGGATTATGGATATTTGCAAAAAGAGAAGCAGGAAAACTCATTTAAATTCGGCTCCGGCATAATTGGGCAGGCTGCCGTTAATAAAGAGCCGATTACAATCACAAATATTCCTGAATACGCAAAATTCGCTTTTGGTTTTGGTCGAAACTCTCCAGAGCTTATTTTTGTGTATCCGCTCATTTATAATGAACAAACAATAGGCGCGCTTGAACTTTGCGGTTTTAATGAATTTACTGAAAACCAGATGGATTGGATAAAGCAGGCCGCGCGATCAATAACCTTAGCATTGCAATCGGTTTTAATAATTGCTGATTTAAAAAAGACAATGTATATGGAGTGGAATGCGTCATATGATGTTGGAGTTGAGAAGTTTAACGAGCAACACAAGAAACTGTTTGCTTACACAAACGCGCTGTTTAACACAATAAGCAAGGGGAAAAACAGAACGATAATGAATAAAGTCCTTGATAGTTTGACGAACTATACGGTTACTCATTTTAAAGAGGAAGAGGATGTTTTGCTTGAGCATAATTATCCATATTACGAAACTCAAAGAGATGAGCATCTTAAATTTGTGACAAAATTAAAAGAGATTCAAACAAAATTTAACATAGAGCATAAAAACATTACATTTGAAACATTTATTTTCCTGGTCGATTGGCTTAAAAACCATATTGCTAAATTAGATAGAAGGTATACCGAATACCTTAACCAAAGAGGGGTATCTTAAGTTATAAGGAAGGCAACTATTCAGCGTGATTTCTAATTTTTGAACTAATAGCTTGTAATAAAAGCGCATACAAGCATCCTTCCCCTTTAGAAAAGGGGGCGGGGGGATTTGAATATTTAAATTTTCATTTATTAATTTTTACTATAGGTATACATCTATTCGAATCTCCCTTACTCCCTCTTTGGCCCCCTGGGCATAATTTTCACTAGAGCAGGCAAGCTGCTCAGTGTTCATTTACCAAAGAGGGATATCTAATGTATTATTCTGTTTTACTTTGAAATCACGCTGAAGAATTACTAAGGAAGTCTCAATGAGAAAGACAAGAATCTGGAAAAAAATATTTATATTTGTTTTAAGCGTCGCCATGTCTGCCATTGGCTTAACCGGGTACTGGGGATATCTTAAGGCGAGCAAGTCGCTGGAAAAAGGGGCGTTGTCGCATCTTATTTCAATTCGTGATAATAAAAGATACCAGATTGAACAATACTTTGATGAAAGATTATCGGACGCTAAATTATTAGCTTCATCCTCATTTTATAGGAGATATCTAAAGAGAATTGCCGTATTCAATAAGAACAGCAAAAAAAATGATATTTTAAAAGAGATTAATGATGAGTTTAATTTGCATTTTGAGAAAGAGGGCAAAGAGTATTTAGAAAAAATGGGGGTTTATGATATTTTCATAATTGATCTGCAAGGGAACATACTCCAAACAGTTCTTAAAGAAGACGATTTTGGAACAAACCTTATTACCGGCAAATATAAAGACTCTGCTTTGGCTTATGCGTTTATTAACGGACTGAAAAAGCCGTCAATATCTGATATTGAATTTTATGGCGCATCCTATGGCGAAGCCGGCGGCTTTTTTGCGGCTCCAATAAAAGATGAGAATGGAAAAGCTTTAGGCGTTTTTGCCAGTCAGATAATAATGACCGAAATAAACAAGATTATGCAGGAACGCAGCGGTCTGGGTGAAACAGGCGAAACTTTCTTAGTTGGTTCCGACCTTCTGCTTAGATCGGATTCCCGCTTCTATGATGAACCTACAACTTTAAAAAGAAAAATAGACCGCGAGGCTCCAAGAAGGGCAATTAGCGGCAAAGTAGGCACGATGTGGCTGTTGGATTATCGCGACATCCCTGTCTTAAACGCATACACGCCGGTAAACATCCCCGGATTAACATGGGGTTTAATAGCAAAGATAGATGAAGCCGAAGCCCTTGCGTCGGTTTACCATTTTAGCTGGATGGTTATAGTAGGAGCGGCATTTATGGCCGTAATTGTATTTTTCATCACTTATATTTTTACAAAAAGAATAACAACTCCCATTAATATTTTGAGCGAGAAGTTGCGGGAGGTTGCGAAAACCGGAAGTTATGATCAACATTTAACTATAAACTCTAATGATGAGATTGGATTCCTTGTGGAATCGTTTAACACGATGAGTTCTGAAATAAATCATCACACAATTGAGCTTCAAAAAAACCATAACCGGCTTGAATCCAGCGTTAATGAGAGAACTAATGAATTAAAGCTAGCCAAAGACGAGGCGGAAAAGGGCGCGCGTTTAAAAACAGGATTAAATGAATTAAGCGGCGCTATGGAGAATGCGCGCAACATAGATGTTCTTGCAAATAATATTATCAATTTCATAGCTAAGTTTTTCGGGTTTCAATTAGCCGCGTTTTTTATTATTGATAATCAGAATATGATAAAACGCGCGGCGAGTTATGGATATTTTGAAGACGGCAATTATCCTGAATCGTTTGAAATGGGCAAAGGTTTAGTGGGGCAGTGCGCAAAAGATATGAAACCTATAATTGTTAATAATATTCCTGAGTATGCCATGGTTATGCTGGGATTTGGAGCGGCTCCTCCAAAATCCGTCCTTGTATATCCTGTTATTTATAAAAATGAAACTCTTGGAGCTCTGGAATTTGCCGCTTTTAAGGATTTTGATGATATTGAAATTAAATGGATAGAACAAGCCGCCAAATCCATAGGCGCTGTTCTTCGAACCATACTGGATTTAGATGAGATAAAAGAGAATGAGAAACTACTTCGTGAAAATGAAGATAAACTTAAAATAGCAAAACATGAAGCAGAGGCGGCAACAAGGGCAAAAAGCGACTTTCTGGCAAACATGAGTCATGAAATACGCACGCCGATGAATGCTATAATCGGTTTGTCACACCTTGCAATACAAACTGATTTAACGCCGAAGCAGCATGATTATTTAAAGAAAATCGACTCTTCCGCAAACTCTTTATTGGGAATAATTAATGACATTCTTGATTTCTCTAAAATTGAAGCAGGCAAGCTGGACATTGAGGTAATTGACTTTAATCTTGAGGAGGTATTTGACAATATTTCCAATATGATATCAGTTAAGGCGCATGAGAAAGGGCTTGAGATAATTTTTGCGATTGAGGAGAGTGTTCCGCCTAATTTGGTTGGCGATCCATTAAGGTTAAGTCAAATAATTATTAACCTGTCAAATAATGCCGTTAAATTTACCGAAACGGGAGAAGTGGCTGTAAAAGCTAAACTTGTTGACAAAAATGAAGATGCGGCAACAGTGCAATTCTCAGTGACCGATACCGGCATAGGGCTTAATGATGAACAAAAATCAAAACTGTTCCAATCCTTCAGCCAGGCGGACATGTCCACATCCAGAAAATATGGAGGCACCGGCCTCGGGCTTGCAATCAGCAAAAAACTTGTGGAAATGATGGGCGGCAAAATATGGGTAGAGAGTGAAACCGGCAAAGGATCTGTTTTTATTTTTACAGCAAATTTCCCCATTTCCACGGTTAAGGAGACTATAGCTCTTAAACCTTCAATTGATTTAAAAGGCATGCGTGTGCTTGTGGTTGATGATAACAAGACTTCACTGGAAATGCTCCAAGATATACTTAACTCATTTACTTTTAAAACCGATATCGCTGAATCCGGAGAAAAGGCGTTGGAATGCGCCGAAGCCGCGTCAAATAAGAATGAGCCTTATGATTTAATATTAATGGATTGGAAAATGCCGGGCATGAATGGTTTAGAGGTTTCGCGCCGAATCAAAGATGACAAAAACCTTGATAAAATTCCAACTATTATTATGGTCACGGCTTATGGAAGGGAAGAGGTTAAAAATGGAGCTGAGGAGATCGGGATAGAAGGATTCCTGGTAAAACCTGTAAGCAAGTCTGTGCTGTTTAACACAATTATGGATCTATTCGGCAAAGAGAGATCATATAAACCAAAGTCACAGGTTACTCAGGCGCATGAATCAGAAGATGTAAAGAAGATTGCCGGCGCAAAAATACTGCTTGTTGAAGATAATGAGATTAACCAGCAGGTGGCAAAAGAGATTCTTGAGATGGCGGGCCTTGTTGTGGAGATTGCTGAAAACGGCAAAGAAGCAGTAGAGAATATCGCCAAATCAAATTATGAGCTTGTTTTAATGGATATTCAAATGCCGGTGATGGATGGATATGAGGCTACTAAGGAGATTCGAAAAAACAAAGCGTTTGCCGGGTTGCCGATAATTGCCATGACGGCGAATGTTATGGCCGGCGATATAGAAAAAGCTATTAGCTCCGGCATGGATGGTCATGTGAGCAAGCCCATAAAGCCCAGTCAACTTTTTGAAGCGCTCATTAAATGGATAAAACCAAGGGAACAAAAAATAGCCGGCGCGATTAAAACAGAACAACCCGTGGTTCAACCCGATGAAAAAGATGAAATGCCTGAAATGCCGCATATAGACACTGAAACCGGGATTGCGCGGGTTGGGGGAAACAGGAAATTATATAAAAATCTGCTTGTTAAATTTTATAACGATTATCAATCCTCGGCAACGGAGATTAAAGCGCTTTTAGACTCAGGCAAAAGGAGCGACGCGGAAAGATACGCGCATACGGTAAAAGGAATAGCGGGCAATATCGGCGCGGACGAATTGCAGGCCTGCGCAGGCTCTATAGAGAAAAGCATTCGCGATAACGTTAATGATAATTTTATAAACGATATGGAGCTATTTGAGAATCATTTAAAAAATGTATTTGAATCAATTGCAAAAATTGCGCCGGCGGGGCAGGATAACGCAATCGGCAATAAGGATGCTGTAGATGCGGACACAAAGACGTTGATTGATCTAATGTTAAAACTTGAGCCTGTAGTGGCTACACGCAAACCTAAGAATTGCAAACCAATACTTGAAGAGATAAGCGAATTTGCCTGGCCTGACACGGTTATTAACAATGTTAAAGAATTGGACAGCCGAATCCGTCAATATAAATTTAAAGATGCCGCTGTTTTAATTGAACTAATAATCAGAAAGCTTAATGAAGAGGCTGTGTAAGATGATTAAATTGAATATTTGGAAAAAAATATTTCTGTTTGTCTTTGTTGTCAGCATGGCGGCTGTCGGCCTGACCGGATATTGGGGATACTATAACGGCAAGAAATCGCTAAAGAAGGCGGCGCTTGCTCAACTTGTTTCAATACGCGACATCAAGAAACGGCAGATTGAAAGTTATTTTGATGAAAGATTGTCCGACACCGAAGTGCTTTCCGGCAGAAACGGCTTACAGGATTTTTTGCGTAATATATCCAATATTAAATCGCAACCGGAAAATATTGGCAAATTGCAAAAGTTGGATAAAAAATTCCGGAAACAGTTTGACAAAACGAGCGCTTTTATCAGGGAGAAGATGGGCTTTTATGATATTTTTATAATAGACACTAACGGAAATATTATTTATACAGCGGCAAAAGAGGATGATTTGGGCTCTAATCTGATTCATGGCAAATATAATCATAGCGGATTATCAAGGGCTTATATCAAGGGGTTAAAGGAATCGTACATCTCTGATTTTGAATTTTATGGAGCCTCTAATCAAAAAATCAGCTCATTTTTTGGCGTTCCCATAAAGGACGATAATGGCGATGTATTAGGCGTCTTTGCGACTCAGATAGTAACTGACGAAATAAATGATATTATGCAGGAACGTAGCGGCCTGGGCAAAACAGGAGAGACTTTTTTAATCGGGCATGATCTCTTTTTCAGGTCGGATTCCAGGTTTTATAATGAACAAACTGCTTTGATAAAAAAAGTAGAGGTTGAGGCTCCAAGAAGAGGGCTTGCCGGCAATACAGGTACAATGTGGCTTCTGGATTACCGCAATGTGCCGGTGTTGAATGCTTACGCGCCAATAAACATACCTGGGGTGCATTGGGCGATAATTGCAAAGATGGATGAGACCGAGGCCCTGGCATCCGCCTACCGTTTCAGAAACCTTATGCTAATAGGGGCTGGTATTCTTGCCGCAATAGTTTTGCTGGTTAGTTATATATTATCAAGAAAGATTACAAACCCTATCAACATATTTACATCTAAAATACAGGAAATGATTAGGGCGAGCCAATATAACACTGCTATACCGGTTATTTCAAAAGATGAAGTCGGGCTTCTTGTTGAATCGTTTAATAAGATGAGGTCGCAGATTAATGAACAGACAAATGAATTAGAGAATAACCAGGAAAATCTTAAAAATGAATTGACTGAACGCAAACAGGCAGAGAATGAACTAAAGAGGGAGCAGAAGCTAAAAGCGGGCTTAAATGACCTCTCTTTAGTTATGCAAGGCGAGCAAAGTGTCAGCACATTGGCTAAAAATGTAATAACTTGCCTTGTGGGATTTTTAAAGCTCCCTATTGCGGCGTTTTTCGTGCTGAATATACAGAGCAAATATCATCGTGTCGCTGATTTTGGTTATCCCGGCGGCAACGATCTTCCAGACCTGTTTGAACCTGGAGAAGGGTACATTGGACAGGCGGCTAAAAACGGCAAACCTATTTTGGTTGATAATATTCCTGAACATATAAAAGTTGGTTTTGGATTTGGCGAGATTCCGCCGCAATCAATACTGCTTGTCCCCTTGATTCACAATAAGCTGGCTATCGGCGTCCTTGAACTTGGAAGTTTTGAATCGTTTACAACGGATCAGCGTGAATGGATAGAAGAGGCTATAAAATCGATATCTGTTGTCCTTCGTTCAAACATTGACGCGTCCGAACGAAGGCGCAATGCGGTTTTGCGCAAAGAGGACGAAGCAAGATTAAAAGTCGCTAAACAGGAAGCAGATGACGCAAACCAGGCCAAAAGCGACTTTCTTGCAAATATGAGCCACGAAATACGCACTCCAATGAACGCGATTATGGGCATGTCGCAGCTTTGCCTGAGAACGGAGCTTACCACAAAACAGCAGGATTATATCCAAAAGACATATTCCGCCGCCCGCTCGCTATTAGGCATAATAAACGACATTCTTGATTTCTCTAAAATAGAAGCGGGCAAAATGGATATAGAAAAGGTAGATTTTAAATTGGAGGATATTTTTAATAATCTATCGAATCTTATCACCATCAAAGCCCAGGATAAAGGGTTGGAGTTCCTCTTTTATATTTCGCCTGATGTGCCTAACTTCCTTAAAGGCGACCCTCTCAGATTGGGTCAAGTCCTTACAAATTTAAGCAACAACGCTCTAAAATTTACCAAATCCGGAGAAATTTTAGTGTCTGTTGATGTTATTGAAAAAAGCCGTCATGATGCCACATTGCAGTTTTCAGTTAAAGACTCAGGTATTGGAATGACAAAGGAACAGATTTCAAACCTCTTTAAACCATTCTCCCAGGCCGACACCTCAACTACGCGAAAATATGGAGGAACCGGGTTGGGATTGACAATTAGCAAACGCCTTGTTGAAATGATGAGCGGAAAAATCTGGGTGGAGTCGGAATACGGCAATGGTAGTTCTTTCATCTTTACGGCCATGTTGGGCATTTCTAAAACGAAAGACAAAGCAGCCGAAATTCATGCGGCCATACCGGAACTAAAAGGCATAAATGTCATGGTAGTTGATGATAACGAATCATTGCAAAAACTTTTTGAAAAATACTTGACTAATTTAAGCTTTAAAGTAGCTGTTGCTCCCACGGGAGAGACGGCTCTTCAACTGCTTGAAGAAGCGGACAAAAACGAACCGTACAAATTGTTGTTTATGGATTTTATGCTGCCGGGCATAGACGGTATTGAAACAACTAAACAGATAAAAGAGAGCGCAAAGATAGTAAATAAACCAAAAGTAGTGATGAGCACATCGCGGCCAGCGGAAGAGATAGAAAAACAGGCTCATGGAGTTGAGTATGACGCGTACCTTTTTAAACCATTTAGCAAATCTTCCCTTTTTGACTCAATTATGACGGCATATGGCCGTGACAAAACAATCCGTTCAAAAGTAGGCGCAATCCCTGAAGCTGACCAGGCGTCGATTGAAAAGGTTCGCGGGGCCAGGATATTACTGGTTGAGGATAATGAAATTAACCAGCAAGTCGCAACTGAACTTTTAGAACAGGCGGGATTACAAGTAGAAGTGGCTAATGACGGGGAAAAAGCGGTAAGCTATGTCGTGGCCGGCGCTTACGACGCCGTTCTTATGGATCTGCAAATGCCGAAAAAAGACGGGTTTGAAGCAACAAGAGATATCCGCGCTCAGGATAGATTTAAAGAGTTGCCCATAATTGCCATGACGGCAAACGCAATGGCAGGAGATAAAGAGAAATGCCTTGCAGCGGGAATGAACGATCATGTCGGCAAGCCTATAAACATAAATGATCTTTTTTCAAAACTCTCTAAATGGATTAAACCTATTGTTAGAGATACTTCTATAAATGCTTCGGTTACAAAATCTAAAGTTGAAATAGATGTCCAATTGCCGGCCCTTACGGGAATCGACACGAATCTGGGAATATCAAGGGTGGGAGGCAACAAAAACTTTTATAGGAAACTATTGATAAAGTTTAGAGATGATTATGCCGGCGTGGTTAATGAGATAAAAACACAGTTGAAAGAGGAGGATATAAAAACAGCGGAAAGAACAGCGCACACTTTAAAAGGCGTGGCCGGGAATATAGGCGCGGTTGAGTTGCAAAAATCCGCGGGAGCATTAGAAACCGCCATTAGAGAAGGGAAAACAGACGAACATGCTAATTTATTAGAAGCTGTTAATATTAATTTAGATAAAGTCCAAAACTCGTTAAAGAATTTACCAACTGGTGATGTTAACTCAAATGAAAATGAAAAAGGCTCTATTGATTTTGATGCGCAATTATTCCGCGAAACATTAAAAAAACTTGAACCTGAACTTAAAACCAGGAAACCAAAAAGATGCGCGCCTTTAATAGAAGATATTTTAAAATTCTCATTGCCCAAAAACATAGAAAAAGAAGTCAGCTGTCTTGCCGGGTTTATTAAAAAATATAAGTTTAAAGACGCCGATGCGGTTTTAGAGTCGATTATGAAAAAATTGTGATAGAGTCTTGCCTAAATAGAGGGATTTTAAATACCCCCTCCCCTAACCCCTCCCACTAAGGGGAGGGGGATTTGGCTTGTTTAGCTCGTATTGTTCTAATCTCAATGGCGCTAAGTTCCACCTAATAGACGCTGTATTTTAATAAAAATATACCCTTTATTTCCCCTCCCTTGATGGGAGGAGTCAGGGGAGGGTGATAAGAATCGCTTAATTTAGATATTAGTAAATTTTTATAAATAGCCTAAGAGGCTAAAGCAAACATTATCTTATGATTAAACAAAGCATAAATAAGCGCTTTAATAAATCCGTTATCCTGGCGGCGGCCATTGTTTTGCTGGTGTTTTCAATAGGGGTTGTGATATATGGTGTAAACCGTATGAACAACCAACTTGCAAAACAGTTGGATTTTATAGCCGGCCTAAGCCATGCAAGCCTCCAGAACGCTATCTGGAATGTCGATGACGAATCTGTAAATGAGATCCTTGACGCATTATTATTGCATGAAGATGTTATATACCTTGCCGTTACTATTGACGGAAAAATTAGCTCGCAAAAAGCGCGGCCACTGTTTGAAGACAAGGAATACGCTTTTTTTAAAGAGTCGTCTCTTTTTATATGCGGTGAAAGCCCGATCTTTTATGAAGAAATTGAAATTGCGAAAATACGCATAGTCGTATCCAGGGCGAATCTTAAAAAAGAGTTGGCAGAACAAGTTATTTACATGATCATGTTTGCCGTGTTCCTTGTGGCTGTAATCATTTTGAGATCTATTGCGGTTATGCGGCAGCATATTATCAAACCAATTATAGAACTGGGGAATTCGGCGTCATCAATTGCCGGCGGCAATCTGGATACTGACATTGTCAATAAGAGCTCTGATGAAATAGGGAGCTTGAGCATTTCTTTTAACACTATGCGTGAATCGATTAAAAAACTGATTACTGATTTAAATAAAGTAAATCAGGATTTGGAACAACGTGTTGAAGAACGCACCAGAGAACTCGCAAGCTCAAATGAAGAATTAAAAACGGCAAAAGAGGAAGCGGACGCTTCCGGCATTTCCAAGACGGCCTTGAATGAATTGTCTGATTTGATGCACGGCGGCCAGGATATTACAGAGTTGGGCAATAAAGTGACAAGGTATATCTCTGAATTCCTTAAAATCCCGTTAGCCGGTCTCTTTGCAAAAAACAACAGCGGAGCTCTCAGTCGTGTGGCTGATTTTGGATATGCTAAAAATGAAGGACTATCCACCGCCTTTGAACTTGGTTCCGGCATAATCGGGCAGGCCGCAAAAGAGGGAAAACCTATTACACTTAAATATGTTCCGGAATATGCCAAAATAGCTTTTGGTTTTGGAGAAGCCGCCCCAAACGTTATACTTGTTTACCCGCTTGTATACAATGATCAAACTATTGCCGTCCTTGAACTCGGCAATTTCAACAATTTTTCTGAAACACAGTTAGGTTGGATTAAACAGGCCGGCAAATCAATTACACTGGCTTTACAATCAGTCATATCGGTCTCGGAGCTGCGAAACCTAATGCGTATTGAGTGGAACAATAGTTACGATGTTGGGATTAAAGAGTTGAATAAACAGCATGAAAGGCTATTCTATCTTGTAAATACTCTTTTCGATGTTATCGGCTTAAAGGATCATGAGAATACGATAGACGAAGTTATGGATGGATTAATAAAGTATACCGTCACTCATTTTGAAGCGGAAGAGAAACTTATGCAGGAAAATAACTACCCTGAATATGAGTATCATAAAGAAGAGCATAATAAACTTGCAATGGAAGTTAGCAATATTTATTCAATGTTTAAATCCGGAAAGAAGGTTAATACCGTGGAATTGCTTATATTTTTAGTTAACTGGCTTAAGAACCATATTGAAAAGACAGACAAAAAATATGGGCCGTTTTTAAATCAAAAAGGGATAACTTAGCGCGACGCAAGGATGCAGCACAAGGAAATTTTAGATTTTAGATTATGAATTTTGAATTATAGGCGCTGTGTCTTGTTACTGAGGACAATAATAAAGATACTATATTGGATTTAAATATTTCCCTTTAATTCCCCCTCCCTTGATGGGAGGGGTTAGGGGAGGGTGATAAGAAACGATCAATAATAGTGGTATCATATGCTTTGGCCTAAGTAGTATATACAAAGTATCGAATGAGAAAAAACATTATGAAATCATATAAATTTTCAATAAAAACAGCGCTTTGCTTTTTATCTTTATTCGCATACTCAACCATGACGTTTGCCGAGGAAATTGATTGGCTTAAGTTAAAAAAGTTGAAAGATATGGAGTTAATAGAATATGTTAAAAAGCTAAATTTAAAAGACCATGCAGCCATTGATTTCTGGAAGAAGATCCCTTTAAGCAAAGCGAATAAGCAGGTATATAAAATGTTTCAAAAAGAAGCGTTTGCTATCTACATGAATAAATATCCAAGGCAAAGAAGCAAAGCTTTAGATTTTAAAGTTGGCATGGGCACTGTAATTAAGGGGCCAATGAGTAAACAAACATTGAAGTTGCCTTTTACGGATTACTATCCATTAAAAGAAGGCCCCGTAGGAAACCCGGAAAAGAGATACAATATCGGGTACACAATTCATGGATTTAATCATCCATGGTTATTGAACAATGCGGATTCCGCTATTTGGGAAGCCAATAGGCATCCTAATCTTAAACTTACTGTTTTAGACCCTGAATTCGATAATAATAAACAAATTCAACATATTGACGCCTGGGTAGAAGAAAAAATTGACGGTATTATTACATGGCCGATGCAGGAAGCTCCTATAGGACCACCGGTTAACAGAGCCATTGAAAAAGGAATACCTTGTGTGTCTGTTGACAGGATGGCCGGCACAAACAAAATTAATGCGCGCATTACAGGCAATTTTCCCGCAAACGGCGCGCAACAGGGAATGTATCTGATCCACAAACTACTTCAAAATAAAAGGAAAGTAAAAGGCTCTATTATAATGGTAAGAAAACCTTTGGGAAGCACTGCGGACTCAATGCGAACCGGGCATTTTTTAAAAGTTATCAGCTACTTCCCAGGTATAAGAATATTAGAGAGTTTTCATAACAATAGCAATAGAGAGGAGTCTTTCAGGCAGGTTGGCAAAGCTCTAAAGACCTACCCTGAAATAGACGCTATATTTGCCACAGGAGCGGAACAAAGTATGGGAGCAATACAGGCTATAGACGACGCAAATATGTGGGACAGAAAGATAATAATACTAAACAATGACGACTCATTTGAAGCCCTGGCCGCCGTCCAAAATGATAAACTGGCCATGACGGCTCCTTACACTCCCCTATTGGGAGCATTGGCTGTAAGAATATTGATAAAAATTTTAAATGGGGAAGAAGTTCCCAGGGATATAATAACTCCGGATCTGCCGATGGTAACAAAAGAAAAAGAAAACGTTTTTGGCCTTAATACCATTAGCGTTAAGGAGTGGTTGCCATACGCTTATGGAAGGGATGAGAGTTCAAACTGATTTCAGGAATTATGCCTGTCTCGTTCGCGTATCAGAAATGTTCAAGTGACTAAAGTGTAAAGTGAGCTAAAGTTTAGGTATTTTTTTTATTAAAAAGCAAGCGACTAAAGTGAATGCGCTTTTTAGATTTTCCTGCCTTCCCTCATAGTTAGGGGCCGGCAATAATAAATATATATACCTAAACTTTAGTTCACTTTTAACTTTAGATCACTTTAGTCACTTGCTTATACGGATCACTTTTGAGCTTTTAACTGACAAGAATAATATTATCTCTGAATTTAGTTTGAACTTACGAAGGAATCAGTAAGCCATGTCTCTTAAATTAACAATTAAAACCAAGCTAATGATTATATTGTTTTTAGTTAGCTTGATTCCTTTAATAACTATTGGGTTTATTTCAATAAATAGGTCCAGGGTTGCATTATCAGACCAGGCGTTTGAACAACTTAAAAGCATACTCAATATCAATAGCTTCCAGGTCAAACGTTATTTTGAAAATCTTGAGTCGGATATAACTGTTTTAGCAAACAGTTCGCATATTGTCGCGGCATTGAACGGTTTCTCTTCCACTCTAAAAGATGGAGTAATTGATAAGTCTCAATATGATTACTTTGAAAGTCTTGAATATGGGGATTCTTTTAGAAAATTTACTAAGGAATATGGCTATTATGACATGCTGCTTATTACGATCGATGGAGATATTGTATATTCTCTAAAAAAGGAATCCGATTTAACGCAAAATGTCATTGCCGGCTCCTTAAAGGAAACCAACCTGGGCAAAGTTTTTCATAAAGGTCTGGAAACAGTTGTTATTACTGATTTTGCGCCATACCCGCCGTCAGGCAATCTGCCTATTTTGTTTTTAGTCGCCCCCATAGGGCTCTTAGGCGACACGGAAGGGCTTGTTGTTCTTAAATTAACCAACGACACCATCAATGCCATCATGACGGAGCATTCCTCCGGCATGCCGAAGACAAGCGAGACGTATCTTGTCGGCCCTGACAAACTCATGCGTTCCGACTCTTATTTAGACCCTGAGCATCATTCAGTTAAGGCCTCTTTTGCAAATCCGGAAAAAGGAAGTGTTGACACTAAAGCAAGCAGAAACGCCCTTTCAGGAATATCAGGTGAAGAAATTATTTCTGATTACAGAGGCGTTAGCGTTCTTTCAGCATACATGCCTTTTACTTTTTACCATACAACTTACGCGCTTATTGCGGAAATTAATAAAGAGGAAGCTTTCAGGCCTGTAAACAATTTAAAAAACATGATGATCATCGCGACAATAGTCACAATGTTGATTACATTCCTGATAACGTTATTTATTGCCAACAAATCCACCAAACCGATTGAAACCCTTACCTTGTCTTCTATTGAAATATCAGAAGGAAATTTGGAAAAAGAAGTCAGAGTGAACAGCAATGACGAGTTTGGAATACTTGCTCAAAGTTTTAATAAAATGCGCAGTTCTATTAGAGATAAAATATTAGCCCTGGACGCGGAAATCCAGGAACGTAGCCGTGTAGAAAAAGAGTTGAAAGACGCGCATGACAATCTAGAGAATCGAATTGCCGAAAGAACAAAAGAACTTTCAGAAGAGATTGCGGAAAGAAAGAGAGCGGAACAATTAGCGGAAAAAGACGTAAAAGTAAAGACCGGTTTGAATGAACTTAATGAAGCAATGAAGAACGCGCATAGAATTTCTATACTGGCAAATAACATAATCTGTCAAATAGCCCGGTTCCTGGAAATACCTCTGGCCGCTTTTTTTGTTTTAAACAGGGAAAAAGTGTTTCAGCGGGTAGGTAGTTTTGGTTATCCCCAGAGCAAAAATTTGCCTGATTATTTTAAACCCGGTTCAGGCATTATTGGTCAGGCAGCCAAAGATATGAAACCGGTAATCCTGGAGGAAATTCCGGAATATGCAAAGGTAACGCTCGGATTTGGAGACGCGCCTCCTAAAACGGTTTTAGCCTATCCTTTAGTTTATGACGACCAGTGTATAGGCGTCCTGGAACTGGCCGGCTTTAAAGAGTTCACCGAGGATCAGCTTAACTGGATTGCGCAAGCCTCCAAATCTATCTCATCGGCGCTTCGAACTATAATTGATATATATGAGATAAAACACAACGAAAAGTTGCTTCAGGAAAACGAGGACAAATTAAAAATCGCTAAACTTGAGGCGGAAGACTCAACAAAGGCAAAAAGCGATTTTCTTGCAAACATGAGCCATGAGATAAGAACGCCTATGAACGCCGTCATAGGCTTGTGTTACCTTGCGCTGAAGACGGATCTAAATCCTAAACAGAATGATTACCTTGTGAAAATAGAAAATTCGGCAAAAAATTTGCTTGGTATTATTAATGACATACTAGACTTCTCCAAGATTGAGGCCGGCAAACTCGATATGGAGAAAGTTGACTTTCGACTGGACGATGTGCTTGAGGACCTGGCTAACCTTGTTAGCGTTAAGGCTGAAGAGAAAAAGCTGCAGGTTCTCTATTCCGTTTCCGAAGATGTGCCTCTCTTTTTAATAGGCGACTCGCTAAGGTTGGGCCAGATTTTAATTAATCTCTGTAACAACGCTGTTAAGTTTACAGAGAAGGGCGAGATTGTTGTGTCCATTAAGATGATTTGCGACGAACCGGAAGATGCTGTTCTTCAATTCTCGGTTCGTGATTCCGGCATAGGCTTGACCAGGGAGCAAATTGCAAAACTCTTTCAATCTTTTTCACAGGCAGACACTTCTACAACAAGGAAGTTTGGCGGAACAGGACTTGGGCTAACAATATCCAGGAGACTGGTAGAGATGATGGGAGGGAGAATCTGGGTTGAAAGCGAACCTGGGGAATGGAGCGAGTTTATCTTTACCGCAAGGTTTGGAAAAAGCAAGGTGATTAAAGAGAAACGACGCATGCCGGCAGGCAATATGAAAGGGATGAATGCGCTGGTTGTAGACGATAATATTACCGCGCAACATGTTTTTCATGACGCGCTTGAATCTTTCTCATTTAAAGTAAAGACTACAGGCTCCGGAGAAGAGGCAATTCAAATTCTTGAAAAAGCGGACTCTAAAAATCCATATAAACTGATTTTGATGGACTGGAAAATGCATGGGATGGACGGGATTGAAGCGGCTTCTCGTATTAAAAGCAATAAAAACATACCGCAAAAACCGCGTATTATTCTAGTTACTTCTTATGGCAGAGAGGAGGTCATGCTCCATGCGGAAGAGGCGGGACTGGACGCTTTTTTGATAAAACCGGTAAACAACTCCATGCTTTTTAATACTATCATGGACGTCTTTGGAGAGGATGTTTCAGGCAGAAAGATAGCAAAAAAGAGAGAGACGGCAAAGGAAGAAGCGGCGGAAAAACTCAGAGGAGCCTCAACGCTGCTTGCTGAAGATAATGAAATTAACCAGCAAGTTGCCGTTGAACTTCTTGAAGCGGTTGGAATAGTTGTTGATGTAGTCGATAACGGGAGAAAAGCAGTTGAAGCTGTAAAGGCGTCTCGCTACGATCTTGTCTTGATGGATCTTCAGATGCCTGTGCTTGGAGGGCTGGAAGCTACCATTGAAATAAGGGCGGATGACTCTTTAAAAGAGTTGCCGATTGTAGCAATGACCGCCAATGCGATGAAGGAGGATATTGATAGATGTCATGAAGCCGGAATGGATGACCATGTGGCAAAGCCGATAGAAACTGAAGAGTTATACAAAGCGTTGCTAAAATGGATTAAACCAAGAGAAGGCGTAATGCCGGATTTAAGAGAAGAAGATAGCTCTGAAAAATCTGAAACAATAAATCCTGATATTGAAATACCAGTCATTTCAGGCATTAACGCGGAGTTGGGAATTAGCAGGCTGGGCGGAAACAAAAAACTTTTCAAAAAAATTCTAATTGATTTTCGGGATAAATACCCCGATATAACAGATGAGATCAGAGCCGGGCTTAATGAGAATGATAATAAAACCGCAGAGAGGCTGGCGCATACAATTAAAGGTCTCGCGGGAAACATAGGGGCGGAAGTGTTAAGTAAAACCGCGGCGGAATTAGAAAGCGCTATTAAGAATAATGAGATGGATAAACAAGAAGAAAAACTGAATAATTTTGCATACGAGTTAAGCCATGTCATTGAGGCCTTAAAAATTATTAAGGATGAAAAGGTTGAAATGCGCCCCAACGAGGGTCCGGAATCGTCAAATGAGGTGTTGCTTGACGCTTTAAAGAAGTTGGAACAGCCCCTTGGCAAGAGAAAGCCTAAAGACTGTAAGGCGGCGATGAAAGGGGCTCTTGATCTTTGTTGGCCTGAAAAGCTGTTAGAAGATGTGAATAAGATTAATGGTTTTATTAGTAAATATAAATTTAAAGAAGCTAAAGAAGAGTTAAACGCAATTATTAAAAAGCTAGGGGAATAGTTGCCTTTTATCAATGCTATACTCAAAACATTAGGATCTTATAAGTTATATTGTGACATTATTTGATAAGAAATTTTTGAATTACAAGTAACTCTGGTTACCAAGCCCCAGCTTGGTAACCGGCAATTCAAGAAGCCCCAGCTTCGAGCGTAATAGTTCTCTATGGTTGCTATTGAACGCGAAGCAGGGGCTTCTCGAATTGTTTCGTTCCAAAACTGGGGTTTGGGAACGAGGCGGCCCAACAAGCTGAGTTTATTGGAATTTACCCTTTAGGGTTTTATTTCATTATTTATTTGACTATATAATTTACAAAATGAAAAACACTCTTTATAAAATATCGTTATCCAGCGGCATCCTGGCCTTAATGCTTGGAATCGTTGTGCATTTTGGTTGGTATGCCCATATTCCGACTTTGATTCAGGTGCATCCAAGCTTTGTGGCTATGCAATACAATACGGCTCTAGGCTTTATTTTTTGCGGGATAGGGCTGGTAGCTCTCAATCTTTTAAAGCCGCGGATAACGCAGGCAGCCGGGATATTTTTGATCCTTCTTGGAGCGCTAACCCTTATCCAGTATATATTTGGCGTTAACCTTGGGATTGATCAGCTTTTGATGAAACACTATGTAAACCTCCAGGCTTCCCACCCCGGCCGTATGGCCCCAAATACAGCTTTATGTTTTCTGCTTGTGGGGATAACTCTGGTTGTTGCGGAAAGACTTAAAGTGTATCGTAATAACCCAATGATTTTAGGTTTATTGGGCGGAATCATCTGCGCTTTAGGCGCCGTCGCGCTTTCCGGCTATCTAATAGGGATAGAGACTGCTTATGGATGGGGCAACCTTACACGTATGGCGTTTCACACTGCATCCGGGTTTATAGAGCTTGGCATTGGCATAGTTATATTTGCCTGGATATCTGATAAGAAAGGAGAAAATATCATACCTTCGTGGGCTCCGTTTCTGGTCGGTATTGTTTCAATAACCGCTACAATCTTATTATGGCAAGCTCAGGTGGATGACCAAACCAATCAAACTCGCAGTAAAATAAAAACCAGGGCGGAGCACACAAGAGGTGTCATAGTAACTGAATTGGAATCACAGTTTCCAAGATTGATACGTTTAGCTAATCGCTGGGAACAAGGAGGAAAACCGCCAAAAGAATTATGGACATCAGACGCGTCTCTCTATGTTGAGCATCATCCGCTGTTACAGTCTCTTCAATGGGTGGATGAAAGTTTTCATGTCAAATGGGTAGTTCCTTTGAAAGGAAATGAACAGGCTCTGGGGATTGATATTATGTTTGAAAAAAAACGGCGAAATGCTGTAATACAAGCAAAAAATGAGAGAAAACTGGTTGTAAGCCAAACTATTAATTTAAAACAGGGCGGCAAAGGTTTTCTGGTTTACATTCCTCTTTACCCTAATAATAAATTTAATGGTTTTATCACTTGTGTTTTCAAGATTGAAAAAATAATTAGCTCTGTTCTAAAAGAAAATATTAGTCAGGATTTCTCTGTTGATTTTCTGGAAGATGAAAATATTAATAATAAAAATTTATCAGACCCCCAAGCCTTCGGCAAATGGTCCAGAACTATAACTGTAAATTTCCATGGCAATACTTGGAAATTTCTGATAAGCCCCACTACTAAGTTTATAGACAAACAGACAACATTTATACCGACCGCAATCATTATTATTGGAATTATGGGATCTTTTATTCTGTCTCTTTTTGTCCATCTGGCAATCAGGGCTAACCGTTTTGCAAAAAAAATGAAATTAGCAAACATTGATCTTGAAAATGAGGTTTCTAGCCGCTTATTGACGGAGCAAGCCCTAAAGAAAGCGCATGAAGAGCTTGAGCTCCGCGTTGAGGAGAGAACACAAAATCTCTTGAATGAAGTGACGGAGAGAAAGAAAGTTGAAGAAGACCTCAAAAAGTCTAAAGAAAAAGCGGAGCTGGACGCCCGGCTCAAAGAAGGATTGAGCGAACTTTTCTCCACTATGCAGGGAGAGCATGATATAGCCACCCTGTCAAACAATATTGTTTGTTATATCGCCCGTTTTTTAAAGATACCTTTAGCCGCGTTGTTTGCGTTAAACAAAGAAAACGCGTATCAACGCGTGGCAAGTTGGGGGTATCCCCGGAATAAAAACATACCGGACTGCTTTGAATCCGGAACAGGGTTTATCGGAAATGCGGCCAACGACTTAAAGCCGATTTTGATAAAGGAAATCCCGGATAATATTAAGGTTGTTCTTGGATTTGGAGAAATTTCACCCCGTGTTGTTATGGTTTACCCTCTAATATATAATGATAAGGCTATTGGGGCGCTGGAACTTGGAGCTCTTAAAGATTTTAGCTATGACCAGTACGACTGGATTAAAGAAGCAGCCAAGTCTATTGCGGTTGTCCTTCGCACAAATCTGGACGCGACTGAACGCAAAATAGCGGAAGCCGCGGTTAAAGAGAGTGAAGAGCGTTTTGCCTTGGCGGTGCGCGGTAGCGGAGATGGTTTATGGGAGTACGACGCCAATACCGGCAAAAACTGGTTCTCCCCACGCTTTAAGGAGATGCTTAACTACGATGAAGAGGATTTGGCAAATACACTCGACATCTGGAAAAAGCTTGTGCATCCGGATGATCTTGCCGGCTCTAGCGCTGCTTTTAACGAACATTTGGAAAAAGACGTTCCGTATGATATTGAATACCGAATGCGGACAAAAGAGGGAGAATACCGCTGGTTCCGCGCGCGCGCCAAGTCGCTAAGAGACGATCAGGGGAAAGCTTGCCGTGTCAGCGGATCGGTAACTGATATAACCGAGCAAAAGAACGCGGAAAATGAGCTAAGCAAGGCTTTGGAAGTTTCGGAAGGGCTGCGCAAGGAAGCGGACCTCGCTAAAGAAAAAGCCACCAAACTGGCTGAAATTGCAAAAGAAGCAAACCAGTCCAAGAGCGACTTTCTTGCAAATATGAGTCACGAAATACGCACGCCGATGAATGCGATTATGGGCATGACACAGCTTTGCCTGCGAACCGAACTTACGCCAAAACAACTTGATTATATTCAAAAAACATATACCGCGTCCCATTCACTTTTGAGGATAATAAATGACATACTTGATTTCTCAAAAATTGAAGCGGGCAAAATGGATATAGAGTCGGTAGACTTTAATTTAGATGATATCTTTGACAATCTCTCAAATCTTATCACGGTTAAAGCGCAGGACAAATGTCTGGAGTTTCTTTTTTATATATCGCCGGATGTGCCTAACACACTTAAAGGCGACCCGCTAAGATTGGGACAAGTCCTTACAAATTTAAGCAACAACGCTCTTAAATTTACAAAATCGGGCGATATAGTCGTGTCTGTTGAAATGTTGGAACAAAGCAGGGCTGAAGCCACATTGCAATTTTCAGTAAAGGATTCAGGGATAGGTATGACCAAAGAGCAGGTTTCAAAACTATTTAAACCGTTTTCACAAGCTGACTCCTCAACTACACGACAATACGGCGGAACAGGGCTGGGTCTAACTATTAGCAAACGGCTGGTTGAAATGATGAGCGGAAAGATCCGGGTAGAGTCGGAGTACGGCGAGGGCAGTTCTTTTATTTTCACCGCCAAGTTGGGAGTTTCAGAAACAAAAGAAAAAGGCGATGAAATACAAACGACCATACCTGAGCTAAAAGGCGTTAGGGTAATGGTAGTGGATGATAATGAATCTTTGCAAAAACTATTTGAAAAATATCTGAACTATTTTAAATTAAAAGTTGACATTGCTCCAACAGGAGAAAAGGCTCTTCAATTTCTTGAAGAAGCGGATAAAAACGAGCCATATAAATTGCTGTTTATGGATTTTATGCTTCCTGGTATAGATGGGATTGAAACAACTAAACAGATAAAAGAGAACTCAAAGATTGTGAACAAACCAAAAGTAATAATGAGCACTTCGCGCCCTATGGAAGAGATTGAAAAACATGCGCAGGGAGTTGGGTTTGACGCATACCTCTTTAAACCATTTAGTAAATCATCCATTTTTGACTCAATTATGACGGCATTTGGCTATGATAAAACAATTCAGTCTAAAATTGGGGCAATTCCTAAAGCTGATCATGAATCAATTGAAAAGGCGTGTGGCGCAAAAATATTGTTGGTTGAAGACAATGAAATAAACCAGCAAGTGGCTATAGAGCTGTTAGAACAGGCAGGGTTGCGGGTAACTGTGGCCTGCGACGGTGAAGAAGCGGTTAATCAGGTATTCTCAAATTTATATGACGCGATCCTTATGGACCTACAAATGCCGAAAAAAGACGGGTATGAAGCGACAAGAGAGATACGCGCTCAAGATAGATTTAAAGATTTACCGATAATTGCCATGACGGCAAACGCAATGACGGGCGACAAAGAGAAGTGCATTGCCGCGGGAATGAACGATCATATCGGCAAGCCAATAAATATAAAGGACCTTTTTTCAAAACTTTCAAAATGGATTAAACCAGTTGCCGGCGCCGACTTTAAAGCTCCGGTTACACAACCTAAAGCTGAAAAAGAAATTCAACTACCTGATCTGCCGGGAATCGATACGGAACTGGGAATATCAAGGGTGGGAGGCAACAAAAAACTTTATAGAAATTTGTTGATAAAGTTTAGAGACGACTATGCGGATACGGTTAATGAGATAAAAACACAGTTGCTGGATAATGACCTGAAAACAGCGGAACGGACAGCGCATACATTAAAAGGCGTGGCTGGAAATATTGGCGCGGTTGCGCTGCAAAAATCTTCAGGTATATTAGAAGCCGCCATTAGAGATAGAAAAACAGGCGAACATGAAATTTTACTCGAAGATGTGGAAATTAATTTAGACAAGGTTCAAAACTCGCTTAAGACTTTGCAAACTGATGATATAACAACAAAAGGAGAGGAAAAAGAGTCGGTTGCTTTCGATCTGGAATTATTCAGGGAAACATTAAAAAAGCTTGAACCCGAACTTAAAACCCGGAAACCAAAAAGATGCGCTCCTATAATAGAAGATATTCTAAAATTTTCTTTGCCCGCAAATTTTGAAAATGAGGTTAATGACCTTGCAAAGTTTATAAAAAAATATAAGTTTAAAGAGGCGTCAACCGTTTTAGAAGCGCTTATTAAGAGTATGGACAGTTGATTACCCAATAATTTGCTGTTCTCTATAAAAGTTGTCAACATGTTAATTCGAAATTTATATACCTATATGTGTGTCTTTAATATATAATTTGAATTTATCATTAGCGATTAAAATTAAACAAAATAACAGGGAGCTAATTATGTATGAATTATCTAATTGCACAGTGCTTATAGTTGACGATACAGAGGCGAACGTTGATATTTTAGTTGAAGCGCTTGACGATGAATATGAAGTGGGCGTTGCCATAGACGGGGAAAGCGCCTTGGAGTTTGTAGGCGAAAGCAAGCCGGACATAATCCTTCTGGATATTATGATGCCGGGCATTGATGGTTACACCGTATGCGAGCGCCTTCAAAAAGACGCGGAAACTGAAAATATACCAATAATATTTCTCTCCGCGCTGGATGAGATAAAGAACAAAACTAAAGGATTTGAATTGGGAGCTGTTGATTATATAACAAAACCTTTTGAAATATCTGAAGTTAAGGCAAGGGTAAAAACACACCTTTCTCTAATGCTTGCCCAAAAAGAGCTGGCAAACCAGAATGAAGTTCTGGAAGTGAAAGTTAAAGAGCGAACAGAACAACTGGTTTCAACACAAGAAGCTATAACATATAGTTTGGCGGTGCTTGCGGAATACAGAGACCCTGAAACAGGCGGACATATTAGGCGAACTCAAAATTATGTTAAAGCTTTGGCTGAACATTTAAAAGACCATGAAAGGTTTAAGCAATATCTTGATAAAGAAACTATATATCTTCTGCACAATTCCGCGCCTCTTCATGATATCGGCAAAGTGGGAGTGCCGGATGGTATTCTGCTCAAACACGGCAAACTTACGGATGAAGAGTTTACGGAGATGAAAAAACACACTATTTTTGGGCGCGACGCTATTCAGGCCGCGGAAGACAAATTAAACTACGAATCGCGGTTTCTGGTATTTGCTAAAGAATTTGCCTATACACATCAGGAAAAGTGGGACGGCTCAGGTTACCCCCAAGGGCTTAAAGGCGATGAAATTCCTTATGCCGGCAGGTTAATGGCCGTGGCCGATGTTTACGACGCGCTTATCAGTAAACGTGTTTACAAACCTCCATTTACTCACAAAAAGGCTGTAAGCATTATTGCGGAAGGAAAAGGCTCTCATTTTGACCCTGATATTGCGGATGCGTTTATTGATTTACAAGAAGAGTTTAAACAAATAGCATTGAAATTTGCGGATTTTGAAGAGGAACGCGAGGCTCTTAACGCATAACAATTAATGCGCCATGTAAACATAAACTAAATCGCTCACAAGTTTAGCGACTTTAAAACTTTCCATACGCTGAATAATATAGGCGCTTAATTTTGTGCCTTTTGACATGATTAGTTTCCCTTGATTTGTGTATAAATTCTTTGCCAAAATCTGGTCCGGTTTTAATTCGTCAATTGTGATGCGTATAACTTCTTTCTTTTTCTCATGGTATTCATTTATAACATTTATTAATGCCTTTATAATATTTTCTTCATAACGCGTCCCCGCCAATTTCGTAATGTTCTGTATGGCGAGTTCCTCTTTAATCTTTTGCGACATTGTTTGCGCGTTTACATCTTTGCTGTTTCTAATTTCATCATAAGCGTTTGCCGCCCCTATAATTTTTGCGCCAAGAGGTATATCTTTTCCTACTAAACCATCCGGGAAACCGCTGCCGTCAATGTTCTCTTTATGATTCCTTATTAAGACGCCCACTTCGTTCAAACCCTTTGCCGGCGATAATACACTTTGAGTAAACATTGTGTGTTGTCTTACTAAAGCCAGCTCCTCTTTTGATATCTTCGAAGTTTGACTATGTTTCAGTCTCTCAGGTATAGTTAAAGTGCCTATATCATGAAGCAATGAAGCTATTTCAAGTTGAAACAGCTCTTCACTGGAAACTCCGAGAGCTTTGCCGATTTCTCTACTTAAAATTGCGACTCTTTTAGAATGGCTTCCAAGCGAAGGGTCGAATCCTTCTATTAACCCAATAAGGATCCTTACGGAATTAAGCATGCTTTGCTTCAACTCCTCATTCAGTTGCGTAACCTCTTTAGTGCGTTCCTGAACCTTGTCTTCCAGTATCTCATTTTGGTTTTGTAGTTGTTTGCGAGCGTCCTGCAATGCAAGATGCGTCTCGACCCTGGCTTGAACCTCAACAATCTCAAACGGTTTTGTAATATAATCAACAGCTCCTAATGAAAATCCTTTGGTCTTGTCCTTGATTTCGGTCATTGCTGTAATAAATATTATTGGAATTGCGTTGTTTTCAGGATTGTCCTTAATCTTTTTGCATACTTCATAACCGTCTATCCCCGGCATCATAATATCCAGGAGAATCAGATCGGGAGAGTTTTCGTCAACGATTTGTAATGCGCTTTCGCCGTCCATTGCCACGCAAACATCATATAGATCGTCTAATGCGCCGACTAATATGTCAATATTAGCTTCCGTGTCGTCAACTACCAGTATAGTGGATTGTGTTTGATCGCTCATGTCTTTAATTAAATATTAAAACTATTTGGCCGCGTATTCAGCTTCTATTTTTACAATAAATGAACACTGAACGGATTGTCTACTTTAGTGTGAATTATCATCTAAGAGAAAAAATTATAACATTTGCTTATGCAAACATTAATCGACCTTTAGCTTGCGGTACTTCACGGCCTAACTCTTTTGCGGTTTCTATCCATTCGTTGATGATAACTTCAGCATTTGAAAGGGCCTCTTGATATGTTTTACCATCCGCCATACATCCAGGCAATTCCGGAACCTCGGCAATAAACGAATTATCCCCATCGCTCCAATAAATAATTATTTCATATTTACTCATAGTCTTCATCTTACCTTAAGTTTATATTTTAATATAGTATTACGAACCTGTTTAACTTGATACTGTTTAGCCTTTGAACCTATGGGTTGTAAATTTAATATTTCTTCGATATCGGTTTTATTAAAAATATAATGATCTCCTCGTATTCGTTCATCAAATCCTAATACTTTTAGTAGATTTCTAAATCCGGTAAAAAGTAGCATATTTAATGATGAGTCCATGAGCCGTGTGTTTCATCCGTGCTAACATTTGATGAAATATTTTTTGCTATATCTGCGGAAAATTTCGCCCCTATGGAACTTATAAAACTTTTATTAAATGTTTCTTCAAATGCCGTAATTGTAGCAGGCCACTCTTTGCCATCAGATGTTATCATAACGGAAACCGCGGCTGTAACCCCAAGCCCGCCGGCCATTACTACACATCCTTTTAATGATTCCCAGTCTTCTTCTGTAAAATCATCAGGAGCTGACGCCTTTACAATTATCTCTACATGTATACTTTTCGTTTCAGGGCCATGAGGCAGTGGATTAAACTTGCTATACCTTATATTGCACCATCTCATTTCCGGTAGAAGATCAAACTTTGGAGTGCAAAATAATTCTCTTGTAGACATAAAATAAACTCCTCTCTTAAGTAGCAAGAAAAATAAACAACATACATAACCTTAGTAATTTTAACAAAGCATTTCGGCTTAATAAATGCAAAAAGTTATCTTTGATTTTAGCGCTGGTATTAAACGATCAATTATATACATTTCAATGCCAATAACAAAATAGTTTTCAAAACGCATTTTAATGAACTATCATAATCATAATCATACTTATATATAGTATAAATTGGCCGGCTTGCGGAATTAACAATAAGCGGCGGGCTCCGCCGGAATTGGGAGAAATGTCGGCGCTAGCTATATGAGCATGTTATCACTTGTGATTCTGCATCGTTAATAATAAATTGTGCGTTTAGGAACTAAATCGCATAACTTAACTTGTGCCGGCAAGGAAAATTCTCGGCTTTAAGAGGTTTAATTATTTTCAGGTTGCTCAATTGATTCTATCAACCGTTTTTGCGACAATTTAGGCAATTTCCAGAGGCTGGATTTCGCATAAAACACTTGAGAGTTCACGTTCTTTTTTTCGTACTTCAAACTCTGTTTGAACGTTTAAAAGATATTTAGGATCTATATTAAAATATTTCCCCAATTTCAACGCCATGTCCGAAGATAAAGCAAGGTCTCCGTCAAGCAGGTTGTTTAATGCGTCAACAGGTATGCCGGTTTCTTTGCTTATTGTAAAGACGGTCACTTCATAAGCGTCAATCAATTCCTCTTTAATGACAATCCCTATATGACCAGGTTCTATTTGTTTGTCAATCATGATAAAACTCCTTAATGATAATCAGTAATTTCCACATTGTAAGCGTCGCCTGCTTCCCAATTGAAACATATGCGCCACTGTTTGTTAATTCGAATGCTAATTTGACCTTGCCGATCTCTTGTTAGATATTCTATCCTGTTCGCCGGCAAACTTTTTAGATGATTTAATGTCACGGCCTGATTCAATAGTATCAATTTTCTTAACGCCCTCGCCTGTATTTCTTGTGGAAATTTGTTTGAGTGTTGTCCTTTGAAAATTTTTTTAGTTTCTTTGTTTTTAAAAGATTGAATCATACTTAGTTATTATTGCTTACATTGCATAATGTTTCAAGAGAAATTAAATGGCCTCGTTTTTAAGGGCGATCTGTCAAGGTTGCCTATAAAGTTTCCTGTTTTCTCTGCCGCCCCTGGTTTTCAGTACAACGCTTTTCCTTATCAGAAATTTGGATAGTAAACCTTTGTGTGTCCTGGTGTTTCCCATATCGAACCAAAAAGATTTTCAATTACGGCTTTAGCGTTCTCGTAAACATCATCGTAAGTCATGATTTTCAACTTAGGGTGTTCATTGGCCATAGACACTAAAGCTCTTTTATTTTCGACAGTAAGCTCTTTTGATCTTCCTATAACCACAACTGAGTTAGGATTTACGGAAATTCCATCTAAACCAAGTTCTCTTTGTACAGTCCCCAAATTATCTTCTAAATATCTTTTCCATTCACCAATTTGCCCTTTGGCATGATTTAATTCAGCCGTAGTATGCCCATTCTTTTTAAATAGTGGTAATGTGGATCGTTCAAGCTCAACTAACAAGTAGTCTTGAGTTGCATCTCGAAAAACAAAATCTGTTACTCTTGAGCCAAATGCAAGTTTAGGCCACATACGTGTATGAGTTGGGCAAAGCAATACGGGATGATTTTGCAGGAAGGCCTGCAAGTCTTGTTCTCTTTCCGGATTTGAATCCAGCAATGCTTTAAATTCATTAAGTACAATACCGTATTGCTGCCTTGCCTCTGCTTTAGGATCAATAGATTGAAAGTGCATCTCGTTAAATTGCCGTGAGGCAACAGACGCAAGAATGTCATTCTCTGCCCATATGTTAGCATAATCAGGATTCCAGTCTTTTGAGTTAATAGATGGGTAGACTTCAATGCATTCCCATCCGACAGGCATTTTCATATTGGTTCGTGTAATAAATTCTTGTGATTTTTTTGACTCATCAACACCGTCTAGCTCTCCAGCTATGCATAGTTCAAATCTATTTTGAACTGACAATAAGCAGAAGGGCTTTTGTGTGTGGGCAGGCCGTTTCTGAGGTAGTGATATGGTTATTTCAAACAATATCTTAGCAGAAAGCATTTCCTTGCTTTTGCCCGTGGTAGGGTTATAAATAGAAATTTTCATTGGTATACCCACTTTTTCATAGTTTAAAGCCTTTTTGTCGTCATATTTGCAATGAACTACATTTTGTGAAAGAAAAGATGCTGTATTTGGTAAATCATTATCCATTAACGTCCCTAATATTCGACAAGAATTTTCACTATTTTCGTAACGAATTACTATTCCATCTCTACACTGAATAATTAGAGCATTTCCTGGATTTAAAAGGTGTGGTGGCGCGAACTCTCTGAGATTATGATATTTGTTTTCTAGCATTTCCTTCCCAGCTTTGAGATATTCAAGGACTGTTTTAGCAACGTTATTCAACGTTGAAAGTTCGTTATTATTAACTGATTCACTCTTCTTATTAGTATCAACAAACACCATTGGTTTAATACCGTCAAGAAATACTTTTCCTTCATTGCCTACTTTTATCATATCTTTTTTATCTTTATATGCTAACCGATAAGTATTAGAAAATTAAAAGGTTCTTAAATTCGTTATTCAATTTTAAAATGTATTGTTATGAATCTCAATATAGAAAATTAGAAAATTGATGACAAATATTTTTAATGCTTGCTAATCAAAAACATGCGTCCATTACGCCGGTTATTGAATCTACATGCGCGAAATCGCCGGCTTTTGGGCCGATTACAAATAGCGGGACAGGATTATATGTGTGTGATTTTATTGAAAGGTCTTCAATATTGCCGTGGTCGCTGGTTATTAATAGAGTTGTATTATCTTCCATATTTTTAACAACTTCTTTTATCAGGTTGTCAAAGTTTTTGAGAAATTCAAGAGCTCTCTCGTGGTTCTGTTTATGCCCGATAAGGTCAGACAAGAAGCATTCGTACAGAACAAGATCGTTTGATTTGGAGATATTCGCCAACCTCTCTCCTGCAAGTTCCGGCGAAATAATGGGAACCGAGAGTTTGTATTTTTCAACCAGAAAACGGTTTGTCATATCCCAGTAAACAGCGTTGCCGCGCAACATGTCCGCAACAAACAGAAACGGCAGTTTTGCGGCAAACACGCAATGGGTGGTTACGCTATGAAATCGCAATCCGTTTTCCGCAAGTTGAAAATAGTTTGGGGTGTACATGTTGGCAAAAACCGAGCGCAATCCTTTCTCTTTAGCTAATTTCAGAAGCGAATGCGCGTTTATCATGTCAACAAGCTCTCTGTTTGGAAACGCTGTTAGGTGGTGGCCCAATATTTTTGAAGCGTTTTGCCCTGTGAATAGAGCCGTCTGCCCTGTTGCGCTTTGCGGCAAACCATCAACTCCCAGGTTGGCGTCAATACCTTTTAATAAAAGATTTGGCTCTTCAATCGTTGCGCCTTCAACAAGACGCGAGCCTACAGTCTCTATTGTAAACGGCATGTTTGCGGCGCAAAATGGGTTAAATGCGCTTTCCTTGCCCAATCCAAATCCATCAAGGAATATAAATATGAGTTTTTTAAACATTTTTTTTTTACGAATGTGAACCAAAATTAAATGATCACAGGCAAGGATGCCTATGCCGCTATTTAAAAAGAATTCAAAAATCTATGATTTTTACCACCCTTTTGCCTTGTTTTTTTTCTTATCACGATTAACCCGATAAAAAACCCACGGTCGCCCCTGTCATGCATGTTGAAAGCGCGCCGGCGGCTATGGATTTAAGGCCCATTGAAACTATTTCGCCCCTGCGTTCAGGCGCCATTGTGCCGAGGCCGCCGATCATTATCCCCAAACTGCCGAAATTTGCAAATCCGCAGAGCGCGTAAATCATAATCAACGAACTTCTGGGGCTTAAAGCTCCTTCCGGCAATTGCGCAAGGTTGATATAAGCTATAAGTTCATTTAGTATCAGTTTAACGCCAAACAAAGAGCCCGCCGTGTTCGCCTCTGCCCAGGGAACTCCCATCAGCCACGCAATCGGCGCCATAATGTATCCCATTATCATTTGCAGGGATATCGGCTCTCCGCCGGCATTTGGGATCAACGACAATATTTTATTTGCAAGGTAGATAAGCGCCACAAGGACTATAAGCATGGCGATTATATTTATGAGCAATTTAATCCCATCCATTGTGCCGTTGGTAATCGCGTCCATTGAACTCTTGGCTGATTGAGGCGGCAGCAGTTTGCCGAACGTCTTCTCCTCGGTCTCGGGAATGATAAGTTTAGAAACAATTATTGAAGCCGGGGCGCTGATTATTGACGCTATCAATATGTGCCCCACAGCGTCCGGCGCAATAGAGCTGAGAATGCCTGCGTAAAGGGCCATAACCGTGCCGGCGATTGTCGCCATTCCGCAAGTCATAAGTGTAAAAAGCTCGCTTCGCGTCATATTATTAATATACGGCTTAACGCAAATTGGAGCCTCAATCATTCCCACAAATATATTGGCCGACACGCCCACGCCCAGCGCGCCGCCCACATCCATGGTTTTTTGCAAAAGCCATGAAAAGCCCCTGACAACATACGGCAATATTCGCCAATAAAACAGCAGGGATGAGAGAGCGCTTACAACAAGCACGATAGGCAGGCCGCGAAACGCAAGCACATAACTCGCGCCCGGAGAATTCTCGTTAAACGGCAAATTTCCACCGCCCAGATATCCAAAAACCAGCGAAGTGCCGGCTATTGAAGCCTCCTCCAACACAACAATCCCCTTGCCTAAAAAAAGGAAAAAATTTTTGCACAAAGGTATCTTTAGCAATGCCGCAGCCAAGGCCGACTGTATTGCCAAACCGGTGAACACCGTTCTCAAATTTACATGCCAACGGTTCTCGCTCATTGACCATGCAATCAGGGCCAGGGCGAATAAACCGCCAATGCTTTGAATAATCATATTAAAAAATACTCCTTTGAATTCTGTATGTTTTATACATTTTTCGCTGAATAGTCGGAAAAAATAGCGATTTATTATAACATTTAAATAGTTTGATTTTCATTAAATAGTTAAATACAGGCCCATATTGCGCTTATTTAACCTCTATTTTTGCGGCTTGATAATAGCCTTTTCTAATGCTATATTATGAAAACTGAATTTATTGATAATATTTATTCATTATTGCAGACAAGCATGAAACAGGCGTATTTCTCTCGCCATGGCGAGACGATTGACAATAGAAATAGGATAATACAGGGGCAGAAAGACTCTGCTTTGACGGAAAACGGCATTGAATCAATCAGGCAAAGGGCTGAGCTGTTAAAAGGGATGCATTTTGACGCAGTTTATTGCAGCGAGCTTGGACGCGCCAGAAAATCTCTGGAAATTATTAATGACGAACTAAATTTAAAGGCTGAAATAATTTATCTAAAAGAGATAATGGAGATTGATTTTGGGGCGTACTCAAAACGGTCGATTGATGAACTGCGCGCCGAAATTACAAGGCATAAAAATACCGGAGATTTGACGTACCCGGGAGGCGAAAGCGGCGATATGTTAAAGGAGAGAGTTTGCCGTTTTATTGATGAGCGTATTTTAGGAAACAGCGGCGACAGTTTTCTGGTGGTGACGCATTTTGGCGTTATTGAGACTATTTTGCAAAATTACACTAATTTAAATTACGATGATATTCGTTTAAATAAGGACGCGATCCTCAGGCTTGCGTTTAATGGAAAGGATGTTGAACAAGAATGGATAAGATGATCAAGATTATTAATTTTACCGGTTGCGGTTTTATTGCCGCAACCATGTTTTTTGGTTTTATGGCGGGGCACGCTGTAAACACGTTTATTGTGCATGTGTATATCGCGCTTTTTGCCGCCTCATTGACAATACTTGGCCAGGTTGCGATATTTTTCTATCTGCTGGCCACCGGGGCGTCGATAAAGGAGTCGGTCGGAACGGTTGATTTTGGCGAGCTTGACGCTATTAAGGAGACCAGGTATTTTAAGAAAAAAGCTTTCCCCTTTGCTATGTTGGGCATAATGTTTGCAATTGCAGTCACTGCTCTGGGCGGGGCCGTGCATACCGGGCTGATCTCGACGCATATTCATGCTGCCGTGGCATTTTGCGCTTTGGGTATCAACATCTTCTCAACAATAAACGCCGGCAAATGTTTTGAAAGAAATAAGGTTTTGATTATGAAAGTGATTGAATCAGAGCCGGTGGAAGCTGTTTCGTAAATATTTGTAAACGGCGCTTCAGCAAAAAGATTTAGCGAAATTTAAAATAAACGAATACATTGAGAGTCCCCCCTCTTTAGAAAAAGGGGAGTAATAAAGATAGGAATTTAAAATGGAAACAATGGAATTAATGGAAACTATTACGCGAACAAATAAGAGAGTATGGTATAGCAAAGGGTTGAGGTTTGAATGCAACCAGTGCGGCAAATGCTGCAGGGGGGAGCCCGGAGTTGTGTGGGTGGACCCCGGCGATATAATTGATATGGCCGGAGAGGTTAAAATGCAGGTGGGCAAATTCAGTGAAAAATATGTCAGAAAGATTTCAACCCGTTATAGCCTGAGAGAACTCGCTAACGGCGATTGCGTTATGTACAAGGACGGCTGCCGCGTTTATTCCACCAGGCCGGTTCAATGCCTGACTTTCCCGTTTTGGTCCGACAGTCTTAAATCTAAAGAGAGCTGGGAGGCCTTAAAAGATGAATGCCCCGGCATAGATGTGGGCAGGCTTTACTCTGCGGCTGAAATACGGAAAATATTAAAAGCAAGCGGGGAGTAAACTGGATGCTGGATGCTGGATGCTGGATGCTGGATGCTGGATGCTGGATGCTGGATGCTGGATGCTGGATGCTGGATGCTGGATGCTGGATGCTGGATAAAAGCGCTTTGCGCTTTTTTTTAACTTCTAAATTCGTTATTCAGTGTTCGATATTCGCTTTTTTTTTACACATCTCTCTATATTGCTTTTGCTTTGTACGATTGGTTTGGATTATGATTATGATATTTTGAAAGGAGTGTGGATTTTTGGCAAAATTAAAAGTTAACGATTTCAATCTTGCTTACACCCTTGAGTGCGGACAGATTTTCAGGATCAACAAAGTAGGCGACTGGCATTTTGTAAACTCCCGCGATAAATTGATCAAGTTGCGGCAAAAGGGCGACACCCTTGAGTATTATGGGGCGACCAAACCATTTATAACCAAATTTCTATCCCTTGATGTCCCTTTAAAAAAGATTTGCGACGAGGTTAACAAAGACGAATTTATGAGCAATGCCATAAAAGCGTACAAAGGGATGCGCCTGATCCGGCAGGATCCATGGGAGTGCCTGATATCGTTCATTTTCTCCGCCGCGTCAAACATACCAAGGATAAAGTCGTGCATGGACGGCGTTGCATGCCAGTTCGGCAAACAGGTGGCGTTTGACGAATTTTCAAGTTACACATTTCCCAAATGCGGGGAGATTAACGATATGGATAAGTTGAACCTTGTCAAACCCGGGTTCAGAGGCAAATATGTTTATGAGGCTGACAAACGCGTAAATGAGAAACATCTCAACTCGTTGCGCAACCTCCCTTATGAAGAGGCCAAAAAAGCCCTCAAAGAGATAAAAGGCGTCGCCGACAAGGTGGCGGACTGTGTGCTCCTCTTCTCCCTCGACTTTATGGAAGCATTTCCGGTCGATACATGGATAAAAAAGATCATGCAGGAGCTATATTTCGACAACAAAGAGGTGTCAAACAAAGAGATCAGAAAATTCGCCGACTCATATTTCGGCCAATACGCAGGGTATGCGCAACAGTATCTTTTTATGTATGCGAGGAATCGGTAACTGGATGCAGGAGGTCAGATGACGGATGAATATAGTTGATTCTGGAATACAAAAATAGTTGATTTTTACCAAAACCATAATCCTCTTTAATCACTGATTTTCCGGTTTTTAACTATGCATCGCCACTTTCTCTTCATTTTGAATAATTATTTTTGGATTTGCGCTTTTAGCTGGAACGGGCAAGCCTTTTTCTTTTACCTAAATTGTGCGATTCTTGGATGATAAAGCTCTCTGACTTCTTTAAATAATGACAATTACGAAGAATTAAACATTCACCCAATAAGTGAAAACTAATTACAACCGTGTCGTTTCGAACACTTCGTGGCTACTCAGCATAAACTCCGAGAGAAATCTTATAAAACTCACGGGTTTAAAGATTTTTCCTGATAGTCGAAATGACAAATCACGTTACAGAATCTCTCAATTTAGATTTTAATAAATTGATATATTCTATCATTCCCCACCTTAAAATGATTTGTTGCGCAATTATTGCTTTGATAAATCCAACTTGGCGGTTTTATAATCATTCATTTCACTACTATTTGAATTATCTTTAATAGTTAAGTTTACAAGACGGCTTTTATGTTGTTTTTCACATTGTCTTATTTCTTCACATAAAGAGTGAAGGTTGTTGTCAAATTCTTTTACAATCTGATCCCGGATTTTTCTAACATCAGTTATAATTTCGTCCATCTTTATCTCCCATAAGTTCTTGTGGCGTACAAATCTCAGGGCATTTATAGCCTTCAAGTTTGCAAACATTTCGGATTAAGGGTTTTGTCTCTGCATTGTCGATATGAGTACAATTCCATGTTAAAAGGTAATCAATTCCATGGACAGCCGCTATTGCAATATGAATTGCGTCTGCGTTTGCAGCTTTGGGCACAGAATGTTTTTCTACTAAACTTAGCGCAAGGGCCTCCACAGCTCCAGTAATAGTAAGAAGAGGGACAGACTCCAAGCGGCTAATCCGTCTTTTGGCCGCATCAGGATTGCCGCGCTTTGCTTCTAACAAAACAAGTTCAGATGTATATAAATCAAAATCATGTCTGCGCGCCTCCCACCAATCTATTGTTAGCCTCTGCCAGGCTGCGGCAACAATCTGCCGGCTTGGACGCGCTGTAAGATAACTAACAATTGAATTTTCAATATATACTGTTTGTTTATTCATGTAGGAATTTCATTATATCAACTGCATTTATCTCTAGGCGGAACAATGAGATTAAGCTCCGCAAGATTTACAATACCTCTGGAATTAAAAGACTATAAATTTACACTACAATTATTATAGTTTATGGACTTTATCAAATCACCTATCTTTTGTCAAACTGTGAATTCATGATTTGAATGTTGCCTGTAAATCAATTTTTCGGGAAGCTGTGTTTTTTGAATTGCGCGTTAACGACGCAACGACTGTATAGACATGATGTACGATAAAAGAATCCTCTGTAAAAACAACTTTTTGTGGCGAACACTTATGTTCAAGCTCTAAAGTATTTATGCCGTTTCTTCTGAAATATTTCTCTATCCTCTTCCGCTAATTAACGTTTCAGTCTCTAAATTTATTAAAAAGATGCGGCATTTTTTTTATATGCTTGTTTTAGTAAAATATTCTTTAATTAAGAGAAGAGTTATTATAGAATCAAACCAGTTTTTTATGTTTTGGTTTTAAAAAAATTATGAAAGAATATTATTTTCTGAAATTTGTGCAAGTTGTGATATTGATTAATACTTTTGCTCTTGGGTTTGGTTTTATACAGGCTATAAAGGGCAGGGTAAGTTTGCACAAAAAAATACAGGGTATCGCATTAATAGTTACTTTTGTTGGAGTGGTTGGGCTGGTTATAACTGTTCTTATGGGGTGGGATTACGCTCATATTACAACGCCTGCGCGTATGGCTGTTCACCGCTGTTTTTCAACGCCTTTATTTATATTATTGATAGCAGCCGCAATTACAGGCATTAAAGGAAAACGCAGTGTTCACCTGCCGGTCATCTATGCGGTAATACCATTCTGGTTTGGAGCTTTAATTACAGGCTGGTGGTTTTTCTTCTAAATTCCAGCTCTAAATCAATCATTGCAGATTTTAACTTATTATTTGTCCGGATTATGACTCACGGCAAGTTATGTTTGCGTTTGTATTCCAGCCAGTTTGACTTGAGGTTGCAAAACCTGGCAAAATCATTTAATCTTACGCAAAACGGATTTGTTTCCCTCTCATTCTTTATTGTTGACGTCTCTTTCAGGCCGTAGTTGTGTCCCGGCCATACGGAAATGTCGCCGTCAAGTTTCATCAGTTTTTTAAGGCTTTCAAACTCTGTTTTTGCGTCCGCGTTTGTGTATGTGCCGCCGATCCTGCCAACAAACAGGGTGTCGCCGGTTATTAAATGACCTTGAATCAGCGCGCACATGGAATCTTCAGTATGCCCTGGAGTGTGGATAAATTGCATGGTTAGTTTGCCTAAAGGAAGGGTGTCGCCGTCGTTTACTATAATCTCGCCTGAATACGAATTTGCGTGGCTCACAAGTTTTGCGTTTGAGACCTGTTTAACCCTTGTGTTGCCCCCTGTGTGGTCGTAATGATCATGAGTGTTGACTACATAAACAATATTAAAACCGTTTGCTTTGGCGTCGTCAATTGCCGGCGCGGGATCAGGCGACGGGTCAAACAGCGCGCACTCTTTCGTCTCATCATCGGCGGCGATATAGCCGAAATTCTTGCCCCCGCCGCATTTAAGTTGTTTGAAATACATGATAAAATCTCCCGGCCCGGGCAAGCCGGGCAAGTAAAAAATAAAAAGCTAAAAGTTTAAGCTGTATTTAAAAAAATATTTGCAAAATGCAATTTGTAATTTTTTCGCCTGAAACCGACTTGCAAAACCTGAGAATATGCTTAAACAGTAACATTATAGCCGGTTTATACCTTATCAACAACGCAAAAGTAAAGCGCGGGAGGCTCTCCGGGCTCTGGAGCAAAACGCGGGGCGCGGGGCGCAAAGAGCAACAAGCAAAAGGGTTGGAGGCAGAGAAAGAAGATGTAGCTCCATGGGTTGAGAATAAAAACCATGGATGGTCAATAGATTTCGCATAATGAAAATTAGGTTTGATTTATCTATTTTGTGCGATTATATTACACGCTTTAATGATAGCGCGAAACCAAGTTAACCGTTTTTACTTTTTAGACTTTTATAAATCCAAATAAATGAAAATAGCCCTTGCCCAAATAAACCCGACTATAGGCGCGTTTGATTTAAATATAAGAAAGATGCGGCAATATATTGACCGCGCAAAAGAGGCGGGCATCCATTTAGTCGTTTTTCCTGAAATGTCGATTACGGGGTATCCGCCAAGAGATCTGCTGGACAGGCCCGGGTTTGTAGCCGATAATCTTAAGGCCTTGGATGAAATTAAATCGTATGTCACTGATATGGCGGCGATTGTGGGTTTTGTTGACGTAAACACCGTTAAAAAGGGCAAACATCTTTATAATGCGGCTGCGTTTATAAAAGACGGGCATATCAGGTCGAAACAATACAAATCGTTGCTGCCGTCATACGATGTGTTTGACGAGCGCCGTTATTTTGAACCCGCGCAAACAATTGAGCTGCTGGATTACCGGCGTTTAAAGTTCGGCATATCTATTTGCGAAGATATCTGGACGCCGGAGGACGTCCTGCCAAGGCCGATTTATCATGCCGACCCGGTTGACGACATGATAAAGCTCGGAGCTCAATTTATTGTAAATATATCGGCGTCTCCGTTTAACGAAGGCAAGATTAACGTCAGGCGCAACCTTGTGGCAAATCAAGCCAAGAAATACAATATGCCGTTTTTATATGTTAATCAGGTTGGCGGCAATGACGATCTTGTTTTTGACGGCAACAGCATTGTGTGCGAAGCTAACGGCTCAATCGTTGCGCTAGGGGCAGATTTTGAAGAAGACATGGTCACTGTTGAAATTAAAAATGACAAATGCTTTCCCCTGGGCAAAAGCGTTACAACCGTAAACAGATACGAGAACAGCAATATAGAGAACATTTATAAGGCGTTAACATTGGGTGTAAAGGATTACGCCGGTAAATGCGGATTTAAGAAAGCGATAATTGGGCTAAGCGGCGGCATTGATTCGGCGGTTGTGGCTGCCGTTGCGGCCAACGCTCTGGGAAAGGGCAACGTTGTGGGCGTTGCGATGTCTTCAAAATATTCATCTGAAGAGAGTGTGACGGACGCGCGCGATCTGGCTGAAAACCTTGGAATAGAGTTCAAAGAGATGCCTATTGTTAAAATCCACGAAGTTTACACAAAAATGTTTAAAAAGGAGTTTAAAGGGCTTCCTGAAAACGAAGCCGAGGAAAACTTGCAGGCAAGGATGCGGGGAAATATTATTATGGCCCTCTCAAACAAGTTTGGATACCTCGTTCTTGCCACGGGAAACAAATCGGAACTCTCGGTCGGCTATTGCACGCTTTACGGCGACATGTGCGGCGGCCTTGCGGTAATATCCGATGTGCCTAAGATGATGGTGTACGATCTGGCAAAACATATTAATGCCGAAAAGGAGATAATACCGTTAAATACTATAGAGAAACCGCCTTCAGCCGAATTGCGACCGGATCAGAAAGATCAGGACTCATTGCCGCCATATCTTGTTCTGGACGGCATACTTAAAGCGCATATTGAAGAGGCAAAGACTCTGGATGAAATTGTTGAAATGGGCTATGAAAGAGAGATGGCGCGCTGTATTATAAAGATGGTTGACAAAAACGAATATAAAAGGAAGCAGGCCGCCCCGGGCCTAAGGGTTACTTCAAAGGCGTTTGGCGCGGGACGGCGAATGCCGACCGCGCAGTTGTATTCCGAGCTATAACGAAAGTCGTTATTAGCTCGAAATTAATATTTGGTAGCGGCGCAGGGATTCGAACCCCGGACCTACGGCTTATGAGTCCGTCGCTCTAACCGACTGAGCTACACCGCCAAGAATAATTAAGGTATAAATTCATATGTGATATGAAAAAAAGACCGCAAAAGAAGCGTTTTTTTATCTATAAATATAAAAACTCTAAGAACATGCGGAATCTCACTCTCCGCGCATAAATAATAGCGGAGGCTTTTTATACCAAATTAACAACATTCAACACAAGAAAAAAATCGTTTTTAACCCGGTTTAGTTTGTGGCGCCTTTCCTGTATTCATGCGAAAATCCGCTGTCGTACAATTTTGAGCGCTCAAATGCCTTCAGCAACACGCGGCCCACTATGATCATGGCGGTCTTCTTAATATCATGCTCCTTAACTTTATCCGCGATATTGTTTAATGCGCCGAACACAATGCTCTCTTCCCCCTCCCATGAGGCTTTGTAGACCACCGCGGCAGGGCAATCTTCACCATAGCTCACAATCAAATCTTTTGCCACATTTTCGATCTGTTGCACGCTTAAAAATATGCAAAGCGTTGATTGCGATTGCGCCAGCAGTTTTAAATCCTCTTTTTCAGGCACGGGCGTCCGGCCCTGAGCGCGGGTTATTATCACCGTTTGGGAAATGCCGGGCAACGTCAACTCCTGCTTTAGCGCGGCGGCGGCGGCGGTAAACGAACTCACGCCCGGTATTATTTCATACTGAATGCCCAAAGCGTCAAGCAGTTGCATCTGCTCCTGTATTGCTCCGTAGATAGCCGGGTCGCCGGTGTGTATCCGCGCCACATTCTCATTTAAATCGCTAGCCTCTTTAATAACGTCTATCACATCATCCAGCGTCATTGACGCGGAATTAAATATCCTGGCGTCCTGCCTTGCGTATTGCAATATCGCCTTGTTAACAAGAGAACCAGTGTAAATGCAGCAGGGAGAATCCTCAATCGCTTTTTTCCCCTTTATTGTCAAAAGTTCAGGGTCTCCTGGGCCCGCCCCTACAAAATAAACCTTCAATTCAATACATCTCCATAAAACGCAATGCCTTGATTGCTTTTAATTAATTTCAAATAAATTTTGTTAAACGAGTTCCAAGTATACCTTTATGTCTGCTTAAATTACATAGAAAAATATATCTAAAAAAACTTGCTAACAAGAACATAAAGTGTTAGTATTTAATTTTTCAATTTTAACCGCGCGCAATTTGCGCGGAACCTCTATCAACTCTCCTTTTTACACGCATTTCAGATTGACTTCAATTTATGTCATTAATTTGCGAATATAGCGTTTTATAGAGCGCGAAGAGTGGATAGTTTTTATCTTATAAAGCTATTTATTAAATTTAATTATTACTTTTATGCAATTATTTGAAGCTACAACTATATTATCAGTCAGGCTAGGCGACAAAGTCGCCATTGGCGGAGACGGCCAGGTTACTTTAGGCAACACGGTTGTAAAGAGCCAGGCAAACAAAATACGCAAACTATACAACGGCAAGGTCATAGTCGGCTTTGCCGGGTCAGCCGCGGATTCGTTTGCGCTAATGGAACGATTTGAAGCCAAACTGGAGCAATATCAGGGCAATGTGCTTAAAAGCGCGCATGAACTGGCAAAAGATTGGCGAACCGACAAAATGTTGCGCCGGCTTGAATCGTTGCTGACGGTTGTAGACTCGAAATTTTCATTGCTTATATCCGGAAACGGAGATGTTATAGAGCCTGACGACGGCATTATCGGCATTGGGTCCGGCGGTTCATACGCGATAGCCGCGGCAAAGGCCTTGACTCGTCACTCTGATTTGCCTCCAAAGACGGTGGTTGAAGAGGCTCTGAAAATTAGCGCGGATATTTGTATTTACACAAACAATAATATTCGCGTGGAGGAGATTGCGTGAAGGGATTAACCCCAAAAAAAATAGTTGAAGAGCTGGACAAATACATTGTCGCGCAAAAAGACGCCAAACGATCCGTCGCTATCGCAATAAGAAACAGATGGCGCCGCGAACAACTGGCCGAAGACCTGCGCGAAGAAGTGCTGCCTAAAAATATTATTATGATAGGCCCCACAGGGGTCGGCAAGACGGAAATAGCCCGCCGCCTGGCAAATCTTGTAAAAGCCCCATTTTTAAAAGTCGAAGCCTCCAAATACACTGAAGTCGGCTACCACGGACGCGATGTAGAATCAATGATCAGAGATATAGTTGAATTTAGCGTCAATATGGTTAAGACCGAGAAAATGGAAGATGTAAAACAAAAAGCCGAAAAGATGACGGAAGAACGGCTGCTTGATCTCCTGCTGCCTTTGCCGCCGAAAAAGGAGCCGAAAGAGGGCGAGGTTGCCCCGGACGCAAAGGCTCTGGAAGAACAGCATCAAAGCACCAGAGAAAAATTTCGGGTAAAATTGCGTGAAAACAAACTTGAGGATAAAATTGTTGAAATGTCCGTTAGCGAGAAACCTATGGTGTTTCAGGGTGTTGTGGCCGGCATTGAAGAGATAGGCGTTGATTTCCAGAATATGATAGAGAGAATGGTTCCGCCAAAGTCGCAGACAAAGAAAATGGCCATAAGCGAGGCAAGAAGGGTTCTCATGCAGGAAGAGTCTGAAAAGGCTATTGACAAGGAAAAAGCTATTAAAGAGGCTATTGAGCGCACGGAAAACTACGGAATCATTTTTATAGATGAAATAGACAAAGTAGCAAGCAAAGAGGGCAGTCATGGCCCTGACGTTTCCCGTGAAGGTGTTCAAAGAGACCTTTTGCCCATTGTTGAAGGTTCGACTGTTGTAACAAGATATGGAATGGTCAGGAGCGACCGCATCCTGTTTATTGCGGCCGGCGCTTTTCATGTGTCAAAACCATCGGATTTAATCCCCGAGCTGCAAGGCCGGTTTCCCATTCGCGTGGAGCTTGAAGCCCTTGGCAAAGAGGATTTTAAACGCATCCTCACCGAGCCGAAAAACGCGCTTATAAAACAGTACACAGCGTTGCTGGGCACTGACGGCGTTAATCTCACCTTCGAAGACGACGGAATAGAGGAGATAACCGAACTGGCCGTTCAGGTAAACACCAAGACGCAAAATATCGGAGCCAGAAGGCTTCACACAATTATGGAAAAACTGCTTGAAGAGATATCTTTCGACGCTCCGGACGCCAATGAGAAAAACATCACAATCAACTCCGCTTATGTTAAGGATAAATTGCAGGATATAACTAAAGATGAAGATTTAAGCAGGTACATACTCTAAATCCGGAAAAGTAAAAAATCAGAGCGTATTAGCTTCAAATTTTCGCGGAACTCACTAATTTAAAGAGCAAAGATCTAAGACCTCCGCAGTTAAAACTCCATTTTTAGCAAACTAATAGTCCCGCGCCGCACACGCAACTTTGGGCGCGGCAACAACGAGCGGCATCCCCTTTAAAAAGATGGGAACAAGGGGTGTGTAAATTCTTTTTCAAAGCTGGCAAGAAGCGGCTACAGTTAATACAAAAGTCAAAAACCGGCAGTATTTCCAATAATATTTCGCTGAAAATTAATTTCTAAGACTCCAGACGGCCATGTCAAACCTGAAAATCTGGTAGGATTAGCTCCGTTTCTAGTCTGTAAACCAAGTCAAAACCAGAAAAACCCTCTCTAAACCGTAATCTTTAAAGTAATTGCAACCGTAAATGTTGCTTAGGGCCTGCGCAAAACAAACGTTAATACAAGACATCTTAACCCTCATTTTGAAAATCCTACAAGCGTAAAAATATTTTATTCGACTTGAATTGGCTAATCCCCCTCCCTTGATATACATTCCTTAAATATTAAAAAAATATATCAGATAAATCTAAATCCAGAAAAGGCCTAGTAGTAAACCTGATTACAACAATATGTTCAGCTCGTATACAAACATAAGCCGGGCGATCCGGTCCTTCCCGGGAAATAGGGGGGATTGCCGCGGCGGCCCGTTTGTCAAGCTTTAATGGATCTTTAAAATCTGTTTTAAATCAAATACATATCAAACAATCATTCATCCGAACTGTCTACATACATTTTGCAATGTTCTCGGCTTTTTTTATTGCTGTCCGGCCCCATGCGTTTTCTGTTATTTATAATTTTCGGAGAGCTGTTTATACAGTAGTCCAAAGAAATACTTTACAGACATTTAAAAATGTTCTATAATTAGCGCTACATCAGTCATACAAGTCGCGTTGTTGCCGTTTTTATAACCGTTTTGCTTATAGGAGGGGATTAAAATAGGGCTATCTGAGAACAGAAAACTAGCAATGGAAAGGTTGCAAAAGATCGTCAAAAAAAAAGGCGGCGAAGTTATAAGCGCTGAGTACACGTCCAGAAAAAAGCTGCGCTTTAGGTGTAAAGAGAACCATAAGTGGTGGGCGCAGGTATATAATATCTACAAAGGCGCGTGGTGTCCAAGGTGCGGGAATAAGACAACCGGCAGAAAATTAAAAAAATCGTTTTTCGAAGTCCTGGATTTCGCAAAGCTAAAGAACGGGAAATGTCTGTCAAAAAAGAGCGAATATGAGAACGTGGGAACAAGCCTTAAATGGAAATGCGAAAGAGGGCATATTTTCCGCGAAACATTCCATAATGTGCGAAGACGGGCCTATTGGTGCAGAAGATGCCGTTTATATTAACAAACACGCAATTGAGGCAATTGTTTTACGTAATAGTTTCCGAACAATCCCGCATCCGAACAGTCCCGCAAAATATCAACATACAAACCTCAAATAAGAACTTCGGCATACCATACTGGTTACTGGGCACTGGTTGCTAGTGTTTAATCTGGATCTTGGATAGCTCCCTCACATTCTCTTATGGAAAAGGTTAATCTTAAACATGCAAACATTCTACAGATTTCCCTCTTTGGTAAATGAACACTTAGCAGCTTGCCTGCTCTAGTGAGAATTATGCCCTGGGGGCTAAAGAGTGAGTAAGGGAGATTCGAATAGAGTATACCGCTAGAAAAGGCTCCATACACACGACTCGCGCGCAAATCATGTTTTTTTGCCTTATGGTTGGGCGGTTTTTGAAGCTCTTTTTTGTTTAATATTTGCAATCGAATAGATATGCTTTTGCGCGCAGAGGGTTAGGGCTATTCCGCGGGCGGCCATGAACAGGGTGAAGGAGAGCCACAGGCCGTGGTTGCCAAAGGGGGCGCGCAGGAAGATTACGCAGGGTAGGAAAACGGCAAAGGCGCATATTATCATTGTGTTGCGCATGGCTTTTGTGGCGGTGGCTCCAATGTATACGCCGTCCCATATAAAGCAGAAGCTGTTTACAAACGGGGCTATCATTATCCATATCCAGTATGTTCCGCACAGGGCGATTACCTCTTTGTTGCTTGTAAAAATTCGAATTATAAGGTCCCCGGCCACGATGTAAATAACGGCAAAAACAAGACCGAACCCCACGCCCCATATAAAAGCAAGCCTTATCATCTTTTTCAAATTTGCCGCGTCTTTCGCGCCCACATATCTGCCGGCTAAACTCTCCGCCGCAAACGCAAAACCGTCAACGCAAAACCGTCAACGCAAAACGACAATATCAGGATCAGCTGAAACAGTATGGTGTTTGCCGCTAAAATAGAGTTGCCGCTCTCAGCCGACTTTGCTGTAAAATAGCTGAACACAAAGATAAGGCAGAGTGTGCGCGTAAAAATATCGAAATTAACGCCAAAGATTTTTTTTAACGCCTCTTTTTCAAAAATACGCCCTTTTATGTTCACAAATAATTGGGAATGGTATTTTTTGAAATAAAGGACGATTGCGGCTATAAGACCGGTGTATTGGGCAATTAAGGTGCCGTAAGCTACGCCGTCTGACTTCATGTGAAACCTGAAAATAAACAGAAAATTCAGGCCAATATTCAGGACGTTAACAATAATCGCCAGGTAGAGCGGATATCTTGAGTTTTGCATTCCTAAAAACCAGCCGTGAAAGGCGAAAAGCCCTAAAGTGGCCGGGGCCGCGTATATGCGTATGTAAAAATACTCCTGAGCGTATTTTTCAACCTCGGGCTCGCCATGCAGTAGATGGAAACCGATTTTTGCAATTAGCGTCTGAGCAAAAATCAGGGCAATGCCGCAGCAAACCGCTATTAGCAATGTTCGGGCCAATATCAGCAACGCTTCATGGTTGTCCCTATTGCCGAACGCCTGCGCCGTTAAACCGGTTGTGCCCATGCGCAAAAACGCAAATCCCCAGTAAACAAAGTTGAATACCACACCCGCAAGGGACAACGCGCCAAGATAGTAAACCTCGGTAAAATGCCCTAAAATAGCGGTGTCCACCGAGCTTAAAAGCGGGGTGGAGATATTGGCGATAATATTAGGCAACGCCAGATGAAGAATCTTTTTGTTCAATGTTATTGTTTATCCTGAATTGAGATATTTTGTATAATTTTAAATGTATATTACCTAAATTGTGGGATTTTAAATACCCCCTCCCCTAACCCCTCCCACTACGGGGAGGGAAATTTGGCTTTTTAAGCTCGTTTTAGTTTTTAATTGCAACTTAACAAGTCCCACCTAAGGGGTGAAGTTTTAAAATAAATATATTCCTTTAATTCCCCCTCCCTTGATGGGAGGAGTTAGGGAAGGGTGATAAGAATCTCTCAATTTAGGTGTTAATATATTCTCCCCTCAGGGGATAATTCGCACTAAGGCAGGCAAGCTGCCAAGTGTTCATTTATATACGGAGTATAGATTACGTCAGATGTGGTTCAAATCAGAGACTTTGAACCAACAACTAACAAGCATCCAGTATCCAGAAACCACCTTCTTGTAAAAACAACAATCATTGTAAGAATTACATGCTAAAAAGCGGTTTTATCGGAGTAAACTTTGGTTTAAAATCAATTTGTCGAACATGATAACATGTTTTAAGGCAAAGGTTTAGATAAATTTAAATGGAAGTCGTTTCAAGGTTAAAGTAACTTTGGCATTAGGATTGCGAAGTGTAAATAACCATGGCGCGGGAAAAATAAAAAACCGTTTAGCGGTATAATTAAATGTAGGGTTTAAAACAAGTCCGCTAACAGCGCTGGCTTTGCCGCCATTTTCTCAAATGGAGTTATTAGAATGCAAAAAAGAAAAAGAGTCTTCTATTTTATGTTATTGGTTTTGTTTTGCTTTTCGCACGCAGCGTTTGGGTGGGCTGTTTTGTCAAACGGCCTTGTGTATTTGCATAATAACCATTTTCACATCTTTAAATACAATACCGGCAATGACCTTGCTCAGACTAATAACGAGGATGAAAACAACGGAGCCTCTTTTGATTTAACAATTTTAAAATCAACAGACTTAAATAATAGCGGGGCGCGTTTAAAACTAACCGTAGAGCCGGCATGTTTCAAATCAGACGGCTTTAGCAATACCGCTAAGTTTAATATCAAATCGCAATACACGTCAGTTGCCGGTAAAAACAATTTCATTAGCATGAAGCTGTTTTTGCTCAAATCATCGTATATCATATAGAGCTATACCCGCTCAAACTACATCATTTGTTTTATTTCCATTGGAATTGGCATGTTAACCTTAAAACCGCGCTTTTTTGGCGCGGCCTGTCCGCCGTTTAACCATTCATAATTTAAGGAGATAAAAAATGAATATCAGAAAATATCATCGTTTAATTGCTCTAATATTTTCCCCATTTTTTCTAATCACCTCGTTTACCGGCATAATTTTGTTGTGGCGCAAAGCGGGCATATATGAAAAAGGGACTAAAAACTTCCTGCTGGGCATGCATAACTGGGAAGGGGCCTCGTCATACATCGGCGTAATATTAGCCTGCGGATTGCTCTTCATGACAATTACAGGCCTGATAATGTTGATTAAAACAAGGCGTAGGAAATGAGACCTAAATAGAGCTATTCTTATCACTCTGCCCCATCCCGTCAAGGGATGGGGAATTAAAGGTCTATTCCTGATTTTAATATTTGACGTATTACAAGGCTTTGCCTCTTTTCGTTTACAACTATATAACATGGAGAATCAAGAATGAAATTTAATAAAAAACTAACGGCAATATTCAGCTTCTTTTTTATATTTGCCATCGGCCTCTCTAGTTTAACCCCAGTCAATTTAAAGGCCGAAGGCATAAAATCGGCTGCGCTCGGCGCCTCGGGCCGGGACGTGAATATACTGTCTATTGACAAAGACAAGTTCACAGATTCAAACCCTATCCGCAGAAAAAAGCACATCAACAATGTAATAGATAAAATAGACGCGGGCAACAAGCAGGCGGCTGAGAATATGAAGTTAAAGGTTGAAAACCCCGGCGTTATTGAAGGTTTTGTAAGATTCAAACATCTTCCGGTTAAAGAGACTATTGTGTACATTGAGAACGTAAACAACAACAATTTTACGGACACAGTGAAAAAAAGTGATAACAACGGCTATGTTACTACCAAAGGCGCAAATGCGGCTGCTAAATTCCCTTTAACCGCCCACACACTTATGAATTTTTATCCCAAAATACTGCCGGTGGTAAAAGGCGCGTTTGTTGACATACCTAACATTGACACTATCAGGCACAATGTGTTTACGCCCGTAAAATTGCCCGGAGCAGACAGAAAGATAAATCTGGGCGTGTATGATGTGGGTATTACAAAAACAATAAAAATAGAAAAGAAAGGCGTTCTGCCCCTGCTTTGCAACGTTCACAAAGAGATGTCGGCTTACATAGTGTCCTTTGACAATCCATATTACTGTTTAACCGACAATAATGGGAAATTCAGGATAGAGAACGCGCCTGCGGGCAAATATACACTGAAAACCTGGCACAAAACATATAAACCTACGCAAATTGATGTGAATGTAAAAGCGGGCCGCGTTGTTAACGTTAATTTGCAGGCGACAAAAGAGAAAAAATAGCGATTGGTCGGAAGCTGATTGACGGGCATCCTCCAATCAGCTTTCGGCGTTTTTCTTCGCAATAATACGGAGGCATTTTAACAGCCCTGTTATTGCCTGGTTTATATTATAACAGCATACGCGGTAATCCACCTGGGTTGTGTTTTCGCCTATTGGGTCGGCTATGTCGCGTCCGCGTTCTTCGTCTTCTCTGAATGAGCCGAGGAGAAAGATCTTGTCCGCCGCAAATGGAAAGGCTTCAGTCAATTGCTCTTTATGATCCTCCTCCATTACAAGGAGGAGGTCTGATTTGTGCGCTATCTCATTAGTAATTGGACGGGATAAATGGGTTTCCAGATCAACGCCCATTCTAAAAAGTGTTTCCATTACCGATTTATTGAGCTTGGATTGTATAAGATCCCGGCGAACGCCGGCAGACCTTGCGCGAATGGGGATCCTTAAGTTCATCTCCCTTGCCTTGCGTTTAAAAAACTGCTCGGCAATTGGGCTGCGAAAGAGGTTGGCCTTGCAAATAAACACGATCTCCTTAATGCCCCCCTTGGCAATCTTAATAAAACCTTTCGGCACCTGTATTGCTTTTTTTTGCTGAGGTTCGGCTTTTGCTTTAGCCGGCGCGGCGGGTTTTTCAGGATCTGTCAATGTGGTTTCGGATAGCGTGTCCGGCTCGTCTTGAGTTTCTGAACTTTCCTGAGCCGGGCCTTGGTTAATCCCTTTAAACCGCAAATTTTCAAGAACCAGGTGGTCGATTATGGTTTTTGTCCTCAATTGCGAGCGCACTCTTGCAAGGAGGTCTTTTTTATTAAACGGTTTAACAATATAGTCATCGGCTCCGGCGTCAAGTCCCTCGACAATCTGCTCCACCGTGTCGTCCGACGATAGCATGATTACCCGGATGTTTTCAGTGGCGGGCTCCGACTTCAGGATCTCCACAAGTTCAAGGCCGCCCATATCGCGCATGTTTTTGTCAAGTATCAAAAGGTTTGGAGTTGCTGAATACTCGTTTTCAAGGGCTTCTCTGCCGTCGTTTGCCGTTAAAACAAAATAGCCGGCCCTGCGCAATATGGAACCGACCAGCTTTTGCATATCAATATCATCGTCAACTATAAGTATATTGCTCATGTCTGAATTGTATTATTTGAATAAATAAATTACGTGTCATGATCATCAATTTTATTGCGCAAAGTCTGCTTTTTAACATTTATTAACTGTTTTGTCAAGCGCGCGGAAGGAAACGGCGGATTATTGGGAAGCTGTTTTTAAAGCATATACCGGCAAATCTCATTGTATATATTCTTAATATCAACAACCGAATCAGCAAGGCCGGCTTCGGAGACTGAACGCGGCATTCCCCATACAACGCACGATTTTTCGTCCTGCGCAATAATAGGCGATCCCTTCTCTTTCATCGCCTTTAGCCCAAGCATGCCGTCGCAGCCCATGCCGGTAAGAATGACTCCAACAGCCTTCTCTTCGTAATATTGGGCCACCGAGCGAAACAGGACGTCGGCCGACGGGCGGCAATTATTTTCAGGCGCGTTTTTGTTCAATGTTACAACAAATTGCGAGGCTGACGAGGGCTTAACAACCATGTGATATCCGCCTGCCGCGATAAGGGCCAGGCCGGGTTTTATTATGTCAAAGTCTTTTGCTTCGCGCACTTCAATTTCTGATTTATCGTTGAGTTGTTCAGCCAACAGCCCTGTAAACGTGCACGGCATGTGTTGGACGATTACAATGCCCGCGTTAATATCCTTCGGTATCAATGGGATGAACATCTTCAACGCGTCCGGCCCTCCGGTGGATGAGCCTATGGCAATAAGATCGCGTTTTTCAGGGCCGGGCCTTCCGCATAATTTGATATTTCTGCCGGTTTTTATGCATGCGGAAGGTTTTGCCCTGCATTTGCGGCATCTTGCCGGTTCTGTTGAGTTGTCTCTGGTCATTTTGGTTTTTTAAGCTCTTTACAGGTTAGCTTTAATATTGCCGCTGATATTAACGGAAATATTACGATTGGCCCCAACGCGGAAAATACGTTTGCAAATATGCTGCGGCTAACAATTTTCGAAGGTTTGTTATTATTGCTTTTAATATTATAGCCGTCAATTGAAATTTATGGTTTTTGCGCTGTTTAGCATAAATCCATGGTGGACAAATTCCAGGGAAGTTGATATAGTGAAATTTTGATTTTTAAAATTACCGGATTTGACCTTTATCTTTAATATTATGAATAAATTAATAGCCGAATTTACACGCGGGGTGGTGCTTATTTCTCTTCTATTGTTGGCGTCCGGCTTTTTAGCCTGCGCGTTTTTTTCGCCGGATGCGCGCGCGAAATCCTTGCGCGACGTTATAATAACCGGGCTTGCTTCTCCTTTAAACAAAATAGGCGTTGCCGGCCGTGTAAAGCCGGCTTTTGAAGGCAACGCGGCAGAGATAAAGGCTATTGAGGACTTTAAGTGGATATTTGAAGCCGGGGGTTTTTCACTGCCTCCCGCGGTAAATGATGAAAACGGGTCTGTTTATGTCACTGCAACTACGTTTGATTTAAAACCGAAACCGGACGAACAGATTGGCCGTGGGCAAAACAGGGAGACTCTAAATATAAAAACAACCCTCTATTCAATGCAACCCGACCCTATTAAAAAGACGGGCAAAACAAATTGGGTGTTTGGCAGGGTACCGGGGGTAGTCTTGTTTCCGCCGGCTATATTGCCTGACGGATCTATAGTGGTGGAAGCGGTTGACGATATAAACAATCCTTCTAAAAATATAAAGGCAAAGCTGATTAGCGTGAGCCCAAACGGCAAGGATAAGTGGCGAAAAGCGTTGACTTTTGAGGGCGAGACTTTTTTGTCGCCTCCCGTAGTTGATGAAAACGGCTCAATACTTATTGTAACCGCAAATATTAATGATTTTACAAATATCGACCTTGCTAACCTGAACACTAGCGTATCGTTTGTGGACCAGACGAATGGATCCATAAAATGGTCGTTTAATCCCGCTGTTTTGGAAGATTTGGAGACATTTATTATTGCGTCCGCGCCGGTTATAGACCCTATAAACAACATTGCGGTTGCTGCTGCGGTGAACATTGCCGACCTCTCTTTAGTTGAAAAAATCAACCTGTTTATCGAAGGTTTTGAAAAAGGGGCGGTAATCGACGAGGGCAAAAACCAGGAGCTGCTTGACGCTATTAAAGCCGGACGCGACATAAACCCAATAATCAGGGAGATTGAGAACGGCATTAAAGAGCCGTTAAACACAGGGATTGACGAGTTTGTTGAAGGGCTTATAAGCAATCTATGCAAGACTATTGCGCTGGATATGAACAACGGGAGCGTTGTCTGGCAAACAAACCTGCCTGGTTATTGCCTGATTTCGCCTTTTATAAACGGAACCGGCGACAATGTGTTAATAAGCAGCCGCATAAACTTTAATGTGGATGTTGACGTAGATGTGAATGTGGATGTAAAGATTATTGATCCTAAAAACCCGGGGGGCAACCTTAGCATTGATTTCAGAATTGTCAGGCCGGCAGAAGATGATATTATTGTTAAACCCTCGGGCGCTTTAACCGCAATCAATATTTTAACAGGTGAAGTTTTGTGGTCAACCGATATTAACGGCGCCGTATTGACGAGCCCGGTTTTTGATGTTGAGAACAACAGGGTTATTGCCGCCGGAACGGAGAACATTGTTGTAAACGCGGATATTAACCAATTTAATATGGACAAAGCCCTAGGCAGGCTGTTTGCGATAGACGTAAATAGCGGGAACGAGGCGTGGACGTCTGAAGCGTTCCCCGGCGTTATTGGGACGCCGGCAATTGACTCGCGGATGAGGTTTCCATTGCTTCAGGGAAAAGACGGCAGCCTCTTTTTCACCCTATTCAGCTTTGCATTGCCGGTTAACGGCAGCTCGATTTTAACATCGTCAATTAATGCCGTAAACACTGACGGCGCTGTCAAATGGCAATCCCCGTTTGCCACGGGCGCGGCCCTAAACACGGCCCCTGTTATCAGCTTTGACGACTCCCTGTTTTTCAACGTAAACAGCGGCCTGAGCCAGTTAAAAATGCGATTGTTTTTAAAAGAAAACGGCGCGAATTCCGGCGCCCAATCCCTCTTTTTCAAGGGAAGGCTCATCGGACTCAACCCGGAAACCGGTTTAATAAACAAATCTGTTGAAACCGGCGGTATCTCATTCTCTCCGCCGGCATTGAACAGAGAGCGAAATGTCCTCTACGAAGTGACAAATGATTTCAAAATCGGCAGAAAACCTTTTTCAATCGACTTAACAACCTTTGTCCACGCGTTAAAGCTGGACTAAAATCCATATAAATAACGGCGCAGGCATCCTTGCCTGTGTTTCAATTGATCACATTTTAATTTAATTTAAAGGCAAAAAGCGATATTATACATAAAGGTTTTTTATAGCATTTTAGTCAGAAACTTCTCAATCTTTAAAAACGAAGCGTGTATGGAAATTTATGAATAAAGAAAACGTTTCAGATTACGATAGCGGGTGGAAAGAGGTAATTCCGCTCTATTTTGAAGAATTTATTACGTTTTTCTTTCCAAAAATTCATGGGGAAATTGATTTTAAGGCCGGCTTTGAATTTCTCGATAAGGAATTTAATAAAATAGTTAAAGATTCCGCGGAGAAAAAACGGTATGTTGATAAGCTGGTTAAAGTATATTTGAAAAATGGCCGGGAGAAATGGCTGCTGATACATATTGAGGTTCAAAGCGGTTATGATAAAGAGTTTGCAAAACGATTGTATATTTACAATTATAGAATATCAGACAGATTTAACAAAGAGGTGATAACACTTGCCGTCCTAACGGATGAAAATGAAAATTACAGGCCGGATAATTACAAAACAAGCCGGTGGGGTTGTGAAATCAGCTTCAAATACCCATTAATAAAGCTCATTGATTTTAAAGATAAAATTGATATACAAAAAGCCGTAAATCCGTTTGAAATAATAACGTTTGCTCATTTAAAGAATCTGGAAACAAAAAAGAATTATGATGATAAGTTATTCTGGAAGATAACATTGGTAAAGGCGCTTTACAAAAAGGGGCTGAGCAAAGATGACATTCTGAATCTATACAGATTTTTGGATTGGATTATGGTTTTGCCTGAAGATATTAAATTAAAATTTCATGAAGAAATAATAAAACATGAGGAGGAAAGTAATATGCCGTTTATTACAACCGCTGAAAGCATAGGAATAGAAAAAGGAATTAAAAAAGGAATTAAAAAAGGGATTGAAAAAGGGATAAAAAAAGGGGTTTTGGACAGGTCCGGAGATGATGTAATTGAAGTGTTGGAAATCCGATTTGGTTTTGTTCATGACAAAACAATTAAGACCATAAAACAAATAAAAGAGGCAAAAACCTTGAAAATTCTTCTTAGAAAAGCTGTTACAGTTGGTTCCTTAGAGGATTTCGATAAAATTTTGTTAGATTGCTGATACTTAAATTGAGGGAATCTTTTAGTGTAAAAGTGTGAGGTGAAAAATAATGTGCCGTTTATTACAACCGCTGAAAGCATAGGGATAGAAAAAGGAATTAAAAAAGGGGCTTTGAAAACCACCGGAGAAGCTGTGATTGCCGTTCTGGAAACGCGCTTTGGTTTCGTGCATGAAGAGACGGTTAAAGCTATAAAAGAGATAAAAAAGATAGATATATTGAAAGGCCTTCTTAGGAAAGCGATTACAGTGAACTCATTAGAGGAATTCGACGGATTGTTATTGGAATTTAAAGAATAATAACTTCCAATACGCCCAGAGGTCCACGCGCTAATCCATTCCATTGTTTTTACTTTTTCGTTTCACCCTGTTGTTACCCATCAAACGCCACTGCACGAAAACGCGCCTCTGCGCTTGTGGGTTCAATGTCTCCGAATTGAACCACACCTGACATTATCAATACTCCGTATTGATCAAAAGACCATACCGCTTTTGCACTTTTCGCTCCGCTATCCACGCTTTTCAGCAACCGTCAACTGCAAATAATATTAATTGCCGGTTACCGTCTTTTTAACTTTCACCAAATTTGATATTACAAATTCGATTATTTTTTTGATATAATTTCTTTATGAATAATACCGCGCAAATAGACAATATAAATGAAATGCTTCCAAATCTATCAGAATATGCGCTTACAGAAGCGTCTGATTTTATAGCCTTCCTGATTGAAAAGGAACAGAAGCATAAAATGTTTGTTAAAGAGACTCTTGAATCAGAAAAAGATCCGGATGAAGTAAAATTTAGCTCCGCTAAAGAAGCTATGGAATTTATCAGGAATGATGGAGAATAAATTGCCGGAATTTGTTCTTAAAAAAGGATTTGTCAAAAAAGCTCGCAAGTTGATCAAAAATTCCCGGGAATTAGATGACAAACTGGAAACCGTTTTAGAATTGTTGCAAAATGACCCTTTTACACCATCCCTTAAAACTCATCCTCTTTCAGGCAAACTAAAAGGTAAACATGGCTGTTCGCTAACTGAAAAATTACGAATTGTATTTAAGCTGTCCGATAACAAAATTCACCTTCTTAATATAGGCCCTCATGATGAAGTATATTAATCCACATTCATTACTGGAGCTAACCCGCTTGATAGCCCTATAACGTTTAAGCAACCATAAACAGACCTCCTCCCCTCTAAAAAGAGGGGAACGAGGGGTGTGTAGATTGCCGCAAGTTGCAGAAACAATCTCGGCCCAACTCCCGCATGTCGATTCAACGTCTCCGGCTTGAACCCACACCTGATATTAGCAATACTCCGTTTTGATCAAAATACCATACCGCTTTTGCTTGGAGTTTATGTTGAGCAAAGCGAAGTACGCTCCGCTTATGCTTTTACCGATTACGGATCACCTATTACCGTTTACCGCTTTTCATTTTCTGTTTACTTTTACACCATCCTGCAGTTATACTACCTCAAAACTTTAATTCCGACAACCAAACAGCGCATTCTCGCCAAATTCCCCGAACGCGCATATATTCGCGTCCAATACTTATTAGCAAACCTGAAATCATCAAACAAATCGAAAAAGAGCTTAACGCAACCTTAAAAGAAGTAGATGAAATAAATATAGCAACAGACATACAAGTTTTTGTTGTTAATCAACAGGGCGAAGTTGCTGAATTATCTCTTTATGACTGTAAAATTGAAGACGTTAACCGCATTGTGCCCCAACTGAAGAAGTTAAATAATTTAACGCTGTTAGATTTAGGTAGTAATGAACTAACAGATATTGCAGCGATTAAGGGTTTAAATAATTTAACTTCATTAGACTTACGCAACAATGAACTAACCGATATTGCAGCGATTAAGGGTTTAAATAATTTAACTTCATTAGACTTGCGAAATAATCCTCTTGAAACGCTGCCTCGCTGGATTGCGGACTCTCATTTGGAATTTAAATGGAAGGAAGCTGAATGGGACAAAGGTTTTATCTATTTCTATAATAATCCGTTAAAAAACCCGCCGGTGGAAATTGTGAAGCAGGGCAAGGGGGCTGTTCGGGATTACTTCAAATCGTTAAAGGGAGAGACATTAAGGCTAAACGAGGCAAAGGCTCTGCTTGTGGGCGAGGGGATGGCGGGCAAGACGTCATTGCTTAAAAGCCTTAAAGGACTTGAGTTTGACAAAGATGAGTCACAAACCCACGGCGTAAATGTTGAAACATTGGCAGGCACGGATATACCAGGATTTGAGCTGGTCAAAGGCGCGGATGATTGTCGAATTCATTTTTGGGATTTTGGCGGGCAGGAGATTATGCACGCTTCGCACCAATTTTTTATGAGCAGGCGCTCCCTCTATATCCTGATGCTTGACAGCCGCACGGACAGCAAAAAACAGTACTGGCTCAAACATATTGAAAAGCACGGCGGCGATTCGCCCGTAATTGTGGCCCTTAACAAGGTAGACGACAACCCGGGCTACAATGTTGAGCAGAACAAAATAAACAGCGAATTTCCAAATATAAAGAACCGTTTTCATCGCATTTCATGTAGAACAAAAGATGGTTTGCCGGGATTGGTTAAAACAATTTCGCAGGCAATTACGGAAACATTGCTTTTTGGAACGGAAATCAGCAAAGAGTGGATGGATATAAAAGATGCCCTTGCTAAAGAGACTGCGGCAAAAAGGTACATTAGCAGAGAACGGTTTGTTGAGATTTGTAATGATAACAGCGTAAAAGATGAAAGTAGCCAACAGACCCTATTGCAATTTTTGAACGACCTTGGCGTTATCCTCTACTTTAAACAACTTAAGTTGTCAAACATATATGTGCTTGATCCCCATTGGGTCACAATGGGGGTGTACAAAATTATAAATTCGGCAAAGATTATAAACGGCATATTAAAAGAGGATGAGCTTGGCGACATCCTTAATAAGGAAAAGGTTAAAAAAGATGAATACGTTCCGGCAAAAAAGAAGAAAATTACCTACAAGAAAGAAGAGCAACGCTATCTTCTTGATATTATGAAGGAGTTTGAGCTTTGTTATGAGTACGGCCACGGCAAGGCTGCCTATATTGTTCCCGATTTGCTGCCAAAAGAGCTGGAAAACTAGCCAAAAATAGACGGTGAAGAGTCCCTGAGATTTGTAATGAAATATGATTACATGCCCGGCGCAATCATATCAAGAACAATGGTGCATTTTAGAAACGATGTAGTTCCCGGCCAACAGTGGCGCCACGGAATGATGTTGAACAATGATGACTTACAATGTCAGGCAAAAATTAAGTCGAATGAAGAAGAAAAGACAATCGCCATAACCGTCCAAGGCAAATTTTCAAACAAACGGGACTACTTTGCCGTTATCCGGCATGCTATTCTGAATATAAACAAGGATTTTCAGAATATGAAGGTTGAAGAGTTTGTGCCGCTGCCGGGATATCCTGATTGTTCTGTAAAATATCAAGAGCTACTTGGACATGAAACTGCCGGCAAAACTGAATATTTTTCCGGCGAGCTTGGCAAAACTTTTTCCGTGCCTGAAATGCTGGATAGAATTGTTAGCAAAGAAGAGCGAAAGAATGAGGGAATTACAGGTGAAAATAAAGGCATAATATTTAACCCTAAAATTGACATTGATCTAAGCAATATAGGCAACCCTATAGTCAGTCAATCTCAAACCGTAACTGTGGAGATAAAGCAAGATACAGTCGACGCGCATAGCCTGTTTAAAAAACTCAAGGACGATATCCTAAAAGAGGTTGATATTGAAATTGATGATGAAAAGGAGAAGAAACGGATTGTAAATGATCTGCAAAACGCGGAAGAGGCGTTTGCAGAGGTTGAAAAAACGGCTGCTGAAGGCAAAAAAGCTTACGCAGGCACGAAAGATAGGTTTAAAGATTTCATTGCAGAGGTTGATGATGGCAATTCCCGAATTAACAGGACTTTAAGACTTGTAAAAAAGGGGAGCGGAAAAGGCGAAGGAAATTGCGCGTTTGTACAATAATTTTGCGGGCTTGTTTGGTTTGCCTGATATGCCGTGGATTCAGAACTGATAGCTGTCTATTGTTGGGTTTCGTTCCTCTACCCAACCTACTTAACTGCCTGCCCACTAACTGAAAAGTTGAGTTTTTTAAGGAATATTTAAATTAATGTTCTACCTTTACCTTGATGAAAGCGGCGATCTCGGGTTTGATTTTCAAACCAAAAGACCCTCGGAATTTTTTACGGTTGCGATTGTGGCTGTTAAAGGTTATGAAAATAATTGCGCCTTAATTAATGCGGTAAAAAAAACACGCCGTAGAAAGCTGTATAAAAAGCATGGTTCCGAACTTAAAGGCTCCAGCACCTCTTTTGAAATTAAAAGATATTTTTACAATATGGTTTCGTCAATACCTTTTGATATTTACGCCCTTACCCTTAATAAAAAACAGGTTCATAAAGAGTTAGGGCAAAATAAGGATGGGGTTTACAATTTTATTGCAAGGGGCGCTGTCGACCATGTAAATTTTAAAAAAGCTTTGGATAAAATCGTTTTTATTATAGACCGTAGCAAAAGCAGGAAAGAAATATGCAAATTTGATAATTTTATTATTAATCAACTCAAAGGGCGCATTAACCCAAGAGTTCCTTTAAACATATACCATTATACATCGCATAAAAACATGGGATTGCAAGCGGCGGATATGTTTTCGTGGGGGATTTATAGAAAATACGAGAAAAAAGACTACGAATGGTATGAGCTGTTTAAAGAAAGAATTAAATATGAAGATCTTTATAGTTAAGCTCGGAATTTATGCAAAAAAAAAGAGTGCGCCCCGCAAGTTTATGTGCTCTAAGGCTATACCCACACTATGGAGGTGAACACCAAAGAAAACCTGCGACGGTCTTATCACTCTTTATCTTATTAATATTACACATTGATATTATGATGTCAAGCAATAATTTGAAACATTATGGCCCGGCGCCAAAAACGAATAAATATTTGTGAAATTATGGCATTTGCCCTAAACGTAAATTCCTAATTTAGCGCTTCTCTCAAACGGTACGGCGCGAGGACGCGCCTTTAAAACGTTTGAAAAACCATTTTTGTTTATTGTTGGGTTTCGTTCCTCTACCCAACCTACTTAGCTATTTATATAAATTATTAAAATCGTTTAATTTAAGCGCAAATTAAATCCCTCTAAATGCGGATAGTGGATAGCTTTATCCTTCTTTTAACGTAAATCTTCGTTTACTAACAGTGTAATTCTCAAATGCAATTTAAATATTACACGGTTTAACATTTGGCATTTACCGTGTAATTATAAAATACAATTTGAATATTGCACGGTAAAATGTTATGCTTTAGTGTTTCAGAGATTAGGTTCTAAATAGAGCGATTCTTATCACCCTCCCCTAACCCCTCCCATCAAGGGAGGGGGAATTAAAGGTATATATTGACAAAATTTGATATGATAATGACCGCAGCACGTTCCAACACTTTAGTCTCTTTTCCGGTTTATCCGGGTAAAGAATGAATAACCATGAGCTTTATAAATAGACAAAAATACGCTGAAATTGTGGAAATGATGGATCATTTTCCGGTTGTTGCCATTATAGGGCCAAGGCAATGCGGTAAGAGCACAATTGCGAAAGAGATCCTGAAAGAGAAAAAAGAGCATGTTTACCTTGATCTTGACCGATTGTCGGACCTGCAAAAGTTAAAAGAGGCTGAATTCTTTTTAGAGGCCAATAGGGGTAAACTGGTCTGCATTGACGAGGTTCAGAGATTTCCAGAGTTGTTTTCAGTATTAAGGGCAGAAATAGATGAGGATAGGAGGAATTGCAGGTTTTTGATTTTAGGATCGGCGTCGCGCGATCTATTAAAACAGGGGTCGGAGAGTCTTGCGGGTCGTATTTGTTATATTGAACTGTCAAATTTCAGCCTGTCTGAAGTAAACTCTAAAACAGATTTGAATAGTTTGTGGGTTCGGGGTGGTTTTCCCGACAGTCTGCTTTCAGGAAATGATGAAGTCAGCTTAGTTTGGCGTGAAAACTTTATAAGGACTTATATAGAGAGGGATATACCTCAGCTGGGATTCAGCCTGGATTCCGTCAGGTTGCGTAAATTATTAACCCTTTGCGCGCATCAACAGGGGCAACTTATAGATTATACAGCGTTTGGAAAACTCCTGAATCAATCAGGGCAAAGCTCGCGAAACCATATTGAGTTGCTGGAGAAAACATTTGTTGTGCGCATTCTGAAACCTTTTGAGGGAAATCTAAAAAAACGGCTGGTTAAAACGCCGAAGGTTTATATACGGGATTCCGGCATACTTCATAGCTTGCTGGAGATTGAAGACATAAACGATTTGTTGGGCAGCTACGTTATGGGGCCGTCATGGGAAGGATTTGCCATGGAACAGATACTTGCGGAACATCCAAAATTAAAGCCCTCTTTCTATAGAACAAGTCATGGGGCGGAGATTGATTTGCTGTTGCAGCGAAAAGGCAAAACAATCGCCGTTGAATTCAAGGCGTCAAAAGCGCCAGTTCTTTCAAAGGGATTTTACATGTCATTAGAAACATTAAATATAACCGACGCGTGGGTTATAGCTCCAATAAATGACCATTACAAAATCAAAGAAAATATAACGGTTTCAGGGTTGAAAACATTTTTGGAATATCTGGCAGAGAATGTAAAATAAAAAGACCCAAAAATGGCGCATTTACGCGCTTCAACCTTGTAATTTTTACAAAAGTTTTTTCGAATATTCAAAAATCCAGCGCCTCTGAGGCGTAATTTTAGTAAACGATCATTTGCAAAAAGCTTATATTTTTTTGCAAAACCCCATATTTCACAACCAATACACGCCGCACTCCCTCTACATCATAACGTATTAAATTGTAAGCCCTTACAGCTCTATCTCTAGTCGCAAACGATAAAATTTTCAACAAATTTCATATCCGCATTTGACCTCCTTAAACTTTAAAGAAAAAGTCTTGGCGCTGTTTTTGCAATTTAACAGCCTATCATTTAAATATTTGGCAAAACCGGCGGGCGTTTGCCTGTCTGCGGTTTTAGAATGTGCTGGATTAAAAAGTAAACCAGGAGCATAAAAATGAAAACTATGACAAAACTTTTAATTATCGGTTTTATACTTTTGTTGGCTAACTTGTCTTATGGAGGCTATCTGTTTCCTGTTAATTTGAGGTTGCAGTTTGAAACCGATATTAAGCAGAAGTGCTGGGGAGTTGATTGCGGCGGGCCTAATGATTTTCCTGAAATTTATGGCGACAGGGGAGGGATTAACGGATCGTGGGGCCGTTTTGTCAGGAAATTTATAAAAAAAGAGGTTAAATCAGGCAAATTTGGCGACTCTATTGTCAGGCGGGTTGAGCTTGATTCGGAATTTGAGATGCAGAATGGAAACTATCTGGTCTCTCTATCAATAGATGTTGACATTGAGAAAAGGGAGTTGTTTGAATATTTTATTAATCAGGAGTATGCCGCAGGCAGGGGCGAGGGGGCAAAAAGAGGGCATATCTTTTACGCTTCAAGCAAATCCGGCAATGCATCGGCGCCTGTTGAACTGCCTACTCTTAAGGGCCGCAAAATAGAGCCTTCCATTTTTGACAATATTCCTGAAAACCGCAAAAAAGGTTTTGTTGCCGTTTTGAATGAAGCTATAAAATCAGAGGATGTAAAAGACCCTGAAACACAGATGGTAAAGGAGGTTCCGGGATTGGCTGTAAACTATTGGTTAATGCGGCAGCTTGAATCGATTTCGCCGATCAGCGACGCGCAAACCGGGCGTGAGCAGTTGAAAAACTGGGTGGAAGAGGTAATTGAGTTCAGGATTAACGCTCTTGACGGGGAGTTGTTGCGATTGCCTGGCAAACGGGCAAAAAGCGTTGCGCGTTATTTAAGGCTGCCCAGTGAGCTTTCAATTGATGAGGCAAGGGTTGCGTTGTTCCGGTTTTACATTGCGCGGTTGGAAAAAGCCGTGGAGGATTGGAATAAAAAGGCGGCAAAAATCTTAACCAGCGGCGATGTTGACAATTTGGTTGCGAATATTAAATCGTCTATTGAAAAACAGGCTGATGTTGAGCATATGGGGGTAAGAAGGCTGGCTTCAAGCCCTGTGCGCAAAATTGCCCGCAAGATTGTTGACAAGGAGATTGAAAAGACCCATCAGGCGGAGAAATACGAGCTGGATTTTGAGCATGTTTACACTTCATACAGGGGCGGGGGCGATCCTGTTAATAAGCCGATCATGGAATGTCTCAACGCGAACTGATCGCTTTTTACGCCCCGGATATTGTTCAAATGCAGCAGATTAACCAGATACGATATAATCCCGCGATTGATCAGTTTGGAAAACTTAAGATGATAAGAGATCACTCCAACAACCGGCGGGTGTTTGTTGATGTTGGCGATCCCGTGGTTTACACACACACGCGCGACATTCAATTTGGGCAAAAGTTATTTTTGCAAATAACTTATGAATTCTGGTACCCGGAGCATCCTGAGATGTTAAAGGGCGATAAGGAAGCCGGCAAACTCGACGGCAGATTCCTGACCATTACACTTGATGATGAGAGGTTGCCGGTAATTTATGAAACCGCTATGAACTGCGGCTGCTTTTACGAGGTTTACGCTACTGACAGGATCGGGGGAAAGGCGTTTCAGGAGATTTCGTCCATTGCGTTGCCTTCTAAGTATAAAGGCAAGCCCATAGCTGGCATACTTAAACCCGGTATTGACAAGAAAACGGGCATAATGATGAACGCGGGATTTCACACAGTGGCGGAGCTGTTTTGCGCGGAAAACGGCAAAAGGCTGCCGGGGTCAATTGTGCGTTGCCTGGAAACCCGCCAATATCAACTGGAAACGGTTGAGACGCTTGAGCTATTGCCGTTTGAAGGCGGTTATGCGTCGATTTATCATAACAACGGCCTTATAATGGACGGGGGGCGGCCTGAATCGTACCTCTTATGGTTGAGCTATCCTGAAAATTATTACGCCGGCTGGAACAGGCATCAAAGCCAGAGAAGGTATGGGCTGAATCCGGACAAAGAGGGGTTCCACAATCCGTTTTGGATACAATCTGTTTTTTTCGCCGACGAATCACCCGGGCTGCTTTCAAATGTTGTAACGAATGAGAGAATAAAATTTTAACAGAAGTTAAACTCATGGGTTTCTTAACCTTCCACAGAGTCTTTACCGCAAAATAATCAGACAAGGGATGTAAAATTGATTCGATCGGCCTCCTATCAATTGATGGGGAACTTTTTTCCATCGTTCCTTGCTGATACAAATTTACCAGCATGACCAAACCTGATTTTCAAAAAGCTGTTTTTTTTAGGCACAGCGACCTTAATGTCTTAAGTCGTAATGCAGTAGGTTTTTACAACATAAATTCTTCTTGGGGTGTCGGCTTTTCCGGTATTAATTTAGGCTTATTTTATCGTTGACATCATACCACAAATTCCCTATAATCCTTAAGCTCTGTTTACATAACGAGTTGTGGACATTTTCGAGCCTATATATTTTGAAATTTTGGGGTTAAATTATGGCAAATTCCTGTATTGTTGGACTTCAATGGGGCGATGAAGGCAAGGGAAAGATTATAGACGCGCTGACGGAAGAATATGACATCATTGTAAGGTATCAGGGAGGCGCTAACGCGGGGCATACAGTTATTGTTGACGGTAAAAAGTTTGTTATGCATCTTATCCCTTCAGGGGTTTTGCATCCCGGTAAATGTTGCGTAATCGGCAACGGGGTTGTGCTTGATATTGAGCAGCTTTTACTTGAAATTGACGAGCTTAAGGCCGCAGGCGTTGAAATAGGGGGAAACCTATTTATCAGCGACGGCGCGCATATTGTTTTTCCATATCACAAATTAATAGACTCCCTTTCGGAAAAACAGAAAGGCGATGACAAGATCGGCACCACCGGACGGGGGATAGGGCCTTGTTATGTTGACAAAATGGGACGGACCGGCATAAGGGCAGGGGATTTGTACTTTGATGATTATTTTAAGGAGCGGTTAAAGTCCATTTTAGACCACAAAAACACTATGTTGACTAAGGTTTACAACGTAGACCCGTTGTCATTTGACGAAATTTATGACAAATACCGCAACTTTGCGGAGAAGATTAAACCTTATGTGTGCGATTCCGTTGATTTGCTGAACGATTCATTAAAGCACAATAAAAGCATAATGTTCGAGGGCGCGCAAGGCGCGTTGCTTGATGTTGATTTTGGGACGTACCCTTTTACAACTTCGTCAAACGCCACGGTTTGCGGCGCGCCGGCGGGAACCGGGGTGTCGCCAAAGCAGATACACCGCGTCATAGGCATCATGAAGGCGTACACAACCAGAGTAGGCAGCGGGCCGTTTCCAACTGAAATAGAGGGAGAACTCGGCCTTGAGATCCAGAATAAGGGCGGCGAATTCGGCGCTACCACCGGCAGGCCCAGGCGTTGCGGCTGGTTTGACGCTATAGCGGTAAGGCATGCGGCAATGATTAACGGGGCAGATTCCGCAGTGGTAACGAAACTTGACGTGCTTGACGGGCAAAAAACATTAAAAGTGTGCGTTGGATATAAAAGCGGCTCAAAGATGTATTCCAGATTTCCAACATGTCTTTCCGCTTTTACTGAATGCGAGCCTATTTATGAGGAGTATCCGGGTTGGGACGAGGACACTTCAAATATTACGGATAAAAAGAGTTTGCCGAAAAATGCTTCGGCTTATATAAACACGCTGGAAATTCTCACCGGAATCAAGGTTGAACTGGTCTCAGTTGGACCCGACCGTAAACAGCTTTTTGAATATTAGAACCCCCTGATTTTTTGCGAAAAACGGAAAACATCCCTTAATAAAACAGCAGGATTAGATAAGATTAAATAGAAAATGGAAAGAGACAAAAGTTTGCCCGGACATGTGGCAATAATAATGGACGGCAATGGACGCTGGGCAAAAAGACGGGGATTTATAAGGATAAAGGGGCATGAAGCGGGGGTTGAATCGGTACGTCAGATTACGCGTGAATGCGCGCGAAAGTATCTTGATCAACTTACTTTATACGCTTTTTCAGCGGAAAACTGGAAACGTCCGCGCAGGGAGGTAAACTTCCTGATGAAGATGCTTAAGAAGTTCCTGATAAACGAAAGGCCGGAAATAGCTGAAAACAATATAAGGCTCTCCACTATTGGAAAGACGGAGGAGTTGCCTGATTTTGTGAAGGAAGAGCTGGCCATAAGCATGGACGAAAGCAAAAACAACACCGGCATGGAGCTTTGCCTAGCCTTGAATTACGGCGGAAGGGCTGAGATAGTGGACGCTGCGCGCGAAATCGCGGAAGAGGTAAAACAGGGCAAAATACAAGAGGATGAAATAGACGAAGCTCTTTTTCAGCAACATCTTTACACGCGAAACATGCCGGATCCTGATTTGTTAATACGCACCGGAGGCGAGATGCGCATAAGCAATTTTCTTTTATGGGAAGTTTCTTACGCCGAGCTTTATATAACGCCTGTATTTTGGCCCGATTTCAGAAAACCGGATCTGGAAGAGGCTTTTGAAAATTACGCGAAAAGAGAACGCCGTTTCGGCGGACTAATAAGGTGACAGTACTTCAAACAAGGATATCGTTAGGAGCGGCAATGCTTGCCGCGTTTTTTGCTGTTTTGTATGTGGACAAACTGTTCGACACGGACATTTGCATTGGGCTTGTCACCTTGTTTATTGGAAGCGTCGGACTGTTGGAATTTTGCAAAATAGTTAAAAATGATGAAACCACGCCTTTTAAGATTCCAGGGCTGATTTGCGGGATTGCTATTTTTCTAAGCGTGTGGTTTTCAGCGCGCGGTAGCATTGCGGATTTAGACGAATCGCTGATTCCCGGCATTCTGGTAGCCCTGATTTTCCTGGCTTTTTTTGCGCAGGGAATTAAGGGGAGCTTGCCGGACGCTTTACGAAATATTTCCATAACGATTTTCGGCGTTCTTTACGTGTTTTTCCTGATTTCGTACACAATGTCGGTGTATCACTTGCCTGGCGGCAACGGCGTGTTTGACTTTTTGTTTGTTGTGCTGGTTTCAAAGGTGGCCGATATCGGAGGCTATCTGGTTGGCCGCAAATTCGGAAAACACAAAATGTCGCCGGTTATAAGTCCAAAGAAGTCAATTGAGGGCTTAATAGCGGGGCTGCTTATGAGCGTTGGAGTCGCCTGGGGCATGTGCCTTGTTGCCGATACGTGGATAATATCTTGGCAATTGCTAACTCCGTTTGCGTTGCTTGTAGGTTTCTCGGGCGTGTTGGGCGACCTTGCTGAATCAATGATTAAGAGAGGGGCCGACGTTAAAGACGCCGGCAGTGTAGTGCCAACTTTTGGAGGCGTGCTGGACATTATTGACAGTTTGCTCGTAAGCATGCCCGTGGCTTATTATTTTCTGTTTTTTGTCAGGAATTAAAGCGCAAAACGCCTTTTTAAAAATTACACAGACCTAAATGAACACTGAGCAGCTTGTCTGCTCTAGTGAGAATTATCCCCGGAGCGGGATAAATAATACATGGCGGAAAAATTAAAGAAAACAATATTTATTGACAGTCTTCAGGATGCGGCTATTATTTATGGAAGCCATGATAAATATTTACGTTTAATAAGGGATGAGTTTTGCGCCGACATCATTGCCAGAGATTGCGAGGTAAAAATTGAAGGCGATGAGGATAAAGTTAAAGCTGCGTCCGGCGCTCTTGAAAAATTGATCAATATTGTAAAATCAACCGGCAGGTTGAGCGCAAAGGATGTAGACGGGGTTATTAAAGAGAAGAAAGGCCGCGCGCAGCCAAACATCAACGAGGAGGAAACCTTTATTTTTCAAAAGAAACAGGTTGAAGACACGGAATCATTCTGGGAAGTTAACAATTACAATGAAGCGTCCGACAACCGGATATCATGGCGCGAAAATCTTTCAACAGATACCGGCAATACCGGTAATAACGAAGAGGAGGGAGTTGTTGGGCCAAGGATCGACGTCTTCTCAAAAAGGGCTCTGGTCAAGGCAAAGACAACCGGGCAGCGCGACTATATTAACGCTATCAGGAAAAATGATGTTGTTTTCTGTATCGGCCCGGCCGGCACAGGCAAAACTTACCTTTCCGTGGCCATGGCCATCTCGGCTTTAAAAAATGAAGTTGTAAAAAAAATAGTTTTAGCGCGGCCGGCTGTTGAAGCCGGCGAAAAACTGGGGTTTTTGCCCGGCGATGTGCAGGCTAAGGTAAACCCATATCTTCGTCCTTTATATGACGCTTTGGGCAACATGATGGACACGGCTCAGGTAAAAAAGTTCCTGGAAAACGATCTGATAGAGATATTGCCGCTGGCGTTCATGAGAGGCAGGACATTAAACGACTCATTTGTTATATTGGACGAGGCTCAGAACTGCACAACAAAGCAGATGAAGACTTTTTTAACTCGACTGGGAGTTCGTTCGAAAATAGTGGTAACGGGCGACATCACCCAGATTGATCTGCCCGGCGATGACGAGTCTGGCCTGATTGACGCGCGCAATAAACTTGATAAAATACCAGGTATCGCATTTATGCATCTTCACAAAAGCGATATTATACGCCATAGATTAGTAAAAGATATTGTGGACGCTTACGAAAAAACCAGCGGCATTGAAGATAAGCCCGCCGCTGAAAAACGGCGCGCTTCGTGATTAAACAATTTTAAAGCGGGATTTATGCAAATAGAGATAGCCGATCTTCAGGATTCTTTTGATGTTGATGAGGATAAAGTAAAAGAGATCTTGGAAAATACCCTGAAAGCAGCGGGAAAAGACGCCGAATTAAGCGTGGTTCTTGTTAATGATGATAAAATCAGGGAGTTAAACAACTCTTACTTGTCTGAAGATACGCCTACCGACGTGCTTTCTTTTGAGCTGGACGATGTTGACGAAGAGGCGGACGGTAAAATTAACGGAGAGATCATAGTTTCTATCCAGACTGCCGTTAACACGGCAAAGAAGATGGGCGGCGATGTTGAGTGTGAAATCTTTCTCTACCTTGTCCATGGATTGCTGCATTTAATGGGGTATGATGACAAAGATGAGAAGATGGCCGATGCTATGCACAAGGAAGAGGCCGGGATTTTATCAGGGTTTGGCTTTAAGGTTGATCTTGGGGGCCTTTTACATACGGATTGAACAATTTAAGGTTTTATTACAAACACGATACTATGAGAATAAAAAGCGTAAATTATGTTTTAGCGGCAATATTCGGCATCTTTCTCTTTAACTCTGTGGTCGACGCCGGCAAGATGATATGGAACAAGGAGAACGGCTGGGTTGAGCTTGATAAGTTGACAAACGACACGTTCGACCAACGGTACAAACACGCCCTGGCGTTAATTACCGATCAACAATATATACGCGCAGTGCGCGAGCTTGAAGCGATGGTAGAGGAATCTCCAAATTCCGAGTTTGCGGAGCCTGCCATGTTTAACATAGCGTACGCCTATCTTTTGGCGAACGATTACAAAAACGCGTTTAAGACATATGACAAATTTCTTGATAATTATCCGGGCTCCAGAAGGACTGAAGAGGTCGTTATAAAGCAGTACAATCTGGGAATCTCGCAGATGGAAGGTCTGGAAGTAAAGGCCGCGATTAGAATGTTTGAGAAGATTATTGAACGCAACTCCCTTGGGCCTTACGCGGCGGACGCTCAGATAAAGATAGCGGACTGTTACCAGAAATTGAAGAAATTTGACCAGGCTATAGAAAATTACGGGGTTTTGATTGAGAATTACAGCGACAGCGCCTGGGTGCCTTACGCGCAATACCAAATACCAATGTGCAAGGTTGAGGATGAGCGAAGGCAGGATAGGAACGTCGGTTTGCTTACCGAAGCCGAGGACGGGTTTGAGGATTATATGGCCAACAACCCTACCGGAGGCCTGGTTGAGAAAGCAAAGCTGAAGATGGACGACATAAAAACCGCAAAAGCCGAAAGGGAGTTTGAGGTTGCTGAATTCTATTTGCGCAGAAAAAAACCAAAAGCGGCAAAAGTGTATTATGATGTAGTTATAGAAAATTTCCCGGACACTGTCTGGTCTGCAAAAGCTGTGGAAAAAATTAAATATTTGCAAGGCATTGGCGCTATAAAATAAAAATCGTGGTTTTACAAAAAACTTTTATGATTTTTACGCTTTATGCAAATGCGGTTATCAGGGTTGAAAAAATGTTAAACATAAAAAATTTAAAATATTGTTTGCTGGTTATGCTATTGATAGGCGCTGCAACAGGATGCGGGTATTCATCTAGATCAATACTTAAACAGAATGTGGGCACTGTTTATATACCCATCTTTGATAACGAAACCTTTCGCCGGGGCCTTGAGTTTGGGCTGACTAAAGCGTTAAAAGATGAGATAATGTTCAAAACCCAGTTAAAAATCGCAAATAAGGAAGACGCGGACTCTATTATAGAAGGTGTGGTTGTAAAATTTGACGAGAGCGTTATGATTGTTGACTCTGAAGATAATATAATGGAGTCCCGAATATTTATCAGGGTTGATTTTATTTGGCGGGATTTAAGGTCAGGAAGAGCGATTGTTCAATATAAAGGTGTGACTTCGCCGACAGAGTTTGTTGTGAAACGAGGCGAAACGATAGAGTCCGCTAAAAATGAGGCGTATGTTGATATCGCTGAAAGAATCGTGGATTTAATGAATGAAAGATGGTAAAAGGGAATTTAAAACAGTCCGTGGCCCCTCTTTCCAATCATAAAACCAAAGTAATGGGGATAATTAACGCCACTCCGGATTCATTTTCAAACGACGGATTATTCTTAAACATTGACAAAGCTTTGGAATGCGCCTGTCGTATGATTAACGACGGCGCGGACATTATTGATGTGGGCGGCGAATCTACCAGGCCGGGCTCGCAACCTGTTTCAGAGGCAGAGGAGTTAAAACGCGTAGTTCCTTTTATTAAGGAGCTTGCCAAAATAACGGATAAACCCATATCAATTGACACGCAAAAAGCGATAGTCGCGGAAAAATCAATTGAAGCCGGCGCGCAAATCATAAACGACGTCAGCGCGTTGACAGGCGATAAAGAAACGGCAAAGGTGGCGTCGTTAAATAAAACCCAGGTTGTGTTAATGCATATGAAAGGCAACCCTGCCAATATGCAAAACAGCGCCGTTTACTGCGATGTTGTGGCGGAGGTTAAATCCTTTTTAAAACAGAGGATTGCTTGGGCGGTTGACAACGGCATTGACGAAGAGAAGATTATTGTTGACCCGGGCATAGGTTTTGCAAAAACGGTTAAGCATAATCTTGTGATTTTAAACAGACTTGAAGAGTTTTGCGAACTTGGCAGGCCAATATTGGTAGGCGCTTCGCGAAAATCTTTTATTGGTAAAATATTGGACAAATTGCCGCACGATAGGCTCTTTGGATCGCTGGCTACCGCGGCGGTTTCCATAGCCGGCGGAGCGGACATTATAAGGACGCATGATGTAAAGCCGACTGTGGAAACCGCAAGAATGTGCGACGCGATAAAGAATAGCTTACATTGACGGGCAATTGATAGAGCTTAATATCAAGCTCTGAATAGAAAGATAAACATGAAGAGCTTTGCCGGCATATTTGAAAATATAAACGGGTTGGTAGTCGCAAAAGCCTGTTTGGAAATATTTATTATATTCCTGCTTATTTACCTTGTGCTAAGGGTTTTGCAGGGAACCAGAGGCGAGGGCACTTTGAGAGCCCTTGCGTTTATTATAGTTATAGCTGCGATAACCTTCCTCTTTTTTGTCAGAAAGTTAAACCTTTATTCGGTTGAATGGATTCTTAGAGAGTTCATACCCGTCTTTATACTCCCGATTATCATCCTATTCCAGCAGGAATTCAGGCGCGCGGTGGTCCGCCTTGGCCACAACAGCTTTTTCAGGTTGTTTTTCAAACAAAGCGCCACCGTCACAACCGAAATTATCAAGTCTATAATTTCAATGTCAAATAACAAGATTGGAGGCTTGATCGCGATTGAGCGCGAATCAGGCCTGGACAGTTACACTGAAGGCGCCGTAAAGATTAACGCCGATGTGACAAGCGACCTGATTAAATCAATTTTCTGGCCGAATTCCCCTCTTCATGACGGAGCAATAATTATCCGCGAACAGAAAATAGTGGCTGCGAGTTGCCTGTTTCCATTAAGCGAAAGCTCCGACATAGCGCAGGAATACGGCACACGTCACCGCGCGGGCATCGGCCTTACTGAAGAGACCGACGCCATATCAATAATTATATCGGAAGAGACGGGCAGGATATCAATCGCCAATAAAGGCCTGCAAACCAACGGGCATCTGGAAGAGAAGGATTTAGTGAACGTTCTAAACGATCTGATGATAGGCGGCAATTTAAAAAAATATGTTAAGCATTGACATTGGAGGCGTTTTGTTTTGGGAAATAAAGGGTTTTTGGTCGGCAATATAAGGGTAAAACTAATGGCTTTGGCAATGGCTGTAGCCCTATGGTTTTTTGCCGTTAACAGGTATACTGAAGTAATTACCGAAGTGGTTGATGTTGAGATTTCAATGCCGGCCGGTTTTACAATGTTAAACCAAAGCGCCGCCAATGTTATAATCAGTTTAAAAGGGCCGCAAGAACTTATAGATCAGGTTTCGGGCCTTATAGCTGAAAACAAGATAAAAGCCAGATGCAGAATACCTTATAACACACAGGGTACCGACGACCTTGTAAAGGAGTCTATTGCTCTTTCCAGAGAGAACCTGAATCTGCCTGACTCAATTAGGGTTGAATCAATCTATCCTGAAAAGATAGAGGTCGAATTGTCACGGTTAGAGAAGAAACGGCTTAAAGTCGTAATAGTAAAAGAAGGGCAACCCGCGCCCGGCTTTATAGTAAAAAATGAATTTATTTATCCAAGCGACGTTGAAGTTGTCGGCCCCGCAAACATTTTAAAATCAGTGACGCAGATAAACACCGCGCTCATAGATATAAACGGTGTTTCAACTGAAAAGAACAGGACTTTCCCATGGATTATAGACATTGAACAGAGCGTGCAAATTACAAACGAAGGTGAAACCGAAACAATTCCTGTTAAATGCAATGACAATGTGCGCGTATGGTTTGTAATAAGCGAATTACAGGAAGTAAAAACCCTTGAAAAAGTCAAAGTAAGCCTCTTGCAGTCCACCGATTTCCCTTACCATGTTACCCTTCAGGACCAGAACATTGACCTTGTTATTAAAGGCTCTAAAATGGCTATTGACAAATTAAACCCCGACGATGTTGTCGCATATGTTGACGTCAGCACATTGAAACCTCCAGGGCCTTATAAACAACCGGTGCATGTTAACCTGCCGGTTGGGGTTGAAGTTAAAGATCAGATTCCGGAGATTCATGTAGATTTAAAGGAAAATGAAAGCGCGGCTGAGGGGTTAGCTAAGTAAGGGGCTGCGTTTTAAATTGAAAACTGTTAAATAGCAGCGTAATTTACACTGATTACATGTTTAAGGAAAGATTATGATAAAACTTGGAGTAAATGTTGATCACATTGCCACCGTAAGGCAGGCAAGGATGACCTTTGAGCCTGATCCGGTTGCCGGGGCGGCTCTGGCAGACCTTGCAGGCGCCGACGTTATTACAATACATCTCAGGGAAGACCGCAGACACATTCAGGATAGAGACCTGGAAATAATGCGCAAAACTGTTTACACCAAACTGAATCTGGAAATGGCCCTTTCCGATGAGATAATAGATATAGCGTTAAAGACAAAACCCGATCAGGTAACTTTTGTGCCTGAAAAGAGGCAAGAGGTTACTACCGAAGGCGGCCTTGACGTAATATCAAACAAAAACATTCTCCCGGACATAGTTAAAAAGTTTAAGGACGCGGGCATACTTGTAAGCTTTTTTATCGATCCCGACCAGGGCCAAATAGCCGCTTCAAAGGATACCGGAGCTGAATATGTCGAGTTGCACACCGGAACTTACGCTAACGCGGGAACAGACGCCGAAAGGGCGCCGCTTCTGGAAAAACTGGCCACCGCAGGCAAATATGCGGAAGAATTGGGCATAAAAGTTAACGCCGGGCACGGTTTGACGTATAAAAACACCGGAGCCCTGATAGATTCAATGGATATTGAGGAGCTTCATATAGGGCACAGCATTATTTCCCGCTCAATATTTGTGGGCATAAAAGAGGCTGTAAGAGAGATGAAGGAGCTTATTTATCAGTATGAAAGTCTCAAATAAGGTGACGCGTAGCGCGAAACAGGCGAAAATAGAGATTGCTTCTTGAAGCATTTTTAGTTAACATAAACAGCCTTATTGCCGCTGTTACACGCTTTTTTTTTAAGATGGGATGTCGTACGCGGATTTTTTAAAATTTTTAAAAGCCAACCGGAGTTAATAAAACATGTTTGAAGGATCAATCGTAGCTTTAGTTACTCCTTTTAGTAATGGAGAAGTTGACTGTAATAAACTTAGAGAGCTTGTTGAATATCATGTTCAAAACGGCACGCACGGCATAGTGCCTTGCGGCACCACGGGCGAATCGCCCACTCTTAATATTAAAGAGCACGAGCGGGTTGTCAGCGAAGTTATATCGGCGGCGGCGGGCAGAGTAAAAGTTATAGCCGGCAGCGGATCCAACAGCACCAGCGAAACGCTTGAATTGACTAAACACGCTAAAACAGCCGGAGCCGACGGAGCCCTTGTAATCACGCCATATTATAATAAGCCGACTCAAGAAGGCCTCTATCAGCACTTTAAAAAAGTAACCGAAGAAGTGGACATCCCTATAGTTATTTATAATGTGCCGGGCCGCACGGGTGTTTCCATTACTCCTGAAACAGTCGCTAAGCTGGCTGAAATTAAGACGATAGTCGCCATTAAAGAAGCAAGCGGCGATATAGACGCGGCCAGTCAAATATTAAACCTGTGCGATATTAATGTTTTGTCAGGCGACGACTCGCTCACATTGCCTATCATGTCTGTTGGCGGAAAAGGCGTAATATCGGTAACCGCAAATATTGCCCCTAAAGATGTAAGCGACATGGTCGTCTCATTCAAAGACGGAGATATCGGCAAGGCAATGGGTATGCACAAAAAGTTGTTCCCGCTTTCCAGAGGAATGTTTATAGAAACAAACCCTATATCCGTTAAAACGGCTATGAAGCTGCTTGGCAGATTAAACGGCGAAATGAGGCTTCCGCTTTGCGAAATGTCCAAACCTCACACAGATCAACTTTCAAATGTCTTAAAACAGTATGGCCTTTTATGAGATTTAGACCTTTAAATTAACTGAACGGTTGCGGTTTTAACCGCCATGTCTGTTTTATCATAATTTGAATCAGTTCCAATTAAATTAAATTTAACCACAATATTTAATCCGATCATTCCATTGAAACATTTTCTATATTCTATATTTATATTGTCGATTATTGTTGTTATGCCGTCATTTTTTAGCGTAACATCGGCTGAAGAGGCTGTTGGCGAGAACGCTGCGCCCATTAACGAAGCGGGATCAGGGCAGGTTGAGCTTTCCGGCGGTTTAAAAGAGCTTAATCTCTCAATTAGCGACATATTCGCCATGGCGTTAAAGAACAACTTTGACATTAAGATAGCTGAGCTTGCTCCTGAAATCGGCGAATACGGCGTAATAGCCGAAAAATCCAGATTTGACCCGGTTTTTAAATTCCGGGGCGAGCTTAGAGAAGACAATACACCTATCAATAGCCAATTGGTTGGCGGTATTGACGGTGATAATCCGGATGAAAACGCAACTATAGATCCGTCTGATTTTACTCAGTTTTTTAGCGATTCAAGAACGTTTAACGCGTCAGTCAACACCCTGCTTCCTACCGGCGCTATCTTTGGCCTGGAGTATAATTTTAATCGCCGGTTCATCACTCCCGACCCGTTTAGCGCAATAAATCCTGCGAGCACCAGCTACTTTGAAGCGAAGATAACACAACCCCTATTAAAAAATTTCGGCATCTTTAAAACGAGAAGCCCAATTTATATTGCGCGCAATAATAAAAAGATTTCATTGATGCAGTTTAAAAAGGTCGCAATAGACGTTATGAACCTTGCCCAGACATCGTACTGGAATCTTGTAAAAGCAATTGAAGACCTCACGGTCAGCAAAATCTCGCTGGAACGCGCTAAAGATCTGCTTAAAAAGAACAAAATACAGGTGGAAATAGGCACCCTTGCTCCGATTGAGCTTGTGCAGGCGGAAGAGGGAGTCGCTTCACAGGAAGAGGCTGTGATAATTGCGGAAAACAGCATAAAAGACAGAGAGGATGAATTGAAACTTGTGCTGAACCTGGGCGATAACCCGCTATTTTCAGCAGTGTCGATTACGCCGAAAAATAAAGCGGTTTTCAACAAACAAAATAAGGATCTTGACGAAGCTATAAAAATCGCGTTAAAAAACAGGCCTGATTTTATGGAAAAAGAGTTGGAAATCAAGAACGCAAACATTAAAGTAAGGCAGAAAAAGAATGAGATTCTGCCACAGCTGGACTTTGTCGCCGGAGCCAGGTACAGCGGCCTTGGCTCTGATTTTGACGACACTAACGAAGGCTTGTTCTCCGAAGAGTTTCAAGGCGAATTTTTCGGCATAAATTTTGAAGTTCCGCTTGGCATGCGCGCAGCAAGGAGCAATTATAAAGCGGCCAAACTACAGGCAAGGCAGTCAGCGCTTAATATTAAAAAGAAAGAACAGGAAATAGTAGTTGAAGTTCGCAAAGCAGTGCGGCAAATTCGCACAAACGAGGAGCGCATCAAAGCCACAACAAAAGCCAGAGAACTTGCGCAAAAAAGGCTTGACGCCGAAGAGAAGAAGTACGAAGTCGGCAGGTCAACCAGCCTTGAAGTTTTAAGGGCGCAGGAGAGGTTGGCCATTGCCGAAGGCGGCGCAAACAAGGCTGTAATTGATTACAATCAATCATTAAAAAGTCTTGAAGCTGCTCAGGGTACGATCCTTGAAGATAATAATATTTTTATTGAAGATTAATTTAGAAGAACAAAAGTTTAGAAATAAACTAAATAAGTAGAGGGCGTATTATAATGGAATTTACAGACGAACAAATAGACAGATATTCAAGACATATCATATTGCCGGAAGTTGGCGGCAAAGGGCAAAAGAAACTATTGGAAGCAAAGGTGCTAATGATAGGCGCCGGCGCCCTTGGATCTCCTATTGGTTTATACCTTGCGGCGGCGGGCATCGGCACTTTAGGCATAGCGGACGGCGACGTTGTGGACCACTCAAACCTTCAACGCCAGATTATGCACTCAACCAAAGATGTTGACAAACCAAAAGCGCTTTCGGCAAAAGAGACTCTTGAGGCTATCAATCCCGACGTAAAAGTTGTGCCTTACGAAGAGCGTCTGACATCTAAAAATATTTTAGACATAATTAAAGATTACGATGTGGTTGCGGACGGTTCGGACAACTTCCCCACAAGATATTTAGCAAACGATGCGTGCGTGCTCTCAAATATACCGCTATCGCACGGCTCGATTTTCAGGTTTGAAGGGCAGGCTACCACATTTGTTCCGGGCGAGGGGCCATGTTACAGGTGTTTGTTTGAAAGCCCTCCCCCGCCGGAGTTTGTTCCATCATGCCAGGAGGCCGGAGTGTTGGGCGTGCTGCCCGGAGTAATAGGCTCAATACAAGCCACCGAAGTTGTAAAACTCGTGCTGGGCAAAGGCGAACTTCTGAACGGCAAACTGCTGCTCTACAACTCCTTGTCAATGGATTTTAGAAAAGTGGTATTAAGGAGAAATCCCGAATGCCCTGTTTGCGGCGACAATCCTACAATAAAAGAATTGATAGATTACGAACAGTTCTGCCAGGTTAGTTTTTAGGCAGGTAAAATGACGTATGGGAGTTGAGCTTTAAATAGATCGCGCAAATTTATATGGGAAAAGGAGCCGGCAACCACATGGATTCAATACAAATTCAATACAAATTTACGCTTGAAGATGGCGAAGATGAAAATTTTGATCTGAACCTTGACGCTAAAAATCTTGGACTTATCAACTCGCCGGTGGATAATCCACCGGCCTGGACGGAGCTGGATTATCTAAAGTGCGAACATTGCCCGCTTAGTTCCAAAGATGTCCCACATTGCCCACTTGCCCTTAACTTGACAGGGGTGGTGGATAGTTTTAAGAAATTAATATCATACGATTCAATCCGCCTTCAGGTCACAACTGTAGAGCGAGTAATAATTAAAGAAACAACCGCCCAGAAGGCCCTAAGTTCACTAATGGGCCTTATAATCGCAACCAGCGATTGCCCTCACACAATCTACTTCAAACCAATGGCCAGGTTCCATCTTCCTCTGGCCGACCGCGCCGAAACCGCATACCGCGCCACATCCATGTATCTACTGGCCCAATATTTCCTTAAAAAAGACGGGCAAAAAACCGACCTTGATCTTGAAGGCCTGACCAAAATATACAAAAACCTTGAAAAAGTAAACCACCACACCGCCAAACGCCTCCGCTCCGCCTGCCAGGCAGACGCCGCTATAAACGCCATAACCCTGCTTGATACCTACACAAAAACAATGCCCTTTATGATAGGCGATTCCCTTGAAAACATCAAATACCTCTTCGAGCCTTTTTTTAAAAATATAGATTAATCAGGATAAAGGCAAAGGTTAAAAAGCCGCTATAAAAGTGGAAGTGGATTTGCAATGGTTAAACTCTGAAATGGCGAAACTATGGGGATGTGGCAAGAATATAAAAATTAGGTTTGAGTATGTGGATTAAGGATTTAGAAATCAAGAAGCCGGAAATAGGTAGTCAACTATCAAAGGGCGCGATACTGGAAAATGTTTTAAAATCGGCTATTTTACCTGAATTTAAAGCATTCTAAGTCACTTTTAATCTTTCGGAAAAGTGAAATCGCGCAAACAGCCGCGCCCCACAACGTTTTTGTTATCTATCCCCGGCTTTTGTCATCCGTTTCTTTCCGTGCCATTACGTTAAATGTATTCTGTTGGTCCGCCAAACAACCCGTCCGTTAAAGCTATAATCTTCTTTCTCTCTAACGGTTTATTAAATAGCTCAAACTCAAGACGCTCAAACCGAGCGTTTTTTAGTTCGCGCAAATATTCGTTGTCAAATGCGGTAATGATATATATGTAGTTTTCCTTGTCAATATCGCGCAAATGTCTCAATGTTTCAATCCCATTCATGCCTAGCATATTGAGATCAAGAAAGATCAGGTCGTATCCTTGATTTTTTTGCATTTTAACTCCGGCTTCGCCGGACTCTGCCGTATCCACATAGTATTTATAGTTATTTAACGCCAATTTAAATGATTTTCTAACAAATTCATCGTCGTCAATTACCAATATACGTTTAGTCATTTAATTTGATTGCCTTTTTCAATAATAAAAAAATTGTGAAATTACAGCAATCTGTTAAACAAAGCAAATACAGCGCCGATTTTTGGATGAAAGAAATATACATGAACGCAGGCATGTAACATTTTATTATAGAAGAAGATGTATAGGAAACATGGTAATTTAAAAAATAAGCTGATATTGAAAATTTTACAATTTTACAAAATTATCCCGTAACTTTGTAATTTTTACAAAATCGTTAACGAAGCAAAGATGGGTAAAATCATAATTTTCTATATATTTATTTTATTACACTTTAATTTGTGACTGGCTTGTGACTGGCATATGTTAAAAAACCTTTTTATTTAAATATTAATTATTATATTTTAATTGTTGTTTGTCCGGCGGCGGAGACAAACTATATTTTTATAGTATTTGATTTAAAAAGGGAGGAGTTAAAAATGGCATTGACAAAGTATGGACAATATAATGAAAATTCATGCGGGGCGGCTTCGCTTCTGGTTGGAGCGGTCTCTTTAGATTGCGAATGGAAGTCTACTGCGCAGGGTGGTTTTGCGGATAAGGCGGCTGAAGTAATCAAGGATCAGGAAGAAGCTCTCTATCTGAATTACACATCTAACAATAAAAATATGCTTGAACGCGCAGAATCCAGATCATTGCCAAGCGGCATTGATAGTGGAGCGGGCATATTAAATTTAAAACTGGCAAAATGTAAAATATTGAGTACGCTTACCTCTGAAATGCTTACCGGTATGATTCAAACAGTGGACGGCTCAAGCAATTATGGAGATGAATCGGTGGCTGTCGGGGCCGGTAATATTGATAGAAGCTGGGATGGTAAAATGGATACAATTGCCGTGGGGGAAGGACAATTTGCATTAGTTCTAAATGACGACGGATCGCACTGGATAGTAATTGACGGATCTAAATATATGAACCCAGGCGACGGGGGAAGCGAAGGCGATATATCAGATTTACCGGATACTTATTCCGTAGCAATGATTTATGGGAAAGTTTAAAGCCGACTTAAAAATAACTTAGAGCTTGCGTTCGCATACTGCAAGCTCTTGCAAATACTGGGCTTTGATGGATTGGTATTCAGAATAATAAGCAACTGTTCGTTTTGCGCAAAACGGTTAACGCAAACAAGGCGCGGTTTAAATATTTTAACATGCTTTAAAATATGGCTGCTCCTTGTTTCTAACCGGGATGAAACATGCGTCTACAAGCCCTCGTCATTAAACCACTCAATGGTCTTTTTAATTCCATCTTCAAGTTTCATGTTTGCTGAGAAGCCAAATTCAGATTTTGCTTTGCTTACATCCAGCATTCTGCGTGGCTGGCCGTTTGGTTTTGTGGCGTCCCACACAATTTTGCCGATAAAGCCCGTGTGTTTAGCTATCATTTCAGCAAGGTCTTTAATGGATATCTCAAAACCGCTTCCCAGGTTTACAGGCTCCTGTTTGTTGTACTCTTCAGAAGCCAATACTATTCCGCGCGCAGCGTCTTCCACATAGAGGAATTCGCGAGTCGGGCTGCCGTCGCCCCATAGGACGATCTCACCATCGTTGTTTTTTACGGCGGTAGCGCACTTTCTAATCAACGCGGGGATTACATGCGAAGAGTTTAGGTCAAAATTGTCATTAGGGCCGTAGAGGTTTACCTGCAAGAGAAAAATAGAGTTAAATCCATATTGTTGTTTATACGCCTGGCCCTGAACCATCAGCATTTTTTTGGCCAGGCCATATGGGGCGTTGGTCTCTTCAGGATAACCGTTCCATAAATCTTCCTCCTTAAAAGGAACCGGGGCAAATTTAGGATAACAGCAGACCGTGCCCACGGTGACAAACTTCTCAATGTTCCTTTGACGGGCGACATCAAACAATTGAACTCCCATCATAAGATTGTCATAAAGAAAACTCGCGGGATTTGCCGCATTCGCGCCTATGCCGCCAACTTTTGCGGCAAGGTGAACAATAATATCAGGCGAGCTATCGTTCATCAACTGCTCGACATCACCCATTTTAACCAGATTGTACTCTGTGGACGAAGGGACAAAGAGTTCACTGCAACCGCGCCTTTTCAATTCCGAGACAACATATTTGCCTAAAAAGCCATGGCCCCCGGTAACCAGAACCCGTTTATTTGTCCAAAAAGTTTCCATATCAATCCTTAATTAGCGTTTACAAATACGTTAGTATAAACTTAAACCATCAATATTGCTGAAAAATAAAATATCCGATAAAAGAATGCGCTATTTTATAAAAAAAAACGGGCAGATTAAACCAAAATATAGGTGAATCGTAAATATGTAATCGGCTCATAATATAGGGCGGCGATTACAGAGGTTTCTACAGCCCGGAAAAACGGCTAGGTTAAAAGATTATTTCCAGGCTTGCTTTCGTTTGTTGACAGTCTATTTAAGAATCTGATATACTTTACACCCAAATATTAACGAAGTATTTTGATTTTTAAGCTTTTGTAACAGTCTTTTGCGTGTTTTTCGCAAAAGTTAGACTGTTTTTGAGGGGTTGCGTTGGAAATTGAAGAGAAGATAAAGATTTACGGCGAGAAGATTGATAAATTGTTGAAGGAAGAGATTCCTTTAAACAAAGAAGACTATCTAAGCGAGGCTATTTGGCACCATTTAAGCACCGGCGGCAAAAGGATAAGGCCCGCCATATGTTTGATAACGTGCGAAGAGTTGGGTGGCAATCCTGAAAACGCCGTGCATTTTGCAATGGCTATTGAAATATTGCACAATATGTTCTTGTTGCACGACGACATTGAAGACGGCGACACCATAAGGCGCGACCAACCCACGGTATGGGTAAAATTCGGCATTGCAAACGCCATCAACACCGGCGATTACCTTTTGGCTATAGCGTACAGAAGCATACTGTCAAGTCCGTCGCCAATCGAGATAAAGATGCAACTGCTGGATATTTTTACAATGACGTACGCAAGGACGGTAGAGGGGCAGGCGCTTGATATAAACGCAAGGGCTGCTGAAAACTTTACGGTTGAAAAGTATATGAAGATAGTTGAGCTAAAAACCGGCTATTACCTTGCCTGCGGCATGGCCGGCGGGGTGGCGCTTTCGGAAAATAGCTCAGCGAATATTAACGCGATCTGGGAACTGGGGAAAAATATGGGCCCTGCGTTTCAAATTAAGGACGATCTTATTGACCTTACAATGGGCAAGGGCCGTGGCGGCGTGATCGGCTCGGACATAAGCGAGGGCAAGGCAAGCTTCCCTTACGCTTATACAATGGAGATGTCAAGCCCGGATGAAAAGGATGTTTTGCGTTCAATTATGGCAAAGGAGCGGGAAGATACAACTGAGGATGACATTAAAAAGACGCTGGATCTATACAAAAAGCACAACGCGCTTGAATATTCGCAAAATTACGCTGAAAGATTAATAGAAGGGGCTTATAAAACCATTGACAGGGTTGATTCAAAAGGTAATGCGGTATTAAAAAAAATAGCGGATTTCATGGTGCAACGAAGCACATAAAATCCGCTATTATAAAATTTTAGTTTTTTAATTTTTATTAATTATTAAACATCCACAAATGCGCCGGCCTTGCCCCACTCGTTTCTCTCGCCTCTGAATGTAACGCCTTTGTCCACCAAAATCTGCCCGTCTTCAGCCAAAGCAACCTTAAACCTAGGCAAAGGTCTTGGAGCCGGGCCTTCAATATTTACGCCTTCTTTGTTAAATCCGCTACCATGGCATGGGCATTTAAATTTACCTTCAGACTCAAGCCAGTTTGGCGTGCAACCAAGATGCGTGCATTTCGCCTCAATAACAAAAACCTTCTTAGGCTCTCTAACAATCCAGAGCCTGTATTTATCCTTATAACGTTCGCTAATAGCGCCTACCGGATAATCGCCCGGCCAACCTATTTTAAACTTGGTTGGCGGCTCAAATAAAAGCCTTGGGAAGAAAAATCTCGCTATCGCAATACCGAAACCTCCAAGAAAAGTCCATACACCGGCCCAGCCAAGCCACCTCATGGCTCTGCGTCTGCCGAATTGTATGCATTGCGGCTGATCTGAATAGCGCTCTTCTTTCTTAGGCGCCGCTTTTGCGCTAGATTCGTCTTTGATTTCCATCTAAAAAAACCTCCAGTTGAAAATTATATTCTTTATTTTAAATATTGAAAGGCAGAAATTATAGCATACAAGCATGGCTTAGTCAAGCCCGGACGCAACTTATTTACGGCATATTATTAGTTTTACCTAAATTATGCTTAAAATCCGCTATTTTTGGGTTTTAAACCCGTTTTTTACGCTAAAACAATGGTTTTGAGGTAGTCTTTGCTTTTATTTATTTTACATTTAAAACATTCCAGCTCTCTTATCTTGAGCGTTCCACTCCAATGCGGCTGCAATATTCTCTTATTTTACAAATGCTGCATTTTGGGGAAACCGGGACGCAGATGTTTTGGCCGTAAGCTACAAGCAGGTCGTTGTACGTCATCCAATACTTTTTAGGCAATTTGTCCCTTAAAGCCATCTCTGTTTTATCGGGAGTGGTTGTTTCAACATAACCAAGCCGGTTGGATATCCTGTGCACGTGAATATCAACGCAAATGCCGGGCTTGTTATACCCCAGGGTCACAACCAGATTAGCGGTTTTTCGACCCACGCCTTTAAGTTTTAGGAGTTCGTCTATCTCGTCAGGTGTTTTTCCTCCATAGTTTTCAATCAAATCCCTGCATATCCCCTTTATCCTTTCGGCCTTTACCTTGTAGAATCCCACCGGATATATTGCTTTTTCAATGGCGGCCTGTTTCATTTTAATCATTTTTTCAGGAGTGTCGGCAATATTGAAGAGTCGTATTGACGCATCTTTTGTGGTTTGATCTTTTGTGCGCAAACTTAGCAGACATGAAATCAAAACTTTAAACGGAAAGCCCTCTTTTGAGAACTCGGTGACAATTGGGACAACAAATTTCCTGTTTTCAGCCTTAATAATCCTGATAATTTTGTCTAAATCAACATTTACAGCTTTTTTCATGTTTTTGCTCTTTATTATGTATTAGGACAAAATGGTTCAGCCGAAACTGTCATACATTGTCTATTGATTTAATTCAATTAGTATAACGTTTGAGATTTTGTAAATCAAAAATAAATATTATACGCAAATTATTAATGTTAAAAGCAACGCTGAAACAGGATGAATTATTTGAGCGGCGCATTCTTATTATAACTGGAAGTTGGAATGTCTGGTCGTTTATCGACAAGGTTATATTAGCCCTGCCTGATAGTTTTTTTGGCTTTATTGAGAACACGGCAATACCGCGTTGATTGGAGACTATCTTTCCTGTGAAGGGAAATAATTTTTTTTCGGCTTTTGTCGCGTACTACATTGATTTTGATTGAACAGTCTTCATTTAGTGGATATGTAGTTAGCGTTCTAATTGGAGTTAATGTTGAAACGGGCGTTTCAGAGGGTGTGTTTTGTTGGCATCCTTTAAAACAATATTTTTGCGCAGGGATTGCGGGGCCGGTTGTTTTATAGAATTGTCGTTGCGATTACAAAAATTAAATAAACAAAGCCGCTTTAAGATAAGCCTGCTCGTGATACGGTGGATTTATTGGTTGTGTTAGCGGCGCCTCAAGCGGCGGTCTGCGCAAAGACCGCCGCAATATTTCCATTTAGGAAGATAGAGGCGGCCGGTAAAAAGAGAGCGGCAAAGTAATTAATTTAAATACGGTTTTTATTGTTTTTTTAATTTTTAGCCACAGATTAATTTTAATGATGCGCAATTACTGATTGTCGTTATGTTTGTTTTAATAAATAGCCTGTTAATATTTATATTGCCGGTAATCTTTTTAGTATTATAAACTCTGTTTTATTTTAAGTAAATGACGCGCGTCACAATATTTTGTGATATTTGTCACATTTTTATGGGGAAGCTTTCAAAATAAAAAAGACCTCTGCTGTAAAAAACAGATATTTTTACATAATCAGAAAAAAAGTAAACTACTTGTCAACGATACAAATACAGTGTTAAGCAAAATAGTCAACAAATCCGTCTAACTAATTTTCAATATGCTTTTTGCATATAATAAAGCGGCGATTAAGGGTTTATTAACAAACAAAAGCAATATCTATAACTGATTTGATCGCAATGCTTTACCGGTGAGCTGCGATTGATTTTTCGATTATAAATGATATAATCTTTTTCCATTGCAACATTGTTTTTTTAAGATCAAATACGGTTTATAAGGGCCTTCTGCGCACATGTATGTAAATTTGCCTACATGCGCGCAGGGTACTGTGACTACAAATATTTTTAGATTTCTATGGTTGTTTGTAAGCTGTTAAAAATGTTATAATTTTAAATTTTCCAGAAACGGGAAATTTATATTTTTTAACATTAGAACAAAGGGGGGGGTATAAAATGGCAGGTAGAGTTAAGTATAATGAAAAACAGAAAGTTTTTTCACTTACAATGCTGGCATATTTAGGCACTGACCTTGATGGGACAGCTGAACAAAATCAAAATACAGTTGGAGAAAGGTTAAACGCAACGTTTGAGGATAAGAAAATCCAGGGGTTAATTGGAAAGTGGGAGACGGTTTGGGGCCCTTGTGTTTTTCAACCTCGGGACGAAGGGACTATCGCCAATTTAATGTATGTTGCAAAAAGCTCCCAACCCGGCAAACCTCAATATGTCGTTTCGATTGCCGGCACCTACCCAACCTCGCTTTACGCATGGGGTGAAGACTTTGCCGTTGGGAAACAGGTGGCGTGGAATACGGCAAACCCTCCGGTAACAACAAACGCCATGATTGCCAAGGGCACAAACCAAGGGTTTAAAAATCTCAAAAATATGAAATATGTCGGAAGCTCAGGGGTAGCCCAGTCGCTTGATAAATTTCTAAAAAATGAAATTAAGACTAAAGGGGCAAAGGTAATCATTACCGGCCACAGCCTTGGAGGCACTATAACTCCAACGGTGGCGTCATGGTTGAAAAATACCCAAAGCAGTTGGGACCCTAACGGGCTATCAATGTTGTCGTTTTACACCTTTGCCGGAGTAACATCAGGCAATACGGATTTTGCAAATTATGTCACAAAAAGCCAGTTTGAAGGCATGGTAAATAGGGTATGGAACAGCAAGGATTTAGCTCCAGTTATTTTCAATGAAGAGGCGATGAAGAGCATACCAACATTGTACGAACCTAATATCCCTCAGACCCTTGGCATAGATGCCTTTTATGGTTTGCTGAAAGCTTTGGCAAATGGAAACGATTATCTGCAAGTGCAGGATGACGCAAAGCCTTTAAACGGCAAATTTAATAAACGGGCTTCAATTGGCCTGGTACCGCTTGTGCGGTATGCCAAGCAGGTGCAATATCAACACATTGAAGGGTATTTTGCATTGTTAAATACAATGGAGATGTGGAATCTTGTGATAAAGAATTATTTGGGATCAAACGCATCTAATAATGCAAAGAATGAGCAGGAGATTGAGAAATTAAGGGAAAAACTTCGGAATTTTATTTAAACCGGACGGTAGTTTAGGAGATGGTTTTTAAATCCACTTCAAATATTTAAAAGCTCGTCAGGGGCTTGTTTTCAAACAAGCCCCGGCGAGCTTATTTTTTTGCCCTGACAGGATGCGTTTTTGAAAGCTCTTTGGCTATTTTTGTGGTTGAGGGCGAGCATTCCGGATGTCCCCATCCGCTTGCGCTTACATTGCCGTTAATATCAACAACAATATTATCGTTATTGTCGGCGCCGACTCCCGCCGGAATATAATCCAGTTTTAGTTTATGCCGCAATTTCCAGGCAATATTGTGATCGGCGCACGAGCTGTCGCCGCTTACCCCTAAAGCTCCAACAAGAGTTCCCTTGCCGTCGTATAGCGCCAGGCCGCCTCCAAAAACGTTTACTCCGCCAATTTTATGCCCGGCCATTGGGTCTTTTTCAGTCCCTATATCCTCAACCGGCCCACGGTAGGCTACTTCAGTGGACACAGGATTGCTAAATTGAAGGCCAAACAGGCTCCCGCCCGGCTGAACTGCTGAAAAAAGGTTTGCAGTGGATAAGGCAAGGCCCGGAAGGCTGAATGCGTTTGCAGTATTGGCTTTTTGCGCAGAAATGATCCGGCTTCCCGGCCATTGATCGCCTCTCTCGTTTCCTGAAAAAGCGACGGCCCCAACTACTCCGTCCCTATCAACCAAAGTGGCCCACATGTTAAAACCAAATCCGCCATTTTCTTCTTTTACTACTTCTTTTAATGATTTTTGCAGCTCAGAGTGAGCCGGTAAGCCTCCGGCAACGGCCTGAAACGAAAAAAAAGACGCAAATAACAAATTTAAGGCCGTCCACTGGTATATTTTAAATCTCTTCACCTTTATTTCTCCTTTGTATTAAAAAAAATTTTTAAACTTCTCTTCTATTAATTTAAGCTCAGGATATATTAATCTTAATGTGTTTGATATAACTTTCTAACAGGCTATTCTCCGACAGGGATTAAGAGTAAATATAATATTAATTTTAACGTTCTTAGTCAAGTTTAAATGGCAAAATAAATCCTGTTAAATCTGATATAAGTCTCGGTCTATTAACGTTGTAGCATACAATTTATTCTTTCTCAAAAACGTATTTTTATTACAACACCCTGCGAATTCACAAATTACGCATCAACTATTTTTTGCTTTAAATTGACGTTGTAATTTGGGTGTTTAAAGGGGGTTTTATTCCTTAAATTTTACGTGTTTTAAATGAGCAAAATTTAAGTTAAAATTGTTAAATAAAAAAAATCATTAAAATTTGAGAAGTAATTGACTTGAAATAATGCAAAAAATATTGTATTTTTGTAAAAGCATACCTGCTTACACAATTGATTGTTTTTTTAGTTCTCGCAAAAAAAGCTAAAATATGTAAAAAATCAAAATTTCGAACGGTTTTTAGCTTGTTAAATTTTTTTTGGAAGGGGGATCAAAGAAGAAAGATGAGATTATCTTTAAGTATAATGCAAAAAAAAGCCGAACAACTTGGAGGCGAGGTTCTCAGCAGGAAATATAGCGGTGTCAGAACAAGAATGCGTTTTAAATGCAAGGATGGGCATTCGTGGTGGACATATCCATACAATATTAACGATGGATTTTGGTGCCCAAAGTGCGGTTATGAAAGAACCGCAAAAAAGCTTAAAAAGGATTTTATCGAGATTAAAGATTATGCAAAAAGCAAGGAAGGGAAGTGTCTTTCCACAGCGGCCGAATATAAAAATTCCCATACCAAACTTAAGTGGCAATGCGCCAGAGGCCACCAGTTTAAAGCGACTTTTCATAATATAAGAAGACGAGAAGATTGGTGTAAAAAATGCAGATTTTATTGATCCGCGCGCATTTGTAGCATCTTAAAATGTTTTTAGCAAATACGCCGGGCAACAAAAGCCGCGCCTAACCTATTTAGGCAGCTTTTGTTGCGTAAAAAAGCATTTCAAAGTTATTTGCCGGGAAAATGGAACGACGCGCGCAAAACCGCTGTTTTTCCGGCAAAAAGTTAAAGTTATTCCTTTGCCGTTCCAAAATACATCCCTTAAATATCCATCCAGTATTTGTTTTTTATAAAACCATCCATTTTGTTTCCAATTCTCTCCTCATTTAGCGCATTATGAGATACTAATTGCCAATGGCAATCTAATTCACATTGACCAATATTGACCAGGCTCTTCCTTCAACAAAGGATTCTCTGTCAAATTTAAATCTGCCTCGTTCATCCTGCACTGCCCAGATAATGCGGTCAAAACCTTTGGCAATAGTCTTAATTGTGAACAAAAGCTCGCCTTTTTCATTGGTAGAGGCTTTGCTTGGCTCAATTGTGATTGAGGGTTTTAAGCCGGCAATCCGTTTTGGCTTAACTGTTATTGGCGATACTGCCAGATCGCATAAAACAGACTCCGATAGGCTTAAAAGGCATGACGCCTCTTCTCCTAACTTTAGAGTCAGATTATTAAATCCGGGGTTTCCTATCATGTCCCTGTTATTGCAAAAGAAACTTATATTATTTTTTCCAATATTCATTGCTGGAGTTTGAGTAGGCTCTTCAATAATAATAGAGCCGTCATCATGCAAAACCAGGCCGTTAGATTGTCGATCCGCAATGTAAACTAGATTCGTTGTGTGGTTAACGCTTATAGCCACAGGCCAACTTCCCGCGGTTATTGTGTTAATAACCTTATTACTGTCCCCGTCTATCACACGAACAACTCCGCAGTCCGGATTAGCAACGTATATATGGTTAATAGAGGGGTGAATATCTATCCCTTTTGAAAAACCTCCGATATTTATTTTGGCAATTACCTGATTATCATCAATATCAATCACACTTACAATGTTGCTTTGCAAGCTGGACGCATAGAGACGGTTTGTTAAATGGTTTAAACCTAGACTGAACGGAGGCTCATCAACATTTATAGATCCAATTACCTGATTGGATTCGCCGTCTATTATTACAATTTTTGAGTCTTTTTCATTAGCCACATAAATATGGTTCCTTGCCTCGTTAATTTCAATTCCCTGAACAACAATTTCGTGGATATTTTTTACCTCATCTATAGTAATATCGGCAATAACTTTATTGTCGTCGCCATCAATTACGCTTATAGTGTTGCCCGGCATATGGGATACATAAATACGATTTGTTACAGGATTAACGTCAATTCCGTTTTCGCTAACAGGGAATGGCAAAAAATCAATGAAAACAAGAGGGATTGGTTCGTAGACTGTAATAAGGTCAACAATCCGGTTTGTTTCACCGTCTACCACATTAACAGTTCCGTCAAAATTATCAACGTAAATGCTGTTAGTTGAGGAATTAACTCCGATTCCACGTGATATTTCTCCAAAAGAGGAGAGTTCCATTGTGTCGACAATTTTATTTTCTTCGCCGTCTATAACAAAAATTGTGCCGCCACTACAAGCATAAATGCGGTTAGTTTCAGTATTTAAATCAATTGCGATAATATTAGCAATAGGCAAGGTGCTCGCAATTGTTTGAGCTTTTGCGGTATTTATACCAATAGTTGCAAAAAGTAAAATGGAATAAACAAGCGTAAATAATTTAAAAACAGATTTAAATGATAGATAAAGTTTCATTTGATTTTGTATGCGCCTACTTGAAAAGGTATGTGGCCATTTTTGTTATTACTCTTATTTCTGTGAAAGCGTAGCGCTTTCGTTCCCTGCGCGGAATGTAATACTCCCGCCTTTTGATATTACTCCAAATCTGAATTTAAATCTTGCTTTGCCGTCTTCGCCAGTTATTGTCGATAACGGTCTGACTGACGTTAATCGGCCATTAGCAGATGCGGTGACTGTTACGCCGAACGCTGGACGCATGTCTTTATCATTTACAGTGACAATTACGTCCTGAAAACGAATTGAGCTTTTCGCGGACGCGGATTCTACCTTTAACGACACTGGGTTAGAGAGAACTGTAGAGCCTGGCATTCCTTTAACAACAATTAAGTCGCCTGGTTCGTTGTCCGAAATATAAACAATGTTTTCTTCCTGATTAATTCCTATGCCGGTCGGCGAAATCCCCACATTAAAGATGTTTACAATTTCATTGTCGGCGCCGTCTATTATACTCACAACGCCGGGCTCGATAGCAACACCGTCATGATGATCTACAACCATGCTGGAAATATAAATATGATTGAGTACTGTATTTATCGCTATTCCCTGCTGCAATAAGCTTCGCCCAAAGAAACCGCCTATTATGTGAGGTACGTCTTTAGCGCTAATAGTAAAAGTATTAATTACTTTATTGGTTAAACCGTTAATAGCGCTTCCAAAAACAATGTCGGGTTTAATTTCTGTAACGCTATCAAACTCCTTTGTCACATAAACATGATTTGTATCGATATTTACAACGATTTGTCCAACATCATGCTCAACATCAATTAAATCTATAACCTTTTTCGATGAGCTACTAATTACAGCTAATATAGAGCTTTTTAAGGATAAAGCGCTATTAAATGAAACATAAATTCGATTTGTTCTTTCATTGCCTCCAATAAACAATGGCGCGCTAGGCGCCCTAATATTTCCAACAACCTCATCAATAGTTCCATCGATTATACTAATATCTTTGCCGGCTGAATTTGCTGTGTATATCACGTTGTTTTTCGAATCTACCCAAATACCTTTAGGATTATCGCCTACAGCAATATTTTTTAATATTGCATTGTTATCGCCATTGATTACAATGACGCTATTGTCTACACTTGTCGCATATATTTTGTTAGTTGTTTTGTTTATATCAAAACGGTTCGGCTTTCTATCCATTCTTATAGTATCAACAACGCCGCGCTTTTCTTCATCTACAATGATAATTTTGTTGTTAAATTTATCAAGAGTGTAAACGCGCTTCGTCGCATTATTAACTATAACATCTTCAGGCAACGCTCCAATTGTCACAAAATCAATTATTTCATCAGTATCGCCGTCAACCACAAAAACGTCCATCCCTGATATAGCGTAAAGCATATTTGCGTTTGAATTAAGCGCCATTGAACTACCGCTTATATCTATAGAGCCTGTTAATTTATTATTCAAACCGTCAATAACGCTGATACTTTTATCTGAACCTGCGTATACTTTGTTAGTTGCATTATTGATTTCGATTGAAACGGCCTCTATATCAATGCTCTCTATTATTTCATTGGTTATTGCGTCAACAACTTTAAGACCTCTATCTGTTGCGACATATATTTTGCTGTTTAGATGGTCAATACCAATAGCATTAGAGCTTAAATTGATAGAGTCTATCACCTGACGGCTTGTTCCGTCCACAATCTTTACATCTTCATCCGTGGCAATGTATACACGTTGAGTTAATTGGTTGATGCCAATTGCCTTCCCTTTAATATCAAGCTCTCCCACAATTTCTTTTGTTAAGGCATTGATAACAATAGCGCTGTTGGAAGAAAGCGCGTATAGCAAATTAGCATTAGAGTCAACTGCAATTAAATTTACATCAGCTTCTATTTCTATTGAATCAACAACTTCATTGCTAAAGCCGTCTATTATAATTATTGGGAAATCGCTGCTTTCAATAGTATCGCGATCACGACAAAAATCAATGGTTACATAGATACGATTTGCATTAGAGTTAACGCCTATATCATCAGGGGGGCATATCGACAATTTGTTTTGAACAATTGTAGTAGTGTCAATAACTTTGTTTGACGAACCGTCAATTACGCTAATATTTTCACTGCGGCTGTTTCCGATATAAATTCTATTAGTTGCCGGATTGATTCCAATTACAGAGGGGCCAAATCCATTGCCGGATTCCGGAGCGATATGTACTACGTCAAGCTCTGTTTGAGCGGTTACAATGCTCATAGCGTATAAAAAATAAACTACTAAAAATATCACAACAATAAATTTATGTCGAATATCTTTAAATACATAGTATGGATATACCATATCTCCTCTCTAAAAATAAAATCAATAAGACTTGCATACTAAGGTTTACTCCGCATTCATCAATTTTGGTTAATAGCAGCGCTGATATCTCCAACAGAAAATGTAATTTTACCATTATTTGAAGCAAATCCGAATTTAAACTTGAATTTAGCTGCGCCGTCAGGGCCGGTTGTTGCAGATGACGGGCGGACTTTAACGCCTGCGCCGTTTGCGGAAGCTTCTACCTTTACGCCCGTCATAGGCAATCCTTTCTGATCAAAAACAGTGACTGTGGCGGCTTGCATTCGTATTGATTTGTTAGCCGAGGTTGGGTTGACTTGCATAATAGTTGGCCGCAATACGCCTCCATCATCAAATATCACAGTTACATTGTCTGATAACATGTTCGCAACATATATCAAATCAGTTCCTGGATTTGCGCATAACGAAAAAGGCTGTTTACCCACCTTAACCGTTCCCAGAACCAAATTATCATCCCCGTCTATCACGGTCACATTGCCTCCTTTTAGACCGGCCACATAGATATGATTTGTTGAGGTATTTACAGTTATTCCCTGAGGAAAATCCGCTAATTCAATAATAGCGCCGGCTTCGTTGGTTATGCCGTCTATCACATTAACTTTGTCGGTTGATCCGTTAGACACATACAATCGATTGGTTAATGGGTTAACAGCCAGCCCAAAAGACTGTTCGTTTGCGCCGGGAATATTGTCAAGTCCCAACCCTTCAATTAAAGCGATCACGGAATTAGTTGAGCCGTCTATTACGCTTACGCTATTGTCGCCTCCATTGGCGACATATATGCGGTTTGTTTGTGTATTTATTGCTATATCGCGAGGAAAAAGTCCGCCGGCAATGGATGCGGCGACTTTGCCGGTCTCGCCATTTATCACTGTGACTTTATGGGTTTCACCGCCGGATACATATATTCGGTTTGTTACATGATTGACGGCTATGTTGCGTGTGTCATTTTCCACGTCAATAGAGCTAACAACAGTGTTTGTATTGCCGTCAATTACACTGACATTGCTATCTTTAACGTTAACAACATATATACGATTGGCAATGTGGTTAACGTCTATTCCAAAGGGAAACTCTCCTACTTTAATTGAGCCGATTTCAGCATTGGTAGCTCCGTCTATCACACTGACGTTATTGCTATTTGCGTTGGCAACATAGATGCGGTTAGTTATTGAATTTACCGCAACTCCTTGTGGATTTGCATTATTATCGATTTTCGGATTGCCAAGATCAATAGTTGCAACTGCAACCGCCGATGTTATAGCTATAAAGCTCTCTTTTGTTTCAGTATCAGATCCTTTTGCGCCATTTATTGTAAGAGTTACTGTAAATATACCTTTTTGAATATATTCATGGATTGGATTCTGTTCTGTAGATAACTCTCCATCGCCAAAATCCCATGACCAGGAGTCTATAGTTCCTGAAGATAAATCAGTAAACTGAACAGATTCAGGAACATTCCCCCTGATAGGATTTGCTAAAAAATCGGCGATAGGCGGGAATGCGGAGATCATATTCCGTTTCGTTTCCGTGTCAGCCCCTTGTGGCCCGTTTACAGTCAGGCTCACTGTAAATGTCCCTTCCTCCATATATTCATGAACAGCGCTTTGCTCGTTGCTTGTTTGCCCATCGCCAAAATCCCACAACCATTTGTCTATTGCGCCAAAAGACAGCTCTGTAAATTTGACAACAAATAAGACCGAACCTTCTGTAGGATCAGCCCTAAAATTAGCAATAGGCGGCGGAGGCGGAAGGACTTTGATAAAATCATTTTTTTTCTCTGTATCTGCGCCCGCCGGCCCTTCAATTGTCAGGCTCACTGTAAACGTTCCGGCTTTTTCATATTTATGTGTGGGGTTTTGATCAGAGCTAGTTTCCCCGTCGCCAAAATTCCAAAGCCATTTGTCAATAAAGCCGGAAGACAGATCACTAAACTTAACGGTTAAAGGTATGCCTCTGTTTGTTGGGGCGGCCGTGAAATCAGCCAAAAATTCTGAGCCTTGAGTTTTTACATCGCTAATTACTGTTATATCGGAGGAATCCTTCTTTACGACATAGACAAGATTAGTTTCAGCGTTTATCGCCAATGCAATGGGCCTTCCATCCACATCAATAGACGCGATAAGATCGTTAGTCAACCCATCTATTACGGAAACAAAATTATTTGTTATATCACTTAGGTATATATGATTAGTTGTGGGATTGATTTCAATTGCGTTAAACCAGCCATTCAAAGGAATTAGATAAATGACCTCGTTAGTCCATCCATCTATTACCCTGACATTTGTCTCTAGATTATTATCTTTATGAAAACCAACCGGTGTATATATTAAATTCGTCGCGGGATTAACCCCGATTATTTTAGAGCTTACATTATGGTCATCCTTTAAATCAATATTAGCGACAACCTGATTCGTTGCGCCGTCAAGAGCCTTTACTTGATTGTGATCACTCACATATATTTTATTAGCATCAGGATTGATTCCAATATGAATTACATTATTAATATTTCCAACAACTTCATGGGTATTTCCGTCAATGACCCTGTACATATTTTCAAATTCATTAACATATATTAGGTTCGTTATTGGATTGACCGCAATTTCAACCGGGTCAAAGCCTACTTTAAAATCGTCAACAACTTTATTAGTTGAGCCGTTAATTACGTTTACAACATCTTCAAATGGATCGCTTATCTGGGTGGATGCTGAAATTTTTAATTTTTCCGATTGGGGATAACTGATCACATATATTCTATTAGTAACAGGATTTACCGTAATACTTTGCGGTAAACCATTAACTTTTATGATATCAGCCACTTCGTTTGTTAAACCGTCTATTACAATCACATTTTCATCATTTTTGCTGGAAACGTAAATAAGATTAGAGGAAGGATTTACCGCTATGTTGCGGGGCATAACATCTTTCCCCTCTCCAACTGAAGAAAAATCAATTGTTCCAACGATACTCTGCGCGGCTATGTTGCCGGCAATAGTTGTAACGATCGCGCAAAGAATTGCGCGTATGATAAAAAGAGACCTGATAGTGAAAGAATGCCTTTTTATGGTAAGAATATTTGTATAAATATGTTTTCTGTTTTTCATTATAAACTCCTTTTTTAGAATGTTATGTTAAATTGAGAATAAATGGTTTCTCGTTTTAATGCCATATGATCAAAGAAGTTATGCAAAATGAGTATCAAACTTTACAATTAATAATAATTAACGTTAATCCGCGTTTTTAACGGCTAAAATCAGCCGGCAAGCTTTATTTCACTCGTTAATAAAGCTTTTTTACCTTCTAAAGAGAAATTAAGATAAATATTTGTTAACGAAGCACAAAAAACATGGAGAATACGTGAACCTTTCTCCATGACTTATATAGTTAATATAATATAATCGAATATTATAACAAACTAAAAATCATATTGCCTACATAAATAATTTTATTGGTTGCAGAATATGCTAACAGTTTTGTGTTGATTTGATTACATTACATTACATATAATCGCTAATTTTTATAGTATGATAGTTTGAAAAATTAAAAGCAGGCCAGAAAGATTGAATTTTAACTCGTTAGAAACGGAAAATGTAAAAGAGGCATCTTTTTTTTACCATGATACTTCTATTTATTTCAACGTCTTATGTTCTAACCGTTAACAACAAATTTATCAAAATACATGAGGGCGGAGCGAACTCCGCCCTCATGATATAATCTTTAAGTGTTTGGCATAATACTTAAAGCGTTTAAATCATTTGATTGATATTCATATTGACATCCCCCCATAACTGATGGATGGTCTAAATGATATAAACCTACAGCATGTAACAATTCATGTAATATAACGGCTTCTGCTTCTTTCCAACTAGCGCTTCCTAAATTTGGACAATTATTAATAGTTTCTAATGTGTTGACATCTATATACACAGAAACTCTTGATCCTGTAATTAACCGGCCATTTGTCGGCACTTTTGTCCCTACTTCACTATCCCATCCTGATGTTTGATTAGATTTTCCGCTTTGCCAAGCAGCATCATTACCAAAACCAGTTGGTTTAATACTGCCGTTCTTATCAACAAAGAATACTGCTATTTCATTATTTGGCACATCTGAAGCAGTATTTGGATAAGTTGTGTATTTATCTCCATCTTGCCATTGAAAAGTTTTAGTATAAGAAGGGTATACTACATCACGTAATCGTGCAAAAGCTGCATATGTCCTTGTTAACAACCATGAGTTAACATGTCCCACAGGAGCTGAATTTAAGTCGTCAAAGATACCATGAGCAGCATAAACAGTTATTGCGGTAGAGTTATTAGGCCACATATATGTGTATTCCATATTTTAATCCTCCATTATTTAAATAAACATTGATTTATACATGTAGCTAACTTTTTGCTAACCACATATATAACAAAATAAAATTACTAAATTTTAACTAAACCTTCTGTATATGAATCATCAACCATATACATCTTTAACGCATTCCGCATTTGCTATCTTTGTATGCATTTTAAGCGTCTCCTTTCAATATCAATAAATTGATAAAAATTAAAATAAACCCTGCGCAGGGGAAAAAGCGGTAATTGGTAATTGGTCATTGGTCATTTGCTATTGGTTATTGGTTATTGGTCAATAGTCATTGGATATTGGTAATTTGTAATTTGTTATTCGTCATTGGTTCTTTGTTAATCATCAATTCCATTTAATCGACAATCGTCATTCGTCAATTGTCATTTTTTTAAAGTTTAAGCGCTATCGGCGCAACTATGGCGGCTATGGCTATTAGGGCTGAACATGCAAGGTAGATCATGGTCATCTTTGTTTGGTTTATTGCCACCTGTTTTTCGGTTTGTTCAAGCTTGTTGCGCAGATCAACTATTTGGTTGCTTAAATTTTGCTTTTGCGTCTCAGCCATA
>JAIQZQ010000044.1 GCA_021777105.1 Candidatus Anammoxibacter sp.
CCCAGGGTTTTTACCCTGGGACTAAAGTTTCGGTAAAAATCAGAGATTTTTGTTTTTATAATCCGAGGTTAATGCTTTTTGCTTTTCTTTGTGCCCTTTGTGTCTTCGTGGCATTAATTGCTTTTACTGAATACTGATAACCGATAACTGAATAGAAAGGAGTAACAATGAATACCATTCATAAACCCAGCTTTTTAGTTGTTTTACAGAGTTTAATTCTTTCGCTGATTATAGCGTTAAACATCTCATATATCGGACAAAGCGACGCAGAAGCGGCCCTGCAAACAGAAAATCCACGCACCGCGCTGGTTATTGAAAATTCCACAAGCGAAGCGATAGAAGCCGCTGTTGTATTAGCCGCTCTTGGAGGAGCATGCGGCGCCGGCAATCCACCGGTAACCGCCAACCAACTTGAAACTCTTGGTTTTTGCTCCAATGTCATAAATTCAGCAAATCCCCCGTACGCCGGAAAGTGCAAGCTGACAATTGAAAGCGGGGCGTTTGTCACATTTCCGGATATACCCAATACCTGCATTAGCGGAAATGTGACATTCGGCGATTATCCAGGTTGCCCTAATACGGCATACCCTACTGGATTCACCACAGCCGAGTTTACACTTAATACTGATGGAGGAGACGAAGTAATTGATATCAGCCTTGTGAATGGACACAATTATAAAGTATCTGTCTCCACGCACAGCGGAGGAGCCTGGACTTATGGTCAAAACCCGGCTACGGTAATTAGCCAAATCATATCAAAACCTCTTGGAGAAAACATAGGCAACCCCGGCGTTTATCCCGAGGGTTGCACGGATTGCATACAACTAATCGGCGGCATAGTATGCCCTAATTTCAGTCTTAACCCTGATTGTCAATCATCCCGAATATGCAATGTTTCCCGCTCAGTCGCAAACAGAGGCGGAACAGTTACAGTGAGTTATATGGGGAAGTAGCGCTTCGCTAAAGTGACTAAAGTGAGCTTAAGTTAAAAGTGAGCTAATGTTTTAGTAAAATGAACACTGAGCTGCTTGTCTGCTCTAGTGTGAATTATCCTCGTAGGGGGAAAATCAGAGATTTTTGATGGTTTTTCGGAAGCAAACAAATACCATAATAGCCTGAAGGGCTTAAATTATACTAGCCCAGGGTTTTTACCCTGGGAATAAAGTTTTGGTAAAAATCAAAGATTTTTGAACATTATTCAAAAGTTTTTCGATTTTGTTTTAATTAGCGCCGGCGCTTCAGTTGGTTCAAGTCTCCGACTTGAACCAAACTGACCTAAACTATGCTCCGCATAGAATAAATAAAATTCCTCGCTTTTTGCAGTTTCTTTAATTATATATTCCCGGCCCTCGCCTTTGAGCCTATAATAACGCCAAACGCCGCAAATTCCCTGCCGACTCCCGTGCTGTTGCCTCCCCTTGATCCCGTCAACGCCCGCGCCTATGACGGAACTCAGGATGTGGTTTTAACGGTAGATGGCATAGACGGGCTTGAAATGGTTGTAAAAGCGGGCTCAATGACAAGGGCCGACGGCACAATACCGTCCCCTGCCGACCCGGCGACCATTGCGTTAAACAAAGTTCATTTTGACAAAGTCCCCATGCCCATGCCCGACGGCGCCGCCCCGCCTTTTGCCTGGACTTTGCAGCCCGCGGGCGCTATATTTGATCCTCCGGTTAAGATCACTTACCCGAATATGTCCGGCCTGCCCGCTGGCTCAATAGCATATTTTCTTAGCTTTGATCACGACATCAACAGATTTGAGATAGTGGCCACCGGCCACGTAACCGATGACGGCTTCAACATATTAAGCGACCCGGGCGCCGGAATAGTCAAAGCCGGTTGGGGATGCAACTGCCTGCGGTACGCCTCGGTTGGCGATTGCGAGGGCGGCAAATGCGTATTTACCTGTAAAAGCCTCGGAGCTTTGCAAGGCGGCGTTGTAACGGTTAATAATGAAGTGGTTTGCGAAGGAGAAACAATAACGTTTACAGCCTCGGGCGTGGCCCATGTGGGAGGCGAACTTGAAAAAAATTGCCCGGATTCCGGGATAACAATTGAGCCTATTGTAGGAACCCCGATTTACGAATGGATAATTACAAGTCCTGCTCTTAGCGCGCCGCTTACCGGAGCCGGCGCAACGGCGGAAGCTCCAAATGCTATGGCGGGCGTCTACACTTGCGTATTCACGGCAAAAGTTGACGATCCTCCGGGGGCCGAGGTCAGTTGCAAACCGTCAGCCCTGCCGGCTTGGAGCTGTAACAGCAACGGCTGTTAGGGTAGAATCCATAACCGTTATTGATGGGGCCACCCAAAATAATGTGATTGGGGCAGATAATTGGGCAGCGGTAAAAGGGGCGGGCGATGTCATTGTCGAAGTCACCCTTACTCCAAATACAGATGATGCAGCCAAGGCGATAACTTGGGCAGGTGGAAACGAGGTAGTTGGAAAACCAAGACAACGGAAGGTGTCTAAGGGTACGTCAGCGCATACTGAAGTAACGGTTACTTGCGGTTCCACATCCGAAACTGTGCATTTGTGGATACTTTGGAGTTCTGTTCAAATAAGAACGACAAACTCCAAATCCACTGGAAATAATACGAACTTTAATGCTGGAACAGGTGGGGATAAGTTAGGAGTCTTAACCGACGAGGATGAGAACATTACTATTGCTGAAGTGGTTGGAAAAATGGAAGGAGTATTTACTTTAACACCAACGGGTGTATTCCAAGTTATTAAAAGTGGATGGGATATAAAGAGATGGATAATTTTTAGAGATTATAGCAATGGTAGCTTGTCAAACTCAGGCAACAGGTCGGATGATTCACATAATGCAGACGAAGACCTAATTCCTGATAACGATAATAATATCTACGTTATTGATGAACCTACATTAAGAATTGGGTTCAACGTAAATCATACAAAAGAAACATATAATAATTTCACGGAATGGCTCGAATGGAATAATAACAAAGCTTCAGATGACAATATTTGGTATTTTCAATCAAGGGTTGACGATGACTTGGATATTGCAAACAAACCTAATAATGATGATACTGAGCTGAAAGAAATTGGATTGGGGAATATTGTTATACCAAATAGCGCTCATTATTCTACAAGGTAGTAAAAAAAGCAGATTTATCAAGGAGGAAATAATTTATGTGCAAAGTAAAGATTAGGTTAATTTTTTTCGTTCTTTTAGGTTTATTGTTTATAGATAAGTTAACAGAAGGAGTACAAATAGAAACCCAAAGTTTTATTCAGGATTTTCAAAATGCTAAAACTTTGGGAGAGCTTAACAGGGCATCTAATATAATTATGCAAAATCGACAAAATTTGATAAGTAATCTCATAGGTATGCTTCGAAGCAATCCTGATAAAGAAAAAATGATACGAATATGCTATCTTCTCGGTGAATATAGAGCTACTGAAGCGGTTACTGACCTTGTTGCTCATATAGATTTAGAAGTAGAAATAAAGGGTGAATTAAAGGAACCTCTTATGTGGGGTTTATATCCGGCCCAAGGAGCATTGATTAAAATTGGTTTTAGTGTAATACCACAAATGATCCAGATATTAGAGACAAACACAGATGATCATATACAACGTCTTTCAGCAACGGTTATTTGGGAAATAATCGGAAGAGAGTTGCCAACTATGCCAGAGAGGAAAGAAATAGTGCGTATAGTTATAAATAATGCAATAAAAAAACAATCTGATTCCTTAAAAAGGAAAAACTTAGAAAACGCTTTAAAACTTTTAAATTAAAAACTACATTTGTGAATAAACCTGTAATACTACTACAATATTTAAACTCTAAAACTATCGTAATGAATTGAAAGGGTTAGGTCTTGAAATGATTAATTTTTATGTTTCTAGAGTTGTTTATTGTAGTTAGCGTCAATAATAGAACTATATGGAAAGCAAATAATATATTACAAAATGTAAGAAATTAATTTCTATATTTATTAATGAAGCGGTTATAAGAAACTATTAGAACCTGAGCCGGAGAGCAAAGCGCAAGATAGGGCAAAAGTGTGGTAAAAATCCGAGAATTTTAGCGGCCTTTTCAGAAACAATCAATAATAGCCTGAAGGGCCTAAAATGCAAATAGCCCAGAGTCGTTAACCCTGGGAATAAAGATTTGCATAACAAATTAGTTGCGGAATATATTGTGGCATTTGACGCAGGTTTTTTCCATGCGTTTATAAGCAAGTTTGGCTTCTTCGATGTCTTTCCTTTTACTGGCGGCTATTAATTCTTCGGCATAGTCGTGCAGATTTCCGCTTAAAATGCCAAAATCATCAAATTCAGGTGGCACATCTACATCGCCGCGCTTTTCCAATCCAGCGCAACCATCATGTATTTTCTGGGCAAGAAATTCCATCTTCGTCCAATTTTTTTTATCAAAAGCAATATGGAGGTTTTCAGTGTCCATCTGCAGCATTCTCATAATATGGTCTACAGCTTTTTGATCTTCATATGATAATTTCTTTTTTGCCGTTGCCTGACCGCTACAGATCGCAAAGGAAGAAACGGCTAAAACAAGAATAGCAAGGAATTTAAATTTATTAATTTTCATAACAATTTACTCCATTCATAAAAAATTAATGAAAAATTTAAATCAGCAAAAATTGTAAATCGTAAAAACTGAAAATTTTGACAAGACAAATAGACCTGCGCGTGTGTTTTAAGCCGTAACACAAGCCATTTGCCTGCAATGGCAGGATACAAAAAAATGCGGAAGGGGGGACTCGAACCCCCACGCCCGTGAAGGCACAAGCTCCTTAAGCTTGCGCGTCTGCCAATTCCACCACTCCCGCGTTTGAGTTATTAAAAATTCGATAAAAGGAATATATCAAAAAGAATAATATTTTGCAAAGGAGAAAATTGGCAGACGCCATATTTAATCAAAATAATCATGGTAAATGCGTGTTTTTCGTCGCCAACACTGCCTATGCAGTTTTAATGGAACCTGTCAATCCACAAATAGTTACGATGTGGAAAGTATTGAATCTCCGCTATATTATGCAAAATTATAAAAAGCGCTTAACATTGCCTATATTTTGTGTTGACAAATAAAAAAAACGGTGTAATATTGTAGGTAGACTCTTAGAAATATATCAAAAATTTGATTATATTTATTTTGTTTAACTGTTGATTTGAAATTAGCGTAACCAATTGCTATCACAATCCTTATATGTGTTTATTTCTTTTAAGATTATAAACAGGCGTTAAAATGATAATTTCAGGTTTGCCATCTTCAAATACGTTTGAGCCTATCAATAAAAAAATGCAGATAGGCAATTTAAACGATCCGATAATCACGAATGAGAAAGAGGAGACTACTGATCTTTCCAGGGTTGAAGAAAAGGAAGTTAAGGATTTAAAGAGACGCGACACAGAGGTTAGGGCGCATGAGTTGGCGCACAAGACCGCAGCGGGTCGGTTTGCGGCGGGCGGAGCAGTTTTTGAGCTGGAACGGGGCCCTGATGGAAGGTTTTATGCTGTTGGCGGTCATGTAAACCTTGATGTAAGTGAAGAACAGACTCCCGAGGCTACAATAGATAAGATGGAAATAATCAAGCGCGCGGCTTTGGCGCCGATTGAGCCTTCACAGCAGGATAGGTCGGTTGCCGCCAGAGCGATTGCCAAGGAAGCGGAGGCTAGAAGAGAGATGCGGCTGGAGAATGCGGAAGAGGCTGCTGAAGGCGAAGATGGCAAAAGTTTAGCATCCGGTAGCAGGATCGGAAATGCGGATTCGCAGGGAGGGCTAACGTTTGGATTCGGCGCAGGCAGAAATGATGCCGGGGGGAGTTTTGGGTCGGTATTTAATGAGGCTCAAGGTAGCTTGGTTGACATTTTTGCATGAGCGTTTAAAAAGCTTTGAATTTACAATATTTGTTTGGTAAAATGATTGTATAGGTTTAATTTGTTTGCTATTGTTAAGTTTTGCAAATATCTGCGTCTTAAATCTTTTAGCGAGGTATAAATCATGGATATCGGAGCGATAAGCAGCAATACTTTAATACAGCAAATTAGCGGGATACAAACCGGGAGACAAATTCACCATGCAAACCCAACGGAAGACGCAAATCTAAATGCGACTTTGGCAAGTTCTCAAAAAATAGACGCAAAGTCGGTTAGATCTGTTGAGCAAGGTTCCGAAGGAAGCAAAGGCGAAGGCGTTAAAGACGAAAAACAATTAGAAGAACGAATTGATCAACGTTTAGATGTTTTTGCATAGTTATTTTTTTTATTTTTCTAAAAAGGAGGGTTTAAAATGGCGGATATAGGGGCAATTACTTCCACAGGTTTAGCGCAACCTCAAAGTGTTAGCGGTGTTCAACAAAATAGACAAACGCTGCAAACCGAACAACAACAGGCGCAGCAAACAGAAGAAATTGAAGCTGCGGCAGCTACTCAAACAGAGGAAGTTGGACAAGGAACAAACACCGATTCAGCTAATGCGGAACCGGCAGGCGGCGCAAATGAATCTGAGAATGAAGCTAATACAGGCGGCGTAGGCTCTTTAGTTGATGTTTTTGCATAATACGCTTTACGCGTCAAGAGCCGGATACGATCAAGGAAGATCGTATTTATTGGGATAGAGGTTTTTTACCGGTTAAAAACGGTTCTTAATATTTCACTCCATACAAAACCGCGTATTCAAAAACCACTTTTTTAAAATTACGTTTCAGTCTTAGAGCGGCAAAACTTACTTTTTTATAATATCCATTCCTTTTAGAATATTAATCGCGTTTTCCAGCTGTTTATCCACAAATACTTTAGAGTTATTTTCTCCTGTATCGTTGCTTTCCACGTCTTGAAAATTTTCAGAATTAACTAAAGCTAAATTTTCATGCAATTCTTTAATTTCCTGCATGGTAAGGTCTACTAATATATCAGGCTCAATCCCTTTCTCGTGTATTGACGCGCCGGATGGTGTGTAATACCTTGCTGTTGTAAGTTTCAGGGCTGATCTGCCGTCTTCAACAGGCAGCAAGCTTTGAACCGAGCCTTTTCCAAACGTTGTGGTGCCTAAAAGAATGCCCCGCTTATTGTCTTTAATCGCGCCCGCCACAATTTCAGATGCGCTTGCGCTTCCATTGTTGACAATAATTACTATAGACTGTTTTACCAACGATCCTTTTTTTGTAGCTTTATACACAATATTTTGAGACTCGTCTTTACCCTTTGTGGACACAATTGTGCCTTTTTCAAGAAATTGATCGGCTACATCGATTGCTACTTTAAGCAGTCCGCCGGGATTAAATCTAAGGTCTAGAATTAAAGATTCCATTGACAAATCTTTCAATTTTTTTATAGCTTTGATGAGGTCTTTAGCTGTATTGTCCTGGAAATTAGTGATTGCGAGATATCCGATCTTCGCCTCTTCATCCACCAACCTTGCTCCGCGAATGCTGTTTACACGGACTTTGTCGCGTTTAATTGTTATATCTTCAGTTTCGGCTTCATTTTTGTGGATTACGGTTAGGGTGATTTCCGTGCCTGGTTTGCCTCGCAATTCTTTAATTACATTTCGTAGATCCATGCTGTCCGTCATTTTGCCGTCAATTTGCACAATAATATCTCCGGCTAATATTCCCGCGCGCATGGCCGGCGAATCCACTATCGGCGTAATTACCATCAACATGCCGTTTCGTATAACCACTTCAATTCCAAGGCCTTCAAATTCGCCTTCGGTTTCTATCTTCAAGTCTTCCAGATCTTCAGCGTCAAAAAACTGACTATAGGAATCAAGTCCTGAAAGCATTCCTTTGTACGCGTTGTGAAACAGGTCGCTGAGATCTACGTCGTCTACGTACTTATCGAGTATTATTTTGACTACTTTTACGAATTTTTCATATTCATCATAATGATTTTCCGACTTTGTTTCTTCGGAATATGACGTATGAGAATTTAACGCAATTATAATAGAGAAAAAGCAGATTAAGATGAGTTTACGCATATATTTTTGTAGACGGAAAAATGTTAAAATTAAACGCGACTATTTATTTTTGCAGGCAGATATGAAGTGTAAACCTAATTACAAAAAATGAATTTTGAATTTGATTATTTAGGATGGTCTTTTAGGAAGAAATTCCCGCAATTCTAATTTGGTGTATTTTTTCGTTTAACAGCGTTTCCGGCTGCTTCAACTATGCAATTCGTGGTTAGGTTGTACTCTTCAAACAATGCGGAAGGCTCGCCTGACTGCCCGTACCTGTTATCTATTCCAACCATTTCAATCGGGACAGCGCATTTTCCTGATAAAAATGAAGATACGGCATTTCCTAATCCGCCGTTTAGAACATGCTGTTCGGCTGTGACTATGGCCTTTGTCTTTTCGGCAACGCTTAGCAGCAACTCGCGATCCAGAGGTTTTATTGTGTGAATATTTACAACTCCTGCGTCAATTCCCTGTTCAGATAGAGAATTCGCCGCTTTCAGGGCGTTGTCCACAAGCATGCCGCAAGCAACTATAGTTACATCTTTGCCTTCTCGAAGTGTTATGCCCTTGCCGATTTCAAATCCATGCTTTTCGTTTGTAATGACCGGTATAGCGGGCCTGCCAAGTCTTAAGTAAACAGGGCCGTCGTAATTCAGGACCGCTTCAACCGCTTTTTTTGTTTCAGGCCCGTCGCAGGGCTCAATAACAACCATGCCGGGAATACTCGTCATTAAAGCGATATCTTCGTTCATTTGATGCGAAGCTCCGTCCGGCCCAACGCCTAGTCCTGCGTGTGACGCGGCGATTTTTACGTTCAATTTGCCGTAGCAAACCGTGTTTCGTATTTGTTCCCATGCGCGGCCTGTGGCAAAGATTGCAAACGTGCTGACAAAAACTTTTTTCCCGCACGCAGCCAGGCCGGCGGCGACACCCATCATGTTTGCCTCCGCTATGCCCATATTAAAAAAACGTTCAGGGTATTTGTCGGCAAATTTCCTGGTGGACGTTGATTTCGATAAATCTGCGTCGAGAACCACTAATTCGTTATTAGTTTCGCCTAAAGACTGCAACGCGGCTCCGTATGCCGCCCTTGTCGCAATCTTTTCCTGTTTTTTTTCTGAATTATTATCTGAGTTCTGCAATGGCCTCTTTTGCTAATTCTTTAGAAGGGGTCGCTCCGTGCCATTCAGCCGGCTCCGCCTCCATAAGACTAACACCTTTACCTTTAATTGTTTTTGCTATTATCATTGTCGGCTTGCCTTTTATGGTCTTTGCCGTATCGTAAGCATTTAAGATCTCTTCCATATTGTGCCCGTCTATTTCAATTACATGCCAACCAAAAGCTTTCCATTTATCAGCAAGCGGATAAGGAGACATGACGCTTTCCACCGAGCCGTCAATCTGATAGCCGTTGTTGTCTAAAATACCGCATAAATTATCCGCTTTGTAATGTCCGGCGGCCATTGCGGCTTCCCATATCTGGCCTTCCTGTATCTCGCCGTCGCCCATCATTACATATACTCTGAAATCCTTTTTATCCAGTTTGCCGGACAACGACATGCCTAGTCCCACAGATAGGCCCTGGCCTAATGATCCGCTGGAAATATCAACGCCTTTTGTCCGTTTCATGTCAGGATGGCCTTGCAAATTGCTGCCGAATTTCCGCAAACTCATAAGTTCCTCTTTTGGGAAATATCCGCTTTCGGCGAGCGTGGCATAAAGGGCGGGGCAAGCATGCCCTTTTGAGAGTATGAACCTGTCTCTATCTTCCCAGGCAGGTCTGGCAGAGTCATGGTTTAATTTGCAGAAATATAAACCCACTATTAAATCCGTCGCTGAAAGCGAGCCGCCCGGATGGCCTGAGCCGGACTCCGTCAACATTTCAACTATATGGATTCTTACCTTTTTTGAGGTTTTTTGGAGTTCTTCTATTCCAATCTGATTTGACATTTTTATTAAAACAATTACAAAGTTGCCTGTAGAAAATTGTTATTATTTGGATTCAGGCGGTAAATAAAACAAAAAGAAGATGATTTAATCGGTATGCAAAATTTTAGAACCCCAAGTGTTTTTCCAGAGGCGGGCATACGGCAAAAATCGCAAAAACATAATAATGAACCAACCAAATTTTACATTTTTGCCGTTTAATCTTCTGTTAATAAAATGGTGGGCAGAGACGGGATCGAACCGTCCACACCAGGATTTTCAATCCTGTGCTCTACCGACTGAGCTACCTGCCCCAATATTAATTAATTTTGAGTTCTCATCTGTTAACGCATGTAAAAATTGAGAACAAAGTGTAGTTTTTCAAATTTTGATGCATTATAAATTCAGGTTTTTTACATGTCAAGCAATTTCTGCCTGAGTGGTTATGACGCTAGTTTTTCCGCTGAAAAGAGCGATGGATCAGGCTTAAACTTCTTAGCTTGTTCTAAAAATAAACTTTTGTCGCGCTCAATTTGCTCCTTAAGTTCTTCAACTCCTCCAAACTTTTTTTCATCCCTTATTTTAAAAAGGAATTGAACTTCAAGGTCTTGCCCATAAATTGAGCCGTTAAAATCCAGGATATGCGCTTCAACAACCGTTTCCAAATTGGAGTCGTCGGCAAACGGAACATCCTCAAATGTGGGCCTGGCTCCTATGTTGGTTAAAGCTAAATATTTCTTGCCGTTTAGAAACACAAATGTGCCGTACACGCCGCGCGGAGGCAAGACTTCATGGTGTAGGTCGATATTTGCTGTCGGGAATAAAACTTTTGATCCTCTGCCGCTGCCGGTTACTACAGTGCCTAAGCCGGACACCGGCCTTCCCAGCATTTTAGCTGCCCTATCCAGATTTCCATTTAAAATAGATTCTCTGATTAAAGTGCTGCTTACAACGTTGCCTTCAAGTTCAACAGGCTTGCAGGAATAGACTTCATATCCATACTGTTTTGCCAGGCTCATCACTAAAGTTTTGTCGCCTTTTCGATCTTTTCCAAAAGAGCAATTGCACCCCAAAACAAAGGCTTTGGCTCCCAGCCAATTATGGATAATGTCTTTAATAAAGTCATTGGCCTCTACGTTCGCAAACTTGTCATTAAACTCCATTACCACGGTTACGTCCACGCCTAATCGTTTAAAAATGCCAAGCCTGTGTTCCAATGATGTGATAATTGATGACGGGCGTTTGCCAAGTATAACTTTAGGGCTTCTGTTAAACGTTAAAACAACAGACTGGCCCCCATTTTCGCGAGCCCAATTCACTGTCTTGTTCAAAACTTCCATATGGCCTTTATGCGCTCCGTCAAACACTCCAAGGGTGACGACGGTAAACTTGCTTTGTTTTACCTGTTTTTCAGTTCCGTAAACTATTTCCATGGTTGTCAGTATTTTACCGGTTCGGCAAATCGCGTTATTTTAAACGCAAGTCAATACGCTCTGCGTCTGGTCTAAATGAACACTGAGCAGCTTGCATGCTCTAGTGAGAATTATCATCAAAGGGGGATAATCAAGGTTATAAACATTAAAGTTTAATATTCAGTTCCGCGTGTTTTGTTACATTGTCTTCCCATTTTTTAGATGTGTATCTCTGTTTTTGTGTTATGTATTGCGCTAAAATCTGATCTTTGTCTTGGTTAAATTTTTCCATATCAAAACCTTTTTTATCTATTAATGTAATTACATAGCAAGCTTTTTTGCCTTTTTCTTCCTCTGCCACTTCTATTTCGCCAGTTTTAAGCGTAAAAGCTTTTAGTGAAACATTCGGTCTGTAAGCTTGCAGCGCGCTAATGTAACCTGAAGAGCGGTTTCCTTGAAATGTGGGCCTTTCCAGATAATCAGTCTCGCCTGTTTGCGGAGCAATGCCGCCGGCTTCCGCTATGAATGAATCAAGGCCCTCTTTAAACGACGATCCTTTCATTTTACCGGCGCACAATTCCGCCCATTCACGCGCTTTGTTAAACGCTTTTTCAAGTCTTAGATCAGCTTTAACTTTTTCAGAAATTGCAGCCAACGGCGGTGTTTCCGGCGCCTTTCTGCCTATCACCTGAAATATGTATTCGCCCTCAATAGCCTCCATTGGCGGGCTTGGGTCAAAATTGTCCCTTTCAAACGCCATGTCGGCAATACGGTCTTTTCCGATCAGGAGCATATCAAGCGCGTCTCTTGTGATAAATTCCGTATCTTTGCCTAAAGGTTTGGCTGTTTTGTAAATTATGCCGTATTTTTCCGATAACTCTTTAAATGATGGTTTGTTAATCTTGTCAAGGGTCTCATAAACTTCTTCATCAATCTTAACTATTATCTCGTGAGCAAGGGACTTGGCTTTTTCCCGTTGCAATTTGATGTTTATTGTTTCTTTAACTTCCTCATACGGTTTTGATTTAATTTTGCCGGGGCCTTTATCCTCTTTAGGTTCATCGTTGGCCGCTACTTTCTCAGGCTCGGGTTTTACAGGTTTAATGAATTCCGTTTCCTTATTCTCCTCGTAATATTTCAGCATCTCTTCTTCGCTTACTTTTACGCGGCTTTTTAATTCGTTGTAATCGGCAATTATATACTCCAGTTTGATCTTTTCCTGCTCTTTGTAACCGTAACTTTTTGTTAATTTATCAGGATAGACATCTTTATATTTGTTATAAAATTCCTCCAGTTCGTTGTCAGCCACCTCAACGGAGTCAAGGAAATCTTCCGCATTAAAAGTCGCATATTTGATTTTGGCCTTTTCGTTTTCCAGAGCATATCTTTGAAGGGCCTCTTCCGTTGTTATTTTTACTGAATTTTTTACGAAATAGTTTAATTTCTGTATATTTACAACTTCTTCAATAGTTTTGAACAATTGGTCGCGAGTAACTCCGAAAGTATTGCATAATAGCCTTATAAGCTGATCCGTCCCAATATTAGCCTGTTGACCAAAAAGTTGCGCTGAAAGCTCCTGGATTCCGGAGTAAACATCAGTGTCGGTTACAACAATTCCCGAGCGGGCGGCTTCCCTGTTTAAAACAAACTCTTTCCATACCAGGTCAAGCACCGGCCCCTGCAACCTTGATAGAAGTATTTTCCTCCATCGTTTTTCAAAATTGCCAAGTTGATCGCGGGTAACTTTTTCCCCATAGACATACCCTATCGCCTTTTGAGGTATAAAAAACATTGCGGATGATCCTATGCCCCATGCGCTCATCGCAAATATCATTACAATGTAAACTTTTTTCTGATTTCTTCTAAACCAACCATTAAACCCCATGCTATCTCCTTAAATAATATTAATTGTTATATTAAAACTATGAATTATTTGCCGATTAAAGTTTCATATTATAAGTACATATAAAAATAGTAGCAAATGCTTTTTATTTTTTTAATAAATCGGCAAATAATATCTTAAAAAAAATCAAAATTATGATGATTGTAAAAAAAAATGCTTGACAAACCTGAGCCCCTCTATTTTAATCTCATGTAAACCTGATAATAGTTTATATTAAAAATATGGGTTTTATCTATTCTAAATAATTGTTCGACAATAAAATTGCGGCAATATTTCCTGATTAAACATTTTCATTTGATTTGTTTTCTTCAGGCTTTAGATTTAATCACAACTACGCGCATCATTATATAACGCGTCCGGATTTATAAATATGGAAAAAAATTTAGTTATAGTTGAGTCTCCCGCAAAAGCTAAAACCATTAAGAATATTTTGGGTAAAGAATATATGGTTACATCCAGCTTTGGGCATATTCGCGACCTTCCAAGCAAATCAATCTCAGTTGATATTGACAACGATTTTGAGCCTGAGTATGTAATACCGCCGGATAAGAAGAAGGTCGTCTCCGAGTTAAAGAAATTGTCAAAAGGCGCTGAGTTTGTTTGGCTGGCAACTGATGAGGATAGAGAAGGCGAAGCTATATCATGGCATTTAATCGAGGCTTTGCAACTGGACGAGGCTAAGACGAAACGGATAGTGTTTCATGAAATCACAAAACCCGCGGTATTAAGCGCTATTGAAAATTCCCGTTCGGTAAACAAGAATCTGGTTGACGCTCAACAGGCCAGAAGGGTGCTTGACCGCCTGGTCGGCTACGAATTATCTCCGATTTTATGGAAAAAAGTAAAACCCTCGCTTTCAGCCGGCAGGGTTCAATCAGTGGCGGTCAGGTTAATAGTTGAGCGTGAAAGGGAGATAAACTCGTTTGAGTCCGTTTCTTCATTCAAAGTCTCGGCGGAGTTTCTGGTTAAGGAGAAATCAATATTAAAAGCAGAAATACCAAAACGGTTTGAAAAACTGGAGGATGCGAGAGATTTCCTTCAAAAGTGCATCGGCGCGGAATTTACAATTGAAAATCTTGAGACAAAACCCGCCACTAGATCTCCTGCGGCGCCGTTTACAACCTCAACTTTGCAGCAAGAAGCAAGCAGGAAATTGGGTTTTTCAGTTTCCCGCACAATGTTTGTGGCTCAAAAATTATACGAAGCCGGAAAAATAACATATATGAGGACGGATTCCGTCACCCTGTCAGACGAGGCCCTTAAATCGGCAAAAGATGTGATTACACGGTTATACGGAGCAGAATACTCAGAGACAAGGCAACATAAAACTAAAACAAAGGGCGCCCAGGAGGCTCACGAGGCTATCAGGCCCACATCGCTTGAGGTTGAAGGCGTTGAAGGCGATTCCTATGAAAGCCGCTTATATGAATTGGTGTGGAAAAGGACTATCGCCTCTCAGATGAGCAACGCTCAATTAGAGAAAACAACCGTCACCATAAATATTTCCACTTCAGAGAAAAAGTTTACAGCCAAAGGAGAAGTGTTAAAATTTGAAGGATTTTTAAAGGTCTACCTTGAATCAACCGATGATGAAAACGACGAAAAGCAAAAGGATATACTGCCGCCGCTTTCTATCGGCGAAAAATTGCTACAGGAGAAACTGGAAGCTGTAGAGCGTTTCCCGTACCCGCCGCCCAGGTATACGGAGGCCAGCCTGGTAAGAAAGCTGGAAGAGCTTGGGATAGGGCGTCCTTCAACCTATGTTCCCACAATCTCTACGATACAAAAACGGGAATATGTGGTAAAAGAAGACAGACCGGGCACGGAGCGGAATTACATCATGTTAAGCATAATTGACGGCAAGGTTGAAGAGCAGGCAAAGACGGAGATAGCCGGCAAGGAAAAAGGCAAACTCTTCCCCACGGATATAGGATTAGTGGTAAACGACTTTCTTGTAAATCATTTTGAAAGGATTCTGGAATACAGTTTTACCGCTAATGTGGAGAAACAGTTTGACGAAATTGCCGAGGGCTCAATAAAGTGGAACAGCATGATTAAGGATTTTTACTTCCCATTCCATAAAACCGTGGAGGATACCTTGGAAAAAGCTGAAAGACACAGCGGCGAAAGATTCTTGGGGGACGACCCAAAGAGCGGTAACAGGATTATCGCCAGAATAGGCAGATTTGGCCCTATGGTTCAGATAGGAACCACCGAAGGCGAAGAAAAACCAAAATTTGCATCTCTGAGAAGCGGACAAAGCATTGAAAGCATAACGCTGGAAGAGGCTCTGGATTTGTTTAAACTCCCCAGAACTTTAGGCGAGTATAATGAAGAGGCTGTTTCCGTGGCAATTGGCCGGTTTGGGCCTTACGTCAAATACGGCAAACTATTTGTTTCAATCAAAAGCGCGGACGGCGACGATCCAATGACAATCGAACTCCCAAGGGCAATCGAGTTGATTGAAGCCAAAATAAAGGCTGATAAAGAGAAGAAGATTAAGATTTTTGAAGATGAAGATATACATGTGCTAAACGGCAGATACGGCCCTTACATCAAGAAAGGCAAGAAAAACCATAAAATACCAAAAGATGTTGACCCAAAAACCCTTACTCTTGAAGATTGTTTAAAACTAATTGAAGAGTCTGAAACACAGAAATCAAAACCTAAAGCAGCCAGGAAAACCAAAACCGCCGCAAAGCCAAAAACAACTAAGGCGAAAACGAGCAAAAAGGAAGAGTAACTAAGGGTACGCTCAAAAATAAATTCGTTTTTTTTGCTGGAATTTTGCGTTAGATTTGCGAGATATGATTGAGTCAAATTCGTAGCATAGCCTTAGCTACGTGAGAATTTGACGATTGAATATCTCACAAAGATAATGTGAAAGTACGACCAAAAAACCGAATTTATTTTTGAGCGTACCCTTAGCTTTAAAGGCCTGAATCCAATCGGCATTTGCCGGCTCTATCATTCACATCATTAAAGGCTCGGACGGCAATGTCAGGTTATTGCCGTCCGAGCCTTTAGCAGTTTAGCGCTGCAAGCGTAGTCCATTGCATTCTGCAATAACATTCTCAAATAATAAAATATGGATAATAGAAGCAAAAAATTAATCCCCATTGTAATTGTAATACTTCTTGCATGGTACTTTTTGGGCAGATCTGAAAGGCCCTTTGGGTCAAAAGTTGGGTTAAGGCCGGTTACCCCGGCTCCAGGCGAATTGGGCAGCGACGAGCGCAGCACGATAGAAGTCTTTAAAATGGCATCCCCTTCGGTTGTGTTTATTACCAACAAACAGTTAAAGAGGGACTTTTTTTCTTTAAATGTAATGGAAATACCGCAGGGTTCCGGGTCCGGCTTTGTTTGGGACGACAATGGGCATGTGATAACAAATTTCCATGTAATTTACAACGCCAATGAGGTTGACGTCACTTTGCATGACGGATCGGTTTGGGATGCGCAACTAGTCGGCGCCGATCCCGACCATGACATTGCCGTTCTAAAAATCAAGGCCCCCAAGTCAAAATTGCGGCCTGTAATAATAGGAAGCTCAGTCAATTTGCAGGTAGGGCAAAAAGTCATGGCTATAGGCAATCCATTCGGGCTTGATTCAACCTTGACCACAGGCATTATAAGCGCCCTTGGCAGGTCTATAGAGGCTATGACAGGGCGCACTATTTTTGATGTTATACAGACAGACGCGGCTATTAATCCCGGCAATTCAGGCGGCCCTCTTCTGGATTCATTCGGGCGGCTTATAGGCGTGAACACATCCATAATAAGCACAAGCGGCTCAAGCGCGGGCATAGGTTTTGCCGTGCCTGTTAAAACCGTAAACAGGATAGCGTCGGAATTGATTAACAAAGGCAAAGTAGACAGGCCGGGCCTCGGCATATCCGTCATCCCTGATAATATAGCGTCGCGTTTCAATATTCAGGGCATCGGCATTTTACAGACTGTGCCGGACGGCGCCGCCGGCAAAGCCGGATTGCGCGGCACGAAAAAGGGGCGAAACGGCAGAGTCTTAATGGGCGATATAATAATAGCCATCGAAGGCGCCGCGATCAGAAACGCTGAAGATATGGTAAGGGAACTATCCAGATACAATGTGGGCGACGAAGTCGTTGTGCGCTATTTGAGAGACAACAGAGAGATGGAAACAAGAGTAAAACTGGAGCCCGTAAGACGACGCTAAACTTTCCTAACATTTGGCTGGAGCAGTCTTGTAGACTGCTCCACAAGTTTCTTGATCGTGACAAACGCAACACTGCCGGCAAATCGCAAATGGTTTTTCAAACGTTTCGGAGCAATCCGCAATATTGTCCCTGCCAAGTAAAATGCATTATCATCTCATCAAATCAAAAACGGGAGGAAAAATTATGCCGCGTAACATTTTCAGATTGTTAATATCTAACCCGGATAAGCGCCTAAAGTAGTCTAAAGTTAAAAGTGAACTAAAGTTTTGGTAAAAATCCGTGATTTTTATCATTTATTTAGTGTAAAACCAACGCTAAAAGTTAAAAGTTCAATTATTTTCAAATGCAGAAATTGTATATAATATAATGGGTTACAATATCGCCTTGAAATATTTTGTCAAAACTTGTTACAACTTAACTGATAAGCTCCTAAATTTTTTTCTAAGACAAGCTTAGAAAAAAAGATGCTTTCAGCTAGTTGTAACCTATAATATAACAACAGCTTACAAAATTAGCGACAACATGTTGGTCGTTATGGCGTTGTAAGCGCCTAATAATTTACGCCCTATACATGTTGTTTGCGCATACAATATGGAAAGTGATCAAACTGTTATAATAACGGTGTGCCAGCCTGATCCGGCTCGATGGGTTGATTGTCAAAGGAGGAAAAAATGAAATGCATTATTTGTAAAGGCGATAATATTTGTAAATCCAGGGTGAAAGAGGAATTAAAGATTGGAGAGGATATTATTTATATTCCAATTGAAATACCTGTTTGTTCTTCTTGCGGTGAAAGATACTATGACCGTAGAACAATACAATATTTAGAAAACGAGGAAGAAAAGATAAAGGAGAAAAAAGTAAATCTCCATGAAGTCGGAAAAGTTTTAGAGTATGCATAGTAATACCTCAATAACCGACGCTAACGGAGATGCAAAATTCAGATTCAGATTTGAGTTTGCCACAAATAGCGAAGAGATTACATTTACAGCAGATAGTATGAGCGCTACAATTAAACAATAATCATTCGGAGTTTATATGGAGGAATAAATTATGGCGATTATTAAAGAACAAATTATACAAGATATCAACAACTTAAGTGATATAGAGCTAAAACAGGTCGCAAAATATGTTGCATTTTTGCGATTTCAGTCTAGAGTCAACTCTATGCCGGCGCTTGATGAGGTTAAGATGGCGTCTCTTTATGCTGGTTTTGCGGATGAGGACAGTGAACTTGCAGAAGAGGGGATGTTGGATTATATCACGGGGCTAAAGAAAGAGGACGTTGAATGATTGTAAAACGCGGTGAAATATGGATAGCAGACTTGGATCCTACACTCGGTTCGGAACAAGCAGGGATGCGGCCTGTAATAATATTTCAAAACGATCTGATTAGTAAATTTACAACGACAACCCTGTCCATACCATTATCATCAAACCTGCGTCGGGCATCCCTTCCTTCTTGTGTAAAGATTTCCAAAGGCGAAGGCGGACTATCGTCTGATTCAGTGGCTCTTTGTCATCAGATGCGTGTTATAGACAAAAAACGCCTGCAGCGAAGACTAGGATTGATTACTGAAGCCCCTATAATGGCAATTGAAAACTGCATATTTTTCACTTTGGGCATAGCCTGAGCTTGTTGTGTCATGCAGTTCAAAAGTCCTTGTAGATAAACAAGCTGGTTCAGACTTATAGTCTGAACCAAAACGTTTACAAACCATTTTCGCTTATTTATTTGCCTTGCGTTTTGACCGATTAAAAAACATGTGAAGCTGTCTACAAGGCTGCTCAAGGCAAGACTGCGCCAGCAAAACCGCGTCTCTTTTTAAAATGCAATTTTATCTCATTAAATCAAAAACGGGAGGAAAAGTTATGCCGCGTAACATTTTCAGATTGTTAACTGTAATACTTGCGCTTGGACTATGTTCTCTTAGCGGAGCAAGCTCTCTATACGCCGAAAGCCACAATGATGTTGAGACGGGTTATGTGACCGGCCAGGTGATTGTAAAGTTTAAGCCTACGCTTAGGGCATCCGCGGCAATGATTATTAAAGAGGGGCGGCGGTTTCAAGATTATCTTACAAATCACCAATCCGATTCCCTGGATCAACTCATAAAAAAGCTTCAAGTTTTCAAAGTCGAACATTTGTCTAGTTCAGGGAATGATCTGCTGCTTTCCGCAAGAAGGGAAAATCGTAAAATCCGTTTACGCCGAAACCTCAAAAAGAGATTTGCCCCTTTTTCCATTCAACAAAGAGAAGAAATCCTCTCAAATCTGCCGGATATTGATCATATTTATTCTTTTCATATTCCTGAAAATAGCAATATAGAGAAAGTAGTTGCTACCCTCCAAAACAACCGACATGTGGAATACGCCCAACCGAATTATCTTATGAAACTTTCTTTTTCAGCCGATGATCCACCAAATGATCCATTTTTGGATGAGCAGTGGGGACTAAAAAATATGGAAATGGAAAAGGTCTGGGATGTCGTGCAAGGGCAAGGTATGGTTGTGGCCGTGGTGGATTCTGGAGTAGATATTAATCATCCGGATATTGTAGACAATATTTGGAAAAATCCTAATGAAATTCCGGATAATGGCATTGATGATGATAAGAATGGTATGGATGATGATGGAAATATAATTGATTGGATAAATCCCATGGTAGACGATGTAGTTGGCTGGGATTTTATCAATTTTGATAATGATCCTCAAGATGGAAATGGACATGGAACCAATGTGGCAGGCATCATTGCCTCTATGGGGAATAATGATGAAGGAATTATTGGCGTAGCCCCTAATGCCAAGATTATGATAATAAAAGCACTAAATGATGAGGCCGCAGGCTCTACCCATGCTGTGTCTAATAGCATTATTTATGCCGCAGAACAAAGGGCAGATGTTGTCAATGTTAGTGTGGGATGTGCAAATTCCTGTTCGGACGATCCTGTGACTGAAGATGCAGTCCGTTTCGCGCATGGGTTGGGCTGTGTAATTGTAGTTTCCGCAGGAAATTCGAATATGGATGTTAAAGATTTTAGTCCTGAAAATTTGACAGAAACAATAACGGTTGCAGCAATAGATGCTAATAACAGTGTCAGTGATTTCTCTAATTTTGGGAAAATGGTGGATGTTGCAGCTCCGGGTAGAAATATTATTTCTTTGAATGCGAATAAAGGAGATAATGCTGTTTCTAAAGAACATCCTGAAGTTGTCTCGAGTAATATAAATTACAGATGGGGTACAGGATCTTCTTTTGCAGCCCCGTATGTCTCCGGCTTAGCGGCCTTAATCCTTCAACATTTTCCAGCGGATGGTTCTTTGACCCTAGCAGAAAGAGCGGATTTTGTTAAAAAAAAGTTGATCGAGACAAGTTTACCTGTAACAGGAAAAACTATTGGAGGCGGTCGTGTGAACGCGGCGCGGGCTATTCTTGGAATACCTCCGGAAATTGATGAGATTGCGGATAAAACGGTGAATGTAGGGAATTCGGTTGTGTTTACGGTGATGGCTGAAGATGTGGATGACAAGGGTTCAGAATTAACATTAACCGCGAGTTTAGGCAACGGGGATGGTTTATCGAGCATTGGGGCAACTTTTAAGGATAATGGGAATGGAACGGCTGATTTTGTTTATACAGCGGCAAAGTCGCATGTTCGAAAAACATTGTCATTTGTGTTTGAAGCCAAGGACTCTAAAGGACTCACAGATGATGAAAGCGTCTCGATTAAAGTAAAGAGAAAAAGATTGCTAAGAGGGCCAAGAAGGAGCAGTAAACCGCAAATCTCCAATCTTGTCAATGCGGCAAACAATAATTCAGGCGCAATTATAGTTGATAACCAACCAGATATAACTAATTTAACAGTTAACCCGAATTCCGCAAATAGCTCTTTGCTAATGAAAGACGCAACCGTCACTGTCGCCGGACCGCATGGCATTAAACGGCCGGGCGTTATGGTAAATGCGTCCGCAAGCGGCATTGGAGTTGTTGTAACCCCGGATACCGCAATAACCGACGCCAACGGCGAGGCAAAATTCAGATTCCGATTTGAGTTTGTCACAAATAGCGGAGAGATTACATTTACAGCAGGTAGTCTGTGCGCTACAATTAAACAATAAGCATTCGGAGTTTATACGGAGGAATAAATTATGGCAGTTATTAAAGAACAAATTATACAAGATATCAACAACTTAAGTGATGTAGAGCTAAAACAGGTCGCAAAATATGTGGCGTTTTTGCGATTTCAGTCTAGAGTCAACTCTATGCCGGCGCTTGATGAGGCTAAGATGGCGTCTCTTTATGCTAGTTTTGCGGATGAGGACTGTGAACTTGCAGAAGAGGGGATGTTGGATTATACAACGGGGCTAAAGAAGGATTGGCATTGTAACCACAGGTAAAAGCTCTTGAAAACAGTATACAATAGAGGTACAATTAATTTTCTATTTTCATTTTTGTAAGGAGTCCGTGTTATGTCTCAGCATGTAATGTTTGATACGTTGGCATATGCAAAAAAGCTCAAATCGGCTGGTTTTACAGAAGACCAGGCTGAAATACAGGCTGAGGCTCTGGCGGAAATTATTGATGAGAAACTTGCCACTAAACAGGACGTTCGTGATATAAAACAAGAAATGAAAGAGATGGAAATTAGGCTTAAACATGATTTAACAATACGCTTAGGGGCTATGTTGGCTGCCAGCATGGCTATAATTGCTACGATAGTTAAAGTTCTCAGTTGAAGCTTTTTGCTAGCGGCGGCAAAATGCTTTAATCATATTTGAAGAGTTACTATCTTTTTACCTACCCGGTTTTTAGCATATCTATCAACATTGCCGCGTTTTTCGCCGCTGAGCCTCCGTGGCAGTTATTGAAGAATACCACGGTAATCTTTGTTCTTTCGGCAAGCTTTTTTATCTGGCCCACAAATTCCTCAAGTTCTTCCTGTGTGTAAAGGTAATCGTATCTTTCCGACATCGGGACGTTAAACCAGTTAGTGTTTCTTCCGTGAAATCTGAAATAGCCGAGGGGTGACGTGTTTTGCGGTTTAAAAGGCATCAAACCTGATATTTTGGGCTCGTCAACAACACAATACCCAAGCTTGTTTAGCCTCAGAAAATTCATAAACTTTTCGCTGTGCCATTTTTTGTTTCTGAATTCAATTGTAACCGGCACGCTGCCCATTAGATTCTTAAAAGTCTTTAAATATTCAATATTGCGCTCATTTGGCTGGAAAGAGTACGGAAACTGGGCAAGCACACACCGAAGTTTCCCTGCCTCAATTAGCGGTTTTATTGAGAATTTAAATTTGTTAAAGACGTCAACCCTATCCATAATCACATTCTTCTCATTATCGTAAATCTGGTGCGTCATATCCTTATGCGCTTTAACCACAAATTCAAAGTTATCCGATGTTTTGTTTGACATGCCTTCAATCGACTTTTGGGACGGCAGGACATAATAAGTGGAATTTACCTCGAGAATGTTAAACCCCAATTCCTTTTCGTAATACGGCAGCATATCCTGCTTTTTGAAGCCTTCAGGATAAACAGGCCCTATCCAGTCGTCAAATGAGAAACCGCTTGTGCCTATTTTTATATTCTTCATAATTTATATTTAATTTAACTTTTCGCTGTTTCAAGCTCCAAAACTTCTTTATGGTTTGGCAGAAAAAGGGACAAAATAAGCGCGATAAAAATTATAATGCCCAGATAATACAGGGCTGTTATTGGGTTGCCGAACGTTTTTGACAAATAACCAACCAACAACGTTGAAAAACTACCCCCGCCCCAGGCGAATCCCATAAGCAGCGCGCTAACCAGGCTCACTTGGCCCGCTGCTATACGGTTGCCGAGCGCAACCCCCACAGGATTGCATATCCCCATTGCGCCGCCTAAGAACAGCATCAGCGGAACAAAAAAGAACGGACTTACTTTCGGCAATGCTAAAAAGAGGTAAAAAAGAATAGCGGAACCGATTAACGATAAAAACATTACCCTCTTTTGCCCGTTTTTGTCCGAATAGTGGCCAGCCGGAATTATAATAATTGACCCGCCGATTATATAAAGCATATGCGCGCCGCCGTACCGCCAGTATGACTCATAGTCTTTAGCAGCCATAACCTCCGGCAGTATGAAAATAAACCCTATAATCGCCGCCGCAAGACACACTTCAATCAGGTACAATATTAAAAGCGAACCTTTGCACGCATGCATTAATTTTAGAAATTCGCCTTTAACACCGACATTCAATTTAGGCTTTCTATCATTCTCAAAATTAGCGAAACACGCCAGCAAAAGCGATATGGCGGGCAGCGTTAGCAATATTAAGGTGTTTCCGTTAAAATGAACATATACTTTCTTAAAAATTATCTGGCTAAACGCAAAGCCAATCGTGCCGGCTGAAATAAACGATGAAATAACCAGCCCTTTTTTGCTTTTCGTCAGCATTCCAACCAGCCCCGTGCCTGACGGATGAAAAGCAGACGACCCAATGAAGGCGCAAAAGACCATAACTAAAAGCAGCGCATAATTATTAGTGTATGGATATAAGCATGCCGTGGAAACAAGAATCAACCCGGCAAATATAAAAAACTTGCGGTATCCCCTATCTCCGTAAAGCCCAAACAGTATTTGCGCCATATTGCCGAAAATCCCGCCAAGCATCGCTATTAGCCCCGCTTTTACAAGATCCAGCTCGGCTAGCGATTTATAAATAGGCCAGATTCCCGTAAACATATCTATTGTAAAATGACAGATAACAAGAATAATCAGACTTTTTATCATTTGTTCTTAATAAATTTCTTCTAATTAAATAAAAATGGACCAATGCCCATTTGTTAAAACGAAAACTTCCGGCATGCGAAAAAAGAATAATTTGAGAAAGGCAGTTACAACAATATGTATAAATTCATTGGGTAAGCAATGCGGGGGTGGCGGGGCCGAAACAATAAAAGTTACCCCATTTCTACGCGGCTTTGCCAAACTTCTTCAACCAGATGTGCCTGACCACGCTCTTAATCATCTGTATAGCCCCAAAACCTATAGGTATAAGTTTCGGCAATTTAAAATCAGGCGTTTTCGCCTCGGATAAAGAAGTTCCGGCAATCTCTATATTATTTAAATCTTGCTCGCCAATGTTATGCTCCGCGGCAGTTCTCAACAAAGGCGATTGAGAAGGGTGAACATTTATAATTTCAGCTATAACCCTGTCTATTGATATCCCGTCAACGCCGCATATAAGCATAGAGAGCTTTTTGGGATCGCCCTTGGTCGGGCCGACTCTCTCCATTGCCATAATTGCGTCAACAATAGTAAATACCGGTTTTACGGCATTATAATTAGCCAACAACATTTCAGAATACCACTTTATGTTGTTGTTTGACTTTACGTGCCTCCACGCCTTTGCCTTGCCGCTAACGCAGCCGTACATATTTTTTACGGCCGCCGTATATAGCATTTGGCCGTGCGCTTTGAGCTTTGGAATGTTTATAATAGCGTCAACATCAAGGGCCTTGCCGGATACTGCGAGCGAAAACGGTTTGTCCCCGCATTTTGATCGTATCTTTTGCGGGATGTCAAGCTCAATAATAGCAATCCCATGTTTCTCCGCAAATTTGTCTAAACCCGCCCGTTGTGTTATTTTACGAACAGCTCCAAATGCCGGGCTGTCTCCTATAATAGGAATCGCGCCGGCTTCAAGAACCTTTTGCGCTACCGCTTCAATAACAACGGTATGCGTAATCACGCACTCTTCCAATGCGCTTGCCTTTAACAAATTGGGCTTTAAAAGGACTTTGTCGCCTTTATGGATGAAATTGTTAATTCCTCCAAAGTATTCAAAACTCATCTTTACAGCGGCGGCTACACGCCCCCGGTCATAATCCTCGCAATGCGCGATTGATACTTTTGTGGTTCTATTCATAATAAATTTAAGTTCGCAATACTTTTTTCTAAGGCCCTCAACCTTCCGTGAGCAATATAACCATTTTTGCGTTTTTAATCAAATATTTATTTCGCCTGCTTTCAATGCTGAATTTCCCCTGACTTATATTATTTTGGCTTTAAAATAGCAAAAACGTCTGCCTGTCAACATGCTCCGGTCTTAAAAACTGGATAATTAATTGTAATTAATAAGTAAATCAATATATTTGACTTTTATGTCGAAAGTTTATATCATAATAAATTCGATTTTACTAAGGGTTCGCTCAACAATGAAACCGAAGTTATTTTTGAGCGAACCCTTAGCCCTTAATATTTAAGGCGCATACCTGTAAAAATAAAAAATCATATTTTTTTTTTAATTTTTTAAAATAGCGGAAGGAGTATTTAGTATATGGCGGGAAAAGAAATTATTTTTGATCAAAAGGCGATGGACGCATTGAAAGAGGGAGTTAAACAACTCTCAAGCGCGGTTAAAGTAACCCTCGGGCCAAAAGGGCGCAACGTTGTTCTCCAAAAGAGTTTTGGGTCACCTACAATCACAAAAGACGGCGTGTCCGTGGCAAAAGAGATTGAGCTTGACGACCCAATGATGAACATTGCCGTGCAAATGGTAAAATCTGTTTCATCCAAAACAAGCGATGTTGCCGGCGACGGCACGACAACAGCTACCGTGTTGACTGAGGCTATATTTACGGAAGGCATTAAAAACGTGGCCGCCGGAGCCAATGCCATGGCCCTTAAACGCGGCATAGAAAAAGGCGTTGATGAAGTTGTTAAAAAGATTAAAGAACTTAGCATACCTGTCAAAAAAAGGAAAGAGATTGAGCAGGTCGGCATTGTCGCCTCAAATTCAGACCTTGAAGTGGGCAAGATTATAGCGGACGCAATGGAAAAGGTAGGCAAAGATGGCGTTATCACTGTGGAAGAGGGCAAAAGCTTTGAGACGGAATGCCAATGGATTGAAGGCCTTCAATTTGACAAAGGGTATTTATCTCCATATTTTGTGACAAACCAGGCCTCAATGCAGGTTGAGCTTGAAGACCCGTATATACTTTTACATGAAAAGAAGATAAGCAGCGCAAAAGACCTGGTTCCTATTATGGAAGCGGTTGCGCAACAGGGCAAACCTCTTCTGATTATCGCTGAAGATATTGAAGGCGAAGCCCTGACGTTGTTGGTTGTAAATAAACTTCGCGGCATGGTTAAATGCGCGGCTGTTAAATCTCCGGGTTTCGGCGACCGCCGCAAGGCAATGTTGGAAGATATTGCTATTTTGACTAACGGAAAAACCGTAGTTGAAGATCTTGGGATAACTTTGGCTTCAATTACCATCGACGATCTTGGCAGAGCCAAAAAAGTAGATATTGACAAGGAAAACACTATTGTTATAGAAGGCGCCGGCGGTTCAGACGTTATTAAAGGACGCATTGAACAGATCAGGAGCGAAATTAATAACAGCACTTCAGATTACGATAGGGAAAAACTTGAGGAAAGGCTGGCAAAACTCACTGGAGGCGTTGCCCGGATTGACGTTGGGGCCGCAACCGAAAGCGAAATGAAGGAGCGGAAAGCCAGGGTTGAAGACGCGTTGCACGCAACCAGGGCCGCTGTTGCAGAGGGCATAGTTCCCGGCGGCGGCGTAACGTTCATTAGGTCATTGAAAGCTTTGGATAAATTGAAACTTAAAGGCGACGAGGCTCTCGGCGTTGATATTCTAAAACGCGCGTTAAGGGCTCCTTTAAATCAAATAGCTGAAAATGCGGGCATGCATGGAGCTATAGTTACTCAAAAAGTTGAAGAAGCTGACGGAAATAACGGGTATGACGCGGCAAATGACAAATATTGCGATATGGTTGAGAAAGGGATAATTGACCCTACTAAAGTGGTAAGGACTGCTTTGCAAAACGCAGCCAGCGTAGCCACTTTGATGTTGACCACCGACGCAATGATAGCAAAGATTCCTGAGAAAAAGAAAGCCCCCGCAGCTCCTGCCGGTGGCGGTTATGGCGGTTATGGAGATATGTATTAAGTTGTTAATAAAAGGAAGAAAGCCCTCATTTTTAATGAGGGCTTTTTTTTTGTGTGTTTCGGATAATGCGGGGCATGCCTCCTGAAATTGCTGTTAAATTAAATGAGAGATTTTTTGTATCCAGCTTCATTGCCTTGGCGGATCGTTTGGTTGTTATGTTAACGTGTTGATACTTCTAAAGTTACGCGGTCTTTTATGTCCATTTTCGGCATTTAGCCGGTTTTTTTTAGTCTAAACCATTACACCCGCATAGTGTGTAGCCATATGGCAATGTAGTGGTTTTCGCCAAAAATATCCTAAATTACCTTAAGGACAATTTTGAAATAATATGTTATGATATGCTTCTTAGTTTTTTTGGCTGCGATAATTGATAATAAAACCAGGGTTTATTTCTCTTAAATGTTTTTACGGGGTGACAGATGGACGAAAACAAAATAGATTTATTCGGCTCTTATTATTTTGACGATACTTCGGAGCAAAACTTTGAGAACGGCAATGAAAACACAGTAAATAGCGGCGGGGCTGAGGATAACGATGAGGATCTCTCCTTGAATATCGGCGACGGTTGGGGCAATATTATCAGCAAGGATAAAAAAGAGATCCGCGCCGAAAACAGCGGTTCGGAACAGGGCGCTGCGGCTAATGACGCCAAACAGGAAAGCGATAGAGAAAAAGTTGAAGCCGGCGATATTGAAGAGCCCGGGCGCAATGATCCAAATAATGTGACAATAGACAAAAGCGACACCAATGGCTTAAATCTGGAAGTTAGCAGCGAAAAGATCAAAGTTGCAACATTGGAAGATGACACGATTAACGCCAAAGCCGCCAGACGCGCCAGGAGGGCAATAGCCGCCAAAGAAGCGGAGGTGTGCAAAGATTCCGGGGATGTAAAAGATTTGAATGAGGCCGAGGATTCGGAAGCGGTAAAAGATTCGAAACCGGATATGGATGGGTATGCTTTTAAAGATGAAGAAGCCGGAGGTGTGGCGGGCATAAGCGGCGGCCTAAATGCAGAGGGCAAACTCAAACTAATGCTGCCTGCAATGCCGTATTTTAGGAAAACGTCTGGGATTATTCAGGTCTTTATTGTTGACGACCACCCGCTTGTCCGCGACGGACTGGCAGTGCATATAAACCGCGAAGAAGACCTTAAAGTTTGCGGTGAAGCTAAAGACGCAAATGAAGCTCTTGAAAAATTGAATCATGTCTTCCCCGATATAGTAATTGCCGATCTGTCCCTGGGCGATATAAGCGGACTTGATCTTTTAAGAGAAATTATTGTTAAATATCCTGAAATGCCTGTTTTAGTGCTTTCAATGATGGACGAAATGGTGTACGCTGAACGCGTTTTGAGGATAGGCGCCAGAGGGTATATTATGAAGCAGGAGGCTACAACCAAGGTATTGGAAGGTATCAGGCAAATCATGACGGGCGAGCTGTTTTTGAGCGATTTAGTCGCAACTAAAATGGTGCACAAATTTATTGGCTTCGGCTCCGATAAAGTAGACTCATCGTTGGATAAACTGGCTGATCGTGAGTTGGAGACGTTTAAACTGATAGGCAATGGGTTTGGAACTCGCCAGATTTCAGAGAAAATGAATGTAAGCGTCAAGACGGTTGAAACTTACCGCACCCGCATCAAAGCAAAACTGGGCCTAAAAGACGCCAACGATCTGCTGCAATACTCTGTTAGATGGATACAAAAAGAAGGGTTAAAGAATTAATTCCTAAAAATTGCGGGAAATATTTAGCCAAAAAATTATAAATGAAACCTGAAAGATTAAAGATTATAGTTACCCGTCCCATACCCGGCGAACTGTGCGATGAAATAAGCAGAAACCGACCGGAATTAGACATCGTTTGCAGGCCGCAGGACGCGCCAATTAACGGAGACGAGCTGATTGAATGGATAAATGCTGAAAAACCATACGGCGTAGTAATAACGCTTGCAGAAAAATTCCCGGATAATATAATATCAAAACTGCCCGAGTCGGTTAAAGCCATCTCCACAATTGCCGTCGGCAAAGACAATATCGACCAAAACGCGTGCGATAACCGTGGAATCAAAGTCTTTAACACCCCTGATGTTTTAACAAACGCAACAGCCGATTTAACCTGGGCGCTAATCCTTGCGGCTTCGCGCCGCATTGTCGAAGGCCATAAAATGTGCGCGGACGATAAATTTGTCGGCTGGTCGCCGACTCTTCTGATGGGCAAGGAGCTAACCGGCGCCACAATAGGCATTGTAGGCATGGGCCGCATAGGCTCAGCCGTGGCAAAACGCGCTTTTGGTTTTAACATGAAAGTCGCGTATTTTAACCGCAACCCGATTCAGGACATATCGTCAAAATTCCCAGGCATTGATCACTCATCTCTGCCAAAATATATGGCAATTGACGACCTATGCGCTCAGTCCGATGTCATCACGCTCCATTGCCCCCTTAATGACGCTTCATTTCACCTCCTGAATGAAGCGCGTTTAAACAGTTGCCGGCATGACGCTGCGCTTGTAAACATGGCCCGCGGCCCGGTTGTTGATGAAACAGCCCTTATTAAATCGTTAAAAGCCGGCAGGTTCATGGGCGTAGGCCTTGACGTTTACGAAAACGAACCCAATATCAACCCTGAATTAAAGAACTTCGACCGCGTTACTTTACTCCCACACATAGGCTCCGCCACAATTGAAACCCGATGGAAAATGATGCGCCTCTCCATTAACGCCATACTTGAAACCGTTAATAAGTAAATTAAATGGCTTATGGTTTAAAGCGGATTGATGCTTGGCATGCCGTAAGCTATGTTAAGCTATGTTGAGCTATGTTGAGCTATAACCGCCGCCTTTGTGAACGCCTCCTTGGGTTTTCCTGAAAAAAGTTTGAACTTGCCTAAATAGATGCTAAAATTTCTGGTTAAAACCTGCTAATGACACTATAATGGTTTGCTCATACCCTTAATAAAAAGATGCCTACGTCGTTTTAGGCTAATCAATAATTTAATAGCTCTTAGGGCTATAGTCCAAAACATTAAAAAAAGAGAGGAGATTACATTGAATATAAAAAAAGAAGATGGAAGTAAAGAGCATTTAGAGATGGTTGGCAAATTGAAATCTAACCAGAATTATATAGCTCTACATGATGATATATCTGAAATTTTGTTTAACATTGATCCAATGTCTATAAATTTTGAAGAAAACCTTGAAGAATATAACGCTCCGGCAAGGTCAATACTTTTTCATTTAAATGATTGCCGGTCAGCTGATGACGTGCTCAATGTTCTCGTTCATGAGTTTGAGCATTGGTTTTCAGGGTCGGCTGAAAAAACAAATCTGTTGTACAACAAAGTCTCCGAAGGAATATGGGATAAATATCAGGAATATGATAAAAAGGGATTGTTATAACACTTTGTGTTTGAATCTTGATCCAAACCGCAAGATCCAAACCGCAAGATCCAAAATGCTTAAATTTGCGGAAAAACATCTATTAAGTTCAAAAATAACAATTAGCATTGTTGGTTCAAGTCTTTCCGACTTGAACCAAACGGATCTATTGGCCACCGCAAAAATAACGTGGTCTAGCTTCCCACCCTCCCAATTTTAGGGACACGAGGTCAACTTTAAACTATCTTTAATCGCCGAATCCCCAACGCAGTTTAGGCTGCCCATCCGGTTCTACTTTATCCGTTTGTCTAAATTTACTCTAAATCTGAGCGCGTCTAGACTAAGTTATTTTTGCGCATATCCATAGCGTAAGCTCATTAAAAATAATACCTCGCTTTTGGGGCGCCTCGTAAATGGGGAAATCTGCCATTAATTCCACAATAATTATTTCTGTTTCATATCTTGATTCAATTTAGGCAATAAAATTAAATAGATTCATTATTCAAGATTACTCTTTTAAGACAGAAATATTTATGCGTCTGTCGCATGCGCCTCACATCTCTTGCCCCTTAACATACTAAATGTCCCACATTTAGCTTAAAAAAAGAAAATCACTTTGTTTTCCATGAAACAATGAGACAATCCTCCTTTTTAGTAAAAAATAAATACAACGTTTTTTTTGGCATTTATTTTGCTTATATAGCAAGTGGCATATGACGCTTGTTGGTTAATAACTCTTGCGCATACCTTTATCCACCTATGGAGTGGACTTGAACTCTACTATCATTAGAAAGACTCAGTATAGAGTATTTGTTACGAAATTAATTTATGTGAAGATACAAATATAAATCGCAAAAATAGTAGTGGAGCTAACAAAAAATATATGACTATTATGACGCTGGCGCGTTTTTCTATAGCGTTTGCGCCTGCTTTTATAATAATGTGGCTTTTGAAATTGCCTTTGCAATAAATTCCTTGATATTTGTTGTTTATTAGTTATACTTCTACAGAAGTTAGAATATGACGCCCGGCAATGCATAATTTATTGTGATTCAATTGTGTTTGACTTTTAAAAGAAAAAGTCTCATATAAAACAGTCGTTAATGGTAAAAAAATATTATATTGCCGCAATAGCTGTTGTTTGTATGTATATCAAGTCTGGTTTTGTCTGAAATGGATAGTTTTTGGTTCTAGTTATATAGTTTTTAAAATCTTAACAAAATACAAAATAGCGCTGGGTTTGCATTTTGCATCTAAGAGATGGGAGAAGATGAGCTAATATGAAAAATAAACGACTTTGTGATCCAACATGGAATTATTTCCCCAGAACATTTCTTCTTTACATTCTTCCTTTAGGGTTAATGTCCTTCTTTCTTTATAATAATTTAATTGGGTTTTCCAGGGATTTTTGGGTTCCTTTTGTTTTTGCTTTGATAGCGCCCACTTTAAATGTTAAAAGAAAATTTTGGGTTCTTAAAGATTTCCAAAATAGAGATTGTTATATTTATTCAATGCCTTTTCTATTTGCGGGAATATGGTCGCTTTGCATAATATACACACCTTATTTGTGGATGGCAGTCGTATCTTTTATAGGATTTTTCCTTATTTTTAGTTTTCTTCTTGTGAAGTATGAAATACTTAAAATATATTCACTTAAAGTAGAGACGCTGAAAAGGGGCTTGTTCAAAAAATTCTTTGCTTGCGGTGTGACTTGGTGGACATATGTGGGTATCGGGTTTCTTTTAGTTCATAAATATGGAACGGATACATGGCTTTCAATGGCGGTGTGTTCAGCTCTTGTGATTTTGCCTATACAAGTAATATTTGTGTTTATTGAGAAAAAATGCGCTAAACCGGAAAGATTTCAAAATATTAAAAAACTAGCGGTTATAGGCGCCGGTTTTGCCGGAGTATATGCGACAAAGTGGTTAACGGAAAATAACATTGAAGTGGAGTGTTTTGAAAAAAGCAGTTCAATAGGCGGGGTCTGGAAATTTCGTGAAGAGGAAAAAGAGAGGGCGACCGTTTTTAGAAATACAAGGGCCACCTCCTCAAAACATTTTATGCATGCCATGGATTTCAGGGTCCCCGAAGAGTTTCCCGATTTCCCTCACAATTTACAGTACATGGAATTCCTGGAAAGCTATGTTGATAATTTTAATGTAAGGGACAAAATAGAGCTAAACACAGAGATCCGAAATATTGAAAAACAAGATGGTAAATGGTCTTTATCTTTATTTAGTCAAAGTGAAGAAAAAACACGGATGTATGACGCTGTTGTTGTTTGTTCAGGACCTCAGGCGTTCCCGCGCCATAAAATTGCGGATGACCCTCTTTATAGCAAATTTACAGGAAAAATTATTCACACTTCCGAGTATAAAGATAATTCGCTAATTGAAGGTAATGATAAAGTTCTTATCGTTGGAGCGGGTGAAAGTTCCGCCGATATTGTGGCTGAATGTGTTGACAAAAAATGTAAGGTTTTTTGGTCGGCTCACAGTGGACAATGGTATGCGGACCGCAATGTAGGGCCTTTTGCTATTGATCATGTTGTGGCGGTTGGATTTCGGCAGCTTCTTGGAAAATTTTTTAATATTGAATATTTAATTCGCCGATATGTTGTGCAAGTTTATATTAATATGATTTGGGGGCGTGGAGGACATGGGGTTAAAGAATGGATGCCTAAAACGCCTTATCTTCATCAGTTCCTTAATAAAAGCCGGGATGGAATTTTAGAAATTTACAAAGGCAATGTAACTCCGAAAAGAGCAGTGACTGAAATTAACGGCAATAAGGTTAAGTTTGCCGAAGAAGAGGAGTTTTTAGAATTTGATAAGATTATTTTGGCTACCGGTTTTATACCTAACTGGCCGTTTCTAAAAGATACGCCGGCTAAATTATTCAAATTTGTTTTTGATCCTCAAAACCCTACATTATCATTTATTAGCCTTGCGCGCCCGGTTATAGGGTCTATAACATCCATTGCCGACATACAGGCAAGATGGGTTGCTTCCGTTTATTCAGGTCAAACAACATTGCCAAATGAATCTATGCGGGAAAGTATACTCTATGAGGATTTAAAAGATCAAAATATGCGATTTAAAGACACTAATAAATTGAAAATTTATACGGATCAAGATGGTTATACTCATGAACTGGCGTCTTTCATGGGAATTCAGGTGAAATGGTTGAAATTGTTATTTTTTAATCCTAAAGCGTTTTGGACTATGTTATGGACACCCTGGACTGCTTTTCAATTTCAATTAAGCAACAAAGATAAAGATATAAGAGAGGAAGCGTTGCAAAATATAAGAGCTGAAATGCCTCCTTCCATACATCCTCTCTATGCTGTTGTGTGGTTCATCCTGCAATGGTTGTTTTGCGCCGCCGCAGGGGCCGTCGCCATTTTTTATTTTTTGCCTTTATGGCAGGTTTGCGGCATTTATGCGCTCTTCTTATTTGTTATGGCCATCCATACAAGGATGCGAGATCTGGCGGTGTTTTCAGATAAAGGAACATAAAATCGTATGCATTGTGTAAAGACCGTGTTTTTCAGACTGTTTTCAGAAAAAAATAACAGATCACACGCTTGTTACAAGGCTCCAGCCTTGTAACACACTGTTCCTAGAGGCTCTGCCTCGACTTTTGTATAATAAATCCTTACGTCTTATTGTTTTTAATTAAATCGTTATGATAAGAATCTATCATACCCTTTAAACTGGAGGCAGAGCCTCCAAGGACAGCGCGTTCCAAGGCAGGAGCCTTGGAACGAGTAGTAATTTAGCTGCGGTTACAGGGTTATTTTACCGAGGTTATAAGGATGAAGGATAACACATATATAAAAATACCGGATAGCTACAAGAAACGCAATCCATGGATCTGGTTAGGTAACTGCTTTTTTGACTATGCCGTGATTATCGGCTCCATGATAATTGCGCGCAAAATTGATCATATAGCGGTGTACGTGGCGGCTCTTTTCATTATCGGCACACGCCAGCATGCCCTGGCATTGTTAGGTCATGAAGGCGCTCATAAATTCGTCAGCAAGAATTCATTGTTAAATGAGTGCTTGTGGCGCCCGTTAACCATTTGGATATTCGGGGTAGGTTCCCGCGCATACCGAAACTTTCATTTCCGTCACCACAACTTTCTTGGCACGGAAAAAGATCCGGAAATATTATACAAAAGATACGCTCAGGGGCTCTGGGATTTGCCTGTCACTAAAAAACGCCAGGCGCTAAATTTTATCAGAGATAGTCTCGCGATTCGTTATCTAATGCCGAAAACGTATAAAGGTGTAAATACCGCGTTATTTCCGAACTATAAAATAGATGTTGTAGGCATAGCTCTGGTTATGATCGGTTTATTTTCGGGCATTATATTAACCGGGGGATGGTATTACCTGCTCATGTGGGTTCTTCCCATGCCGACGTTTTTTATTGCTATTTTAAATACCCGTGTTTGGACCGAACACAGCGGCATTAGGGGCACTTATAGGTTTAAGGTTCCAAAGTGGCTCTGTTTTATTTTTTTTCCTCATAATGCCTGGTGCCATTGGGAGCATCACAAATATGATTCCGTCCCTTTCTATAATTTGCCTAAAATACACAAGTTAGATGATAGCCAGTACGTGCTGCCTTCTTATGCGGCATTGGTTGAGATTTTTGCAAATAGCCCGGTTATCCCCGGCGGCGACATCGGGTTGAAAGTTCCGGGAACTTCTTAAGGACAAAGTAAACATGACTTGAAATTAAAAAACGATTGCTGGAGCAGTCTTGTAGACTGCCTCCACACGTTTAGACCAAAGCATTAGAACGCGCGTAAAACTATAACGCCAATGGTTCTAAGAAACATTTGTAGCAATTTACAAGATTGCTCCAACCCGAGGGATGCGCCAACATAAAGTGTTGCTATTTTATATTTTTTTGATATTATTCTAAACATGAAAAAACTAAATAAATTAAATTACGTATTAAATTATAAAGCTTCTTATCTGAATTTTTTGCCTATTTTTACCGCAATATCTATTTTTGTCATTGTCATGGGAATCTCTTCCGTTTCTTTTGCTATTACAGGCCTGGAGATAATGCAGCGCGCTAAAGACAGATATGACGGCGATAGCATGACATCGGATTTAATAATGATACTTGTTGATAAAAAAGGGAAAAAGAGGATAAGGAAAATACGCAGTTTTCAAAAGGATTTTGGCGTTGATAGTTATTCCGTCATGTTTTTTACTGATCCGGCGGATGTTAAAAACACAGGTTTTCTTACATACGATTATGATGCTGAAGGCAAAGATGATGACCAATGGCTTTACCTGCCTGCCCTGCGCAAAATTAAACGCATAGGCGGCAGCGATAAAGACGGCAGTTTTATGGGGACGGATTTTAACTATTCCGACATGTCGGAGGCCGACCTTAACGACTATGAGTATACATTAATAAAAGAGCTTGAAATTGGCGGAAATAAAGTGTGGCAAGTGCAAGCTCTTCCAAAAAGCGATGATATTGCGGATAAGTCCGGTTATTCAAAATCCGTTATGTTTGTGCGTCAGGATAATTATATAACTATCAGGGCTATAAAATATGTTTATAAAAAGAAGAACCGCAAAAAATTTATGATGGTAAATAAACTGGAAAAAATTGACGATATCTGGGTTGCCGTTGAATCGCAAATGGTCACTAAAGAGGGAAGGGCTAAAATACATTCCACTATACTCCGAAATGACAATATAAAACTTAATGAAGATATTCCCGACAGCTTTTTTTCAAAACGTCAGCTTGAGAAAGGCATGTAACTGCGTTTAGAGTCTTTTCTTTCCGGGGCCATAATTAAAAATCAATACTCGTTACAAGGCTCCAGCCTTGTAACGCGGTGTACTTAGAGGCTCTGCCTCTAGTTAAACGCATCACAACATTTTAATTAAAGAGAATAATACAACAGGCTTTATTACACGAGATAAGAGGCAGAGCCTCTGGGAACAGTGTGTTACAAGGCAGGAGCCTTGTAACAAGCTTGCGCTTTTTGCAGAGTTATTCTGAAAACAGTTTGAACTTACCACAAATCAAATGGTACTTTTTAGGTTGCCTATTAACAGAAAATATTTTATCTCCTTTTGCGCCTGCATTTTCCTTCTTTTCAATTTTATTATTCTATGTTCCGCGCAGGAAACAGATGATACCTATTTAGAGGACGACGATCTTTCAGGTTTTGATGATTTTGAAGATTCAAATGATTTTTTTGAGACGGAGTTGATGCCTGATGAGGTGGAACCGGACAAACCTGCCTGGTGGGCTCTGGACGGTTTTTATCGTATAGGGGGGGCTTATAACTACGACCACAATGCGCCGGAACCGGGGCAACCTGATTATCGGGGCCTTTCAAAGCTGCGCGCGACTGTAAAGCTTGAAATACCTTTTACGCTTCCCTATAACTGGAAAGGAAATATCAGCGGGCAGGCATTTTACGATTTCGCTTACGGTTTTAAAAATCGCAACGACTTTGAAAACGAGATGCTTGACTTGTATGAAGACGAGGCGGAGTTGCGTGAAGCGTATATTGCCGGTTCAATACTGCCGAATCTTGATATAAAAACAGGGAGGCAGATAATTATCTGGGGTTTTGCCGATTACACCAGGGTTGTTGATGTTTTGAACCCATTGGATAACCGCCAACCCGGATTAATTGACCTTGAAGATCTGCGTCTGCCCATTGCAATGTCAAGGATTGATTACTATTTGAAAAACTGGAGTTTTATGGGCGTTGCCGTGCATGAGGTCGAGTTCAACAAAGACCCGCTTTTTAACAGCGACTTTTTCCCAGGCAACCAAATAGCTCCTCATGAGGATATTCCCCCAACTAATCTCAAGAATACCGAGTTTGGCATTGCCGTTACCGGCGCTTTTAACGGGTGGGATATTGGATTTTATTTCGCGCATTTTTATGATGACTTGATGTACCTTGACACCGGCAATCCGGGAAATCCGGAATTACGCCATAGTCCAATAACCTTGGGAGGTATAGGGTTTAATTATGTGACCGGCAACTGGCTGCTTAGAACCGAGGTCGCTTTGCTTGATGGTTTTGAGTTTGCCGGCATTCCTAATGAATCGCGTTCAAGGCTTGACGCTATGATAGGGGTGGATTATGTGGGATTTAGAGACACTACTATTACTCTTGAAGCTACGCATAGGCATATAAATAATTTCAACTCAGAGTTGGAACAGGCTCCCGATTATGCCCTTGAGGATTTAACCCAATATATCATTACATATAGCAGAGATCTATTAAGGGAAAAGTTGCATTTCGGCGCCCAATTTTCATTATTTGGCTCAAGGGGGCACCAGGGAAATATTCAACGCTACTCTATTGACTATGATTTGTATGATGCCGTGTCTGTTAATTTTGGAGTTTTAACCTTTCATAGCGGCAGCGATTTTTTTGTTATGAAGGCTTTTAAAGAGAATGATCGTATTTTCTTTGGAGCCAAATATAGTTTTTGAATACGCTCTTTTTATTTTTAACATAAGTTTTAAACCACAGATCATGAATATAACAAACAGAATTAAAACATTTTTTGAATCCCTTGCGGCGCTTATATATAGTCATCCCTGGGTAACAATTGGCGTTATGCTTTTTTTGTCTTTAGGGTTAATATCACAACTGCCTAAAATCAGGATAGACACAACGACAGAAGCATTTTTTCATGAAAAAGACCCGGTTCTTATAAAATATAAGGAGTTTCAGGATCAGTTTGGCCGGGATGATATGGTTATCGTCGCAATGAAACCTCCGGAAGTTTTTAGTTTTGGGTTTCTTAAAAAGTTAAAAGATATTCATGAAGATATTGAAAACAATGTCCCTCATGTGGCTGATGTAAATAGTTTGATAAATGCGCGGTCAACTATCGGGAAAGAGGATGAATTGATAGTTGAGGATCTCATGGAGGACTGGCCTAAAAACGAAGCGGAGCTGGCTGATATTAAACAACGGGCGCTTGCAAATCCACTCTATAGAAACACTTTGCTATCTGAAGACGGTAAATTTACCACTATTACAGTTGAGCTAAACAGATATTCAACTAAGGGAATGGCCGATGAAACGTCTATTGACGGCCAAAATGATGAGGATTTATTATCCGGGTTTGAAGACGCAAATGAATTTGTTGATGAAAATACAGCGGAAACTTCAGAAAATGAAACAGCTGAATTGATTGAGGATGAAGATATAGCAGAGCTTATGGAAGCGCTCTTTGCAATAGTCGAAGAGCATAGAGGCCCTGAATTCCCCATCTATTTAGCCGGTTCACCCGTGATGGACAAAGCAATCAAGGAATACATGCAAAAAGATATGATGAATTTTATGGCATTAGCCGTGCTCGTTATTGCTATATTTCTATTTATACTTTTCCGTAGAGTTACCGGAGTAATTTTACCTTTGTTTGTTGTGGTAATTTCTCTACTATCCACCTTAGGATTAATGGCCTTTTTCGGAGTTCCTATTACACTGCCAACTCAAATACTTCCCTCTTTTTTGCTTGCTGTGGGGGTTGGCGATTCTGTGCATGTTTTGACAATTTTTTATCAAAGATTAAAAGAGGACGGCGACAAGAAAAACGCTATTGTTTCCGCGTTAAGCCATTCCGGTCGCGCAATTACTTTAACGAGCCTGACTACAGCAGGCGGGCTTTTATCATTCATTAGTTCCGACCTGGCTCCTGTTGCTAATCTTGGTATTTTTGCGCCGATAGGAGTGATTCTTGCTTTAATATATACCGTTGTTTTGCTGCCGGCATTGCTAGCCGTTATTCCTGTGCGCGTCAAATCCGAGACTGAAAAGAAAACCGGTTTTATTGAGCATGCTTTATCATGCATCGGCAACTTCTCTGTTAAGTATCCAAAACAAATTGTTATTGGAAGCGCTATATTAATTGTATTATCAATTTTTGCGGCATTTAACATAAAACTTGCGCATTTTCCTGTAAGCTGGCTGCCTGACGGGACGCCGGCTAAAGAGGATACTTTTATTATAGATAGAGAGCTTAAAGGAAGTTTAACTTTTGACGTTGTAGTTGACTCCGGTATTGAAAATGGCTGGCATAATCCTAAGCTTTTAAAAAAGTTAGACCAGATGGGCGACGACCTTCAAAAGTTCAAGGAAGGCGCGCTGTTTGTGGGGCAGACTGTTTCAATCACGGATGTGATTAAAGAGACCAACCAGGCTTTAAACGAAAACCGTTCTGAATTCTATTCCATTCCTGAAAACAGAGCGCTGGTTTCCCAGGAACTTCTCCTTTTTGAGAACAGCGGATCTGATGATTTGGAAGATGTGGTTGACAGTCAATTCTCTAAATCACGCTTTACAATGAAACTACCGGCGCTTGATGCGGTACAGTATGGCAGATTTTTCAAAGTGGTGGAGGAACGGTTTGCTCAAATTTTTGGGGGCGAAGTGGAGGTGACAATAACCGGTATAATTGCTTTGCTTTTTAAGACTATAGATGTGATGCTTGTCAGCATGACCAAAAGTTACCTGATTGCAATTATTGTAATCAGCGTCATGATGATCTTTATGATCGGCAATTTAAGAATCGGGTTAATAAGCATGGCCCCCAACCTTACGCCGATCATTTTTATATTAGGCATCATGGGCTTATGTAATTTTCCGTTGGATGCCTTCACCCTGCTTATAGGCAGCATTGCCATTGGCCTGGTAGTTGATGACACAATCCATTTTATGGACAACTTCAGGCAATATCATATGCAAACCAATAGCGCTGTGGAGGCGATCCACAAGACACTGCAAACAACAGGGCATGCTATGTTATACACAAGCCTGGTTCTGTCAGGAGGTTTCTTTATTTATATCTGTTCATCAATGTCAAACCTTGTAAACTTCGGACTCTTAACCGGTCTTTCAATATTGCTGGCGTTGGTTGCGGATTTTGTGCTTTTACCGGCGATACTGGTAATCGTTGTGAAGGATAAAAAGATGTAGGCGCGCTATCCTGAATTTATTGCCGCCTCTAAACTTTCTATACAACCCCTTCGGCAATGGCAAGTTTTTCCGCATTATGGATGATGCCTTTATAATCATCGCTTACATAGTTTGACTTAAATTCCGCCGGAGTTGTTGTTGTTTTTAACGCATAACCGTTGCTCTTTAAAAAGTCCGATAAATCATTACGCATGATTGTCCACTTAAACGGCTCCCCTTTAATCTTTAGATAAAGCGATAACAGTATACTATTGTTATCTTTTTGCAGGGCATTTGGCTCTGAAAAAGTAAAGATCAATTTGGGGGCTTTATCGGTCATCTCTTTTAGAACGCGCAGCTGATGCCTTACCTGCTCTTCCGTCAGGTATGCAAGGACGCCTTCTGATATAAATAGAGTTGGCGCGGCGCTTATAAATTTCGGATGGGAGCCAAGACGATCTTCAAGAGTTTGCTGAGTGAAATCAACAGGGAGCAGGGTAAGGTTTTTATCAAAGCAGGGCTCATTTTTAAGAGCCTCAGCCTTTAAACGGTTGGTGGCCGGGTGGTCTATCTCAAAAAAATTAAGCTGATCAAAACGCTTGCTAAGACGATAGCATAGTGTGTCAAAACCTGCGCCTAAATTGACAACCTGAGTAGCTCCTTCATTGATACATTTAAGCGCATAATCTTCTATATAACGTTTACGCAACACGTAGTGCAATGATACGGCGGGCATAATCAGGCTTTCCATAATTGGCATCATTATTTTAAACAATGGGTTCTTCAATTGAGCCAGGCGTTTTTGTCCCTCTTTAGACGAGGATAGTATTTTATTTAACGCGTCGCTTACTTCACTTGACACCAATGTCGCAGTGGCCGGTTGGCCGGCGCAATACAAAATTCCTTGCGCTACAGTTAATGCCGTAGAACTAGCTTCTTCAGATTTCATAGATCTGCTCCCTTAAAAAAAAGGAAATTTAAATTTTTAATATCAGGCAATACTAATGTATAAACCTACAAAATTCAACTTTTTTATAACGCTCAATCTGTTAAACTATATCAAGGATTTTACACTTATTTAGCCGCTTGACAATTGTTTTATTAATGCTATACTTCGAGAATTAATGCTGTTAAATTCGAGCATTGATATCGTATTGTTGCATTATAAAACTGTTATCAAAGGCGAAAAAATAATTAAATATTTCTTTCCGAGCCCTAATCAGTTCTCATTAGAATCTATTTTCAATATGGAACATCAAATAGACAAAAGCATTTCAGATATAATCTCGCGTTTCAAAACGTTTAGAGGCAAAAAATCTGATAGCAAATCAGACAATTTACTGTTTGTTGATAATTACGATTTCGATTCGTCTAATTACACAGCAACCCTTGCCCGTCATATTGAGACGCGCTCTCCATGTTTAATCAAAGGATGTTTTACCCCTTCGGAAGACCGTGAAACAACCGTCAAGATTGCGTATGAAATTGAGCAATCTTTACTAGGCTCTGATGAATTTTTAGAGCCCAGAGTTTGGATTGAAGAACAAAACGGGCGCCAAACGCCTCTTCATTATGACAATTCCGACAACCAGATGTTTGTTTTTAACGGGGCTAAAGTATTTATCTTATTCCCGCCTGAACAACACCGTTTTTTATACCATAAATTGGGTTTCTTTGGCTATATGCGTAATAGTAAAGTGGATATTGAAAACCCGGATTTTGAACGTTTCCCAAAACTACGGAAAGCCACCCCAATAATTGCGATAATCCAGGCCGGTGATATGCTCTATTTCCCCTCTGATTGGTCGCACCAGGTTTATTCACTTGGCGGCGCTGAAAAGGCGCCGGGCTTTGCCCTTAACTATTGGTTTCCTGTTGGCGCTTTTTGCCTTTGGCGCAGCCGTTCATCACAAATATCCATGTTTTTATGGTCGTTGTTTTTAAATATATTTGTAAAATGCAGGTTCAAATTTTTAGGCCGAAGAACAAATATGCCAAAACCAGGCAGCAAACATTATAAGCTGGTATACGGGGATAGCGATGCGCATGCCCGATACGTAAGCGGCCTTGAATATTTTCTTCGCAAACTGGATCAAAGACGGAAAAAACTAAAATAGGGGCTTGTATGGAATTGCAACTTTTAATGGTTTTAGTAGTTGTAAATATATTGTTGGCGATTTTTATAGCATTTTTTAGAGCCTACCTCCAATGTCAAGTTAAGAACATTGCAACAAAAGAAGATATTAGGATAATTGCCGAAAAAATTGAATCAATTAAAAATGATCACAGTAAATCGCTGGAAGATTATAAAACAGGATTAATCAATCAATATGAATCTTCTAGAGCGGAAATCAGTATGGTGGCCAAACTTGATCAAGAACTCATTGATTTATCAGTAAAAATAAACGATACGATATATAAGTTTACACAATTGAACGACCTTTCCCGGGCCGGGAATATTTCTGATGATCTATTTTTACTGACTCAGCATTTGGTGAAATACAAAGTTAGATATGGTCATCTTCAAGCGGCTAAAGATATTGTAGATATCAATAATAATATTGAACAGATTAAAAAGAAATTTAAAACAGATGATGATCCTGAGAGATTACAAGAATTGTCTGATCTGTATAATAGGTTGGATATAGCGCTACAAAAAATGCTTTCATTATTTATTGCAAAGGCAAAAGCCTAAATTAAGTATTCATTTTACTTAACCGTTTCGGGCAACGTGTCACTACGTTATTCATTTTTATTGATTAAAAAGTCTGCTAAGTTTAAACTATTCTCAGAGAAAACTAGTACTCGTTACAAGGCTCCTGCCTTGTAACGCAATGTCCTTGGAGGCTCTGCCTCCAGTTTTAAAGGTATGAGAAATTCTTATCACTACGATTTAATTAAAGGCAATATGACGTAAGAATTATTATCCACTAAGTAGAGGCAGAGTCTTTAGGAACAGTGTGTTACAAGGCTGGAGCCTTGTAACAAGCGTGTGGTATATTCCTGTTTTTTTGGAAACAGTTTGAACTTACTTTTTTATTATGATTAGAAAGTCTGTATATGATGCATAAACGTGTTCTTTTGGTCGGTTCCACACTGGGTTCTGCTACGTCGGGTTTGCTCTATTTAGCAAGTTATCTAAGGCGCGCGGGAATAGAGGCTTATTGTCAGTTGAATGACACAAACGTAAATAAAGCGCTTCTAAAAAACAATATTGAGAGATTGTTGACTCGTGTTGATCCCAGTTTGGTGGGAGTCAGCATAAAATGGTTTCCTCATATTGCGCGTGGTCTTGAGATTTGTAAAATCATCAAAGAACTTTCGCCTGATACAAAGATTGTTTTGGGGGGAAATACCGCTTCATATTATTGGGAAAAGCTTATAGTGTATCCTGATGTTGATTATATTATTCTGGGCGACGGAGAAGCGCCGCTTCTAAATCTCTGCAAAACAGGATCAAGTCCCTCAAATCTGGTAGACATTGATAGCGAATATGGCGACATCTCATATATTGAAAATGAGAAATCAACTGATGTCTATCTATCGCATTTGAACGAAATATTTGTGGATGACGACGACATTAAAAGATGCAACAACATTTTTGTTTACACAGGAAAGAGGTGCAACTCCAATTGCTTTTACTGTGGCGGCTGCGCAACGGCAATGAATAGAACTTTTGGCGCGTCAAAGCCATTTTTTAGAGACACGGAGATTGTAAAAAATGATCTGCATGAAGCGAAAGCATACACAAAAAAGATTCTTTTTGATTTTGATTTTGAGCCCGGCAAGATGTCGCAGTTAGACTATTTTGATGAAATTTTTAGCGATGAACTTAAACAGCTTTCCGCATATTTTTATTTCTGGAAACTGCCTCAACCCGCGACAGTTAACCTTCTTGCCCAAAAATTTTCAAATCTCACCATAAGCATTGATCTGGCAAGCTTGTCGGAAGGGCATCGAATGCGCTTACAATCCACGCCTGATTTAGGAGTTAAACCACAGCCCAAAGATAAAGAAATTATTGAGTTGTTCGAGCTTGTAGAAAACCAAACGAATGCGACATTAGACGTAAACACGATTCTGGGGATGCCAATGGTTACAATGCAGGACCTTGATGAAAACAGGAATTTGGCGGAAAAGCTAATCAACTACAAAATGCTTGGAGAAATACAGTGGGGGCGGCTTCATGCCCAACCAGGAGCGCCTATTCTTGAAAAATGCGAAAAATACGATATGAAATTACTCGCGCGCACATTTGAAGATTTTCTGAAATTTAGTAGATTCAATTTGGATATGGAGGAGTACCCTGATTGGCGTAATCTTAAATATCCATATATCCTCTATAATGACGCAAAACTGTTTGCGGCAACTTTAATGAATTATCAAGAGGTGAATGGTATTCTTAAGAAGCGCGTTCTAGAAAAGGATAGGGGGATGTTGCATACGTAGAAAAGTTTCTTTTTAAGAATATGAAATTAAGGGTGTCTATTCTGCGTGCTAAAAAATTGCCTTGTTAGGTAAATTGGTGGGTTAATTATTTTACAGTCTAACTTATCAGCTTTACTATAGCCACAGTTATGCCGACCACGGCAATTATTGTGCCAACATTCCATTTAATGATACGAGTTTCCATTTTGGCAAGCTCTTGTCCAAAATGTTCTTTTGTCACTAAATGTTGAAGTTCTGTATCAAATTTATTCTCTAATACATTTTCAAATTTCTCTGCAGTATCTTTTGCTCTTTCTTCATCAACCCCCGCGGACTTAAGAGCCTCATACAGTTCAAAAGTTATTGCCATATATTCTCCTCCTCTTGATCAAACATTAGCATAATCTGCTGTAATAAATACAGAGCCGATTTAAAGAATCAAAACGTTGAAAATTATTCAGTCAGATGTTAAATATTTTCAAGTTTTTAGTATATCATTTTAAGGTACGATGGCACAAGTTGTTAACTTAAATTTTATTATCACATAAAGCTCCAAAAGCCGCAAAAAGAGTTCAATTTCCATATCATCTTATATTTTCGTCCTTCCCCCCAAACTCCAAAATAGTACTCTGTCAATTTCGAGGTTAATCTAAATACCATAGTTGAGGCATATTGCCGGAATGTAAGATACATTGGCGCGTAAGGGTCTTTTTGTGGGGCATCCGGGTAGATATGGTGTAAAATATGCGCTGTTTTTATCCTAAAAATCCATAAAGTTGTTGTGCTCCCGCTATTTCACTCATTAAACGATTCAACCATTTAGGCCCAAAACATCCATTTGCAAAATAGTATGGATTTTTTGCAAACTTGCCAAGATTGTTTGTTGGAATTTCTTTTAAAGTAATTTTATTTGCGCAGCCCCTTAATCAATGCGCGGTTCTTTTAATCTGGTAGTTATCAGCAACGCGATGCCTAAAATAGCTATGAGCATGTATATGGAATAGGTCCATGTATTGCCGGCGGCCTTTTTAACTGCTTCCATAAGAATAATGAGGACTGTCCCTCCAAAGTTTCCAACTATACTAAAGATGCCCATAGCCATACCGGTTCTTTTAGCTCCGGCAATTTCTTTCAACAATGAAAGCATTAAAGGATAACCGGGAAAGAAGAACCCGCCCACAGAGACGCCAAGGATCAATAATATCTTAAAATTTGTTCCGGTACAGAGCGGATATGTTGATAACGCGGCCGTAAGACAACACAACATAATGAATGGTTTTCGTTTTCCATATCTATCTGACATAGCAGGCATAATTACCGACCCGATAATGCCGCCAAGAATTAAAGACGCTCCTACAAGGCCGGCTTGCTTTGCGCTAATCCCTTTTACAGATAACATAGGTTCCAGCCATGTTGTTAAACCGTTAAAGTATCCGGCGGCAATAAAACCAAGAATAAAAATAATTCTAAGGTTAGGGTTTTTAATCAAGGCAACGAATACAGCCCAACTCCCGCCCTCCTCCGGCGCAACATCTCTGTGTTTTTCTCTGATTAATACTATGACAATAATAGCCCCTATGATAGCAATGCCCGCATGTAAAGCCATCAATTGTTGAAATCCCATAAATCCTACCAGTATAGGCGCTAAGCCCATACCTAAAGCCATTCCAACAAACAAACCACAGGATGCTATTCCATTAGCAAACGCTATCTCTTTATCCTTAAACCAATCGCCCATAACTTTTGCGGTTGTGTTTATAACAAAAGGAGTTCCGATGGCAATTCCCAATTGACCTATAAACAGGATTTTGAAACTGCCGTCATAAACACGTAAACAAGCAAATGCCGCGATCAATATACAGCCTAAACGCATTGTAGACTTATAGCCAAATTTATCGGCCATTACACCGCAGGGAAATGAAATGATAATACTTAAAAGGGGAAAAATCATTACTAATGTGCTTGCCGAAAATTCACTCACACCGTATTTGTTTTGAACAAAAGAGTTAAGCGGCGCAAAACTTATGAAAAGTATTGAGTTTATAGCCGAGATCATTGCAAAAACCGCAAGGATTACCCATTTATAAGAAGATGATTTGTTTGAAGATTCCATAATTTGATCGTAAAATACATTCCTGTAATATTATTTTTAACGTATCTGATATTTGTAAAATCTACAACAATATATGTTGAGATGTTAATCTAATAGTTGATTAACATCAAGTATTTTGTGGAAATTATAATTAATTATCAAGAGGTAAATGGTATTCTTAATAAACGCGCCCATGAAAAGAGTCTTGAGCCGTTGCATACGTAAAAAACGGCTTCTTTTCGCCCCTTTAAGTCAATTTAATTGTTTTAGGATTAAACAGTTTAGATTCCAAATGATGATTTTTATGGAAATAGATGCCAAAAAACAGCGCATTTGCAACCTTATAATATAAGTTATGGTTCAAATTTAAGATTTCAAATTTGTCTTTCTCATTTTGATACGGTCTATGGGTATAATAATTGAGATGAGGGAATATAAAATTATTAAAAATATATGAAGGAATAAAGAAAAAGAGAAACCATGAATGACCTAAAATAAGATACCAGAAAAACAATCGAGACCATAAGCCCCAAAAGCCGCAAAAAGAGTTCAATTTCCATATAATCTTATATTTCCTTCCTTCCCCCCAAACCCCAAAATAGTACTCTGTCAATTTCGAGGTTAATCTAAATACCATAGTTGAGGCATATTGCCGGAATGTAAGAGACATTGGCGCGTGAGGGTCTTTTTGTGCGTCATCCGGATAGATATGGTGTAAAATATGCGCTGTTTTCCATCCTAAAAATCCGTAAAGTTGTTGCGTTCCCGCTATTTCACCCATTAAACGATTCAACCATGTAGGCCCAAAACATCCATGAGTCGCGTTATGAATAAATATAGCGGATATTCCGCCCGCTGTGCAGCCCAAAGGGATAAGCAGGAGATGAAACAATGAAATTGTAAGATCAAAAGGTTTCAACCAACCTCGCATTATTAAAACATAATCAGCCCCGATAAAAAAGAGCAGAGAGAAAGCGAAACAAGTTACAAAATAGTATGGATTTTTTGCAAACTTGCCAAGATTGTTTGTTGGAATGTCTTTTAAAGTAATTTTATTTGCGTTGTTCATAGTCTTATAGCCTTAAATAATTTGTAAAAATTGAAATTATTTTAACTGCCAAGGCGGCGCCGGAACTTTTATACGTTACGCTAAATGAAGCTTGTCTATTAACCACAATGCCAATGCGTATATTTTTATAATCAGTTTTTTTTTACAAATTGTGAAAACATAAAACAAAGATGCAGCAGTATAAATGAATAAATAAAGATTGTCTATATTCTTAAAATAAGTTCTAAAAAATATATTGATATGACAAAATCCGCTTATGTAAATTTCTAACCGAACACTACTGCGAGCAAATGCATTGAAAACAATACCCCACTTTTGTTGAACCCCGATAATGGGGCATTTCCTATAAATTCCTCAATAATTATTCACTTTCTCGCCTTGATTCAATTATTAACATTTATACGGTTACCAATTACGCAATTATAATGCCGTAGTAAGCTAAATATTTTATTTTCTGTAAAATAAAAATTTAATCAAACATATTGACTTTCATCCTGCCTTCATTTATGATTCTTTTTTCAACTAAACAAAAGCGCTTGTGGGAGGCTATAAAATAGAAATTATTACGCATAATGCAAAAAAAGATGGAGCTGAAAACTATTATGATATCGTCGTTGATACGTTGCGTTCAGAAGGCAATGATACGCCGCTTTTTCTTATCGCGCCCGGCAATAGAGGCGTGGCTGCATTTCGAAGGGCAATTGTTCACTTTGCCCCTGGTCGGCCCATATACAGCCTGATACCGCCAAGAGTCAGCGGGAAAGGCCATATTTCAAGCATCAATAATCTTGCCAATTGTTTTGCCGATGCCGTAGATTCAAGAGCCTGCATGGGAAAGGCGCACATTGCCGGCTATTCAATTGGAGGCATAACCGCATATGAGACTGCGCGAGTTCTTGCTGAACGAGGCAGTTCAGTATCTACCCTTACAATAATTGATACTTTAGGGCCTCGATGGTCATTATTTGGTCTTTTAACCATGGGCTTTATATATCTTTTTCCGGATCTATTTGCGCTTATTACCAAAATTACCGGCGATCAGCGTTTAGTGGAACTGGCGCATGATGACCGTCTTATTAGCCAGTTAAAACTGGCAAGCAAATATACGGCAGGCGCATGGAACGGTAAACTACACATGATAAGATGCCCCTCGCCTACATGGACGGATCCTGTGCTTGTTGGCGAGTGGCACAAACTTGCGCGCCAGGTTATTACGAAGGTAACGCCGGGAAACCATTCCACTATTTTTCTTGAACCGAAAATCAAAGAACTCGTAGCCACGCTTGACGGCATTCTTGTTGAGAATAGCAAATAACCGTGAGTAGCAAACGGATGATCGCCCTGGTTACCAAGCCCCTCAGACTGTGTCAAATGAACTCGTCGGGATTTCGTTGTCGCGGTAAGTTAAATAAAGAGCGATAATAATCGAATTACCAAATTATATTAACGTAAAACGAGGAAAACAATGAGTTATATTGATGGAGATAGAAACCAGTTAGCAATGCTGCCTCCTATAATAGATGATTATATAGGAATCCATGACCCAGTGCGAGTATACGATGCATTTATAGAAGCGCTGGATATAGAGGAACTAGAAATTGCGCTAAAACGAGACAAGGCGTGAGCCAAAAGTTATAATCCCAAAAGCATATTAAAGCTATTGGTATATGGATATTCGTACGGAGGAACAGGGAGTTCGCGGAGATTAGAAAGAGCGTGTCATCATAATTTATCATTTATATGGTTAATGGCGGATGTAAAACCAGGCTACAGAACAATAGGTAGATTTCGTAGTGATAACAAAAAAGCCCTAAAAAAGGTCTTAAGTCAAATAGTAAAGTTATGCATAGAATTAGAGATGATAGAAGGTAACAGTTTATTTGTAGATGGTAGTAAATTCCGAGCCGA
>JAIQZQ010000045.1 GCA_021777105.1 Candidatus Anammoxibacter sp.
TATCGCTTCAAGCGCTACTTTACTTTTAAAATTTGGACTATATTTCTTTCGCATTTTGCCTCCTTTTCGTAAATTTTCTTTTTTTCGAAATTATAGCAAAATGTAACTTAAGGGGCAGTCTAAATTATGGGGTCCATTATATTGAAACCAGAAATTAAAAGATATGCAAAGTTTAAAGATGATAGTATCTAAAAACAGGGCGGCCTTGAAGAATACAATCAACTTCTTTTAAGCCATCTACTATGTCGTGAAAGTCAGTAAGAGCCATATTCTCTAATTTTTTATATATTTTATTGCGAAAATTCACGTTACTCCGCTTTTTTTAATAAACTTGAAACTTTTTCTTTTTCAAGTTCTAAAAATTCCAGTTTGCTAAGATCATCAAAACAATCAGATTCGCTAACCTCACCAGATTCAAGCTTATTCCAAAGGCCCTCAAAAGAATCTACAGAATGCTTTGCTGCTAATTTTTCTATTTCAATCCCAATATTTCTTAGTTCGATTTCGAGGAAGTATTTAACTCCTTTTTCAATTATTTTATCTTTTGGAATGTGAAGGTCTTTTTCAACCTCTTTTAACAAACTGGATATATTTATATTCCCAATATTTGTTACTAAATTTAAATTTAAATCTTATAAATTTGAGTATAGTAAGATTTTATTGATTTTAAAAGGGTTAATTAGCGGCATTGGAGAACTGAATATTGTTATAATCAACTTCTTTTACCTCTGCTTCCTTCCGGGCATACCATAAATACTATTGGCTCTGTATGGTAAATCCAACTTTCGGCAACATAAAATATTAAATGGTTACCAAGAATATTCAGCTAAACTTATGACTATGCATATTGTGTAAAGCCTTTGATATTCAAAAGTTACAAAATGATCCATAGAAAAGTATATGGCACATATATATCATTTTTCATGTTTCGGACTAACCGGGAAATTAACATCAATTCCTAATTCCCTAACTATGTATATCGTAATATGTTATAAAAGCTGGCCAAGTTGTAACCATGGCTGAGTTTGCTTGGTAACCATTAAATATTATATTGCAACTTTGCATATTGGAAGGTGTGCTTCCAATATGCAAAGTTATATAAAACGGCTATTAACAGATAAAATACGGCAAAGGTTAAAACATATGCCTGCCGTGGCTATTCTTGGCCCCAGACAGTGCGGGAAATCCACGCTTGCAAAATCTATTATCGCCAATATTAAGAATTCTATCTATCTTGACCTTGAAAGGCCGTCTGATGTTAATAAACTGAGAGCTCCTGAAGCTTTTTTATCTATTAACTCAGACAGGTTAATATGTCTTGATGAAATCCAACGTGTCCCTGAGCTATTTAGCGTTTTAAGAAGCGTTATAGATGAAAACCGCGTTAACGGCAGATTTCTAATCCTGGGGTCCGCTTCACCTGATCTAATTAAACAATCTTCTGAATCACTGGCAGGCAGAATAACTTATTTAGAATTAACGCCATTTCTTTCTTTAGAGGTTAATAAAAGCGGGGATTCTAAAATTTTAAGAAAATTGTGGTTGCGCGGAGGTTTTCCCAGAAGTTTGCTTGCCGGAAATGAAAGCGTTAGTTTTGAGTGGAGATCTGATTTTATACGGACGTTTCTTGAACGCGATATACCTCAGTTGAGGTTTAAGATACCGGCAAAAAAACTTGAACGGTTCTGGAAAATGTGCGCGCATACTCACGGTCAAATTGCGAACTGCTCAAAATTAGGAGAATCTCTTGGCGTGAGCCATCATACCATTCGCTAATATATTGATATTCTTGAACAAACATTCATTTTAAGGGTTTTGCTTCCATATGAATCAAATTTAAAGAAAAGGATGGTCAAGTCGCCGAAGATTTTTATTAAAGATTCAGGATTGCTTCATGCCATTCTTAATATTGAGAGCCATAATGACTTGCTGGGTCATCCAGTTTATGGATCATCGTGGGAGGGATTTGTGATAGAAAACATTCTTGCCGTTTTGCCGGACTGGACGCCATTTTTTTATAGGACATCATCAGGAACGGAGATTGACTTAATTTTAGAAAAAGGCTCTAAACGTATAGCAATAGAATGTAAAGTGTCAAGCGCGCCAAACATGTCAAATGGATTTTGGAAGGCAATTAATGATCTAAAGTTTGATAACTGCTGGATAATAGCGCCTGTAAAGGACACATATCCAATTAAGAAAAATATCAACGTAACGCCACTTGAACAATTCCTCAAATCAATAAAGAGTTTATCAGCATAATGGTAAGCTCCAATATCAGGCATTCTCCATTAAAACCTTTGGTTCTATTGCCGATGGGAAACATCCGGGAGCTACCGAGTTGTTAAAAAAAAAAATAGAAACATTACATATTAATGGTGGCACAGGCATCCTTGCCTGTGTTTCAATTAATCACAGGCAGGATGCCTGTGCCACTAACAATCTCCATCGGATGAACCATTTAATTTTTGGAAACAGGCAGAGTAATTATGAATGTTGCGCCTTTGTTCGGGGCTGATTCGCATTTTATCTCGCCGTTGTGGTCTCTAATAATGCCGTAAATTATTGAAAGGCCAAGTCCTGTGCCTTTTCCCACCTCTTTAGTTGTAAAAAACGGTTCAAACACCTTTAGCAAATTTTCATTATCTATGCCCATGCCGTTATCTGATATTTTGATAACAACGCAATCTTGACCGCTTTTTGCAGTTGCGATATCAACATTTATTGACGGTTTATCGCTATCCGGCGCAAAGGCGTCTACCGCATTTTGAAACAGGTTTATGAAAACCTGCTCCAGTTGTGTCGGGCTTCCTAAAATTTCAGGAGCGTCATCCTCTATATTAATCTTTAGATCAACATTTTTAAGCCTGATATGTTCACCCATAAGCAGCAATGTGTTCTCCAAGACATCCTTTATTTGCAAGGGGCGTTTAACTATGTCGTCGCGCCGGCCAAACGTGCGCATATGCTGAATGATGTTGTCAATTTTCGTTATCTGATTAATTGACACGCTCAGCTTCTTTTTTAGAATAGTTTCGTCAACGCAACCTTCATTTAAATCCCTTTCAAGGTTTTGCGCAAAACTGCTTATATATGTAAGCGGTTGATTTATTTCGTGGGCAACACCAGCGGCAATCTCGCCAAGGGATGCCAGCTTGGCGCCGTTAACCATTTGCGCGCGCATCTCCTCTTTCTCCTTTTCAAACTGCTTATCTCTGGTTATATCACGGAAGACCAGAACGGCGCCGATAATTTGATCATCTTTATCCAAAATAGGCGCTATGCTGCTTGAAATAAATTTCTCGGTCTTATCCTTTGCAATCAGAACCGTGTTATCCATGAAGGTAAACAACGACCTTTTTTTAAACCCATCTTCCAGCGTGGATTTTAAGCTGTTTCCGGTTTTCTCTTCAACAATGTGAAATATAGTGTTTAGCGGCCTTCCCAAAGCGTCGTTCCGTGTCCAGCCGGTAAGTTGCCGGGCCGCCTTATTAAGCATTGTTACGTTGCCCTTTTCGTCGGTGGCGATAACGCCGTCCGCAATTGAATGCATTGTTACGGAAAGCCTCTCTTTTTCCGAAGCGTATATTCTTTCAAGCTTTTTTCGTTGCTGCCCCTCTATTTCAAGCCTTGCGCGCTCAATCTCCAGGTCTCGCATGCTTTCAATGGAGATGTCCTGCGCTATTTTTAGATGATTAATAGTTTTCTCTAATTCATCCGCCTTTCTTAAATTTGTTTCCGCCGCGAATTTCCTCTCCCTTTCCAATTGCTCATTTTGTCTTATGTCATTTGCCACAAAAATGATTCTGTCGATATTGCCGTTATCGTTATACAATATTGACCCTGAAAAAGAGACATATATTCTTTCACCGCTTTTCAGGCAACAAGCTTTATTAAAATTAGAAAAAGGTCTTTCATCTTTCCCCTTTGGAGCATCAACCTCCGGCGCAAACAAACCATCTTTAAAGATTATGCTTATTGGGTTGTTAATTAAATCACGCATTTGATAGCCGAGCATTTCACACGCGGATTTGTTGACGGTCTCTATATAGCCGTCGTTGGCAACAACAATGACCGCCTCATTTAAGGCGTTCATAATTGCGTATATATAATTTTTCAACATTTTCAGTTTGTGTTAGTTTGTGTTAGTTTGTGTTAGTATTAGCCGTGAGGATAATGTTTTCGAAATTTGCGGGTGAATAAAACGCCGGCAGGTAGAGTTTTCGAACCGCAATCCGAGGTTTAAGCCTTCTCTTCGAGGCGTGTTTGAAGCTCGTCCATAGCGCGGGCAAGCCTTGCCTTTTCTTCGTTCATTTTTTTTAATAATTCATCTTTCATCAAACGATCCAATGCTGTTGCCGCAGTTAGCGCGTATCGTCTTAAAAAGATAGTCTTTTCCTGTTGGCTCCAATTGAAGCTCGACAATTCATCTGAAAACTCTACCATAAACAGGCCTATTGTTTGTCCGCCTATATACATAGGCTGTATCTTTAGGTTAGGGCTATCTAAAGCGTTAATGATCTCCCCTCCTTTAGGTATTTCATCTTTTTGATTTTCAACTATCTCTCTTACAACAGAAATTTGTTCCCTGAGTTTTATATTCTTTATTGCTTCGGATAGATCTCTATTTATGGGCAGGGCTACTTGATGCCCTTCGTTTCCATCCATTAATTTAATGTAACCGCTAAAAATATTTCTATCCGCAATGCGCACAAGACCTATCGCCCGCTTATATGGAATTGTTGTGACAAGCGATTCAGTGACTGTTTTTATGGCATTCGGTAAAGAGATAGGTTGCGACAACGACTCCAGCATATTATACATAAGCTTAATCAAATGCTGATTAATTGTTAAGCGCTGTTTGACCTCTACGGATTCAAGTTGCTGTTGAAACAGCTCGTGGTTTGCCCGTGAGATTGCGGAAAGATACAAGTCCGGAGCGGTTACATTCCAGTCAAAACCTTTTGCCACATCCTCAAAACAATTCAAGGCTTTAGACGCCAAATCATCAAGATCGCCCGATGACAAGCCGGTGGAAATTATTAATTGCTCCCTATTCAGATCAGATTTATAGTTTCCACTGTCTCCAAAACGGTGAATATGGCACATGCTATCCGCGCATTTTATTATGAAAGGCAAACGCCTTAAGTAATCCGATCCAAATTCAGATAAAGGTTGATGGTGCATCCAGGCGGCGTCAATCAATGATTCCGGAAATTTCCATCGCTCCATTAACAGTTTGGCGACTTGAGTATGACCAACGTCTAAGAGGCTCTCTTCGCACTCTAAAAGGCGCCTCTTATTGTCAAATGAGCTTTTTACAGCTTTAACATACACACCCTTATTCCATTCATGCAAAACCAATTTCCCAAGATCGTGCAACAGCCCGGCAATAAAGGCCTCTTCCGGGTGTGGATATCCTAATTTCTTTGCCAGCAATTCTCCTAATATTGCGCATGCCGCATTATGCCGCCAGTATTCAGTTATGTTAAATTCGTCCTCGGTTGAAGACTCAAAAAGATTCAGCACTATAAACGATAGCGCAATACTTCTAATCAAATTCATCCCCAATATTGCCGTGGCATGTTTTACTGTCTTTATTTCGCCATGGCGCTCAGACCTGAGAAGGGTATAATTCGCTGTTCGCAATACTTTTGAAGATAAAGATTGATCAGACTCAATCAACTTCGTCATTTCGCTTAAGCTGCTGTCGTCGTCATCCGCTATTTCGACAATTCTTAACGCTACAGGCGACAATGTCGGAAGTTCATTAAGGTTTTCAATAAAACTGTCTAAATCGTCTATTTCATTCATAACTTATATAATTTATTAAAGATTGTGATATTAAAATATTGATAGTTATTAACTATTCGGCTCTTTTTTGAAATGCTTTAATTCGGGATATAAACGGTCTGAGCATTCGGGGCATATGCTATGGGTAAAATCGGCTTCGGAATGACTTGAAACATAACTTTCAACGCCTTGCCAGAAACCTTTATCATCACGTATCTTTTTGCATGAGGCGCAAATTGGTATGTACCCTCTTAAAACATTTGCCCTGTTTTGCTCTATTACTAATTGTTTTATAATGTTCTCAAAATCCCGTTGAGTCTGTTTTGCGGCAATAGTATTTTTAACAAGGCCGTTAAGTTCGTAAATATTATAAGGTTTTCTTAAATATGACACCGCGCCCAATTCAAAACTGCTCTTTATATCGTCATTATCTCCATGCGCTGAAAGAATAATGACGGAATAAGGCTCGGAACCGGATATCTTTATTTGGTGAAGTAGAGACATGCCGTCCATAACCGGCATTTTTAAATCCAGAATAATTAGGATCGGATTTTCCTTTTTAATCATTTTCAATCCCTCTGCGCCATTGCCGGCCGAAATGATATTATAATCTTCCCTTCTTAATGAATCGCATATTGATTCAACTACAAACTCATCGTCGTCTATAATAAGCAAAGTCTCTTTGCCCGGAGTTTCATGTAGAAAAGCCACAAATATCAACTTTTCACCGCTATTAAATTTCGATATTATCGCCTCGGTCTGAAACTTTTCGCCATTTTTTTTAATGCAATAAAACAGGTTAGGCTTTTGACCCAACCTTAAAAACATATTGCCTTCGCTCTTGAAATTCTCAACCGACTCGTTAAAACTCTCTTTAAAACCGTCAGGAAAAAGCGTGCTTAAAGGCTCGTTCATCAATTGATTTGAGCTATATCCAAAAACAATTTCCGCTCTATTGTTTAATAACAGGATATTTTGATTTTCATCAAACGAAATGATAGCGGTTTGTGATGTCCCGAATAAACCGGCAAATGTATCATCCGGGTTAACATTGTTTTCTATGTTGAAAGAGTCCATGTTTTTACGCTATTTAATAATTTTTAAGGAATAGGGACTATTTTAATCTGGAAAATTAAAATATTTTTAGCGGCTATCTGCAAAAAAAAGCGCGCGGCTAATTTCAAATCATCCAACGCCCGCTCGTCTTTTACGCTGAAAAAAGGGGGCATGTCATAAGTAGTTATTATATTTCAAGTTCGATAAACAAGTAAATTAAAATATTTGTGACAAATTAGTTGTTTAATAATATTTTGCCCTAAAATGCATTGTAGGCGCGCCCTACCGCAACGGCATATAAGTAATATCTCAGCATTAGAAATACGCAATCATACATTGAGAAAGCTCAAACGGCATCCAATGCAATATAGAAAGCGGCGCAAGTTAGCGTTAATGACAGTTTATTGCAAAATAATGGTTTACCTTGTTTTCCGCTTTCATCCATGCAAATAAGTTTCATCCGCGTTCTATACTTTTGTTTCTCTGCTTTTTGCTTTTTTAGCCAATTGTAAATTGCGAACTGTTCCCCTCTCTATTATATTGATACCCTTTTCTAAATTTATTAGACACTTGCCTTGTTTTTTTATAAACCAAATCAATACGTTTTAATTACGGCGCCATAGTTGAGGAAATAGTTGATGAAGTTGAAAAAGGGCTACGCTCCACACAAATAGGCGCAGCAGCCCTGAATGTTGCAGCAGCGATAAAAAAGCTCCGATAATAATCGAGCCGCCGCGCCGGCAGCGGCAAACATACCAGACCAAACACAATCGGCCAATCCTTTAAAGGCGGCTGTAAAGAAAAATTTACAAAATAAAAAACAACCGCTTCAATCTCAAAGAATAGTGGCTAAAACAGATTCTAAGATTTACCATTCCGCCACATGTTCAGAGCTTTCAGATATTAATCCTGAAAAAATAGCCGAATTCGCCTCATCAGAAGACGCCAAAAAATTCGGATATAAACCATGCCCCATTTGCCGGCCATAACCAATCGCCGTTGTTTTTAGGATGAATTTTAAAAAGGGCGGCTAAAGCGGCTCTGAATGCCGGAGCAATCTTTCAGATTGCTCCGAAACGTTTTAAGAATCATTTGTGTTTGTTGGCAACTTTGCGTTTTGCGCAATCAAAAAACATTTGATATTCCGCGTTATTTACATACTTCCGTCTGCTACGCAGCCACAACTCTTTTTAAATGGGATTAAAATGGGTTTTTCCACAAAAGCCCCCTCTAACAAGAGGGGATTTAGGGGTGTGTATAATCGACGCAAAATTCGCGGAATTCATGCCTTTATTTATTGCCTCTATAATTACAATATTATTTCTTTACAAACAGTAGCCATGTGTTAAATTCCTCTTTAAACGTTGCAAACTCCATTTCTAATCCCGGCGCATTGTCATCGCACATGTTTGTTATTACTATTTTGTGTTTGGTAAATAAAATCTCATAGATGTTGCCATATATTTCATCCTCTTCATTTTGATTAATAGAGACAGTTGATAGAATTTTGCTTATATCTTTAATAATATAAGGGTTTTCACCAATTTCAGTTTCAAAAAAATCTCTCAAAACATCATAACCGGGAATTGTCCCGGCTTTTAACCGTCCTTTATTATCTCGAAATGGTTTTATTAGTGGCACAGTAGAAATCCCTTAATGTAATTGAGTGGTAATCGTTATTTTTTAGGAAATGCCGTATTAACTTTTGAATCGTTATTTATAAGCCCCATACGGATATCAAATACGTTGCCGTCATCAAGGAGGCAATACCCGGCAGAGCCTTTTGCCGGAGCTGATGCCCCATATACACCCCATGGTTCGGCGTTGCCTTTTATGTTGGCAAAAGCATATGCAACTGATTTTAACACTGCTTTATAATCACAAGAATCCGGGAAAAAAGTCGAGAATTTGCGTGTGCCATTGCTAAAATATACCCTGGCGTCATAAAGGCCTCCACCTAATGGGTTTATATCTTTAAGCGGCAACTTTATTGCATGCTCTCCGGCACTATCGGCAATCGCCATGGAGTGAAATCCTTTTGGTTTATCATTCTTTATCTCGCCACAAAAAATATGCGCCGCGTTTATCTGAACATTATCTGTTGAAACCCAATGAAGGTCTCCACAATTTTGAGCGAATATATTACCTGAAACCGAAAAACATGTAAATGCTATAAACATCGCCAATAAAAATCGTTTAAATGTAAAATAACCCATATCCCTGCTCCTTTTGAATAAAATAATAATTAATAAAATCAATAAACCTGCTTTTATGTTAGCGCTCATCCATTGTATATAACCTAAATTGAGCGATTCTTATCACCCTCCCCTAACCCCTCCCATCAAGGGAGGGGAAATAAACGGTATATATTTATTTTAAAACTTCACCCATTAAGTGAAACTTGTTAAGTTTGCAATTAGAACAAAACGAGCTTGATAAGCTAAATTCCCCTCTCCTTAGTGGGAGGGGGTATTTAAAATCGCTCAATTTAGATATAATCAATAAATAATACGCTGTAATATGCAAGGTTTCGGTATTATAGAATAGACTATTTGTAATATATGCGCGTGATAAGTACACCATAACCAGTTGTCATTGTCAATAATAAAGTTAAATAATTGTTTGTGTTATATATGTGGATTAGAAGTGGAAATGAATGTTTTATACAAAATCCCATTGTGTGATAATGGGAAACAATTGATCAATACGGAGTATTGTTAATGTCGGATGTGGTTCAGGTCTGAGACTTGAACCAACATGAGCGCGAAACATAGGCTTCTCGAATAGGCATTCCAAAGCAGGGGCTTTGGCACGAGTTATGGAGCTTTGTTGCCAACCGTAATTGCCAGTCATCTTCCAGCAAAGCTTCTCGCGGTTTGAGTAGGCGAATATTTTTTTATTTAAGACATGCTAAATTAGTAAATTTCAATTGACGGGCATGTAACAAAAGGCAATAATAAGGTGTTGAAGTTGTGTGTCTTGTAACGTTTTGTTCAGTCCAATAGGCATTTAGCTTTTGCTTTATTAATGGAACGCTCAGGACGTATCTTGAATGAAATAAATTGATAATGGAATTGATTAATGAAGCTTCCAAATAGAGAGCATGCTTATGTGACACGATCAAAGCTCAAAGATTATTTGCTTTCAGAATCTCACGTAGTAGGAAGATCAAAAGCTAAATTTCTGCGTCTGTTTGGATTCAATATTTCAAATATTGTTTTACTTGAGAAAGGCTTAATCAAGATTGCCCAAACTCATGAAATTAGAGAAGTTATATTGACTCCTCACGGCAAAAAGTACATAATTGATGGATTGCTAAATACGCCTGTCAATAGGTTTGTAAAAGTTAGAACAGTTTGGATTGTAGATAAAAATCAGGATAAGCCTCGTTTTGTAACCGCGTATCCGAATTGACCTTCAAAAAAAGGATGAAAAAATGATCAGAGAATTAGATTTGGCGGTATTAACACACGATATTGAAGACCATGGTCTTAAAGCCGGCGATGTTGGGGCCGTTGTCCATTGTTACGAAGATAAATTAGGGTTTGAAGTTGAGTTTGTAACGGCAGAAGGTAAAACGATAGCGGTCTTGACATTGACAGCTATGGATATTCGCCCATTTGAGCATGCTGAAATATTACATATACGTGATGTAACTCCATTGTGCGCTTGAAATACGCGCAGTTACACCGCCTGCCTACGTCAACTAAGTGGCTCTGAGTTCAATTGTGCTTGCAAGTCATTCTATTAAGACATGTGTTTAAACTTTTCTGTGATAATCTCTGGCCCGGTTGGTTCAAGTCTCCCGGCTTTAACCAACATGCGCTAAGCTGGGGCTTCTCGAATAGGCATTCCAAAGCAGGGGCTTTGGAACGAGTTATAGCGTTTTGTTGCCAACCGCCAATTGTAAACTGCGAACTGGGTACCGTTATCCGCCATCTTATTTTTCACAATTATCCCTCACGGGTTTTAGTTTTCTGGTCATTTGCGGGGTGTTTATTTCGTGTTCCCAGATTCTTATGGTTTTCCATCCCTTTTCTTTCAGCATCTTTAAGACGGTTTTGTCTCTTGTTTTATTCCTATCAATCTTTTTAATCCAATACTCCTGGTTTGTGTTCGGCATGCGGCAGTGTTTGGGGCAGGCGTGCCAGAAGCAGCCGTCTACAAATATGGCTATCTTGTAAGCAGGGTAGACGAAATCGGGTTTGCCGGGCAGGGTGGAGTTGCGCCGCCAACCTTTCAGGCCTTGGTCGCGGAAGATTTTGACCATTTTCATTTCAGTGGATTTGTTGGCTTTTGATTTTACTTTTGCCATAATCCGTGAGCGTTCTTTGGGGGTGACTGTGTCCATGTTTGTTATATTTTATTCAAAGATTTTGAGCATATTGATTTTATTTGTTTAAAAACACGCTATTATCAACGCCATAAGATTAGAGTATTGGAGTTCTGGAGCTCTGGAACATTGCCGACGTTGACGTTTTCAGATTCCAATGTTAATTATTTCAAATGTAGGCCTGTCCGGTGAAAATCGCGGGAAGCTGGGGCTTGGCAACCAGAGGGAAAATTAACTTTCCGCAAAACCGCAGGCGTGTAAAACGTTATTAATGACGGCCTGCGCCACAGGTATTGGCAGGCTGTTGCCGGCCTGCTTTCGCATCTGCGCATAGTTGCCGGCGGCTTTAAAGCTGTCTGGAAATCCCTGCAAGCGTAACATCTCTCGCGGTGTTAATCTGCGCTCGCCGTTTACCAGCAGGTAATTATATGAGGCTCCGGCTCGCAAAGCGCATGAGTATGGATAGGCGCTGATATGGCCTGATTTGTTTTCGTGCCAGATTGTGGGTTCATCTTTTGGTTGTAAGCTTTTTAATCTTTTTTTGCGTATATAGTTGGAGGCGTAATATTTTTTTTCCGGTTTCTCTTCGAGTATTTCAGAAAGGGGGGTCATGGGCGCGCCGCCTTCAGGCCAGTTAAACTCGCATGGTTCCCTGAATCCGGCGATAAACACTCTTTCTCGTTTTTGAGGCAAGCCGAAATCTAGGGCGTTTAATACGGTGTAATCCACTGTGTAGTCCAGCCCGCGCACGGTTTCCAATATCCGCCGCAGTGTGTCTCCCTTATTATGGCCGATAAGCAGTTTCACATTTTCAAGGATAAAGGCGCTGGGCCTTTTCTCTTTAAGAATTCTGGCGATGTCGAAAAATAGCGTGCCTCTGGTATCTTCAAAACCTCTCATTTTGCCGATGATGCTAAACGGCTGGCAGGGGAAGCCGGCAAGCAGGACGTCGTGATCCGGGATAGCGTTGGACTTGATTTCCGTTATGTCGCCGCGCGGTGTCTGGTTAAAATTGGCTTTGTACTCCTTGCGGCACTTGTCGTCAATATCGCTGGAAAATACGGATTTTGGCTCTATTCCGTTATTTTGGCAAGCGTCGTCCATTGCTATGCGGAACCCGCCGATACCGCAAAAGAGGTCTATATATTTTAAGGTGTCTACCATCCTATCCTTTTAATTACGTTTCCGTCTTTTCTTATCTCTATACCTGATTTTGAGATTCGCGCGCCTGTTTTTTGCTCAATAAATGTTCGCAAACTTCTAAGGCATTTCTCAACCGGGCTGGTGTTTGCCGACATGATATGGTCGCTCCAGCGGAACATTGTTTTTATGTCATTTTCAACCGTGTAGTATGGCGCCGGACGGTCTGAAAGCCAGTAGTCATCGTTTAAAAGCCCCTCTTTCAGGGCCAGGTCGTATAGCTGTGTGCCGGGAAAGACCATTGTGTTTGAGATGGAGGAGAAGTCTGGTTTAACTTTTTCAATCATCCTTTTTGTGTCGTTCACGGACTCGTCGCATTCGCCGGGATTGCCTATCATTAGAAGCATTTTAGTTTTAATGCCGTGTCTGTTAGTGGAAATGAAGGCGTTTTCTATCTGTTCAGGCGTTGTCTTCTTGTTAATCTCCTTAATGACAATGGGCGACGCCGACTCAACGCCGAACGCGATGCAGTAACAGCCGGCTTTTTGCATCCATTCAAGCATATCGTCCCAAATAAAGTTAACCCTTGTTTCACAATCCCATAAAATGTCCAGCTTTCTATCTATTATCTCTTTGCAAAGGTTTATAACACGCTCCTTGTTTACAGTGAAAATATCGTCCGCAAAATTAAAAAATCCGCAATTGTGTTCGTTTTTCAGGAATTCGATTTCGTCAACAATATTATTTATAGAGCGCACCCTCCATTTTCGTCCCCAGAACCTTGGTGTTGAGCAGAATTGGCAAGTCCCCACGCATCCTCTTGATCCGATAACAGGGACAAAGCGCATTTTTTCAAGGTCTTTGCCGTTATGCCGGCCGTTTAGTATTTCATACTTTGCATAGTCGTCAAAATTAAACCATTTATATGCAGGGAACGGTATGGTGTCGAGATCTTTGACCAAAGCTCTGTCATCCGTTTTTACAACCTTTCCCTTGGCTTTAAATGCGATGCCGGCAATGTTGCTTGTGTCCGCCCCGTTTTTGATAGCGGTTAGCAGCTCCTTAACCGTCTCTTCGCCTTCGCTGCGGATAACGTAATCAACGGGGTAGTTGTCAAGTATTTGTTGGTATAGAATGGTGGGGTGGATGCCGCCCATTAAGACCTTTATTTCAGGGTTGATTGATTTGAGCATATTTGCCAGTTTTACAGGCGCGGCTCGTTGCTCGGTAAGGCAGGTGATGCCGGCTACATCCGGTTTCTCATCTTCAATCAACTTTTTAACTTGAGGCCATGTGTGGTTAAATAGATCAAAAGCTTTTACTTCAAAACCCTGCTCTTCCAACGCGGCTGCCAGGTAAGCTATGCCGTGCGGCGGGCCGTATGGGGGTATGAACGGCTTGCCATACTCCCTTTGGTCGTACATTGGGGGATTAAAAAGCGTTACTTTCATAATAGGCCTCAAGGCTCTTATTAGTGGCGCGGGCATCCTTGTTTGCGATCAATTGAAACACAGGCAAGGATGCCTGCGCCACTATTTAGTTTGCAAATATTAAAGGAGTTAAATTGAATACTGTATTCAATATACGGTTATAAAAATCGCTCGTCTGAAATAATTTTGAGTATAGCTTAACATAAAGTAAGGTTGCCCTCAAGATAGCTTTCGCAATTTTAGGGCTCGAAAAAAATAACCTGGTCTTTTTTACCAGCATCTTCAGGCCGGCTTTGCCCAATCTTCAATCGCCGAATCCTCAACGCAGCTATGGCTGCGCATCCGGTTTGACTCAATCAGATTGATCAAATCCAACCTAAATCTACAAGCAAAAAAGATCAAGTTCTTTCTTTCCGAGCCCACAAAGAAATGTTACTGCGGTTTTAAAGCTGTAAACGGATTTTTCGGGATAATCGATTATTGACTTTTTTGAGTAAAAACATTAGAATCTGCTGTTTGGGATGATTTTGGGGTTGTGTGTAGCTCTTAATTATCTCAAAACAAATGCGCAATATCGGCGCCCATAGCTCAATTGGATAGAGTGACGGTCTACGAAACCGTAGGTTGCCCGTTCGAACCGGGCTGGGCGCATTTTTTTCAAGCGTTGGCGGTTCGCAAAGAAATGAGGTTTTATTTTGAGCGGGCCGTTAATTAGCGGCTCCGTTGTTGCCTTCCTTATTCCTCTCATTTGCCCGGAAATTTATGGATAAGCACGTTTATTATATGCAGTTTGCATTGCGCGAGGCGGAAAAGGCTTTGGAAGAGGATGAGGTGCCGGTGGGGACGGTCATTGTTCACAATGACAAGATAATAGCCAGGGCGCATAATCAACGCGAGATGTTAAAAGACCCGACTGCGCACGCGGAAATGATAGCTATCACACAGGCGTCGGCGCACCTTGAAAACTGGCGGCTGAGCGGGGCGACTATTTACGTCACTCTTGAGCCGTGTTTAATGTGTCTTGCCGCGCTTCGCGAGGCAAGGGTTGACGCGTTGGTTTTTGGAGCCTGGGATAATAAAAATAACGGCGAGGGCTCGTCGCTTGATTTGTTTCAGAAATTTGGGATTAATCAGAAACTTGAGGTTGTGCCCGGCGTTATGGAGTTGGAGTGCAGGGAGATATTGCAGGGATTTTTTAGCGAGAAAAGATTGGGGCCGGATAGATATCCTCTTGTAGAAAACGAAACCTAGAGGTTGCGTTCTATTTTACCGCTCTGTTGCCGGCATTAATTTTGTTGAAATTAACGGTTTTTAATCTGGAGAGATGCCGGAGCGGCCGAACGGGCCCCGCTCGAAACGGGGAGGTCCTTGAAAAAGGGCCCGGGGGTTCAAATCCCTCTCTCTCCGCTGACTATACTGTGCGTTGAGATATATGCTGTTTAAAGTCTCCGCGCGCGCGACGCGTTGAGACGTCAAAACAATAAATAATAATCAATACAATTCTTTTGTTAATATGGAGAGGTGTCTGAGTGGCCGAAGGAGTGCCGTTGGAAACGGTATGTCTCGATTACATCGGGACCGTGGGTTCGAATCCCACCCTCTCCGCCATATTTAGGGCTTGGGGAAAAATGTAAAACTGTTTTTTGCCGAGCCCTTACGCTTAAGTTTGCGTTAATCGGTATTTATGTGGCCGTGCTGGATGGGGAGCTAGCGGTTCCTTCTAGCCTGTAATCCGCTTATGCAGGATCGATCGCTTTTTCGAGGGTCTTTCGGTTATTTACCATATGCGCGCAAGTGGCGTTGAAGGTTGGGTCTCATGCAATAAGATGTTGTGAACCTGGTCAGGTGCGGAAGCAAGCAGCCATAAACAAATGTTCTTATGTGCCATGAGGTAGCCTGGCTTGAGCTAACTACACGTGTTGGCCTTTACCCGTAGATTCGAAAAATTGCGCACGGCCGCTTTTTTATAATTTCAGAGCTGAAGCGTTCAATTTTACACCGTGGTTGATGTTTAACAGGGACTATGTCTTATTTAGTTTTTGCGAGAAAATACAGGCCGGTAACGTTTGACGATGTGGTCGGTCAGAAAGCCGCCGTTACCACGCTTAAAAACGCGATAAGGAGCGACAGGGTCGCGCATGCCTACCTGTTTGCCGGGCCGAGGGGGGTCGGCAAGACGTCAATGGCAAGGATATTGTCAAAGGCTCTAAATTGCGAAAACGGTCCAACTGAAGAGCCTTGCAACAAATGCGATATTTGCCTTTGCGTATCAAACGGCAGCGATGTTGATGTGTTGGAGATTGACGGGGCGTCGAACAGGGGAATTGACGAGATCAGGAACATTCGCCAAAATGTAAACTATGCGCCTACCCGGGCGCGTTACAAGATTTATATTATTGACGAAGTGCATATGTTGACAAAGGAGGCTTTTAACGCCCTTTTGAAAACACTTGAAGAGCCGCCTAGGCACGTGAAATTTATTTTTGCGACAACCGGCGCCGACAAGCTGCCTGAGACGGTTCAGTCCCGTTGCCAGCGTTTTGATTTTAAGAACATTTCGATGGACGACCTTGAGGGCGAGATCGCTAAAATCTGCAAAAAGGAGAAGATTGAGGCGGAGGACGAGGTTTTTCATGTCATAGCAAAATACGCCAGGGGCGGGTTAAGGGACGCGTTGTCCGTCCTTGATCAGATTATTTCGTTCTCTGAAGACAAGGTGTTGCTGAGCGATGTTTACGCTATACTTGGTCTGATAGAAGAAGACCGAATGTTTGAAATAGTTGACGCTGTTTTAAAAAACGACCTAAAATGCGCTGTTCAGGCGGTAGAAGGCATCTTTGCCGAAGGCAAGGGGGCGTCGGAATTCATTGACCAATTTATTTGGTATATACGCGATATGCTTTTAGCGCATATTTATAAAGGGGATTTAAAGAAGAACCGGACCCTGTTTGAATCGCAAATAAAGCTGTTAACCGCGCATAAAGATTTGTCGGTTGATATGCTGACGTATATGATTCAGGTAATCTCGGACGTTAAGAAGAGGGCCAAAGACGAGCTTCATAAACGCATACTTTTGGAAGTGGCTATTATTAAATTGGCTACTACCGAAGACATTAGCCCTATAAGCGATCTGCTTAAAAGAATAGATGATATTGAAAAAAGAGTCGGCGGTTTGGCGAACGAAGGCCCCGGCAACTTTAGCGTTAACCGTGCTGCGGTAATAGACGTTAATAACCGCCAGGCGGTAAATCAAGAAGTTGACAACCGCGCGGTAGAATCTGTTTCTGAAAGAAACGAGCCGTTTGCCGTGGAAACGCATCTGGATGATTTTGATTCGGGCGGGCTGGATATTGCGAGCGGCCTGGAAAACGAGCAAGTGGATGAGGCTCCGTCTCAAGGCGCGGCGACGGTAACCTCGCAGGCACAGCCGGCGGTTGAAGATGCGACACTATCAACCGTATCCACGCCGGATCAGCAGGTAGTAGGCTCCGAGGCGTCTGAAGGCACAGCCGGCGGCGATACCTGGTCCAACATACTTGGCGAAGCGCAAAAGGCAAAAAAAAAATCTCTGTGGGCGACTTTGCAGGCCGGCAGATTGGTAAGTTGCGAAAACGGGGAAATTGTAATAGAATTGCCGAAAGAGTGCATGATGCACAAAGAGCGGCTTGAGGGGCGGCCTGATGAACGCAAGATGGTGGAGGAGTGCGCCGAGGCCGTGCTGGGTGAAAAAGTCAGGGCAAAATTTGTGCTGGCGGAAAAAGAGAGCGAACAAAGTTTAAAGGCCGCCGCGGCAAGGTCTGCTGCTTATAAAAGCGAAAGCGAGGCTACCGGCGGCAACGAAAATAAACCGGCTGTTGAGGCAAGGCCGACGCAGGACGTAAATTCAATAAAAGATGAAAATGTTCAAAAGGCGGTCGAAATTTTTGAAGGCCGTATTGTTGATATTCAGAAGGAGGGATAAGAAATGAAAGGTTTAGGAAATCTGGGCGACATAATGAAGCAGGCGCAGAATATGCAGAAAAAGATGGAGGATATAAAGTCAAACTTGTCTGAAAGAGTTGTTGAGGCTACTTCAGGCGGGGGGATGGTGACCGTTTTGATGAACGGCAAGCTTGAACTTTTGTCGATAAAGATAGATCCTGAAGTGGTTGATCCGAATGATGTGCAGATGCTTGAAGATTTAGTGCTTGCGGCTGTGTCGCAAGTTGTGAAAAAGGCGCAAGATATTTACCAGACAGAGATGAATAAACTCGCCGGCGGCGTTAATATTCCTGGGTTGTCAAACATGCTTCAGCCTTAACAACAGGGTGTATAGACAGGCGGATCAGGTTCGCGAAATTTGTTAGTGAATAAAATGCTAAAGCCTTAACTCCGGCAGTGTGGTATTGTTGGGATTTACCCTTTAGGGTTTTATTTCAAGGCATTTGAATTAGGGCCTCCCCGAATATGATGTTTCGAAAATTTTATGTAATTGACTGTAAAAATATAAAAGGCCGGCGCAATTGAAACTAATTAATGCGGCGGTTGAAGCAAACGGCGCGGGTAGGGGGGGCGGCTTTAGCCTCCCTTGTCTCCAGCTACGGAAATAGAGGGCCGACGCAATTGAAACTAATTAATGCGGTCTCTTTAATTATATGAATTTTTGTGTATAATATAATGTCGTTTTTGAGCAATATTCAGATATTTATGCGTTGATTTTTATTAACGGCGAATTCGAAAACTTTTTTTAAGACAATAGATCTATGAGAATGGAAACCGGGCTGCAGATGCAGCAAACAATGAAACTTGCTCCGCAAGTTATCCAATCTATAGAGATTCTCCAGCTGCCGACTATGGCTTTAATAGAGCATATACAGCAGGAGTTGGAGGAGAACCCTGTTTTGGAAGAGGTGTCGGATTCCAATAGCGATGAACAAAAAGACGAGCAGAGCGATCAGGATGACGGCGACGATGCCGACGTTCAAACAGATGATGAAGCCAACAATGAATTTGACGCAATAGCCCAGATGGATGACGGTTGGAACGATAACTTCTCATCGCCGGGAAGCTCAAGGCGCCTTGACGGTGAAGCCGACCCAAAACAGCAGGCTATTGAAAACACTGCGGCAAAGCCCATGTCTTTTCATGAGTACCTTCTTGAACAGTTGTCGCTTGTCGGCCCACCGGAGAGTCTGGAGGAGTTGTGCGAGCATATAATTTATAATGTGGACAATAACGGGTACTTTCTAAACACGTTAAAGGAAGTAGTTGAGATATTTGAAAATAATGCGACGTTGGACCAGGCTGCTGAATCGTTAAAAATCGTTCAATCGCTGGAGCCGCCAGGCGTTGGGGCGCGCAACCTTAAAGAGTGCTTGCTGCTGCAGCTTGACAACAAATATAAATATTACGACCTTGCCAAAGAGGTGATAACATACTACCTCCCTTTAATGGAGTCAAAAAAATATCAACAAATAGCCAATAGGACAAATTGCGATTTAAAGACGATGATGGATATCATTCATTTCATAAGCGCTTTAAATCCAAAACCAGGCTCGGTGTTTGACTCTGAAGTCATTCCTTATGTTGTGCCCGAGGTTAAAATAGAGAAGATTGACGGAAAGTATGAGGTTATCCTGCTAAACAACAACGTGCCGCAAATTTACATAAATAACTATTACAGCAATGTGTTAAATAAAAAAAGTTCCGGCGCGGAAACATATGGATATGTTCAGAAGAAGATTAACGCGGCCAAATGGTTGATAGACGCAATAGAACAGCGGCGCAACACTCTGCGAAAGGTAACGGGCAAGATAGTCGACCTTCAAAAAAAGTTTTTTGACGAGGGCGTTATGCATCTAAAAACGTTAAAGATGCAGGAAGTGGCCGACGCAATCGGGATGCATGTTTCCACTGTAAGCCGGGCAATATCTCAAAAATACGCGCAAACCCCCCAAGGCACATATGAACTAAAATTCTTTTTTACCGGCGGGTTTAAAACCGAAGGCGGCGAGACTGAATCGTGGGAAACATTGAGGCAGAAACTTGCCGACATTGTGGCTAATGAGGATAAGAAGAGCCCTCTGAGCGATGAAGACCTGATGAAGCAATTAAAGAGCGTCGGTGTTGATATTGCCAGACGCACAATAACAAAATACCGAAGGATAATGAAAATACCTTCGTCGAGGCAGCGTCGTACTTTTTAGATTTTAAATAATTAATTAAGGATGCGCGAAATGAAACAGTTTTGTTTAAAGAATGTTAGATTCTGTTTGTTGGCTATGAGCGTGTTTATCTTTTTTTTGCCGGGTTGCTTTACGTCCGACAATGTCCATAATACGCGCCACTATGACGCTATAGGGAAAGACCTCAAATCAATGCATAGGGATTTTGACTCATTCCTTGGGACAGACAAACCATCTTCGCTCACGAGATATTAATTTATAATATTGCCGGGCGCGTTTTTAAATTTGTAACCTGCTATTTCGCCCCCAGGGCATAATTCTCCCCTCAGGGGATAATTCTCACTAAGGCAGCTAAGCTGCCAAGTGTTTATTTATCACTAGAGCAGCCAAGCTGCTCAGTGTTCATTTAGCCCCTAGGGCATAATTCACACTAGAGCAGACAATCTGCTCAGTGTTCATTTATAACCACAAAAGAGATCATGGGATTAATTGTTCAAAAATTTGGAGGCACTTCAGTCGCGGACGCTGATAGAATAAAGGCCGCTGCGTCAAAAATAATAAAAACGCATCAGGAAGGCAATCAGGTTATAGTGATTGTTTCCGCCAGAGGCAAGACAACTGATGAATTATTAAAAATGGCTTTTGAAATCTGCGACGCCCCGGATACAAGGGAACTGGATATGCTGGTTTCAACAGGCGAACAGATATCAATATCGTTGATGGCAATGGCGATACACTCGTTGGGATATCCGGCTATTTCACTCACGGGCGGCCAGGTCGGCATCAGGACCGACAACTCATACACCAAAGCGAGAATTGTAAACATTGACACTACTAAAATAGATGAGGAGCTTAAAAAGGGCAACATCATTATTGTCGCCGGGTTTCAGGGGATCGACATTGACGCAAACATCACCACTCTGGGGCGCGGAGGTTCCGACACAACAGCTGTTGCAATCGCGGCAAAAATGAAAGCTGATCTGTGCGAAATATACACTGATGTTGACGGAATTTACACCGCTGATCCAAGAAACGTTCCGGACGCAAAAAAACTGGAAAAGATTTCGTATGACGAGATTCTTGAGCTTGCCAGTTTGGGCGCTAAAGTAATGCATCCCAGGTCAATTGAATTTGCCAAAAAATATAATGTGCCGATTTTTGTTAGATCAAGCTTTAACAACACCCCCGGCACTCTAATTTGCAAGGAGGTTCCTGAAATGGAAGATGTTTTAGTAAGCGGCGCGACTCTTAGCAAGAATGACGCGAAAATAACTATAAGAAGCATACCGGACAAACCCGGTCAGGCGGCTAATTTATTTCATGAAATAGCCAAGAATAATATTAATGTTGATATGATTATTCAGAATATCAGCGCTCAGGGCCACACAGACGTCACATTTACCGTGCCGAAGGATGACCTTGCGCTGGCGATAAAGATGTCTGAAAACATAGCAAAGACTATTAACGCGGGCGAGGTCTTGTCCGATGATAAAATTGCGAAACTTTCAATCGTTGGGATAGGCATGAGAAGCCACACCGGCATAGCTGAAAAGATGTTTAGCTCCCTTGGCGAGGAGAAGGTAAATATTCAGATGATCAGCACTTCAGAGATAAAGGTCTCCTGCATTATCGACGAGGAGAATTCAGACAACGCTTTGCTTGCTATCCATAAAGCCTTTGAGCTGGATAAATGAACACTGAGCAGCTAAGCTGCTCTAGTGAGAATTATCCCCTGAGGGGATAAATGAACACTTGGCAGCTTGCCCGCCCTAGTGAGAATTATCCTCTGTGTGGGTAAATAACCTATTTATATTGTTCAGCCCTGAAAGGGCAACTTATTATAGCCCGGGCTTGCAAAGCCTGGGTTAGCGTATGAACTTAGTATAGCCCTGAAACGGCGATTTAACGTGACGCAAACATCCTTGAATGTCCTCCTAATTTCTACATTTATAAATGTTTAACTTTGCAATATTATGAGCAATATAAATTCAGTAGAAATCAATGCTCCTCTGGAGCCTTCCGGTTCCATTTCTTATTCCGACAACGGCAAACCCGTTGTAATGGTCGTGGACGATAACGAGTCCATGCTGCAAACGCTAAAGTACATACTTAATGACGAAGGTTACTCCGTGCGGCTGTTTTCAAATGGAAACGCCGCCATTGAGAGCTTTAACGAAGGCATCCACACCGTTATCCTTGATATAATCATGCCTGAGATTAACGGTTTTAAAGTGTTTGAAGAGATGAAGAAGATAAATCCGTATTGCCCCATCATATTTCAAACCGGGTTTGTCGAGAAACAAAACAGGGACGATATCAGGAAAAACTTCAGACCTTACGCGTATGTTATTAAAGGTCAGGACCCTGATCAATTGCTCGACACTCTTGCCGGCGCTGTTGAGTATTATAAAAACTTCCAGGAAAAACTCGCCCTAAATGAAGAGCTTAACGGCCTTAACATAAAATTAACGCAAAAGACGCAGGATTTACGGCTTGCCAATGTAGACTATCAAAATCTGAACCAGACGTTAAAAGAGACAGTTGAGAGGCAGGTTAAAGAGATTGTCAGGAAAGAGGAGATATTAGCCAGGCTTATAGAGATTGGCAATATTATAAATTCAAATCTCGACCTGAACAAAATACTTGCCATTGTAATGAAGATCTCCAAAAGCATTATGAACGCCGAGGCCTGCAGCATTGTTCTTTTTGACGAGACCGACAACAATCTTGTTCATAAAGTCGTTCTAAAAAAAGGCGGAAAGATTTTTAAAGAGAGCCTTGAATTAAGCGGCGAAAAGGGCATTATCGGCTGGGCTATCCACCGCAAGGAGTCTGTAATAATTGATGACGTTTATAACGACTCCAGATTTGACGGCAAATACGACGAGATTGAGGGGTTTGTCACAAAAACCATGCTGTGCATTCCGTTTAAAGTAAAAGAGGGCATATTAGGCATTGCGCAGGTGATAAATAAAAAAGACAACAAGGATTTTGATGACAACGACAAGGATATATTCTCAATACTTTGCTCTCAAATAGCGCTGGCGGTTAAGAACGCACGGCTTTTTGAAGAGGTTAACCGCGCCAAAGAGGAGAAAGAGAAAGAGAATATTATACTTAAAGACCGTTTAATGGAGAAATGCGCCTTTAAAAATATTGTTATCAAGAGCCGCAAGATGGAAGACCTGCTGGAAATGGTTAAGAAGGTAACCGACGCTCCATATTCCGTTCTGATTACCGGCGAAAGCGGCACCGGCAAGGAGCTGATAGCAAAATCGCTGCATTACAATAGCCCTTGGCGCGAAGGGCCTTTTAACGCGCTAAACTGCGCGGCCGTGCCTAAAGACCTGATCGAAAGCGAACTGTTCGGTTATGAAAAAGGGGCGTTTACAGGCGCTTTGCAGCAAAAACCGGGATTATTTGAACTGTCAAATGAGGGCAGTCTGTTTCTTGATGAAATAGGCGACATGAGTTTGCAGTCGCAGGCAAAGATCCTGCGTGTGTTGCAGGAGAAGGAGTTGCAACGCGTCGGAGGGCGCGAGCTTATAAAGGTCAATGTTCGCATTCTTGCCGCGACCAACAAAAACCTGCTGGAAGAGATTAAAAAGGGAGCCTTTAGGGAAGACCTCTATTACAGGCTAAATGTGGTCTCAATACAGATGCCGCCTCTGCGGGAACGACGCGAAGATATACCTCTGCTGGTAGACCATTTTCTGAACGAAAGCAACCGCGACATGAATAAACATATCTCCGGTTTGCCTTCAGGCATAATGGAAACCTTTATGAGTTATAATTGGCCCGGCAATATTCGCGAATTGAAAAACACTATAGAAAGAGTAGTTACTTTAAGCGTGGACGGCGAATCAATAAGCGAAGATTCGCTTCCAGGCGAAATGAGGTCCACAGGCTCATTTGTTTACAATAAAAAATACAAAGCCCAGGGCAATATGTATTTAGCGCAGAAACAACTGGAAAAGGATATGATTACGGATGCTCTTGAACGGTCAAGCAACAACAAATCAAAAGCCGCGGCTTTGCTGGGTATTAGCAGGAAGGTGTTGTATGAGAAGATGGAAGCCCGCGGCATAGGGCTTGCGCAAAAATAACTTTACAATTTTGCCGTTTCACTTATTGCCAACTAATCGTTATCAACAACTCTGCGCATTGGAACGAACGGCATCCAAAATGTGAAACGTGTAAAACCGTGATGCCTCCCCTCTAAAAAGATGTGAACGGGGTGTGTTTAAATCTTTTTAGACCTTAACCCCTAATACATTTTCAGCTTTTCTAATAATATCTTCAGGTTTAAAAGGCTTGATGATATATCCGTCGCTCTTTACCTGTTTGCCCATTTGCATGTCAAAGGCCTGGCCCAGCGCCGTTACAAGGATGACTTTCGCGTTTTTTAAATGTTCGCAGCTTTTTATCTTTTCACAAACTGCAAAACCTCCGATTACAGGAAGCATAACATCCAGAAACATCAAGTCCGGTTTGGTTGCTCGCGCCATTTCCAGCCCCTCATGCCCGTCCTCCGCAACCAAAACCTTTGCGCCCAGATTAATTAACGGCCGCAATATCCTTTTCATTAACAAGCGAATGCTAGGTTCATCATCTACTATCAAAATAGTTTTGTTCATTTAAATTTTTTTTATTAAGAATGCCGAAAATTGTAAACTGTATTTAAAGTCATGGTTATATCCAGCGCATGGCAATACGCATATGAGATTATATTATCAGCTTTTTAATGAGGTTACAATATGAATAATTTGCGCAGAGCGCAGGTCTGTACTGTTATGTTGTTTGGTATTGTTTTGTAGTAACTCCTGTACCTTCAACAGATATGGCGCGCGTGTTAAAATGGCGCAAAATTTGGGGTGGCGCGCAAATTTTGTGCTGTTTTTTATTGCCGGTAAATTAATACTGATTTTTTAAGTTTACGCCGCTATATTAGAAGCGTATATTGTTTTAATCGGCAAGGCTAAATCATATTATCAACGTATAATCTGAATTTATTAACAGGAAATCATAAAATGTTGTTTAAACTATTTTTCTATTTTGTCGCAATAATAAATGGGGGCGGGGCTGCTTTGGCGGTCTCTTTTCTTGTTCCTTCAACGTGGCCCATGATGGGCGGAATGTTTGCGGGAATGGCTATTGGAGTTGCGGTTCTTGTTTTATCGTTTTTATCTTTAGGCTGGGTAGCCGGGCCGTTTGAGATTATGATGCCCGGCATGTTTATTGTTAAAATCGCCGGCATGGCATCCGGCATGTGGATAACTATGGGCGATCCCAAGAGAGAGACTCTCGTTGCGCTCGGGTTGATAACCGGGTTTGTTGTTCAGCTTATTTTCAATTTATATGACAGGGCTTTGCAGGGTGAGGTAAAAGCCGGTAACCAGTAATCAGTTATCGGTTATCGGTTATCAGTCTACCGCCGGACGATCAGCGTCCGGCCACTCAACGCAGAGCATTGGACGCGCAACAAACGTTTATCAGCAGTCTGCAAGACTGCTGATAACTGATAACTGATAACTGATAACTGATAACTGATAACTGATAACTGATAACTGATAACTGATAACTGATAACTGATAACTGATAACTGATAACTGATAACTGATAACTGATAACTGATAACTGATAA
>JAIQZQ010000046.1 GCA_021777105.1 Candidatus Anammoxibacter sp.
AACAATTAAATACATGAAAAGTGATTAGAAATTAATCAAAAACGGAAAATATTTTCTATTCTAACCAGAGTTAGGGCACAGGAGGTTTTTCGGCCAAAATTTTCAAACAAAATTACCCTTTCCGCAACAGATACTACGTAGAAATGTAGAAAAATATTAACAAAGAAAGTGTCATTTAACATGAAACATTGCTATGTTTTACTGTTTATTAAATGCCGTTAAGTAATTTAACAACATTTAATAAATAAGAAAGAAGGCGTGAAATGGATAAAAAGAGACAACATTCTAAAAAGGGCGAGTCGTATACTTGTAAAACTTGCGGGAATATTTCCAGTTCAAAAGGGCATTTATGCTCTCCAATACCTCAGGAAAAGACAACCGTTTGCATGATTTGCGGAAAAATTGATTGCAATGCCGAGCATGTTTGTTCTCCAAAAGTTTTGCAAGTTAAATATTCGTGCAAAAATTGCGGGAGGTCTTCTATTGCTAAAAATGTGCTATGTTCGCCTGTGAAAATAACACAAGGCAAAGGAAAAACGGCAAAAAAGGAGATTGCCGCGGTATGATGTTTTTTTACAAAATGAATTTATAGAAACGCTATTGCGGGAGATTATATTATGAATGCACAAGTTCAACAACCAGCCCCTGAATTTAAAACAGCGGCTGTAGCAGGTTCTGAGTTAAAGGAAATTTCCCTTTCTGATTTTAAAGGAAAGTGGCTTGTATTGTTTTTTTATCCTTTGGACTTTACATTTGTGTGTCCAACGGAAATCATTGCTTTTAATGATAAGCTGGATGAGTTTAAAAAATTGAATGCTGAAGTGGTTGGATGCTCGGTGGATAGCCAATTTTCACATTTAGCCTGGAAATCAATGCCTAGAAATAAGGGTGGATTGGGTGATATATCATTTCCTCTTCTGGCGGATTTAGATAAAAGCATTGCCTGTGACTATGAAGTGTTGCTGGATGCCGGGATTGCCCTTCGTGGTGTTTTTATTATTGACCCAAATGGGATAATTCGGTTTAAACTGGTTCATGATCTTGGTATTGGCAGGAATCCAGATGAGATTTTAAGAGTTTTAGCCGCTATTCAGCATGTCGAAAAAAGCGGCGAAGTTTGCCCGGCAAACTGGGTCCCCGGCGGGAAGTGCATGAAACCGGACCCTGTTGGTTCTCAAGAGTATTTTTCAACAATTAATGATTAAATAAATTAGTCCATACTGTTAATTCAAACTTTTTTTATGGAATGTTATTCTCATAAAGGCTTTGTCTAAGCGCCGACTGTTGAATACACAGCACAGCTTAAGCTCTGTTTTCGGAATGGTTTATTAGCTTAACAATCAAGCTAAAATGAAAAAGACTACCTAATTTAATCCATACCGTAAACTTGCGCGCAAAGGTTGTTAATGTGCTTCTCTATTGGTAAATAGGTTGGTGAGATTATGAATTATATTGTTTTGGTTAAACAAGTTCCTGACGTTACTCAAATTACAGGGAATGTTTTTAATCCTGAAACCGGAAATCTTAATAGAGGCGCTTTGCCAAGTGTAATTAATAAGCTTGATGCGGATGCTTTAGCTTTTACAGACAAAATGAGACAATACTCGCCGGGGAGAATTGTTTGCCTTACAATGGGCCCTCCCATGGCGGTTGAAGTTCTGAAATACGCCTTGAGTAGATGCGCGGATAGCGCTGTGTTGCTGACGGATAGGGCGTTAGGCGGTTCAGATACCCCTTCAACTGCAAACCCGTTAGCTTACGCCATTCGCAGGATATCAAAAGATATGTTTTCCGATAAACATGATTTTGTTGTAATATCCGGTATGCAATCTGTTGACGGCGATACCGCGCAAGTTCCCCCGCAAATAGCCGCCGAACTGGAAATCCCTTGTATTGCTTACGCTACGGATTTTGAATTTTTAGAAGGCAAGTTCTGTATATCAACCATTGTTTCAGGTGGAAATCAGGTAGTGAGGCCGGCAAAGTTTCCTTGTATAATTACAGTCGCCGATTATAAGCGGCAACTGTTTGCATCGTTTAGCCGGTCCAGATGGGCAAATAAGTTTAAGGTCATTAACTGGTCCGCGCAGGATATAAAACCCACACTCTTTGGTTACCCCGGATCCAGAACAATGGTGACAAAGGTTTTTCCTCCGCCAAAAAGCTCGCGAAAAAATAAACATGTCACGAACATCAATTCATTTATCTCGGAACTTGTGGAGGATTTTAGAAATGGCGGAAGCAGCTCCCAATATGTTCCGCTGGAAAAAGAATATACCTTGCCCTTAAATAGAACCGGAGGGGTATTTAATAGGAGCTATGAGACCTCTAACAAAGATATAGACGCGTTTAATCAAATTAGCCATGCTTTTTCTAAACTTAGAATAAAAGAGATAGATCAGGTTAATGAATCCTTGCCGGAAAAGTTAAATAAGATCCTTAACAGTAAAATTTCCAATAATAAATTAAAGGAGATGCTGGAAGGTCTAAAATCAATTCAGCCTAAATATACAGGAGATGTTTGGGTCATTGCTGAACATGACGGTGAAAAGATTGCCGATGTAACCGCCGAACTCCTTGGCAAGGCCGTGGATTTGGCGAAATCGCTTAAAGTGCGTGTAGGCTGTGTTATTGCTGGATATATGAGCAGGCATCTGACAAAGGAGATTATAGCGTATGGAGCTGATAATGTTTATGTTATAGACAATAAGATATTAGAGCATTTTAGACCGGAACCTTATAAAAAAGCGATTGCCGATACGATTAAAAGATATAAACCCCAGATTGTATTGTCAGGCGCTACGCCTCAGGGTAGAGTTCTAACTCCAATGATCGCATACATTCTTAATTGTGGATTAACCGCTGATTGCACAAGATTGGATATTAGAGATAATACAAGGCGCGGTGATATAGCAATATTGATGCAAACGCGGCCCGCGTTGGGGGGCAATGTAATGGCGACTATTTGCGCAAAGGATTCAAAGTTGCAAATGGCCACCGCCAGGCCTGGAGTTATGAAAAAGAAGCTTCCGGATTTTTCAAGAACAGGACGAATTATATCAAATAATATTGAGCTTAGCGAGTCAGATATTGGATATGACATTATTAGCTCTGAATTAAGTAGTGAAATGCCAGATCTAAGCAGCTCCGATGTGATTGTATCAGGCGGTAGAGGTCTGAGAAATAAAGATAAATTTAATAAGATATTGCGCGAGATGGTTTCAAGTTTAGCGAAAAAACTTGGGCGCCCCGTTGAATATGGCGCATCAAGAGCCGCCGTGGAACATGGTTTTATTGGACGGCCGCATCAGGTTGGGCAAACCGGGACGGCCGTCAGCCCCAAATTATATATTGCCATAGGCATTTCCGGGGCCATTCAGCACATAATCGGCATTGAAAACGCTGATATAATTGTCGCAATAAATTCTGATCCAAAAGCTCCGATTTTTAAATACTCTGATTATTATGTTATAGGCGCCGCTGAAGAAATTGTCCCTCGCATAACTGATGCTCTAAAAAACTGATTATGGTTGCGCGGGATTTAAATCTGATTAACGGAAAAGAGAGAAGGTTCGTATAAATTATGATTTCAACAAATAAGAACCATGACCATGTTTCCGCGCTTGTTGTCGGCGGCGGGCCTGCCGGCTTGTCCGCCGCAATAGCCGTTAAGAATGAAAATAAGGATATTGATGTGGCTGTTTTAGAAAAAGGAAACGCCATTGGAAATCATAATCTATCAGGGGCCGTAATTGAGTTTCAGTCTTTAAAATGTTTGCTTGATACGGCCAAACCGGATTGGCATGAAATTAAAGGAGCTGAAAATCTTTTCTCAAGAAAGGTTAACTCAGATGATGTTTGGTTTTTCTGGGGAAAGAAACATTTTATAAATTTAACCCCGGTTATCAAGATAAGTAAACAGCTAAGGATGTCATTTGGAGGAATGGATAATTACGGCAACCTTATTGTTTCAATAAGCGAGTTAACAAGGTTTTTAAGTGAAGTAGCGTTGGCGCTGGGCGTTGAAATATACACTGGGTTTGGCGTTAAGGAAATCATATACGACAAAACAAGCAAAAGAGCCGGCGGCGCTGCGCTGGTTGATCAAGGGGTAGATAAAGAAGGCCGCAAACAATCAAATTATGTTAAAGGCGATGAAATAAAAGCTGATATTATTATTCTGGCGGAAGGCGCAAGTGGTTTGGCGACAGAGGATTTTGTTATAAAAGCTGGGCTTAAACGTGAAATTAACCAAGTCTTTTCAGTCGGCGTTAAACAAATTATTAAAGTAAGTGAAGATAATTATAGACATTTTGGAGAAAACAGGGCGTTGCACACCATGGGTTATCCGTTATGGTCTCCGATAGTCGGCCCCGGCATTTTTGGAGGTGGATTTGCCTATAGTTACGGCAAAGATCAAATCGCTATCGGGATAATAGCGGGAGCGGACTGGGAATATTATAATTTTAATCCGCAAAAAGCGCTTGAAGAATATAAAAATCATTCATATATAAAACAATTTATTGAAGGTGGAGAAGTCATTGAAGACGGCGTTAAAATTATACCGGAAGGGGGATATTACGCAATTCCGCGTTATCATCAACTATCTCCGGACGGCAAAGCAACTAATACAATAGGCTATAACAATGTATTGATAGTTGGCGACAGCGCGGGTTTAGTGAATATGCATAAAATGAAAGGCATGCATCTTGCTGTTGAGTCAGGCATGTTTGCGGGCAAAGCCGCCGCGCAATGTATTGGGCGGCCAAACAATGCCGCGCGTGTTTATACTAAACTCCTTGATCAAAGCCAGGTTATGAAAGAGATGAAGTCCGCTAAAAATTTCAGATCAATAATAGCAAGGTTTGGTCAGATAACAGGGCCCTTATTCTCTATGATAGGCAAATTTTTGCCTAAGATTGATATAGGGAAAGATAGCAAATCAATGAAGGAAACCAAGTTTAAATATGATAACGACGATGCTTACGACAAGGCAACCTTTGCTTCATTGGCCGGAGTGGAGCATCGTGAAGACCAACCTTCCCATTTGAGTATAATTGATAACAATGTTTGTAATAATGAGTGCGAGCCGCGTTTTGAAAGGCCTTGCATAGGGTTTTGCCCGGCTGGAGTATATGACATAATCAATGGGGAGACTGTCCCTGTAAATCCGTCAAATTGCCTTCATTGCAAAACGTGTCTGATAAAATGTCCATATGACAACATAGGATGGACGGTTCCTGAAGGCGGGGGCGGCCCTAAGTATAAATTTATGTGAGGAGTATAAAATGGAAGATATAGAAAAAAATTGTCTTGATGATTTAGAAAAACAGATACTCAATGAAGAGATTTCATACCAATTTTACGAAAAAGCCGTTAACTCTGTCGAATTTATTGCTCCTCAAAAACAGTTTAAAGAGATGATGTGGGAAGAGTTTAATCATGTTAGGGCGCTGCGAGACATGTACGCAGAAATGGTGGGAAATAAACAAATCACATACAATGCCGAAGAACATGGCGGGATAGCATTGCCGTCAAAAGAGTTAAATGCTGAAGTTGCGTTGGATATCGGCATAAAAGAAGAGGTGGAAAGTATACATAAATACAAAACATTGATTATGAAATATAAAGATCATAAAATATCTGAATTTTTTAATAAATTATTAGAGGATGAAAAACATCATTTGTCAAATTGGGAAAAAGCGCAAATTGAATATATTGCGACAAAACCCAAACAATCCGGCAAACAGGAAAAATTTCCGTCATACAGTTTTACATCATCCGATATAGTTGCTATCGGCGCTGCTGTAAAATATTGGGGCAAATATCGCTTGTGGTTTTTAAGTAAAGTAAAGATGTTGCATAATTTTAAATTGAGAGATTCCATGATATCTATTATAGAAAGTGAAAATGGATATACCGAATTGCTTGGAAATGAATACTTCCGTTTAAAGGGGGCTAAACCAGGTGAAGATACTGAAATGTCCGACAGCTTTGAGGTTGGCTCTAATAAAAAAAATATAGACAACAAAGAAATTATTGAACAAATTATAAATGAAGAGAAAGCTTGTCTGACAAGATTTTGCGATTGGGTAAGAATGTGCGCAAATTCGCAATTAGCAAAGATCTTGTTGGAAATCGTGGAAAACAAGCGTAATCATTTAAAACAATGGGTTGAAATCGGCGCCGGCTAGTATGTAAGTTGGGTAGGGCGAAGCGAAACCCTACATTCAAAAGAAACAAACCAAATCTAATGCGTGTAGGGATGGCTTTAGCCTCCCATTTTATAGATACATTTAAAAAAACAAATACAAAAGCAAAAAAACAGATTGCACAGATAAAATAAAACAGATACAGAATCGCTTCGCGATGATTTATCGCTTCCAGATGTTCCCGCATGGTTTTTCCGCCAATGCCGCTCTTTATTTTTATACCTATTTTATAAACACCTTATTTTCAATTTTAAACCTCTAATGATTAATCACATGTAACCTTTTCAGAGGATTTGAATTGGAAACAGCAAGCGTTTATTGCGTTTCCATTTGACATTTGTGATAATCAAATGCCGGCTTGTTCGCATCCATGAGCAAATAGGCGAGTTCCGGGTAGACTTTTAGGTATAATTCAGATTAAAATAGCCATATTTATAGTTTAGCACGAGAAAAATCGAAGTTGATTTTTTGAATTCTCGTGCTAAACTGTAAATATGGCTAATATTTCAATAAAAAGAAAACTTCTTACTGATATTAAAGAGCATCTTTCACGCAAAGAGATTACTCTTATTGTTGGGCCGCGACAGGCCGGTAAAACAACTTTAATTATGGGTGTAAAGGAGTATCTTGATAGACGCGGGGATAAAACTCTCTTTTTGAGCCTGGATTTTGAAAAAGATTCTGGGTTTTTTGCTTCTCAAAGCGCTTTAATCAGAAAGATCAAGCTGGAATTTGGCGAAGAGCGAGGTTTTGTCTTTATAGACGAAATTCAACGCAAGGAGAATGCCGGCCTTTTTTTAAAAGGCCTTTATGATCTTAATTTGCCGTATAAATTTATTGTATCAGGTTCCGGCAGCCTTGAATTAAAAGAGAACATACATGAATCGCTAATAGGCAGAAAAAGGGTTTTTGAATTAAACACAATTTCATTTGATGAGTTTATTGATTATAAAACGGGTTATAAATACGGGAACCGCCTGGTTGATCTCTTTGATGTTGAAAGAAATGAGACCATTGAATTATTAAAGGAGTATCTCAATTTTGGCGGTTATCCGCGCCAGATCGTTGAAACGGAAATATATGAGAAGGCAAGGATTGTTGATGAAATTTACCGGTCTTTATTGGAAAAAGATGTCGCGCATCTTTTAAAAGTGGAAAAGACAGAAGCATTTAGCCTTATGGTCAAAATACTTGCCGGCCAGATAGGGGGTATGATAAATTACACTGAACTATCTTCAACAATAGGGGTGACGGTTCCAACAATAAAGAAATATCTCTGGTATGCTCAAAAGATATTTATTTTGCGCAATGCAAGCCCTTTTTACAGGAATATTAGAAAGGAGATTACAAAATCGCAAACAGCATATTTTTATGACGTAGGGCTCAGGAATTATTCTATAGGGCGTTTTGGGAACTTGACGTTGCCTTTTGACTTTGGATTTCCGTTTCAAAACCTTGTTTTTAACATATTAAAAAAGAAGTTGCGCTTTACTTCCGCTGAAATCTATTTTTGGCGTAGCAAGGACAAGGCCGAGGTAGACTTTGTAATAGATTTTGGCAATGAAGTTGTCCCCGTGGAAGTAAAATTCAAAGATTTTAAAGAACCAAAACTGGAACGCTCGTTCAGAAACTTTGTGTCAGTTTACCAACCACGCAAAGCCTGCGTAATAAATTTGAACTATAGCGGAGTTATCAAACTTGGCAAAACCGATGTGTATTTTATGCCTTATTATAAATTGATGTTTGACGGTGTGGATAGCTTAGGTCTTGTGTAAAAATAGATTGGGACGTATTAACCTGGCACGATCTTTTTAAAAATGTCCTTATTGAGATTAACCTTTTCGCTCTCAAACCCCAGTTCTTACAACCACTCAGTTTATTGATGCCGTAAAAAAACATCTTGATATTGTTGTTAACGCAAACGAACTGAGAGATAGTTTAAAATATTTAAGATCCGGCAGTGGATTTCATAAATCCAGCGTAGGGTTTGATTTTTTAATAGGTGTAATACCGATTGTTGATGGGTTGACTTTTCAAAAGGGCATATAAAGCTGGGAAATAATATACTAAACCAGCGCGCGCTTTGTTTCTTTTAATTTTTTATTATGGAGATTTGAATATGAAATCGGTTTGCATGAATGGGCAAAAGAAATTGTTTTTGAAAAAAACTTTTATACCGGTATCGTTTACATTTATTATAGCAATGCTATTTGGAGCTATTTTTTCTGGAACCGCCGCTTTTGCCCAGAATGGTTATGAAGTTGTTAAGAAAAAAGATTATGAGTACCGGATATTAAAAGAAGAGGGGCCGTTTAAAAACAAAATTGCCTGGGCATTTGATAAGCCCACTGGAGGCTCTGACTGCACAGGGCTTTTAGCCGGAAAGTTGAAAAAAGCTGAAAAGATCGTGTTTGCCAGTTATCGTCCCACTCATCCAAAAATAGTAAAAATATTAGATTCGTCAAACAAGACCTGGGGGGTGTATGACGCAAACTATTGTAAAAAATGCGAATTTAAAAACAAAAATATAAAACCTATAAAACTTGGCGTTTATAATGAGAAAAGCAAACGCAAGTGGCTTGTGATGCATCATAAATTCGCTGTGCTGAATTATAATAAAGATCAGGAGACCGGCAAAGAAGCCGTCCTTACCGGCAGTTTCAATTGGAATAAAGGAGCCGCCGCTCACAATTACGAAAATATTATTTATATTAAAAGCAGAAAGGTTGCTGAAGCGTTTTGGAAAGAATATAAACGTGTCAAGGGTAAAGGCGCGGGAAACAAAGGAATTGTGACCGACCGAACTGTTCAATGCGCGTTTAATGAATATTGCGGCGACCTGCTTGTGAAATATATAAAGAGCGCAACGAAAAGCATATACGTTGCTGTATGGACGGTAAGCCCTTCATCAAAAAAGAAGGTAAACCCGGTATACAACGAGCTTGTAAAAGCCGCTGCGCGCGGCGTCAAGGTTAAGCTCATAACCGACGCTAATAAAGCTAAAGGAAGAGATTATGGCGATATTGAAGTGATCAGGGTTCATATGGACAAAGGCCACATGCATCATAAATTTATGGTAATTGACGGGCTATATGTTGTGTCGGGCAGCTTTAACTATGTGTATAAAGCCTTAAATGGAAACATTGAAAATGTTGCGGCCGTATGCAGCAAATCCATGGCTAAATCATTTACCAACCACTGGAAAGGAATTCGCAAAATATTTAAATAAGGGCAAAGTTGGGAAACTGCATATTCTTTTCATTATCAAGATATAAGTTGTAATTTGTTATTCCGAAGCGTCAAGCAAAACGATATTAAGATGTTTTTACGTTCTGATTTGATAGGCCTAGCGGTATTTTGTTGGAGTTTAGCCTTTTCGCATCATTAACATTTTTCAAAAACCATAAAGTGGTGCAATGGAAGAACATTGATTGCCTCTTTGAATTTTAATCCTGCGGTTTCCAGTTCTTTGCGTATTTGGGATGCGAACATTCGGTGAAGCAGGGGGATTTGTATAGATTGATCTTCCGCTTTATATTCGCCGATAAATATGCGGCCACCAGGTTTCAGAGATTTCTTTATTGCTGTGATCATCTCATACGGATGAGCAAATTCATGATAAGAGTCAAAAATCAGGACAGCGTCAACCTATTCGTCAGGCAAATTAGGCGAAGTTGCGCTGCCGCGTGTCGGAATAATATTGTGGATATCAAATTCATCAATGCGTTGTTTCAAAACATTCAGCATCGCTTCCTGTATATCAACCGCCAATACCTTTCCTTGCGGCAACAGCTTGCTTAATTTAAGCGATAGATAACCACCAATCCCCGCCCCAATATCAGCCACTACGTCAGTTGGCTTTAGAGACATATTTCTAATAATCTCGTCCGGTTTTTCACTCAGCTCACGATCCGGCCGTTCAAGCCATAACGCGTCATCCGCGCTCATTAGAGATGCGATCTCCCTGCCTAAATATACTTTGCCCGCGCCAAATTCGCCTGGTTCTTTCCAATGATAAACCTGCGCTGAATCATTTTCTGTTGCCTTGACTGAATGCATACAGCTAAAAACAGCTATAATTGCAAGTAATTGACATAGGCGCCTAATGAAAAAAGACCTCTCCTCAAATCTCATAAATTGTTTCTTATTATTATGTTAAACGTAATTCTAATGTCAATCGCATATTCTCGCACTATTTTCTATTGCAAATCGCATATTCTCGCATATTGTTGTTATATTTGAGGCGTGAGATTGATATTTTCAGCTAAAAAATGCATGACTTTACAAATTTTTCATGCTTTCACCCCTAACGCAAACCAGTAAGGTTCAAAACTTTGCTCTACAACCTCGCAAATCAAGTCCAGAAAAGGATCGTAATTTCCATTGATGTGGGCAGTGTCCAAAGCCTCGTAATATGGCAGCCTTTTTTCAACGGGTAATACCGCCGGTGGAAATCCTGATTTCATAAGTTCAAGATTCATAAGCAAACGCGAAACGCGGCCATTTCCGTCTGCAAATGGATGTATTTTGACAAAGCCTGAATGGACTCTTGCGGCTCGCTCAACCGGATGTAGGTTTATGGCCATGGTTTTATACCATTCAATGAACTCGCCCATTTCATCAACCAGCGTTAAATGATCAGGCGGTATGTGCGTTGCGCCGGATATTATAACGTTTACTGTTCGATATTTTCCGGCGTTGGAGTCGTCAATTTTTTTAAGGATAAGTTGATGCAGTTCTTTAATCCGCCGCTCCGAAAGCGTTTCGTCTTTTTTAACCAACTCTTCCAGATACAATATCGCCTCATGATGATTTATAGCCTCAAGATGTTCCCGCATGGTTTTTCCGCCTATTGTTATACCCTCAAGCACAACCTTTGTTTCCTTAAGAGTAAGAGTGTTTCCCTCAATTGCGTTGGAATTGTAAGTCCAACGCAAAACAACATCTTCATGCAGGTTATTAACAATTTCAGCGGGCAACGGCCGATATGAATCAAGCTTTTGTTTTAATTTGTCAAGTTTTTCGAAATTCATCGCGCAATCTCCTCTTAGGCGTATTCATCATTTCCGTTGATTCAACTCAAATAGTATTTTTGCGGGTAATCCGTTTACCTTCGTCAATCTCTTTAGCCGTATCTTTGGCGTAGATAAAAAAATCAGATAACGATCTGTTTTTAATTTTTATACTCATTTTTTTTACTCCCGCATAAATAAATTGCTATTTGTTTTTAGTTAAAAATTATATTTGATCTGTTTATGATAACTTTTTGTTAACGCGCATTCCACTTTCGTTTAAGTTCTAAGAGCCTGCCATCCAATTGCAGTTTTTTATCTGCATCTCCTATTCTTTGCAATATCTCTTCAATATCATATGGCCAGGTTGAAACATTATCAGGTAGAACTTTGTGCAAAAGTTCTAATGTTTCAAGCGGATATATATCTACTATGGTATCCTTATTTGTTCGTAAGTTTGGAAGCATTATATCGCGGTCTATAGTCGTTATGAAAGGCAGAATAATTTTAACCATATCTGGAAAACGTTTTTCGTCCGAAAAAGCAAGATTGCACAGTTGTTCCGATACAGTTGAAGTATTAGCTGATTTTTGGCGCGGCCAAACGTTTTTAAGGAATTCCGGCAACTCCTTGTGCCATTTATTGTCTTTGCCTTTCTCTTTAGTCTTAGACCCTCTTTCAAACAGCCATAAAATATCTTTTCGAAAATTATCATTTGCATGTAAAAGTGCCTCTCTCATTTCATTGTTCGAAATAAATCGTTCTTTGGATCTTACATTTATAGAGCCCCATCCATCGAGTAATATTGCTGCAAGGTTCTTGAACTGTCCACGTTTGGTTGTTCTTCTCTCTTTTGTAAATGCTAATAAATATGGTTTTAATTGCATATATAGAGCTGGAATAGGTATGCTTGCAGACCAAAAAAAACCATACCAGAAAGCGTCTGTATCATCCTCATTATTTCCGTTTAAAGCAGATAGCAAATGAGTTTCAGTCCAATTCGGGTCTACATTGTAAAACCAATTGATGTTATGACAAAAAATTACAATTGCATATCGATGTAGATCTCCGTCTAGCGATAGCAACTCTTCAACTTTTGCTATCCATTTGATTGGGAACCTTGTATTTTCTTTCAAGTCGTTTATTAGTAAGTCACTAAAAAGAGCCTTCGCAATTTTCCCTATTGGGGCGTTTATCGCTTCAAAAGCCCAATCGGATTTTTTGTTTCCACGAGCAATTGCGGGTCTGCTTTCCTGTGGTTGCGATCGTAATACGCTAATAAATTTCGTTATCACTGTTTCAAACGCGCAAGGAAAATGTGTTGCAAGTTGTTTACTTGATTTTTCAAACCAGTCTGAAGCAGGATTGATAAAATTTGCTACTGCATTATCAGGGTAGCAGGATATTGTTTTTGCAATAATCTCTGAAAACTCAGGTTTATCATTTTTTCGAGTGTTACAATTTAGAAATGTGCGCCATGCCCATTCTGGATATTCATCATTTTGGGCCGCAAGTGTGAGCGTTTCAAAAGCGCGAACTGGATATTTGCATGACAGGCCTCCGAATGGATCTTTTTTAATTAGAAAGTTATCGTTTTTTTTGCGTAACTCAATAGCTTTTGAAAGGACTGAACCGGGCGGCTCAATTAATAACAGAGAACAGTCTGTGTCGGGTATAACAGCTCCACCACGTACCTCCATTGATTCCACTGCTCTAATAGCATTCTCTGGCTTCCAATTAGTTGCTAATTTACGCAATCTATTGATTTCTTTTTCTAAATCGAAAGTAAAAATACAACCTTTATCCGCTAACCATGTGATACGATTTAAAATATTGTGAGCTTTTATCACTTCAAACTCATTTTTATCGTCATGTTTATGTTTTTTAGGGCCTTTTAAAAGCTTGACTTCGATCTTTTTTCGTTCAATCCTTGGCAAATTATTCAAGCGCTTGGCTAAAACAAACATTAAGTCTCTTTGGTGATAGCAGTCCCAGAAAGCCTCTGAGCTTAAACTCGTGATAACTTGAACAAAAGTCTGTGTTGATGTCAACTCCTCATTACCGCAAGCCCATATCCGTAATCTACAAAAAATAGCATCATCGTTCACAGGCCAGGTTTCGAACTCATGGCGAGCAATAGAAACGTTTAGCTTTATTAGACGCCCGAAAAGATACACAAACGATATGACTTTGCCTGATAATTCAATCATGCGATCTGTTTGATCAACATCTGGATTTTCATCAGGTACTATAGGACTAATGCGTATCAGATCATAACTTCCGTTCTCAATTTCTAATAGTTGGGCATATTCAAGATTTTTACGGAGTTCTGATACCACAAAAGGAAGCCATTCGTCAGGAATGTCAATGTCGTCCGGAGGGCAAGGGTAATAAACGTTTAACGCAAACATATCACTAACACAAAGGTCTTTCTTTTTAATTTTTGGAGGTTTCGGCTCTGGCCAATAATTTTGCGTTACTTTTAAATAAGGCCTCCTGCTAACTGTATACTTTCTGGCGACTATGTTATTCCAGCCTTCTTTATCAATTATCGATTTCAAGCTATACCAATCACGTTTCAAATCTACGTCAACAGCATCCCAAGACTCGAAGAGATATAACCAAGCTTGGCGAATAACAGGGCTGATAATTTTCTCAGAACGTTCTAAATGCAATTTAATCCGCTCTTTAATTTCAGGATGCAGACCCATCTGCTTTGCGGCCCACCATAGTGTAGCAGGGTTGGCCGCTACTTTACTAATCCACACGCCTATATATCGTAAACGTAATGACAATATTGACATAAAATATGTTTGATTGCCGCGTATAGAAGGAAAACTCTCATTTTGCAAGTTTTTACGGTCTACTTCGTTAACGGCAAAGGCGTCCCATGAGCCAGTTGGAACATCTCTTTCCGTGTTATACTCATCTGGATTAATTATTTTTGGGACTTTATCAGAATCAAGTCCGTAAATATTAAATGGGTCAACATATGGGCCTTCAAAATCGTATTTCTCTAAATGCCCGGGTCTAGCATATCTGTGATTCGGATCGAAAACACACAACCAATCAGCCGGGGGAGGTGGATCGTTTTCTGAAAATTTTTTGGCGCCTTCCGTTGTTGAGATGATGTGCGCAACTTGACCTCTTTCGAAACATTCAAGTTTTTCCGGGCCTTTTCATGCAAGTTTCAAAACTGATTGATGCCATTTGTCTGGATTTCTAGCGCGTTTTGCCCACGCTTGCAAGGTTTTCCATAATTCATAATGCTCATTTTCTTCAGAATAATAAATGGCATGAATTCCTTTTTGAATCCATCTTGCATCGGTTTTGCTTGGCGCTCCAGCCTGAAAGGCGTAAACATTTTTTAATTTGCCTTCTTTTTTTTGCATGGCTTCAAGAAGATACTGTATGGGAGGGTCATCTGCCGCATAACCCAAGAATACCACAAAATATTTATCTATAACATCCTTGAAAAATGCAGTTGCGTGCCCATCCGATAAATATGCCCGGCCAAATTCCGAACTGGTGAGAATAAAGCCGTCACCTTCAGCGGCGCTGTAATCCTTGTTAACGCGTCCATGCAAATGGATAATACCATCCATTTCTTCTGCGTTTGTTGCGTCAGGCAATTTAGGAGGAGTCCAAACTTTGAGCTTGCTATTGCAGTTTTTAAATAATGGGTCAAAATTTGTGGTTACAAGCCTTACTTTTCCTTCAGGCGTTCTTGATAAGTCAATAAGAATGCGATGCGCGGATAGGTCTACACCCGGTTTTGGCTTCAGCGCTTTTGCTACTGCACTTTCAACATTATGAGTTCCAAATTCATACTCTAATAGACCAAAAATACGGTCAGTTGAAACTAAAGCTTTTATACCGGTTTCCTCCTCTAATTCCTTAGTTTTTTTGAGGATTTTACAAATTGGGTTATCTACGGGAACTCCAAATTCTTTGATTAAATTATGAGTTAGTTCAAGGAAATCGGGAAGCTCCGCGCGAGCTTTTGAAACACCGGCTCCGCAAAAAAAGACCACACGGCCTTCATCGCGCGCGGCAAGTAATTCGTCAGGTATTGATGGGCCATCTTTGAAAAATCGCATGTTGATTTAACCATTTGGCCTATACAGGCATTATGATATATATTTTGGATTATACAAATATAAGTGAAACGTGGTGAAATGGTTTCAGTTTGAAAAAAACAATTTTGTGTTTTTATATAAAAATTAATACGCTTTTATCCTATGGGTTAACCTATTTCTGTTCTTTTTAATTCCTGATTTATTTCTTTGAGTACATCATCTATGTTGGCGCGTTGTGATGAAAATACTTCGCCCTTTATATGTTTATGATGTGGAAATGTTTTTAAATTCTTCCAATGAGGTTTATTGTCCCATCGCATTATTAATTCACCATTCTCTTTTTGCCAATGGTATGAATATTTCTGGTAATTTGTTGTGCTTAATTCAGTTATATATAACAATGTCTCATTTATGACTTTTGCTTTTACCTTAATTAACTTTACAGACTCTTCATCTATCAGCTCAACAACATCAATAAAACTAAATATTCTGGATTTTTTTAATGTTGACACTATTTTAAACAATGCTTTAACTCCTCATACTTTTTGCTCCATTCTTTAAAGCCAAGTTCATATCCTTCCCATAAAATTAAATCGTCCCACTCTCCAAATTTCTCATCTTTTGAATTTTCAACCATTTTTTTAAAATCTACATAATTTTTTCCGTACTTTTCTTCTAAATCATTGCGCTTGCTTTTATAATACTCGGTTTTATTTAAAGCCTTATCAATTAATAACACAATAATTTCATTGTTTGAAACGGTGTCAACAACATCCCTTGGCAACTTAATTTTCATTTCCTTTAATACCGCATTTTGCATTTTTTCTCCTTGTTATGTGTTATTTCTAATCTTACTTAGTATTAGAAGATTAAGGCGTGAATATTTAAACAATATTTTTAATTCCTAATGTAACCAGCTCTCTTTATACATATACACATTTCATAAACTTTTTGTAGTTGAAATGCCATATGCAAATATGATACGAGAACAACCAGGCAAAGGCAATGGTTAAGTTTAGAACCGGCGCCGGTTAATTAACAAGCGAGCTAAAAGCGTGATAGCAATAAATTCAAAATATTGCATGATTGATATTTCCGGCTAAAAAATGTATGATTTTACAAATTTTATGACAAATTTATGGATATTTATAAAAGGAGTTTGGCGATGTTTAAGGTTACACGAAACCATGTTTTGCAAATTATATGTTTGCTGTTTATTGCAAATTTATTCTTTTTAAACTGCAATGACTGCCTGGCGCAAAAGGATGTTAAAAAAGGGAAACCGGCGGCAACATATGTTGACCCGGCAATAGGGATGGAGTTTGTCTATGTGCAGGGGGGCTGTTTTCAGATGGGGGACACGTTTGGAGATGGCGGTATTGAGGAGTTGCCCGTGCATGAGACTTGTCTTGACGACTTTTATATTGGTAAATACGAGGTTACAATTGAGCAGTTTCGAAAGTTTGTTTTACAGACTGGATATAAAACCGTGGCTGAAATTATTGGACAGGGGTATGGCATTAGCGCGGAGGGTTTGGATGACAGGGCCTTGCATGACGGCCTTAACTGGAAACATCCATTGTGGCCTTCGGATAGTATAGCGAAAAAGATGGATCATCCCGTAACGCAGATAAGCTGGGATGATGCGGTGCGGTTTTTAAGATGGATGAATAAAAAGACGGGCGAAAATTTCAGGCTGCCTACCGAGGCTGAATGGGAGTTTGCCGCCAGGAACAGGGGGGAAAAGGTTAAATATAGCTGGGGCAACGGCAAACCTTCGGCAAATATAGCGGATGATTCTCTAATGAAATGCCGGAAGTACAAGTATTGGCATCTCTGGGAAGGTTATAAGGATGGTTATATTTACACAGCTCCAGTTGGTAAATTTAAGCCAAACAAACTGGGCATTTATGATATAACCGGCAACGTATCCGAATGGTGCCATGACTGGTATGATGAGGAGTATTATAAAGTATGCCGAAAAAATAACCCGATAGGGCCGGAATTTGGCTTTGGGAGGTCGGTTCGCGGCGGAAGCTGGAATTTTAAGCCATATTTCCTGCGTTGTTCAAGCCGAGTGTCGGTGCTGCATAATAACTGGACGTACTACCTTGGCTTCAGGGTTGTTAAGACGATTGATTAAAATTGTGATTTCTCATAATTATTTATTAAAATCGCTTAAATTTAGTAAAAATTCCGCAAAATTCCGCATTTAATCCCATTTATGGTAGCCATACCTTATTTTCACTTTATCGCTAAATTTGCTTTTCAAGCAATATTCACACTTTATGGTATAATATATAGTGTCGTGTTTAATTAGTTTTTTAAGAGCTTTTCGTTTGGTTTTACTATAGCGCGGCGCGTTGTTGTCTGTGTATCTGATTGTTAATAAACGAGTTAGGGGGGATCATATAATGTCTTGTAAAATTGATTACAACGGTTTCCGTCTTGAAGTAGACACCGTTTCTATCCTTACATTTAACCAGCCGAAAATAAGCGTTTTTTCAACCGGCGCTCTTGTCGATTTTATCAAAGCTTTTGAATCCCTTAAAATGAATGATAGTGTAAAGGCTGTTATTATCACAAGCGAGGGGAATCATTTTCTTGCCGGGGCGAATATCAAGGAGATGTTTAACTTTAGCGAGGCCGAGGCAAACGAGTTTTCAAGGATTTTTCATAACGCTATGAATTTGGTTGAGGCGTCGCCCGCGCCTGTTATTGCGTCGGTTAATGGTTATGCGCTGGGCGGTGGGTGCGAGCTGATACTGGCGTGCGATTTGGTGATAGCTTCTGAAACTGCTATTTTCGGCCAGCCTGAAATTAATCTGGGTATAATCCCCGGGGCCGGCGGCACTCAAAGGCTGCCGAAAAGGGTTGGAAATTTGATTGCGAAAGAGCTGATATTTACCGGGCGAAATGTGCCGGCGCGGGAAGCCCTTTCAATAGGCTTAATTAACAAGGTTGTTCCAAAGGATAAACTTGTTGAAGAGACAATGGAAATGGCAAAGATTATATCTGCAAAACCGCTTTATTGTCTTAAAGCGGCTAAACAGTTAATAGATTGTGGTTCATTTGAGCAAGAGATAGCAGAGTTTAGCGCAATGTTTCCTAAAGAGGAAAGGAAACAGTTGATGGAGAAGTTTGTAAAGAAATAGTGGCGCGGATGAACCGGGCAAGTGACTAAAGTGATCTAAAGTTAAAAGTGAACTAAAGTTTAGGGAAAAATTTTCAATTTTTGTATGAATTTTTAAAAGACTAAGCCTTTGGTTTTTAAACATTTTGGAGCGATTTGAAGATTGGCCCAGCCCTGAAAAACATAGATTCAATAAGGAGCTTATTATCATGGAAAAAGCGGTAATTGTAAACGTGTGCAGGACGCCTATCGGCAGGATATTGGGCAAGCTTTCATCTTTGACGGCTCCCCAATTAGGAGCAAAGGCAATAGCTGAAGTTGTCGGGAAATCAGGTTTAAACGATTCGTTGATAGACGAGGTGATAATGGGCAATGTTATTACCGCCGGAATTGGGCAAAATCCCGCGCGGCAGGCGGCGCTTATATCCGGGCTGCCTGATAGCGTTGCGGCTCTAACGATAAACAAAGTATGCGCCTCGGGGTTAAAGGCTATTGCCTTGGCCTCGCAGGCAATAAGGCTTGGAGATGCCGGGATTGTAATTGCCGGCGGAATGGAGAGTATGAGCCATGCGCCTTTTCTGATAAAGCAAATGAGGGCGGGCAAAAAGTTCGGCGATTCAAAAATCACGGATGCTCTTATAAACGACGGCCTGTGGGATAGCTTCAATGATGCGCATATGGGTTCGCTTTGCGAGCTTACGGCCGATAAATACGGCATTACAAGAGAAGAACAGGACGCTTTTGCTTTTAAAAGCCACGGCAAGGCGTTTGAAGCTACAAAAGCCGGCAAATTCAGTGATGAAATTATTCCCTTAAAGGTTAAGGATGGAAGGGAAGAGGTTGTGGTTGATTTTGATGAGGGAATCAGGAGCGACACAAGCGTTGAAAAACTGGGGAAATTGAAACCGGCTTTTAAATCTGAAGGAACAATCACCGCCGGCAACGCGCCGGGGCTTAACGATGGGGCGGCGGTTCTATTGATTATGTCTGAAACAAAAGCTAATGAGTTAAACTTAAAGCCTTTGGCGGAAATAATTGGGCATAGCAGCGGCCATGTTGACCCTAAATGGTTTACTATTGCTCCGGTAAAGGCTATAAACTCTCTATTGGATAAAATCGGTAAAAAGGTTGACGATTTTGATTTGTTTGAGATTAATGAAGCGTTTGCGGCCCAGGCGCTTGCAGTTATAAATGAGCTTAGCCTTGATCAGGAAAAAGTAAATGCTAACGGCGGGGCAATTGCCCTTGGGCATCCTATTGGGGCAAGCGGGGCAAGGATTGTTGTGACGTTAATTAATGCTTTGAAGCAAAATAACAAGGAATTAGGAATGGCGGCTTTATGTCTTGGAGGCGGCGGCGGAATGGCGCTGGCGATCAGAATGATGTGAGACCTGCTAAAAAATCTTAAATTGGAGGACATTTATTATGTGTGATAATAACAGTTCTCAGGAAATTGAAAAGCGGAAAAAAGAGTGGGAAAGCTCTACTCTTAAAAAAAGTCTGCAAGACCGCGCGGAGCAGAAGGAGGTGTTTAAAAATCTCTCTGAAAAAACTATTGAGAGGTTGTACACTTCAGGCCCTGATTATGTAAATGATCTTGGTTTCCCGGGCGAGTTTCCGTTTACCAGAGGCGTATACCCTACCATGCACAGGGGCAGAAACTGGACTATGCGCGAGTTTGCAGGATTTGGCACGCCCGAGGAGACAAACAAACGGTTTAAATATCTGCTTGAAAACGGTCAGATGGGATTGAGCACGGCGTTTGATTTGCCGACGCTTATGGGGCGGGATTCAGACGATCCGTTTTCAGAAGGCGAGGTTGGCAGGTGCGGCGTGGCAATAGACTCGCTTGCGGATATGGAGGTTCTGTTTGCGGATATACCTCTTGATCAGGTGACGGTTTCGATGACTATCAACGCGCCGGCCTCCGCGATATTTGCTATGTATATTGCAATGGCGGATAAACAGGGCATAAGCAGGGACAAGCTTCGTGGCACGCTTCAAAACGACATTCTTAAAGAATATATTGCTCAGAAAGAGTGGATCTATCCTGTAAAGAATTCCATTGATTTAATAACAGACACAATTATTTTCTCCACTAAAAACACGCCTAATTGGCACCCGGTAAGCATTAGCGGTTACCATATCAGGGAAGCCGGATCAACCGCGGTTCAGGAGCTTGCGTTCACTTTGTACGATGGGCTTACTTATGTAAACGAAGTTGTGAAGGCGGGAATGTCTCTTGACGAATTTGGTCCGCGTCTTTCATTCTTTTTCAACTCTCACAACGATTTTTTTGAAGAGATTGCGAAGTTTCGCGCTGCAAGGCGAATATGGGCAAGGGAGATGAAGAAGAGATATAATCCTGAAAATCCGCAGTCAATGGCTTTAAGATTCCACACGCAAACAGCCGGCTGTTCACTTACGGCTCAACAGCCGTATAACAATATTGTAAGGGTCGCGCTTCAGGCATTGGCCGGCGTTCTTGGCGGTACGCAATCTCTCCACACGGATTCAATGGACGAGACTCTTGCGCTGCCGTCTGAACAGGCTGTAAGGATAGCGCTTAGAACACAACAGATTATTGCGCATGAAAGCGGGGTAACAAACACTATTGATCCGCTTGGCGGTTCGTACTACATTGAGACGTTGACAAATGAGATGGAAAATGATGTTTATGACTATTTCAAAAAACTTGACGAGCTTGGAGGCATGGAGGCGGCAATTGATAAAAATTTTCCGCAGGAAGAGATACGAAAAGCCAGTTACGATTACCAGAAAGAGATCGACAATAAGGAGAGGATTATAGTAGGTGTGAACGATTTCATAACAGATGAGCCGCCAATCGAAACGTTGACTATTGGAACGGAGTTTGAGGAGAAACAGTTAAAAGATTTAGCGGCAATGAAGGCTGAAAGGGACGCTTCAGGCGCGCGAAATGCGCTGGAAAAATTAAAGAACGCCGCAAAGGACGGGGCGCCGATAATGCCTATGCTTATTGAAGCGGCAAGCGCTTACGCTACAATCGGCGAGATTTCAAACGCGTTAAAAGAGGTGTACGGCGAGTATAAGGAACCTGATCTTTTTTTATAGGGTGATGCTATGAGCGTAAAAATATTAATAGGCAAATCCGGCCTGGATGGTCATGACAGGGGGGTAAGGGCCGTGGCAAGGGCGCTGAAAGAAGCGGGATTTGATGTGATATACTCCGGCCTTTACCAAAGTCCGGAAGATTTTGTTGACAAGGCTTTAACTGAAAATGTAAAGGCTATTGGTTTAAGTCTTATGACCGGCGCCCACAATGTTATTGTTCCAAAAGTTATGGGGGTTTTAAAAAAGAGAGGCGGGGGCGACATACCTGTTTTCGGCGGGGGGGTTATACCTGACGAAGATATACCAAAATTGAAAGAGGCGGGCATGCGGGAAGTTTTCTTGCCCGGGGCTACGCTTGACGATATAGTTGAGTTTGTAAAAAAGATTGTTGAGTAATCAAGCTTGGCCTATTCTATTTTTCAAACATTTAAATAAAGAGGTCTAAAAGTGAAAAAAGTATACATAATTTCAGGCGGGGTCACAAAATTTGCCAAGGCTCACCCTGAAAAAGATTTTCGGCTTATGGTGAAAGAGGCTTATGACTCTGCCCTTTCAAATGTGCCGAAACTGGATCGTTCGATGATAGACGGCTCGGTGGTTTCATATTTTTCCGATCATTTTACCCGGCAATTAATGGCCGGCGCTATGGTAAACGACTTTCTTGGCTTGTGCCCTAAACCTTCGCGCAGGGTTGAAGGCGGGGGCGCCACCGGAGGTTTGTGCATACAAAGCGCTTATGAAGATGTGGCTTCGGGCAGGATGAATGTTGTTGCCGCGGTCGGGTTTGAGACTATGAGCAGGGTAAACACTTGGAAGGGCAACGAGTTTATAGCTTTGGCGTCGGACACTAATTTTGATTACCCTGTTGGCGGATTTTACACGGGGTATTACGCGCTGATGGTGACGCGCCACATGCATGAGTTTGGAACCACGCCGGAGCAGATGGCTTGCGTATCAATCAAAAATCATAAAAACGCAATGTACAATCCATTTGCGCAGCATCCGTTGGAGCTTACAATAGATGATGTTAGAAACGCGGAGATGGTATCGTGGCCTTTGACTCGTCTTGATTGTTGCACTATGAGCGACGGCGCGGCGGTATGCATACTTGCCGACGAAGAGACTGCGTTTAAGGTTTGCGATAATCCAGTGCTTATCAAAGGGGTCGGCACGGGAACCGATTGCATGAGAATGGCCGACCGGCCGCATGGCGATGTGATACGGCTTCCTCATGAGAACAAAGATGATTATAAAGACCTTAAATATCCCGGAGTTCATTCGTTCAGGGCAGGCCGATCAGCGGCAAAGCTGGCTTATGAACATGCCGGTATTGCGGATCCGGTTGAAGATCTTGATTTTATCGAGTTGCATGACGCGTACACTTCATCAGAGATACAGACGTATGAAGACCTGGGTTTGTGCAGGTATGGGGAAGGTGGAAGTTTTGCTGAAAAAGGTTATGCTTTTATGGACGGGATTGATTACGGCATTGATTTGCCGGAGAAATGCAGGATTCCTGTAAATCCTTCAGGCGGGTTGCTTGCCTCGGGACATCCTGTGGGCGCCACCGGCATAATGCAAGGCGTTTTTGCCGTATGGCAACTTCAGGGTGAAATTGAAAAACATTTCGGCAATGACAAATTGCAAATAGAGGGAGCTAAAAGAGGCCTTATTCATAGCCACGCCGGCACCGGCACTTATGTGGCGGTTACAATATTGGAAAAGGTTTAGCAAGTTTTAGAAACCCAAGTTATATTTTTTAATCAAGTTAAAAACAGGCGCATAAAATGACTAAAAAAATAAGATTAAAAGAGACTGAAGAGGGCACGACATTGTTTAATGTTGACCCAATCATATTTAAGAACCATTACGAGATTGATTACATCCACTCTTTTGCGCAGGACACACCGTTTTTTAAAGGGCTTTCAGAAGGGAAGCTGTTGGGCAGTGAATGTAAAACGTGCGGTTACAAATACGCCACTCCCAGGGCGTGCTGCATGTATTGCGGCAAGAAGAATGAGTGGTTTGACCTCCCGTTAAACGGGACGATTCACTCTTGGACGACCTGTTTTTTCGGCGGTCAGGCATTTCTCGAAGAGACTCCGTACCATCTCATCCTTGTTCAATTTGAAGGGGTTGACACCTTGTTCTTGTCAAGGCTTGTTGGAATGGGAGATAAAAACCTTGAAATAGGCATGAAAGTAAATGCTCAGTTTATAAGGAATTCAAAATTCAGGGTGACGGACGTCTATTTTGTCGTGGGCTGAATTTTTGTTACTTAGCCTGGGTAAACCTGAAGAGTGACTAAAGTGATCTAAAGTTTTGGTAAAAATTTCCAATTTTTGAATAAATTAAAAGCTGGAGCTGTCTTGTAGACTGCTTCAAATGTTTTTTGATCGCGCAAAACTAAGCGTTTTAAACAAACGTAAATGGTTTTTAAAGCGTTTTGGAGCAATCTGCAAGATTGCTCCAGCAGGAAAATTAAATATATACATTTAATTCCCCCGCCCTTGATGGGAGGGGTTAGGGGAGGGTGATAAGAATTAATCAAATTAGGTTGGAGTTAATCCTATGAAATTTGAAGATATAAAAAAAATAGGCGTTATAGGCGCCGGCACAATGGGCAAAGGGATTGCGCAGGTTTTTGCTCTGTATGATTATCCGGTAGTTCTTGTTGACACCGAATCGTCAATTTTGCAGGGAGCTATGGATAAACTCAAGAAGTTTACCGAGCCTGAACTTTGGGACAAAGTCGCCGGCAACATTACAACTTCAACTGACAAAGGGTTGTTTGGCGAATGCGATCTTGTTGTTGACGCGGTTTTTGAAGAGATTACAGTGAAAAAGAATGTTCTGAGTTCAATAAACTCTATATGCGCCGATTCAACTATTATTGCGACAAACACATCATCAATCTCAATCAATGAGCTGGCTTTATCAATCACAAACCCTTCGCGTTTTATCGGGATGCATTTTATGAATCCCCCTGTTCGGATGCAACTTGTTGAAATCATAAGGGGCGAGAATACTTCTGAAGATATTGTCGCCGTCATTACTCAGCTGACAAAAGCCATGGATAAAATTCCCGCAATTGTAAATGACTCGCCTGGATTTGTGTCTAACCGTCTTCTTTTTGCCCTTATTGGAGAGGCTTTAAAACTTCTTGAAAATGGAATTGCGGCTAAAGAGGATATAGACACGGTTATGAAATTTGGAATGAATCATCCTATGGGGCCTATAAAACTTGCGGATTTTATTGGGCTTGACGTCTGCCTTAGCATAATGAAAGTGCTTTATGATGATTTAAAAGACGACAGGTATAAACCGCCGGCAATTTTAAAAGATCTTGTCGCCGCAGGGAAATTTGGAAAGAAATGCGGACAAGGATTTTACGATTATAAAAAGAGGAATGCTGAAAAATGAGAGTAGAATACATTTGCCCGGAGCCGGAAACCAGGCGGACGATTTTGAAAATACGCAGCCCCCTTATCCCCATTTAAAGAAAAGGGATAAGGGGTTTGGTTTATTGTAAATTTATAAAATTAAGCTTCTTCGCGTAACGCAACGCCTGAGTTTAGCAATTCCGGCGCGTTTTCAAAGGTTATATATTCAACAATTTTATCATTCGGATTAAAAAGCTGGTGCCATGCCCATACCGGAACTTCAAATATGTCGCCGGCTTTCCATTCAATTTTATTCCCTTCAATTTCAGCGTAGCCTTTGCCTTTGGTAATAATTGAGATTGCGTGGTATGTGTGCCGGTGTTTTCTGCCTTGAGAATTCGGCGAGATGTTGGAAAAAGTTATGCTATATTTTTGCGAAGGCAGATCAGCCATCGCAATTGGGTGTTTTCTTTCTGCCGTAAACGCCTTGTCTACCCCGGTTTTTCTAACTTGCCTGTGAATTAGGGTTTCTACATCGTCAGGCATTTCCGGTTTTAAGACCGGCGGTACTTTTGGGAAATCTTTTGATGTAAACATTAATACACCTCCTTGCTGTTTTGTTAAAAAGTATTTAAAATATTAAACATTAGTTTTATTACTTAACTCTTACCAGGAAACCTTCAGCCATGCCGGAATTGAAAGCGTCTTCAGTAAACTCAATAACTCCATCCTGATTTGGAAGGGCCAGCGCAAACCAGTCAACTCCTTTGGCTATGGCCTCTAGAGTAAATTTAAATTCCCTGTTTCTGTCTGTTACGCCGAGTTCCGGGCTCATCTTGATAGATTGCTTCTTGCCTGTTGTAATTTGATTGCCAACGCTTATAGACGCGTTTCCAAGATCAGCGCGAATTAATTTAAGCGTGCAGGATGCGGTTTCCCTCAGTCTGAGTTTTAATTTCCTGAATTTGCCGGAACCTTTTATTTTTTTATCATCGCACTCTATAGTAAACGCGTCGCCTGTGGCAATTGGGGTTGGCGTAGGACTTGGTATAGACGTCTCTGTTTCATCAGGCGTTTCATCAGGCTCGGGGGTTGGGGTTGGGGTTGGATTAATGATAACTGTTCCGACTCTGATAAAGTCAAATTTCTCGCGAATGCTGGTCTCTGTTCCTTTGGAAATAGTCAAGCTGACTGAATAGTTCTCGGGGCTTTTATATGTATGCAAAGGGTTTTGCTCTGTTGAAGTTACTGAGTCTCCAAAATCCCACATTCTGCCTGATATATCTCCTGATGATAAATCTGAAAACTGGACGCTAACCGGCGGATCGGCCGCAATGCCTTCGCAACATGAAATGCCTTCGGTAAGCGACCTTGCAAAGAAGTCGGCCCTTAACGGCATAACCGAGGGCGCTTCAGCAACAAGATCGTCCTGTATTACAGTTACTTTCTCTTTATCCGGAGAGGCTGCGTCAATGCCTAAAACATACACCAGCCCCGCATCAGGATTAACTGCAATTTTATCAGGTTTATGCAAACCTGTTAAAGTAGTGACAATAGTGTTTGTAAAACCATCAAAAACATCTATATTGCCGTCTGTTTTAGCAATGAATATACGGTTTGTGGCAGGATTAACGGCAATAGCTGTTGACTGAGTGAAATCCGTTCCATATGTGGCCACAACCTGATTAGTTGTTAAATCAACAACGCTGGCCATGTTAACTGAAATCTGCGCAACATATAGCATATTAGTTGTATTGTTTATCGCAACATCCGATGTGGAAACAGGCTCTAAATTAATCGTGCTAACAGATTGTAAGCTTACTTCATCAATTACAGAAACCTTGTTCACTGGATTTGGAAGATAAATATTGTTGTTTTCCGTGTTGACTGCAAGACCGAAAACACCTGAGCCTAAGTCCATAACAATTGTGCCGATTTGCTCATTTGTTGACCCGTCAATTACCCAAACATTTGACGTGCAGCCGCAAGCCACATAAACGCGATTTGTGCTTGGATTAACCGCCATCACTTCCGGACGCACAAACGGCAGCGAAGGTTCGCCGGGTATTGAAGGGAATTCCGGGAAAGGAGATTGAATTGGCTCATCGGAATCAGGGGAGTGTTTTAGCTCAAAATCCGGCAATGTAATAGTCTTTATAACGCTGTTTGTTTGACCGTCTATCACCGTAACTCCATTAGCGTCTCCCACATACACAAGGTTTGTAACGGGGTTTACAACAATGCCGAGCGGGGCGGCGCCTACGGGCACGGTTGCCGTAATCTCATTGGTAGTTGCGTCTATAACGCTTACGGCATTATCGTTCATATTGGTCGCATATAACATGTTTGTAGAGCTGTTAAAACTTATATCGCGCGGAGATTTGCCCACGTCAATTGTCCCTGTCACTGACGGCTCCGCTATAACCGGGCGGTCAAGAGTTGCCGCTAAACATATAAAAGCTAATATAATCGCGCAAAATTTTGCGGGCGAGGCAAACACTGTAATTGTATTTTCAAAGCAATCAATAACCCTTTTGCCAACGCTGTTTGATCTGTAAAGCATAAAACCTCCCTTTTATGGATTTAAAAAAAATAAAACCGGAAATTAAAAAACTACGATATTTTAATTTATTTAAACTTATTGCCGCTTACCGTCAATCTTAAAGGCAAACGACATAAAATAATAATATATTATAGAGAAAAAATTACGATTTTTGCAACAATTTATGCGTGATTTAAACGAAAATTGAAATGTATACAGAAAAATCGTTTAAAAAGATATTAAAGATTGATCGTAATCTTCCGGTTTTTCATATCCAAGAAGATTGCAAAGTGTTGCCGCTACATTACTTAACCCTGGTTTCTCAATGCCGGTCATTGTATATTCATCATTATATCCATAATCAACTATCACAAACGGCACATTGTTTAATGAATGCGAAGTTTTTATTGATTTTTTCCCTTTTTTGATAACATATAGTTCATCCGCGTTGCCGTGATCAGCGGTAATGATCGCTATTCCACCCAGCTTTTTTACAACGTCCAGCAGCTTTTCAACGCAAACTTCAACCGTGTTTACAGCCTCAATCACAGCCTCGGCAACTCCTGTGTGGCCCACCATGTCCCCATTTGCAAAATTTAGCCTGCCGAATTTATAATTCCCGGTTTCCAAAAGCTCTATTGTCTTCTCCGTTATCTCATGCGCCTTCATTTTAGGAGCCTGATCAAACGGGATTTTATCGGACGGAACCTCAACATAGGTTTCAAACTCCTCGTTTATATAACCCGACTTGTTGCCGTTCCAAAAATAGGTGACATGCCCATATTTTTGAGTCTCTGAAATAGCAAACATACCAATCTTTTCATTAACAAGATATTCGCTTACAGGTTTATCAATTACCGGTGGTTCAACAAGGAACTGCTTAGGTATCTTCGCGTCTGAATCATACTCCATCATACCGGCGTACAACACATCCGGCGTCCTACCCCTGTCGAATTTGTCAAAACTATTATCACTGTCAAAAGCGAGAGATATTTCAATAGACCTGTCGCCGCGGAAATTGCAAAAGATTACGGAGTCCCCGTCATCCATTGCGCCAACCGGCGCATTGTTTTCATCAACAATTACAAACGATCCCATGTATTGATCATTAACATCTTCGTTGTAAAATGTTTGTATCGCCTCTTCGCATGACCCGAAACCGCGGCCAATGCCGTTGACATGCGCGTCCCATCCCCGTTTAACTATATCCCAATCAGCCTCGTACCTGTCCATGGTAACATTCATGCGTCCTCCGCCCGAGGCAATTACATAATCAAATCCTTTTTCATTCCGGATTTTTTTCAACAACTCTTCAGTAGGTTTAATATATTCCAGGGCTGATCTCGGGGCCACATCCCTGCCGTCAAGCAGAGGATGTACCCTGGCTTTTTCTATGCCAATTTCAGCAAGATTATTTAGCATCGCGTAAAGATGGTTTAAGTTGGAGTGAACATTTGCGTCTGAAAGTAGGGTTATAAAATGAACCGCGCCCCCGTTTTTGCCCCTATCAACTATCTGTTTCCATAGCGCTCCGTTAAATACGGCCCCTGATTCAAAATCAGCGTTTACCCTTTTGGCGCCTTGGGAAAAGACGCGTCCCGCGCCAAGCGCGTTGTGCCCAACTTCGCTATTGCCCATGTCTTCGTCTGACGGCAGGCCCACCGCCGTCCCGTGAGCAATTAAAGGAACGCTGAATTTACTGCTAAATAAAGAGTCAAGAGTCGGCGTATCGGCAAGATGCACGGCGTTGCTTTCATCTTTCTTGCCGAAACCAATACCGTCCATAATAATTAAAAGCAGCGGCCCTTTGCGACCGGAAAATTTATCAAGTTTTTTAAGCTTAACCATTTTATCCCTCAAAAAATATTGCAAATACCATGCAGTAAATTAAAATATTGCAAAAATTATAATACGTGAAGATATGGGCAAAGGCAAGGGCAATTTAGCTATACAAAACGTAAATAGGGGTGGTATTTTATGATTTAGTGGCGGTTAGCAAGTATTGGCCGGCAAAAAGCGTTAGAGCCTCATCCTTTGTGACATTTTTAAGCGCAACACGCCCTAACTCTATATCTCTGGGCCAGGCCCCGTCTTCTAATTTGTACATAAGAATAGGCTTAAAATCAATAACCTCATATCCGGAACCGGTAAACATTTTCATAATTTCTTTAAGCGAAAAAAAACGTATATGTGTAGCATCCTGTATTCCGCAATCCTTATACGTCCAATGGCCTTCAATCAAATAAAGAATAAGTCTTATATTTTGAACGTTCGGAATACTTGCAAGCATAATGCCCCCAGGCGCAAGGCAACTCCTTAGATCAAAAAGAGCTTTCCACGGATCATAAAGGTGCTCTAAAACATCCGCGCAAATAATCAAGTCAAAATATTCTTTCTGAATGCCTGAACTTTCAATATCTATTTTCTCAATATTGCCTATAATAACTTTGTCCAGCCGTTTTTTCGCAATTTGCGCCGCTTTTTGATCCAGCTCTACTCCTATATATTCAGTATTTAGGAATTTTTGTTTTATCGCCCATCCTGTGGCCCCGGTTCCGCATCCTATTTCCAGCGCGCGCCTGGGATTATCTTTTATTAACTCTATTAGATCATCTCGAGGTTTGTCGTCATATTTGGCCGCATGCACTGTTTTTAAAGGCGACGAGTAATCATTCATTTTTAATTTCCGTTTAAATTATGCCGCAATTCGTAATTTCAAAAGTGGATTATACTATAATATTTGCCGGAATGATAGGGAGGTGAGGAGCATCATTGAATGAATAGTTCGTCTTTATTATAGATTTTGCTAAATTCGAACTGTTGGTTCAAGGCTCTTAACTTGAACCTTGCTGATCTCTGTTTTGCTCCGTAATGAATAAATAGAAGCGCCTAATATGTCTCCAAATCCTTAAAATAAGTCAATAAATCCGCAAAAAACAGTTTTTCTTAGAAAATTCAAAAATAATTTCCGTCCGAAATTACTAATAACTACTACTTAGAAACCCTACATGATAAAGAGTGTAATATGTTGATATGACAAAAGTTACAACTTGTGTCAATTTTGAGTCCCTTACAAAGGCCATTGATTTTGTAGGGGCCCACCACTACAAGGCATAGGGTTTTCCCTGATTGACAAAATTTTGCTAATTCGATAACAATATCCCTGTTGAACCTTCCGCGCATTGTAATTTAATTTTTTCAATTTAAACTTGGAAAGGAGGGAGTTAAGGCATGGTTATAGAATAGGCGGAAAGGTGACGAGTTTTAAAAATATTTTTGTCGAAATTTTTAGTAATCGAGAGGGGAAACAAAATGAGATTAAGTATAAAAAATGCGTTTTTTGCAGGCGCAATCGGGTTTGCAGCGCTATTTTCAACTATTTACGGCATAGTTTCAGCGGAAGAGGAGAAGAATTATACAATTGCAACCGGTAGCGACCCATTGCAAACGTTTGACCATGCGAATTATGGCCTCCCAATTCTTCAGCCGTCTACACCGGGGACACAGCAACATGGAAATATCAACATTGAGGGAACAGGGTTGTTTGAAGACGGCGTAGGCATTGGAACTGAAAATCCCGCCGGCATTTTGCACGTAGTTGGAACAACAACAATATTTTCAGGTTCGGTTGGTATAGGCACGGAAACGCCGGCAACAGAACTGCATGTGATCGGAACGGTTACGGCAACCGCGTTTGAAGGAGACGGTTCATTGTTGACAGGAATCGGAAGTAGCGGCGAAGACACAACTAATGATTCATGGACCGGAACCTCGGATGTATATACAACTTCCGGCAACGTCGGCATTGGGACTACCTCGCCGTCAACGGAGCTTTATGTTGCTGGAACGGTTACCGCGGATTTATTTATAGGGGACGGTTCCGGGTTGACGGGCATCGGTGATGGTAATTCTTTAGACGCGTTGGACGGCAGCCCAACTGACGCTGTTTACGTTGACAATAGCGGCAATGTCGGCATAGGCACAACTGCGCCTTCAGGGCATTTCCATGCTGATACAACAACGGACGAGCGAGTAGGGGTTTTTCGCTACAGCTCAAACTCACAGGCAACATCAGACCTTTTCGTGATTAGTTCAAATGGAGGCACTACAAAAAATCTTTTTAAAGTAGAAGGCAGCGCTGCAACACTGGACGATGGCTCAACGCGATTTGTCATAGAACCGTCCGGCAACGTCGGCATCGGTTTGACGGCGCCGAACGAAAAGTTAGAAGTGAATGGCGCAATTAAAGTAAATAGCGGTGGTTACACAGGTGTTACAGCTGACGCTACAACACCGGTTCCTTCTGGAGGGGCAGGGACAATCATATTTCTTGGATCTGATTTTTTTGGTTGGGACGGTTCAGCATGGCGAAAATTGAATTGACACTAAAAATGTTGGCATAAGGAACAGATTTGGTCTTCTTGGCTGGAGCAGTCTTGTGATTGCTCCAGCCAACTTTGCGCATAAATGTGAGTTTTATCCATTTCTTGGATGGAACTGTCTTATTGGCAGCTTCACATGTTTTTTGATTAGGCAAAACGCATGGTAAATAACTAATCGCAAATATTTTTTATGCAATTTTTCCTGTTGTCAATGTTAGTTTTCAACGTCACTGCTTTGCGCAATAAATCTTATAAATAGTACTAAAACGGCTCAAAAAATAATAATGATCCGCATGGCGTAAATTTGTAAAACAAGTCAAAAAATCCGCAAAAAGCAGTTTTTCTTAGAAAATTCAAAAATAATTTCCGTCCGGAACCGCTAAAAGCCACTACTTAGAAAACCTACATGATAAATAGTGCAATATGTTGATATGACAAAAGTTACAACTTGTGTCAATTTTGAGTCCCTTACAAAGGCCATTGATTTTGTAGGGGCCCACCACTACAAGGCATAGGGTTTTCCCTGATTGACAAATTTTTGCTAATTCGATAACAATATCCTGACTGAACCTTCCGCGCATTGCTATTTAATTTTTTCAATTTTAACATGGAAAGGAGGGAACGTTAAGGCGTGGTTATAGAATGAATGGAAAGGTGAAGAGTTTTAAAATATTTTTGTCAAAATCTTATAACAAATGGGAGGGGAAACAAAATGAGATTAAGTATAAAAAATACGTTTTTTGTTGGGGCAATCGGGTTTGCGGTTATATTTTCAACTATTTGTGGAGTTGTTTCAGCTGAAGAGGAGGAAAATTACACAATTGCCACGGGCAGTGATTTAATTATTGATTTGAGCCACCGTGAACCAATATTTGACGTTGTTCCAGTATTGCAGACAGAACTCCCCGGCGAGCCGCAGCATGGAAATATCAATATTGAGGGTGTAGGCCTGTTCGGTTCTAATATATGTATAGGAGAAAATCCGCCTCTTGCCTCAAGTTTTGAAGTTATTGCAGAGGGCATGACAGGCACTTCATCGCCAGTGAACATTATTAATTCCAACATGGACAATATACTTCTTGTGCAAGATGACGCACATATTAAATTTAGCGAGGCCGGCACACCAACTGCTGATCTTCAAGTGTACGGTACTGTTACGATAACCGGTACTTTAACAGTGCAAAATGCAGTAACAAGGACATTTGAGGTTAAATCTAGCGGTGTCATTGATTTGCCTAAACAGTCGGGGATGTTAGTAAAAGGCGTTGGTCAATCTATTCCCAGCGGCACCAGCACACCAACACAAGTTGTTTTTTCAAATACGGTTGAGTATGATATCCAAGGCGAGTGGGATACTGGTACTGACTCTTTTACAGCAAAAAATGACGGCAAATATCTGATTAATGCTATGATAACCTATGATGAAATTGCTGGTGATAAATTTACATATTTCAATTTGTTAAAAAATGGAGTTAACGAGATGCGTAATTTTATGACGACTGGATCAACTGCTAGCCAAACTATACAAAGCAACTCAATCTCAATTGTTCTTGATTTGGCTGTTGATGATATCATAACATTAACGACTAGACATGGGGACTCTACATCAAGAAGTCTGAATAACAACAGTTTTATATCCATTAATAAAATTCACTGATTCAGACAAGCGGCTCCAAAGGATTTGTTCGACATCTTGACCAAAGTTGTAGTAACTGTTAAGCTGCCTATGCATTCACTCTATTATCATTAGATTTACAAGGAAATGTGAGAAATAGAGATATAGTGATAGGCGACTGACAAATTATGTGTATTTGGTTTACAGTTTACCTGATCATAAACGAATAGACCTTTTCTCCAGTATTGGCTCAAGTCTCTTGACTTGAGCCAATACTGGGGCTCTAATTCTGAAAACAAGTCAAAAAACCGCAAAAAAGAAGTAAAAACCAATTTTTTCCCGAACCATTAATCAAAACTGTCAAGGTCTGATTTCATTATGGCGTTGGCCTGGTCGTTTCCCTTGCTTTTGCCGCTTTTGCCTCCGCCGCCACCGCCTCCTTTGCGCATAAATGTGAGTTTTATCCCTTTAATTCCTCCTGTAATAATCAGTGTTATGCCTAAAATGGCTAGTAACACTGAAATTGAGAGCGTCACCAGATGCCACAAACCGTTTAACAGCATTTCGCGCGCGTCGTTGCCCACCATTGAAGCTCCTGATAGCTCCATTAAAAAAGGAATTGCGCCAACCGTGAAAAATCCTATAACCAGAAATTTGAGGTCTTCTTTTTTAGGCGCCATTGATACTGTGAAAATAACGGATAGGGGCACAAATATCAACGGAGCGATTTTCGCGCTTTTAAAATGGATTAGGAACGAGCTTAATATGGATATAATTATATCATCCAGATTTCTTAAATGGTCTTTAAAATTGGCGCCGAAACCTATGCCTTGTTTTTCGCCCGCAGTATTGCCGAGGCTTACCGCCAGCAGCAGCAAAACAATGCCGCATCCGAAAATGGGGGCCGCCGCTATAAAAAAGTTGCCTACAACGCTGAGTTTAGGTTTTTCAAACTTTACTTCATTGTTTTGAAACTTGTAAATGTTTAGATTCTTTATTGTGGCCCCTGTAAAAAGGCACAGTATGGCCTGGCTCAGAATGCGCGCGACTGTGCCTGGATAAAGGCAAATTTGCAATATCTTATTATTAACATGCTTTAACCAAAGTTTCTCAATGCCGTAGCTTAGAAAAACAATGGCTATTAATTCAAACGCAAATGCAAGATATATCATAATTAAAAGGAAAATTGCGAAAAAAGTAAAAAATAATGTAAAAATGCGGCGATTTGTTAATCGATTTACATAGAAATGTATGGAAATTTTTAATAAACTATCAAACCTCATACTTCGGTGTCAACAATATAATATCAATTAACAATGTCAGCAGATCTTGGCCCCAATATATACGTTTGCAATTGCAATTGACTTTGATTTGATCAATGTGTAAAATACCCGTTTATTATTTACGGGATAGCGCGACTAGGAGCTTTAATCGACTATATTTTCTGTTTTCTGGAATAAATTTTTTTCAGGAGTGTTGTCTTATGTCAAAAATGGGGATGAACATTCAGTCTCATATTGTTGAGCAAGAGAGATTGTATCCGAATGCCAGCGGTAGTTTAACCGGGCTGCTTATGGATTTGATTTACGCGACAAAGATAATTTCGCGGGAAGTGAACAAAGCCGGGCTTGTTGATGTGCTTGGAATAACAGGCAATACAAACGTGCATGGAGAAGAGGTAAAAAAACTGGATGAATACGCAAACAATAGTTTGTTTAACGCTATGGATCATGGCGGCCACTTGTGCATGATGGCTTCGGAGGAGATGGAAGAGGCCGTTCCCGTGCCTGACGAGTTTCCAAAAGGGAAATACGTTCTTATGTTTGATCCCCTTGACGGCTCGTCGAATATTGACGCAAACGTGAGCATCGGCACTATATTTTCCATTCATAGAAAAGTGTCGGAAGGCGCTGACGGCAAACTTGAGGATTGCCTGCAAAAAGGGCGCTATCAGGTTGCGGCGGGCTATGTCATTTACGGCTCGAGCACCATGCTTGTATACACCACCGGAAACGGCGTTAACGGGTTTACGCTAGACCCGAGCGTTGGAGAGTTTCTTTTGTCGCATGAAAATATAAAGACTCCGGCAAAAGGCAAGATTTACAGCGCAAATGAAGGCAACGCAAAGTATTGGGATGAAGCCACAAAAAAGTATGTAGAGTATCTTAAGGAGAAGGATTCTGAAACAGGTCGACCGTACTCATTGCGTTACATTGGCTCGTTGGTTGCCGATTTTCATAGAAACCTCTTATATGGCGGCATATTCTTGTATCCAATTGATTATAAGGATCCTCAAAAGCCAAAAGGCAAACTACGCTTGTTGTATGAGGCTTCTCCTTTGGCTTTTATTGTAGAGCAGGCAGGAGGACTCGCTACCACGGGCAATGAAAACATGCTTGATATCGAACCTTCTGAATTGCACCAAAAAGTGCCGTTGATTATCGGCAGCAAGGAAGACGTGTTAACTTACCAAAAATTTTACAATGAATATAATTAGTTGATGCTTTGTAGCTGTGATTTCTCAACCGGCTATAAACTTGAGTTAAGGCTTAAAGCCGGATTCTTTCTGCTTTTACTCATTGTTATCCTCAAGGGGACGAAATAAAAACTGAGCGGCTTGTCTACTTTAGTGAGAATTATCCCCTGAGGGGAGAAATATGCCCTGGAGGCAATTACGACATAAACTTAAATTCAGGATAAAACAGAGGCTTTGCCTGGTTTCGAAATCCATGCCAAATATGCGGTATCTCTTAATAATAGACACACCTTTAGACTCCACCAGACTCGCATTTCACATATTATTTTATAAATTTTTATCAGATTTAATATAAATTTTGCGCAAAAATGCGGTTTGATTTTTTTCATTTTACGGTTTTCAAATGCTTAATATGAATATTAACAAAACAATATACGCGTTTATCATCTTTTTTGCCTTGGCAACGTTTAGCAACTATGTTTGCGCTGAACTCCCACTGGATGATATGGATTTTAATTTTGAAGACAGCGAGCCTGTTATTGAGCAAGAGGCTCCGAAAAAGGAGTTAAATATTCTTGATGTTCAATCCGTGAAGCAATCCGCTGCTCAATCCGTGTCGCCGGATGATTCAATTTTGGATATGATACTTAAGGATACAGAGCTTTTGGCAATGGCGCTTATTGTCTGCGCGGTAATTGCAATTGGCGTGTTGTATTTCTATTTTAAGAAAGTAAAAAGGCTTGTAGACAAGGCGCAGGTTTCTAAAGATCTTGCTGAAAAGCATCTTTACAACATGCAGGAGGGACAAGACAGCTCCAAGGATTTAGAACGTAAAATCGTGGCTATATTAGAAAGTGAAATTGATGCTATAATTGAAAAGAAATTGGATGCTATTGACAAGCAGTTGTCTCGAGGAGGCTCAGTTTCTGTAGGCTCCGAACCTAAAAAAGAGAAATCCGTCAGTAAAAAACCTGAAAAGAGAGCAAAACCCGAACCTGGCGACAAAAAAAAGAAGGGGCTTTTGGATGGCGACGACGAGCTTGTTGACTTGAGCGTCATGGATGCGCCTGCTGATAACAAGGAGTTAAAGTTTAAAGATGACGGCCCAAAAAAGAAAGCCGCCAAAAAAGCCGCGCCGGCTCCTGTGGAAGAAGAAATAGAGGAAGATGATTTGTCGGAAATTGCGGATTCAGACGGCGGAGATGAAGATGGCGGTCTTGATGAGCTGGAATCAATACTTTTGGAGGACGACGAGCCGTCTGATGAAGATGGAGCTAAGGAAGAGGGCGGTGATGAGCTTGATGACCTTGATATGCTGGTTTCAGAAGATAAAGAGGGCGATTTCCTCCATGGCGCTGATGATAACGATGATGATGATGATGACGTGTCCGATCTTGATGGTATTCTTGCTCTGGAAGACGAAGATGATGCTGAAACTGAAGCCGTTAAATCTAAACCGAAGACAGGGACTTCTCTATTGCCGGAAGAAGATGAAGATGACGATGACGATGACTTGATGGATGCTTTAAGCATGATTTCAGAAGAAGACGAATCCGGCGAAGACAGTAAAAAAAAAACTCTAAATAATGGCGAAATTGGCCTTGATGACCTTGATATTGCCTCTCCTGACGAAAAAGAAGAGGCCGGTCAAGAAGCTGAAGATGACGACGGTCTTGGGGATTTGTTGGCTGATGATAGTGAAAATGAACAGGATTTAACTACTATTGAAGATCCCGGTAAACCGCAGGCCGACGCCGACGCTGAAGCTGAGGACGATTTAGATTTGGATGATATTTTAGCCGGCGAAGATGAGGATGGGGCCGGCGCCAATGAAGAAGATATCGGCGATTTGCTTTCCCTTGATGATGAGTCTACAACCGGCGTTGCGGATGAATTGCCTATTTTAGAAGATAATACCGAAACGAAGTCTGATGATGGTGAAGAGTTAAATCTGGATGATATTCTGACTGAGGGTGATGATGAAGATGCCGAATCGGAAACTGACGAACTTGGTGATCTGTTAGCTGAAGAAACCGGTGATGACAAGATTTCCGAATCCGAATCTGAAAAGGATTCGGAAGGCGCAGATCTGTTAGAAGAGCTTGCAGTGGAGGATAGCGGCGGAGCAACAGATGGAGAATCCGAGTCAATCGAACTGCCGGCTGAAGATGTGTTAATAGAAGAGGAACCTGCCGAATCCGTGGCTGGCGATGATTTGCTCATACCTGAAGAGTCGTCAACAGATGGAGAATCCGAGTCAATAGAGCTGTCTGCGGAAGATGTATTAATAGAAGAAGAACCTGCCGAATCCGTAGCCGGAGATGATTTGCTCATACCTGAAGAGTCTTCAACAGATGGAGAATCCGAGTCGATAGAGCTATCTGCGGAAGATGTATTAATAGAAGAAGAACCTGCCGAATCTGTAGCCGGAGACGATTTGCTCATACCTGAAGAGTCGTCAACAGATGGAGAATCCGATTCAATCGAACTGTCTGCGGAAGATATATTAATAGAAGAGGAGCCGGATGAATCCGAAGAAGAAGTTGTAGAGTTGGATGAAAGTGGAGAGTTAATAGAGGAGCTATCAGCTGAATCCGACGCCTCAGAGGATTTGCTCATACCTGAAGAGTTGCAATCTGACGATGCTTTTATGGATGAAGCTTCGGCGGTTATAGATGAAATAGCTGTGAGCGTGGATGAAAATGGTGACACTGTTGAGAAAGAGCCGGCGCAAGAGGTTGATGACTCAGCAGAGGAGTTGTTAATACCTGAGGAATCATTGTCAACAAGCGAGGATGTGCCTGTGCCGTTAGAGGCAATAGAGGGTGATGTATTAATTGAAGAAGATGGCATTGTTTCAGAAGAAAATGTTGTAGATGCCGGTGAAAGTGAAGATTTAATAGAAGCTTTGCCAACCGAGGGTGGCGGAACAGAATCTGATGAATTGCTGATACCGGAAGGGGCTGAGGAAGAAGAAATAATTGCCACAGTGGAATCGCCGGCAGAGCCTGAGCTTGTTTCAACGCAATTAATTGATAAAGAGGACTCAAAAGATGAAGAACCGGCAACTTCTGAAGAGAGTTCCGAAGTTAATGACGAAAGTCATGATTTCAAAGGCGGGGCTGAAATCCCTGCGAATTTGAAAGCATCAAAAGCCGGCGCTCTTACCGCCGTTTATGATAAGGATAAGGTTAGCCTTGCTGATCTATTAAGAAAAAAACGCGGTAAAAAGCCCTGATTGCCAATTCTCAACTATAACATTTCTTAAGCACATATCATAAATTCAAAAGTACCTTAAGGCGCATACCATATAAAAGCTCCAGCTAAAAACGTAACGATATATTATGAATGAATTAATAGTGGTAGTAGACGATGAACCTGATATTGCGGAATTTATATCTATCAATCTGAAAAAGTCAAGTTTCAGGGTAAAAGAGTTTCTGAGCGCTAAACCGCTTTTTGAGTTTTTAGAGATGAGCTCTCCCGACCTTATAATTCTTGATTTAATGTTGCCTGACGCGGATGGTTTTGAAGTTTGCAAGCTTTTAAAAAATAACGCAAAACATTCACATATTCCAATAATAATGCTTACGGCTAAAGATCAGGAGTTGGACAAAGTACTGGGCCTGGAACTTGGGGCGGATGATTATGTAACCAAGCCTTTCTCCCCCAAAGAGTTGACGGCAAGGGTAAAGGCTGTGTTAAGACGCAACAAACCAAAAGATGATTTGGAATCAGAAGTAATTAATGTCGGCGGCATATTAACTATTGATCTCGGGAAGTATGCCGTGTTTGTTGATGGCAAAAAGGTGGATTTGACAACAATTGAGTTTAAAATCTTATCGATTTTATCGTCAAAAACAGGGTGGGTTTTCACAAGAGACAAGATCTTAAACCATTTGTGGGGCAATGAAAAAGCGGTTTTAGATAGAACTGTGGACGTTCATATCAAAAACCTGCGCGAAAAGTTGGGCAAAGCCGCAAAACTTGTTAAAAACATAAGAGGCGTTGGCTACAAATTGGAAGAGTAAATGGAGGTATTAGAGATTTTCAATCGTGTAATTTTGTAGCATTTGAGCTTTTCTTTTTTATTGATTAACGTAGTGTTTTATGCTAAGCTTTTTATTATTTTATATGATAAACTTTACACAAAAAGGATTAGATTTATGGATGTCACTAAAATAATTGGAGAAAAACAGTCTGATTTTTTGTTAAATTACAAAGCTAAAGTTTCAAAAGATTGTTTATATTTGCCGGGCAATGATTTTGTTGACCGTGTTGTGTCACAAAGTGATCGGCCTGTGCCTGTGCTCAGGAGTTTACAAAGCATTTATTCTCATGGAAGGATGGCTAATTCAGGTTATGTTTCAATCTTGCCGGTTGATCAGGGTATCGAACATTCAGCCGGAGCCAGCTTCGCGCCGAATCCAGCATATTTTGATCCTGAGAATATTGTTAAACTTGCCATAGAAGGCGGTTGTAACGCTGTAGCCTCAACTCTTGGGGTTCTGGGCAGTGTCTCAAGGAAATACGCGCATAAAATACCTTTTATCCTTAAAATTAATCATAATGAATTATTAACATACCCAAATAAGTTTGATCAGATTATGTTTGCGTCAATAGAGCAAGCAAAAGATCTAGGGGCCGTTGCGGTAGGAGCAACTATATATTATGGTTCTGATGAATCGACTCGCCAAATTATGGAAGTAAGCGAGATGTTTAATATTGCCCATAGTTTAGGGTTGGCTACTATCCTATGGTGTTATTTAAGGAATTCAAGTTTTAAGAAAGACGGAGTAGACCATCACTCTTCGGCTGACCTTACAGGCCAGGCAAACCATTTAGGTGTAACCATTCAGGCCGATATTATAAAACAAAAACTACCTGAACAGAATGGCGGTTATACAGCCATGAACAGTGACGGTGTAAGCTACGGCAAAACGCATAAAAAAATCTATTCAGAACTTTCATCAGATCATCCTATAGATTTAACTCGATTACAAGTTATGCACTGCTATATGGGGCGCGCCGGTTTGATTAATTCCGGCGGAGCATCCGGCGAAAATGACTTGGCTCAGGCAGTAGAGACCGCTATCGTAAATAAACGCGCAGGAGGAATGGGACTTATAAGCGGACGTAAAGCGTTCCAAAAACCAATGAAGGATGGGATTGAGTTGTTAAACTCTATTCAAGATGTTTATCTTGACGAAAAGATAACTATCGCGTAAAAATTGATAAACAGTTTCTAATTCTGCAAAATATTTTATGTCCTGTTAAAGGACTAAAACTGCAACAGCCTGATATTTATGATGAGCTTTAACCATCATAATATCAGGTTCCGCTATCAATTGTATACCAATGTTTGTAAATTTTAGTCTGCTGTTACGATTCTTCTGCGTTTCTTTGAGTCTTTTTACTTCGTAGTTAGTTTGGAATCCCCCGTTTATTAATGCGAAGCCCTTAAGCAATTAACTACTTCAAATGCAAATAATTTGGGAAATTGTCGTGAAAATATAAGAGATGTTGGTTAGAAATTGGAATAGTAGCAGGATGTTATTGAAATTGGAAGGTTTAAAATTTGGAAATTGGCGGAAATAATCAAGGAGGATGAACTTGTGTTTTCCGCTATACAATCTTTCTGCCTGGATAAAAAAGCGTCGTAATGAAGATTTAGAATTAGCTCAAAATAATAAAACAAAATACACGACTTGCGCTTTTCCGCCAATTTCCGTATTCAGCCCAGCACACTTAACTTCAGCAGTACACGCCCTTCCACCCTTATAGGGGGTACTCAAACCCCTATCTTTTGGGCTGGAAAGCTTCTTGCCCATGCGCTATGTTTTAATTATACACCGAATTTTTGAAAATGCAAATTTGGTTTCAAAACAAATTTAATTCATTTTTTTTTAATATTTTTTCTATCAAAATTCGCTGTGTTTTTAATCAATCCGGCTGTAAATTAAATTTGATGTTCAGGTAAATTTGCGTTAAAATATAACTACTTATTTTAATCTCTCTTTTGACTCAGGAGGAATTATTATGTCGATAAATGAATTTTCCAGGGTAGCCGCTAATATGCAGGCCATGGAGGCAGAGAAGACCGGTAGTCAAATAAGCCGCAAGATCGCTAATAGCCGGTTGAAAATGTCAACAGGGCAGGCGTTGAACAAATCCGAGGATGATCCCGCAAGTTTAATTAAAGGCGAAAATTTGTCTGTTAGAGCCCGCGGGCTGGGCCGGGCTCTTTCAAATATCGGCGATTCCAGAAGTTCGCTAAAAATTGCTGAGGGCGGGTTAAACAATATACTTGGCATCCTTCAGGCGATGAAAGAGAAAGCTACGCAAGCTTCAAGCGATGTTGTCGAGGCTCCGGCGCGAAGCGCAATTGAAGACCAGCTTAAAGAGCTTGCGTTTGAAATAGATTCTATTGTAAACGATGACGCCTCTTTTAACGGCTCTAATCTGCTTGACGGCACGTTTGTCGACAAATCAACGCAGGTTGGCGACACTGCGGGCGATGTTTTAAATATTTCAATACCCGCGGGCCACGATTCGGGTTCTTTGCATGTTAATACAGATGATATTAAGGTTTATTCTTCCGTCGCCGCCGGCGACGCCGTTGTAAAAATTGACGACGCCATTTCCACGGTAAATGAATCAATAATGTCGGTCGGTTCAATGCAAAGCAGGCTTGCTGTTAAGGAAAATGCTGTTTCATCCGCCATAACCGAGACAGATTCTGCAAAAAGCAGGATAATGGACACCGAAATGCTAAAAGAACAGCTTGAAATTACCAAGAATAATATTTTACAGAAGACCGCGTTGGTAATGATGGCGCAAGCCAATGTTTCACCTCAAAATGTAATGCAGCTGCTGTAGCGGTTTTTGTTTAATGGTTGCGGCTGAGTTTATCTAAATGAGTCATCTTCGATTTATAAATAATGGATCAAGTATTTTACAGTTCTTTTAAATCCCCCATCGGGAATATTAAAGCCGCAAGCACTGAAAAAGGCGTTTGTTATGTTGAATTGGCGCAAATGAGCGACGATCAGTTTGAAAGGCGTTTTAAATGCAGGTTTAATTTGGCGCCGGTTAAGGATGATGAGTTTTGCAGGGAAGTGACAAACGCTTTTAAAGATTATTTTAATCAAACTCTAACGGAATTTGATTTTGCGTTAGACCTGATTACCGGCACATCTTTTCAAAAAGAGGTGTGGACGCGTTTACAAACCATTCCTTTCGGCATTGTAAAATCATACAAATGGATAGCTTCGCAAATCGGCAAACCAAATGCCTGCAGGGCGGTAGGCAATGCAAACGGCAAAAATCCAATACCTATCATTATTCCATGTCATAGGGTAATATGCTCTGACGGAGCTCTTGGAGGATTTACATCCGGAATTGAGGTTAAAAAGAAACTTTTAAAATTAGAAGGCATTTCAGAATATTCGTAACTATTATAATCACATAACCGCGAACAGCGGTCTATTTTTAAAAACACATAAGTGGAGAATTTAATGGCAAAGGCAAAAGAGACTGAAACTAAAAAATCAAAGACAACGGCAAAACCAGCAGCTAAAAGCGAATCTGAAACAAAAACAAAACCTGCCGCAAAAGCAAAAGCAGAAACAAAAACTGCGTCAAAAAAATGCGCTTCCAAGTCAAAAATTACCGCAAAAGCCGGCGACACAATTAAAATTAACTATACCGGCTCTTATGATGACGGTGTCATTTTTAACTCATCGTACAGTGTTGAGCCTCTTGAATTTATTCTTGGGCAAGGCTCGGTAATTAAAGGTTTTGACAATGCAATTGAGGGAATGGCGCCGGGAGAGAAAAAAACTGTGGTAATAGAGCCGAAAGACGCTTATGGAGAGCATAAAAAAGGTTTAGTCTTTGTGCTGGACAGGACCGAAGTGCCTGAAGGCGTTGAATTGAAAGTTGGCCAGGTTATGCAGATGTCCATGGATGATAATGAGGGGCGTGTAATTAATGTGTTGGTTATGGATGTTAACAGCAGCACGCTTACTGTAGACGGCAATCATCCGCTTGCGGGTAAAAGGCTTAGTTTTGATATTAAACTTTTGGAAATTGCGTAGGGCGGGGAGGAGGCTTCCTAAAGAATATTGATATTGTCAAACCCGCAAGATAGATGTTTGTTTTTATGTTATCTGCTACCTCGGCAAGATGTTTGTAAATTCGTACTCTTCCGCGTATTTGCCGTAAGAAGCCTCAAATCTCTCTTCAGACCATTGCTCAATGCTTAAGATAAGCTCTTCGTCCGCGTCCATATAGTCCCAAAACAGGAATTCAGCGCCTTCTTTGCCGCCTCCTCTGCAAAAATATCCGCCACCATTGTCGTCAAGGTAAAATTTTGTTCCATTATATTGCAATTCATCCGGCGGATCGCCTTTTTCCTGTATACATTTGCCCAATCCAGGGTCAATAGTTCTAAAAGGTATTCTTTTTGTCACCATCCATTCGGTTTCATCCTCTTCATCATCCTGTTCCAGATAAACAACCTCATTGCCTGATTTAAGTTCCCATTCGTAACTATAAACGTGGTTGCCCCAATCATATTTATTGTATTCAGTCACTTCCCACGTCTTTAGATCATAATCCAATATGTAGCCGACTTTGAGTTTAGATATCGTGATGTCTATATCTATCTCTTCTTTTTTTTTCTTAAATTTATCGAACAATCCCATGTTATATTACATATTGCATTATCCTCAATATGTATATCGTCAAAATTTCTACGTCAAAGTAAAATGTCGGCGTTTCAAATTCGGCCCTCTGCCATTTATTATCTATCACCTACTACCAGTTATCTGCTCTTAGCGCTTTGCCCTACGCTATGTAATGCCCATTTTTGCTTTTAATTCCGCGAGATTATCATATGATTTCTTCTCTTCAACCGAGCCGGCAAGGGCCAAGTTTATTTCATCGTCCACAGATTTATCCGCGTCGGCCAATTCTCCATAAGCAGCCGCAAGGCTCTCGTCTTCCTCTACCTTTGCTTTCATTTTTTCCAGCATTGCGATAGTTCCTTTTGAGTCGACCTGAGACATTTGCGCATTTAGTTTTTTTGTGGCGTTGGCCGTCTTAGCCCTGGCCTTTAATGTTATAAGATCGTTTTCATAACTAGATATGGTGGATTTCAATTTTGATACATTTGCCTGCAGTTGGTTCGACATCTTCTCCTGTTGCTCCCACTGAGCGCCGGCTTCCAACGCCTTTTTGCCCGCGTCTTCCTTTTTTGTTAAAGCTTCGCTTGCAAGCCTTTCAGCCTCAGATGGATCAATTCCGCCAGTCTGCATTTTTTGCAAAAGCAACATAGCTTTTCGCTCATAATCAGCGGCGAGTTTTTTATTATTATCCATATCCCGCTTCAGGCGTAAAGTAATGGCCTTTACTTCCGCAAGGCTTTTCACGCTCTCCATCAGGTCTTTTTTCAAGTCCCTAATCCCTTGCTCGCTCATTTTAATAGGGTTTTCAAATTTATCTATAAGCGAATGGGCCTCTGATTCGCCGGCTTTAAACAGCCGTGAGAATATTCCTGCCATAATTAACCTCCTTTTAATTTGTAATCAAATTATTATTTGCTATAACTTAACAATTCGTCAGCGTTTTCAGCCAAAGCAAGACTTAGAGCCTTAATTGAGCCTTCAATTTCGTTTAAATCCAGGTTTTCAAGCTGCAAAGTGTCTCTAAATATTACAATTTTAGCGTCTTCATCAAGAGCAAAAGCTCCATGGACAAGAGTCCTGTTCATTTGCAACAGCCTTTTAAAGAAAACGTCATTGTTTGATGGAGTTTCCATTATAACCTGCTCGAAAATTAAAATAGGATCCTCGCAATCAATTATAAGATTTTTAATGCCGTTTTCCTCATCTTCAATTATTACCAACTCTTCCGCCGGGTCTTCCTTTGTTATAGAGTAATTCAATTGAGTTAAATAATCTTTTACTTTTTGAAAACTGTCAGACATATAGTACCTCCCTTAAAGTAAACCAGCACAATACCTAAATAATTTAAATTTAATACTCCGGTAAACGAAACTAATAAAATAATGGCTTATTTCAAGTCATATCAATATGAATTAATATACAACTTATTTGATCATTTGTCATATCTTTTTTTCTTTATGCAACTTATGACAATAAAGATTTGATTCAGTCGTACTCTCGTCGTACCTTGGCTAAATTTGTTAACAATTATAGCCCTTTTGAAAGGATTTGAAAATGAAAAAAGACACCACCATTAAACAGGTGGAGAATATTAACAAAGGCTCTCTTTCCAAATTGGAAGAAATGGCGCGTCAAGTTAATCTTGATATCTCTAATTTGCAAAACGTTTGCTCAATAATAGTTGATTATCTGAGAGAAACTGTTTCTTGCTCAAACAAATTACAGGAGCGAGAAAATACAAAAATAGAGGGGTCTATCTGTGTTGTGTTAAAAGAACTTGGCTCTATTAACGAAGCTTCAAGAGTACTCTGTGAAAATATTGAAAATTTCGGAATAAATAAAAGGAGGATCGGTAAAAATGAATAATAAAAAAAATGCAAAACCTGCTTTGGCAGAAGATGGCAAAGGGCCTGAAGCAGATGAAACTAAAGATCGCGGTCTAAGTCCGATAGAAACAGTATATTCCGCTGTTTATGATTTGAAAGGCGCAACTGCGATGCTGCGAGATGCAGTCCTTGACTCAATACCGGTAAAACGTGAGAGCGATCATGCATACGGAATTGTTAACTTAATGTTATTTAGATTCCATGCGTTAGAAGCTGAGTTATTGAAAATGATGGAAGCAATGTAAAAAGTGTGATTTGAAGGGCATGCAGAAAATGGATGCGCCTAATTATGACAATCAAATTGTATTTAGAAAATGAAAGGGAAAAAATGGCTAATAACAATACAAACTCTGTTTCGGCAGAAGAGGCGGGAAAATCGAAAGTTGATAAAAAAAACAAGGCTAAATCAGACACGAAGGGAAACGCCTTGCAAAAGTTAAAAGCCGGCGATTTTGTTGAACTTGAAAATTGCCCAGAAGGCGGGTTTGTCAAAGAGTTTGACGGGGAAAGAACTTTTTTTAAATTTAATGCCTTTTATCACGTAATTAGCGGAATTGTAGAAGAAAGAGGGATAATTCCCGACGAAGAGCGTGCCGGGATAATGCACATATACCAAGATTTGCTTTTTGAACTCAGGCTGCTTACATATGGCAAAAGCATGGGAAGGCGGTAAATTGGTTAAAACCGCTCCCTAAATTAGGGTGAAGCCGGGCTGACCTCAGAAAAACTTAGGTCAGGTGGCCGCTACGAGGAAAAGAATACCGTCATTTTAAATGACGGAAATAAAGGCGACGAAGAACGGTCTATCGTTTCGATAGGGCGCCAAGGTGAAACTAATTTAATCAATGAATCCGGCCTCTACACCACACAATAGCGCCCTAATAATTACAGGGTATCTATAAAACATATACCCTTGGCTGATCAAAGAAATACTATAGCGATTAGCGATGGAATTATGTAGACATGATAAAGCTGGGGTTAATCGGATTCAGGCCAGACCTGACTGTAGAAAAGTTACAGCCAGGTGCCCGCTATGAAGGGGGTCGTTTCAACCGACACCCTTGGGGGCATACAAGGGAAGAGTATAACGATTATTTAGACCAAGACGAGCCGTGTAAAACACGTATCACCGATGTGCTTGGAATAGTAAAGACGAAAGGGGGACGAATAAAGTTCTTACCCCTGGATACCAAGGCTTTAGATCAAGATGAAAAGGATTCCATCAGAAATTCTGATAGAACCGATGGCAATCCTAATAAAGCCATTATCAACGAATCCGGCTCTACACCCTGATTATCAGATCCCATAAACCGGACGCCAATTAAAAAATCAGGCTAAAAATTTTAATAAGGAGTAATTTCAATGAAAGACAACAAGAAAGATTGGAACATTGAGGCAAAACAGACTAAGAAACAAACAAATCCAGCCATGCAAGCACAAACGGAAACAGAAGACCAGGCGCGTAAGTGGTTTCTGCATGTGTTAATAATTGCATGCGCGGCAATGTCAATGTATGCGCTTTATCTTGGATAAATGGAAAAGGCTCTAAATGACAAACCTTGATCCTTAAACTTTTATGCTTTTTTAGAAAAAAATAAAAAAGTTTTACCCGGATTTATGGTCGTAAATAGATTTACTACGTAGATGGACAGCCAAGACACCAAGGTGTTAACAGCCAAAGAATAGTCTTAAAAGACTTTTAAATGCCCCGGAAGGCGTTATACTCGTTTTTTCACCATTGTAATGTGTTTGCCCATAATCGCGTAGGGCTCTGCCACTACACAGGTTGTAGGGTTTTCCCCGATTGACTGTAGGGTGGTGGTATTTGTTATAATTTCAAGTTCTATATTTTGCCAATTTTGAGGAGCATAAGTGAAACCACAATTAAAAATATCATCTCATCAATTAAAGGATTCAGACCTAGAGATTATAGAGCTTGAAGGCTGCTTAACAGGTAATGGGGCAATGCAATTGTATGATCATCTTTATTATTGCTTTGATAATGGTCGGAATTGTCAGCTAATCAGTTTTAAAGGCGTTGAGCGCGTAGGCGGCGTTGCTGTCAATGTTTTAGCTGAACTTAGCCAAAGCGGGTTAAATATAGGATTGTTTGCCGTCAGTAGCGAAATATGGCAGTATTTGGAACAATCCGGCAAGTTAGGCGATGTTCATATTTATGATGAGCAAGACGAGGATAAGACGGTTAATTTATTCATGTTGGATAGATTTGCGGGGGTATAAATGCCATCAAATAATAATGAAGAAATAGAAAATTTAGAAGAACCCCATAAATTAAACAGATGGAATTGGGGGGGGGCTTTTTTATTAGGTGGTTTTTGGGCAATAGGTAACAAGACTTATATTGGTTTGCTTTGTTATATAGACAAGACAAAAGTATTAAGTTTTAGCGCAATATTCATATTTGGAATATTTTAGGCTGGAATTTAACCTTTTTTAGGGTATATTATTCTGTATGAGGATGTTAATATGAGTAACTGGTTTGTTGAAGCGTCAGGTCAATATGATAGAAAACACAAATTTTATGTAAAAAAAAGACCAAATGAATTAAAAGCCGTATTGAATAATTTAGCTACTTATTATACAGCATTAAGTCTAAATGGGCCTCAAAAAATAAATGCCGGTTTTATACATAATGAACCTCATGGAGTTAAAGCCGTTGACCAAAAAGGCTATATGCCAAAATTGCAAGCGACAAGGCTATATTTTTACCCGGATGTAAACACAAACATAGTCCATTTAATTACCATAGGCGATAAAAACAGCCAAAAGGATGACATAAATTTTTGCAATAATTTTATTAAAAAATTACGAGATAAAAAAAATGGATAAACAATTTAAAAATGTAGAAGACATGATTAAGGGCTTGTCAGACGATAAGAAATTTAGCGATGACACGATACAAGAGATCAGGGAAAAAACAATATCAAAATTCCTTTTCTCTCTCAGATGTGAACAAGGCTTGACGCAAAAACAAATGGCTGAAAAGATTGGATACTCGCAAAGTAGAATATCAAGGATTGAGAGCGCCTACGATAAGGATTTAAAAGTGGAAGACTTATTAATGTATGGCAAAGCTTTAAAGTTTCAACTTGAAGTGGGCTATAGGGCTGAAAGCACAAAAATAACTGATTTAATCAAGTATCACGCTTTTAAAATAAAAGAATATTCAGACAAATTAGCTGAATTAGCGGGAAAAGACAAAGATATGGTAACAGGGGTGCTTAATTTTTATGGTGAAATGGTTTTCAATCTTGACAAGATAATTAATGGAAGCTTTTCGAAGCTTGACATATCTGAGATTCTTACTCAGATCGAAAAAGAGCAAGTTCATATATCCAAACCAATATCAGCCAAAAACAAAACAACATCTCAAATTACAGCTTAAAGATTAGCCCCAACAACCTTAAAAGGTTTGATCAAAGAAAAGCTCTACAGGTGGCTATAACAGCCTTGTCAGCCTGTTTTTTTGCGTATTTCGTCCTTTCAGGGCGCGGCAAATATGGGCTTCAATTTAAATAAACTCAGATCCCCAAATAGTTCAAATTTCAATATAAGGGCTCGGCACACAGGCCTGTGTAACCTCCCCTTGTATGATGCCAGACCTCATACAATAATTTGTTTTTCATTTGACTTTTTTTGGCGAATGTGTTTACTTAGAACCAAATAAACATTCCGTCGCAGGGAAAAGATATTGCCTGGATAACAGGCATGGAAAAGCCGCGAAATCAAAGACTGCGACTCTTTGGTTGGCGGCTTTTTTTTTAATTAAGGAGATGTTATATGGCTGAACCAAGATTTAAGAACCGTTTGCAGGGCGGTTTTTTACTAAACAAAGAGAAGAATGAGCTTATTGATAACAGCATTAAACCCATCCCGGCCTCATCAAAACAAAGGGGCGGCATCAATACAGTGCGAAAGTTTAACAACAGGTTGAAACAGGGGCAACTCGCCACCTTTAAAGCGGCCCAGCCCAAAGGGCCTTTTGCGGGATCGGAACGGTTTGTTGAACCGCAGTTCCTTGATCCCATTGGCACAACGCCAAGAACTGACACAGTATTTGGAAACAAGGCAACGGAAAGGCCTTTTGGAAACCGGTTAAAGATTGGCCAAGCGGCAACCGCTGCGCCAACCGCTCACAAGTTAACAAACAGGCTCAAAGGCCCAGAGCAGCCAACCGCTCTCAAGTTGACAAACAGGCTGAAGATACAAAAAGACCCTGAATTCGGCTTCTCATCCGGTATTATGTTAACAACAGGGCAACGGCAAAAGTTGCGCAACAGGCTTAAAGGCGGCGCCGACGCATTGCCGACGTCTTTGGCCGGCGCCGTGTTGGATGTTAACTCAGCTTTTGCGCAAAAGCGAAATGACAACCGCAAATTAGCTTTAGAGAACAAAAGGTTTGAAATCACTGACAGGCTCAAGGCCAATAAACTGGATAAGGACAGAAGGTTTGCTTTGGATGAGAAGAATTTTCAGCTTGAGCAAGATAAATTCGTGGCCGAACAAGCCCGTCAAAAAGCTGCTGATGCCGGGGCCGGATTTGACCGGAACCTGAATTCGCTAAAGACGATTAACTCAATGATTGCCGAGGCTCAGACATTAAACGACGAGGACACAATCAACGCGCTTGCGCCGATATCAAGCAGGCTAACCGAAAGCATTTTCAACAGCGACCAGCATTTGGCCGAATCGCTAATACGCCGTGGTGTTTCAAAGGATGAAGTCATTGAATTACTTGGGAGAACGAGCGCCTGACGCTGGGCCCTGAGCGGATCGATAAGCAGTCAATATGGCATAAGATCAATTAGGATTTCAGATCCCACAATCAAAATAAGGGCTAGACCCGCGCTAGCTACGCAGGTTGAAACGCCGGTATCTCCACCGGCAGCCCTTAATCCGCCTGGAGAGTTACGAGGAGAGGTAACGTACATGCCTAAAAAGAAAAATGATTCAAAAGAGGCTTTAGAGGCCAGAAAAGCGGAACTCCGCGCTAATCCTAACGCAATATTAGGTCGATTCCAAGAGGACCATAATATTATAGGAATGTTCCTCTGTGGAATGCTGGGTGAAAGCATTAATAATAGTCGCTACCATCTACCGCCTATTATTTTTATTGGTAACAACAATGATTTGAGTGATGCTGTTGAGTGTACATATCACATGTGGAACTCAGAAAAGCTACCCAGAATCCGCCTAGATTGCACAGAAAGAAGTGCAAAAGAGATAAAAGCTGAATTTGATGCTGAAAAAAACAAACACGAGCCATTCGCATATAAATTCGTAGAACTGCGCAATGTTCAGCCCGGCATTAATCCATTTTTGGAAATATTATCAGAAGAATACATCGTTGCAACAACCACAAACGCGGAAAGTTTATCAAATATATATCCATCTTTTCTAAGAAAATGCGTCATTTTTGATCTTAACACAAACAAAAAACTTAAGGTATCTGACCTGCCGGCGCCTACCCCAAAAGTCGAAACTGAGGAACCCAGAGCCCAGTCTGAAACACCTGTAAAAACAGGCAAAAAGCAATCTAAACCTAAAAAACAGGCAATAGATAATTTTGAAGATGTGGAAATTGAAATGATTGTTGATTTTAAAGGAAATTATCAAGCCTCTGATTACAAAATAATTGTAAAATGCAATAACCCTCTCATCCAAGAATTCAAATTAGAGCACAGATTCAAAGGGGTTCTATATCTCTTGGTAAGAGGGGCTAAACATGAAGAATTTCCTGTAAAGAACGCACAGCTAAGAAAAGCTCATAATGATATCAACGATGCAAAAAAAGAAATTGTCATAGCCTTCAAGGCTGTAATTGGCCCCAGAGCTAAAGATATCATCCATATAGCACAAGGAATCGGCAAACAATTAATGATCCCAAAGAAGAATATTCAGCTTAAAGAATACAAGTCCCCTTTTGCGTAATCCCTTATAACCTCCTAACATTTACACCTTCAATCGTAACAAAAACTACACCCAAAGTACATTAGCACCTAAAAATGGCCTAAAAACCACCTAATTCCAATTTGCATAACCCCTTTTATATCAGCAAGTTACAAGACCATAAAATCACCCACCCTCAGACCATTTACATCCACAAGCGTATGTGTACAATCCTGATAATTAAATTTTTAATTTTTTAAAAGGAGTATGCAATATGTTTAAAGATGAGGGCTTTAAAATGGTACAAGCCCAAGTACCAGCCACAATGTTTAATGAAATTCTTGAAGTTGGGTTAAAACTTAAAAAGTCCAATGCCGCAATTGTACGGTCCGCGCTTAAATCCTTCCTAAAACAACAAACCGGCAAAAAGGCTTAAAATGCTCCCAGAATTATTAATAGAATTTCGCAAACGTTATCCAGCTTTTGAGAATGGCGGGGGAGTGCAAACTGACTGCCCCTACTGCAAAGGGCTGGGGGTTCTTTGTGCCTACGATAATGGTGACGCTGGCCTTGACATACGGTTCAAGTGTCGAGCATGTGGAGAAAGCGGAGAAGCTGAAGCTTTAATGCAGGTATTCGAAAGCCTTGAAAGCGAAACTGAAACAGCGCCCCCGCAACTTGAAGATGAAAGCGAGGCCGAACAAGCGACTGCAAATCCCCAGCTCGAAAATGGCCATTTACGAATCGCAAACGAACTTGCCGAGGCTTTTCAAAGATTGCGTTTATCTGGCACTCAATGGCAAATCTTGTGGGTGATTTTACGGCAATCTTACGGATGGCATAGCCATGCTACCACAATATCAATCTCATTTTTTGAAAAACAGACCGGCGTTGATAGGAGGAACATTACAAGGTCATTAAAAGAAATGGAATATAAAAAAATTATTGTAAAAGATAAGCAGAGTTTCATAACAAGCTACGGCTTGCAAAAAGACCACACACAGTGGGGCATTAGGGGCGAAACAACCCCTGACCAACTAGAGGCGAAACCGCCCCTACCTAGGGGCAAAACGACCCCTAAAACTAGGGGCGAAATTGACGCACATATAAAGAAAGAAAAAAACTATATAAAAACATACACTCGATTTTTCGAAGAACGGTGGCTTAACTACCCGAATAAGGATGGCAAAAAAGCCGCTCAAAAACATTTCTTAGCAAGTGTTAAAAGCGATGAAGATTTAAGAGATTTCGACAAAAGTCTTGAAAATTACTTAGGCCACTTAAAGATTGAAACTTGGAAGAGACCCAAAAACGGGTCAACATTTTTCAACAACTGGCGTGACTGGGTTGATTGGAAAGAGCCAGAAAAAGCTAACGGTAATCCAGAAAACCATTCAGGAGTTGTTTTATGATTTCAAAATACATCATAAGCCCAGTATTGAACTTTATCAAAGAGAAATTGATTGATTCGAAATTTACAGCAAAACGTTCGCGCTATGTTGATTTTATAGATGATTTTTTGGAGAAAATATGACACAAACTTATAGCCAGTGTCCTGAATGCAGCAACGCCAGGACAAAGAGTGGCGACAAATGTCTTAGCACAAATGTTGAGACTGGCGTTTACAACTGCCATCACTGTGGATTAAGCGGGAAGCATAACGGACAAAAACAGGCCGCCACGCCACGCGCAGGGGCTGCAAGCGGCAAACACGCTGCCGGCAGTCAGAAAGTCGGCGGAACGGAGATTTTGAAACTTCCTGAATCTCCTTTACCGGATAATGTGGTCAAGTTTTTTATGGATCGGAGCATTTCAAAGGAGATTTTAGAGCGCAATCAGATTAAATTCAATGGCCGCGAGGTTTTGTTTCCATACTTTCGCAATGGCGAGTTGCTTAATATCAAGTACCGGACACTTGACAAGCGGTTCAGGCAAGAATCTGGAGCGGATAAAATATTTTACGGACTTGATGATATTGTCAAGCAAGAGGTGGCTGTTGTCGTTGAAGGCGAATTTGACAAGCTGGCCTTGGAGGTTGCCGGGTTTATAAACGTTTTAAGCGTGCCCGACGGTGCTCCTAGCCCGACGGCAAAGTCATATGAGTCAAAGTTTTCCTATATTCAAAATTGCGAGGAAGCGTTGAAGGATATTAAAAAATTTATCCTTGCTGTTGACTCAGATGCGCCAGGCAAAAAGCTTGAAGAGGAATTAATTAGAAGATTAGGCCCTGAGCGTTGTTATATCGCCACATGGCCGGAGAGCTGTAAAGACGCAAACGACGCCCTTGCAAAACATGGGGCAAGTAAATTAAAAAAAACTATTGACGATGCAAAGCCCGTCCCAATTTCAGGTCTGTTTTCCATAGACGATTTTTCGGATGATCTGTTACGTCTTTATAATCAAGGCGGGCAGAAAGGATTGACAACAGGCTGGCATTCCCTTGATGTATATTATACTATCCGTCAAGGTGAGATGAGCCTTGCAACGGGCATACCATCCCACGGTAAGTCAGAATTCATTGACGCTCTGATGGTAAATTTGGCAATCCGATATGACTGGAGATTTGCTATTTTTTCGCCTGAAAATTTCCCTATCGAATCACACGCAGCAAAATTAGCGAAAAAGTTTATCGGCAAACCTTTTCACAAAGGGTTTTCGGCAAGAATGAGCAAAGATGAATTTGACGCTTCCAGAGAGTGGCTAAGCGAGTATTTTACATTTATTTCGCCTCCTGACGAGGAACTCACAATTGATCATATCATTGCAAAAGCAAAGGTCGCGGTGGCGCGGTTTGGCATAAAGGGCTTGGTAATCGACCCTTACAATGAAATTGATAATGCACGACCGCAAGGTCTCTCGGAAACCGAGTATATCTCTAAGTGCCTTACTAAGATTCGCAGATTTGCGCGGGCTTACAAAGTTCACGTTTGGCTAATAGCTCACCCGACTAAATTGTATAAGGACAAAATAACTGGCAAATATCCCGTTCCAAACCCATACGACATCGCCGGATCAGCCCACTTTCGAAACAAGGCCGATAATTGCATTTGCGTTTGGCGTGACCTTCTTGATGAGTCTAAAAGTGTGCAAATTCACATCCAAAAAGTCCGCTTTCGCGAGGTCGGAAAACCCGGAAAGGTTGAACTTAAATATAATATTGCATCCGGGCGGTATTCAGAAATTTTTGAGAGGAATCAATGATAAATAATCAAACAAATATTAATACTTTATTTCGTCAATATCATGACATTAATAAACAGCGTGTTGCAGCTAAAAATCCAAAATCAGAGCAAGTGTTTTCAAAAAAGGCGAAGGGTATAAAAAACCTCATAAAACGTTCAATGTTTTGAAAAATGCCCACAATGCACCCCCTTGCCCCCGCAAAACTAAAGGGCGCAAAAAGAGGAAATAAGTTAAGCGGTGTACTATAAAACGCAACAAACATGTATTTGGTAATTTACCAAAATCTAATGAAAGATCAAAGGAAAAACATTGAAAACACAAATAGTTTTAAAAAATCAGTTGGAAATAGACACAAATAATTTGTCGGCAGATGTTGTTTCTGAATTAAAGGACTCTGCAACGTTTTTAAATCCAAAATGGATCGCATGCCAGAATAATGGTTCTGGCACCAGAAACGTTGAAAAAATACTAAAATTTTTTGATCACGATATTTTTGGAAATTTGGAAATGCCGCGCGGGCTGAAAGGCGGAGTTTTGGATATTTTGCAAAGTCACGGGGTTAATTATGAGATAGTTGACAGAACCCGGAAGCGGCCTAATGTAACCTATAGATTCACTGGAGGCTTGCGCGATTTTCAACAAAAAGCAGTCTCGTTAATTCTGCAAAACGATATAGGCGTTCTGGAAAATCCCGCAGAATCAGACAGTATAATTGTCGCATTAAACCTTATTGCGCAGCGCATGCAACCCACACTAATAATGACTTCCAATCGAGAGATTTTGTGTCAATGGCGCGAACAAGCCAAGACCCATCTGGGCATGAGGGATGACGAAATTGGCCAGGTTGCTAATGGCCGAAAAAAAATCCGAAACCTGACAATTGCTACCGTCCATGGCCTGGCCAAATGCGCAGGCGAAATCCGCCGGCATTTCGGGTTTGTTATCGTAGCCGAGGGCCACTGCATTGATGAAAAACGATTTCATAACATAATACAAAAATTTGACAGCCGGTATCTTTTATGCCTCTTGAACACGCCATTTCTGTGTGACAAATCAACCGAAATTGTCCGTTGTTTTTTTGGTGAAAGCGTCCACAAAATCGACTCAACAGAGTTGGAAACAACCGGAAAGTACATAATGGGATAAACTATGAAAAAAATTATAGACAATAAACAGAGGCATTCCAAATGGGGTAAGAAATTTATGGAGACGGATATTGAAAGATGGCTCAAAAATCGCAAGATTTCTGATGAGATTGGAAAGGTACAAAAAAGGGTTGACGATGAATCTTAAATTACTTTTCCCAACAATTTTAATCATTTTGGACGTTTTCGCGTCTGGCGTTTATTTCCATTCCGGTGATATCAGGCACGGCGTGTATTGGTTAAGCGCGGCTGTTTTGACGGCATGCGTGACTTTTTGATGTGTTTTTAAAGGAAGGTGGTTCGATGGAAGATTTAACAGTTAACAACCCAGATAAATTAAAGAAATTATTGCCGTTAAGCGAAGGCGATATTAATGGTGAGAAAATACAAACTGTGGATGCTAGAGATTTGTATGAGTTTTTGGAAGTAAGGTCAAACTTTCGTGATTGGATAAAAAATAGGATAGACGATTACAGCTTTACCGATAGCGTTGATTACGTAACCTTTTTAGATAAAACGGCTTCAGGGCAGGCGATAAAAAATTATCACCTTACTTTGGACATGGCAAAAGAACTCGCAATGGTCGAAAGGAACGACAAAGGGAAACGGGCGCGAAAGTATTTTATCGAATGTGAAAAGCGATTATTAGCCCCGGTAAAATCTGTAACATTTAAAGAATCTCTAAAACTCCTTATAGCTGAAATTGAAAAAAACGAAAAATTAGAAGGAGAAATTCAAACTAATGCCACGCTGGTCAATTATGCCAAGGCCGTCGTGACGGCAAATAATGGCGTACCAATTCGTGATTGGGTTAGCACTATGAAAAAAGAACAAGGACTTCAGGTTGGAGAGCGCAAAGTCATAAACTTTTTAATAGACAGGAAAATATTGTACCGCAAAGAGAATAACCAGCTACGCCCATATGCAGACCGTTTTGACTGGTTTTCCGCCGAACCTCTTGTGCTTTCCAGGCCACAAGGCAATAAAGAAGTTGTAAGCTTAAAAATCACAGGCACCGGGCAAGTGGCGTTAACGGATCAGGTGCTTGGACATTTTGTTGGGCAAGGCAAAACAGAGGCTATGACAGGCCAAACAGTGTAAAAATTTTGGCGGCTGTATTTTTTTAGGAGTCCCTGAAAATATTTGGGGTAGGCCCTTGGTCATGTGCCCCCACCCTTAAGAGGTTTTAATAAATCCGGCAAAATATATGTGTCATGGTTTAACTAATAAAATCCGACGGGGACAAAATAAATAATGGTCATATAGTACCCGACTTGGTCATTTAATAAAATCACCTTTTAATTTTACATCGCGCCTTGTGCCGGTAGGCCCGGCAGCAAACAACACCGGCAGAGTGTAAAACTGTTAAGCCGTTTAATATGGGTAACTTAATTTGCCATCAAACAGAACTTAATGATTATCGGCTGACGTTGAAAAGGATTATTTAAGCTGCCAGTATTTAAACACGATATAGTTATAAAGCATAATGGTCATTTAGATATTTGAATTTGTTAATTTTTGAAGGAGGTTGTACTAATGCAAAGTTTGAAACTTGAAAAAAATAATAACACCGGGCTTTTAGATGTTAATGAAGCTGCGGACTTTTTAAAAGTGCCCAAGTCTGCTATCTACGGCTTTACAATGCGTAAGGAGATAAAACATAGCAAAATTGGAAATAGATTGCGATTTAGGCAAAGAGATTTAGATATCTTCGTTAATCAAAATTCAGTGGAGGCTGGCGAGTTTGATTAAATCTCCTGTAAGCACAATTGGCGGCAAATATTTCCTGCGTGATTTCCTAAACGCTCAGATCCCAGAACACAAAGTATTTTGTGAAGCATTCGCCGGCGCCGGCCATTTACTGTTTCATAAACAACCGGCTGATATTGAGATTCTAAATGATATCAACAATGATTTGATCTGCTTCTATAGGGTTATCCAGAATCAGGAGAACAGAGAGCGGCTGATTAACATTTTAAATGGTTTCCCGTTTGCCCGTAAAACTTTCAATGATATCTCACGGCGATGGAAACTCAATGACAGGCCATGCGATGACATTCTAAGAGCTGGTGAGTGGTTTTACTTGTCTCGTTCCTGTTTTAGCGCGGATTTCGAACGTGGCGGCTTTGCAACGCCATCAGTAAGCGGGCGCAACCCAGCTAAAACGTTTAGAAATTTGACTGACAGTTTAGAAGGGATAAGTAAACGTCTGCGGTTTGTGACGTTTGAAAATCTTGATTATTCAGAATGCATTCAGAGATTTGATTCAAAAAATACCCTGTTTTACTGTGATCCGCCATATCTGGATACTGAATTCTATTATCAAAAAGGATGCTTTAAGAACGAAGATCATTATAAACTTGCTGATATGTTACATCAAATCAAAGGCAAGGCCATGATTACCCATTACGAAAATGATACATACGATGAGCTTTATAAGGATTGGAATAGATTTGATTATGAAACTTTTAAAGTGTCCAGAGGCATTACTAAAACCAGCAAAGCAGAGACAAGGCCACGAGCAACAGAGGTTCTTTATTGTAATTTTTAAATCTCGGCATTTTCCATTAACTCGTTATAGTGTTTCATTGCTCTATCATATTCTTCTTGAGAGACTTTGTTTTCAGGTTTTTCGTTTTCTATTGCTTCTTTTAAGAAACGTTCAGCGTCTTCCCCATATAAGATAGGCGTTTCTTTTATTGGTGTAGCCATAATATAACCTCCGTTATGAAATCTTTTATGTATATAAAAATAATACCATATTGAATTATTAACCACAAATGATAAGACTAGACTAAAACAGATAAAACCAGATAAAAATAAATAAAAAGACTTGACTAAAACGTAATAGTACGCATAATATTTCGTACCATTACAAATTAAACATAGAATTTACGGGTGCAGCCGGAATCATTATATAATCCTGAGCAATCAGGGGGAAAGGCGATAGTTAACGCTCTGCACAGCGTTGGCGACTCGCCTTTTTTTATTGATGGAAAGGAGGTAAAAAATCATGGCTGTGAGATATCGCAAATATCATCCCCAGTGCAAAGAGATAAATTGCAAAGGCAGGGCCGGCAAACAATGCCCCGCAGATCGGCCCAAGAACGCGCAAAACGGCTCATATAGGAAGTGCGGGCAATGGGTTATTGAACTGTTTGATGAAAACAAAAAATGGCAATCAATGGTGTTTAAAGACGTTCGTAGCCGGGCTGATGCTGAAAAGAGGTTGAGCATTTTAATAGGCGATAGAGAGAGAGGCGCGTTAAACCTTTCAACCCGTAAGGCACTGCCAATATTAGCTGAATATTGCCAAAAATATTTGGAGACGGCAAAGCATGATAAAGAAAACACGAAACATAAAAAAGTGGCGCTGGTAAATATTCTTTCCAGATACCTTGGCGATTATCGACTTGATAAGATAACACCTTTTGTTGTTGAGAAATTCAGGATTGATCGGCAGGAAAAAGACGGGGTAGGTAACAATACGACAAATCAAGATGTGACTGGCCTGGCAATTATATTAAATCGCGCAATTCGTGATGGTTTGATAGACAAAAACCCGTGTACTGGTATTCCAAAGCTAAAGATTGCAAAGGTAAAGGATAGACTCTTATCCCCCGAAGAAATAAAACTGTTGTTTGGTTTGGAGGGCAGAGACCGCATAATGACTCTATTAGGGTTGTTTACCGCCGCTAGGTTGAATGAGATACTTCGATTGAGCCGGGATGATATTAATTTTGAAACTCGAATTGTGACTTTATTTCAGTCTAAAGTTAATAAGTTTTTAGACATTCCGTTGAGCAGTTTTTTAGTATCTGAGTTACGTTCATATATAAGCAGCTGTAAAGGTGATAGACTTTTTGAAGAAGGCGAGATAAGAGCGAAGACAGTTCAAAGATATAGTAAGCATTTCAGCCATTTATTTAAAAGTATAGGAATAAATGAGTTCACGTTTCACACATTGCGTCATTGTAGTTCAACATTTTTGCAAGACTCAGGCGCAAGCATTGTAACGGCGTCTGAGATTTTAGGGCACTCTAAACCCACAATTACAGCGCAAACTTATACACACGCCAAATTAGAAGGCAAGAGGGGCGCAATAGAAAACATCACGAACCATGTTTTGGATATGGCAAATGAAAAGAGTGATTTAAACGACGCAAAGACAGGTTAAAAGAAATGTCGTACTCTCGTCGTACCTGTAGATAAAACCAGATAAGAAAGGATAAAAAGAGATAAAACTTAAAAACAGCCGGGATGACTTGGTATTACTAGCAGAATCAAACATTTGAAAACAGATAAAAAAGGATATGAAAAGATTAAAAACGCAGGAAAAATAATATACAACTTATTTGATCATTTGCAACAAATAAATCAAGCATACAACCGTCGGCAAATGATCTGCGCAAAACTAATCTTTAAATGAGGGTTAATGTTGAAATTATGGCAAGTATACCCTTATCCCTTTCGAGGATAACAATGAGCAGAGGCAGAAAGAGCCTGGCTGTTAGCCTGAACCCTACTCGCAGGACAGTTACGTTTATTTATCATCACTGTTATGTTGAGTTGCCTTCTTTCTCTCTGGATAATTGGCGCTGTCAATAAATTTCGTTTTATTTTTAAGAACACAACCAATTGATAGCTGTTCACAATCCTTATCTCTTTTGCGGCAGTGTCCGTTATTATTATGAGGGCAATCCCAACTCATTTTCACTCCTTAATTGAAAACCTGCTCCGCTTGATTATGAGCTCGGAAACAAATAAAACCGGCTTTTTAGCCTTTATATTTTTACACTGTAATTGCAGTGTGTAAAGCAAAAATATAAGAAAATTAAAACAACGATAATCATTCTGCCACGGCTTTCCCTTTTTATCCTGTGATCCCGGCCAAAAATGCTTTTACTTTTTAACATCAACACAGTTGATGTACTCCATATTAACTAAAACCTGGGAATATTTACTAAAACTTCAAATATCTTTGGTTCAGGTTGGAGACTTGCGTCAACAATGCGAATTAATGCAAAAACGAGGGGATGCCTATCGGTTATCTAAAATTTTGCTTTTGGCCGGCTTATTAATTTATTATAATTGCGTAAACATTTTTTCTACAGTTAGACTGATATACTTTGCTGGTTAGTTTTAAACGCGCCGATTTGCGCGGCGCAGGTTTTATTTAAAAGGAGCGATAATATGAAAACCGTATATTTTGACAATAATGCCACTACAAGGGTGGCTGACGAGGTTTTTGATGCAATGGTTCCATTTTTCAGGGAATTGTATGGAAACCCTTCAAGCATGCATACTTTCGGCAGTCAGGTCGCAACTAAACTCAATGCCGCGCGCGAGCAAGTTGCTGATTGCATTGGGGCCAAACCTGAAGAGATTGTTTTTACAAGCTGCGGCACTGAGAGCAATAATACTGCCGTGCAGGGGACTCTAAAAGCTCAAAAGGATAAAAAACATATAATTACAACCAAAGTTGAGCATCCTGCGATACTTAATTTATGCAAACATTTGGCCAAACGCGGTTATGACGTAACAGAATTAAGCGTTGATGCGAGCGGCATGATTGATATTGCCGAGCTTGAAAGCTCAATTAGGGACGACACGGCTCTGATTACCGTTATGTTTGCCAATAATGAAACCGGCGTGCTATTTCCGGTTGAGGAGGTAGGGCGGGTCGCCAAGGAGAAAGGAGTCGCTTTTCACTGCGACGCTATCCAGGCGATTGGAAAAGTTCCTATTAATCTTGCTGAAAGCTCAATTGACCTATTATCAATTTCAGGGCACAAGTTGCATGCGCCAAAAGGCGTGGGCGTTCTCTACATTCGAAAGGGCGTTCGCCTAAGTCCGCTTTTGCTTGGCGGACATCAAGAAAGGGGCCGTCGCGCGGGCACGGAAAATGTGCCTTACATTATAGGAATGGGCAAGGCATGCGAATTAGCTAAGGGTATGATAAATGAGGAGCAAACCTCTGTCAGGAGTTTAAGGGATCGTTTGGAGGAGGGTGTGCTGAAAAATGTGGAAAAAGTGAAATTAAACGGCCATAAAGAGAAACGTTTGCCAAATACATCAAACTTGAGTTTTGAGTATATTGAAGGCGAGTCGATTTTGCTTCTGCTTAGTCAGGCAGGCATTGCGGCATCTTCCGGTTCGGCTTGCACTTCCGGGTCGCTTGAGCCGTCGCATGTTTTATCGGCAATGGGCGTGGACGCCATAACAGCGCAGGGCTCCCTGAGATTTAGCCTCAGCAAGTATAACAAGGAAGATGAGGTTGATTACTTAATAGAAAAGATTCCGCCGATTGTTGAGAAACTTCGTAAAATGTCGCCGTTTTGTTAAATGGGGGGCTGTCAACCATCCACCCACTTTAGAAAAGGGGGCCGGGGAGATTTGAATAGTTTGACTTTCATTTTTTAGCTTTTAAATAGCGGTATATACTATATTCGAATCTCCCTTACTCCCTCTTTGCCAAAGAGGGATACCTAATGTTTTCTAAGGGTTTATATTGAAATCACGGTGAACTGTTGCCAAGAGTTGAACTGTTTTAAACTGTTTTTGCGCCGTCTTTGCTGTAAAGGCATACCTTGTTCCTGCCGCCGTCTTTTGCCACGTATAATGCTTCATCCGCGCATCTTAAAAAAGATTTAGGGTCGTCAATTGACGACTCTAATGGATAACAAACAAGCCCCATGCTGGCGGTGATCTTCAATGGATCCGAGGGGTTAAAAAACTTGTATGCTTCCACGCGTTTGCGCAATCTTTCGGCAAATACCGTTGCCTTGTCGCGGTCGGTTTCAGTTAGTATAATGGTAAACTCTTCGCCGCCATATCTGCCTACTATATCGGATTTTCTGACGGAATCCTTGATTATTGACGATATTTCTCTTAAAACCACATCCCCGGTCTGGTGTCCGTATGTATCGTTTATGTTCTTAAAATGATCAATATCAAACATGATAATTGAGATGTTGTGGCGATATCGCTTTGCCCTGACGAATTCCTGCTTAACAACGCCCATAATATATTTGTGGTTATATATCCCCGTCAGGCCGTCCGTAATCGTTAAATTCTTTATATTCTTATAAAGTTTGCCGTACAACCATGAATTCTCAAGTATGATGCACGCCTCATTAACAACAGTGTTTACAAGCTCTAGGTCTTTTTCATCAATTTTGTTCTGCTCTTTGCCGAAAAGCAAAAATCCTTTTTTCAGCAATCCGTTATTTGAGAAAGTTGAGAATATAATACTAGATTCGCAATTTGTTTCAGCTCCAATAGTTTCGTCAACGATCCTGTCTTCCCTAACTGTTTTAGTCCACAAATTTGACGAATCAAACCCCTCAATTTTTCCTTCAAACTCTTTTGCCGAAATATCTTTCATTTTTTGATACGATGTCTTTTCAACATCTTTATGCAAATGCACTATCTGTTTTGATTCATCTTCAGTTACAACCACAATCATGGCAACTGAGAAATCAGCAAGTTTTGCAAGCACATCCATAATTGCAAGCGCAAGGTCGTCGTATGAGAATATATTTTGAACCAAACCTGTCAGGTCGGTGAAAAGGTCGGCTTCGTAAATCTTCTTATCCAGAAGATTGTTTAATCTAGCTATAACGTTTGTGTGTTGATCACTGGAAGCGAGGTCGTTTTTTTGAATTGTCCGATTGCGGGGCTGTTTTTCGCCAAGCCTTCTTTTGATAGTTTCCGTAAGACTGGAAGGGTCATAATTTTCAGGAAATATATCATCCGGCGTTCCTCTGACGCCAAGGTATTTGCTGCCGGAACAGTTTTCAGAACCGAGCAAGATCAAAGGGATGGTATTTGCGGCGGGATCGTTTTTTATCAACCTGCAAGCCTGGTATCCGTTCATGCCGGGCATGTCGATGCCCATTATAATAAGGTCGGGCAGGTTTGCCAGCGACTTTTCCACGGCGTCTATGCCGTTGTCGGAATCAATAATTTCATATCCGTTTGTTTGAGCAAGCAGGATTTTAAGCTCATTGCGGGTTTTATCTGAAGCATCGGCGATTAGAATATTTTCTTTTTCCATTTTTCCTGGAGTATTAGAAAGGGGTTCCGACGTTCCGCGAATTAAATAATAATTATTCAAGCGCGGATGCCTTGTCTTGATTTTTCAGAACATAAACAACAGAAGGGGCCAAAAACTGATTTTAAATGCTAGAATTGTATTTTGGCCCCTTTTAATGAACTGTTATTTAAATATAGTAAATAAAATTACTTCTTTTTCTTCTTTTTATCCATTTTCAATATAACATACCTTGTGTAATCGCCGCGTTTGGCTAAAAGCAATATCTCATCATCACCCTTGGCGCTTTTAATGGCGGAGCTAAAATCTCTAATTTCTTTAATTTTTTTCCTGTTAACCTCTCTTATTAGATCGCCCTCCCGTATATCAGCGTTTGCGGCTGGGCTGCCGGGGACTACTTCGGTTACTACAACGCCTTTTTCATCTTCAATATCAAGGCTTTTTGCAAGGTCTTTTGTGAGGTTTTGCACAGTAATGCCAAGGTCTTCTTTTGCGCTTGGCAATGGTCCTTTTCCTTTTGTCGCAAACAGATCCGCCGGTTGCTCCTGTATTTTGACTTGCAACGTTTTCTCCTTGCCTTCCCTTAGGACAACCACGTCTACTTCTTTGTCGATTTCAGTTTGCGCAACCACATTTCTAAGATGGTTCACATCTCTTATCTCTTTGCCTGAGTATTTTACAATAATATCGCCGGTGCTCATCCCCGCTTCGCTGGAAGGAGAGTTTGGCTGCACGTCGGCCACTAAAACGCCGTCAGACACAGTGACGTCAAATTGTTTTATAAGCGCCGGCGTTAGGTCCTGTATAACAACGCCAAGCCACCCTCTGGCCACTCTGCCAATATCAATAAGCGATTTCATAATCACTTTTGCCATATTAATCGGAATGGCGAAACCTATGCCCTGATATCCTCCGGTTTTTGTAAAAATAGCAGTGTTTATGCCTATAACCTCGCCTTTGATGTTAACCAGAGGCCCTCCGCTGTTTCCCGGATTAATAGCAGCGTCGGTTTGTATCATGTCCTCATACTGGGCAATTCCAATATCAGCCCTGCCTGTTGCGCTTACAACACCGACTGAAACTGTTTGTGACAATCCAAATGGGTTTCCAATTGCGATAGCCCATTTTCCCACTCTCAATGCGTCTGAATCTCCCAAATTGGCAACCGGAAGGTTATCGCCCTCAATTTTTATCACTGCAACGTCTGATTGTGGATCGGTTCCTATTATCTTGCCCTCAAACTCTCTTTTGTCTCCCAATATCACCTTTATCTCATCCGCGCCTTCAACAACATGATTGTTAGTCAGGATATACCCATCCTTATCAACTATCACGCCTGATCCAAGGCCTTGCTGTTTAAACTCCCTATCAGGAAACTTGTCTTTAAAAAAACGTTCAAAAGGGTCTCCGCCAAAAAAGTCGAAAAAATGCTCAGGTCCTGGGGCTCCTCTATACTGATTTTCCCTGCCGCGTGGGATTCCACCGTGAGGATCGCCATGCGGATTACCACGAGGGTTGCCGTGAGGATTGGCACGAGGATTACCGTGAGGATTGCCTCCCCTTGAATATGGCATAGGAGGATGTTTCATTATTTTTATTGAAGTTATTGAGACAACACATGGTTTTATAACTTCAGCCACAAGCTCCAAAACACGCTCAAGGCTCTGAGCTGATTCCTGAAGGCTGTCAATCTCTTCCATTAATTTTTTCTTGTCGGCTTCATTAAAAGTGTTGCCCGCAAAAGCGTTTTGAGTAAAATAACCTCCTCCTCCAAGAATCAAGCCGCTAATAAAAGCGGCAAAAACAAAGCCGGCCCAAATTCCAAATCGTTTTCCGCCAAATAACCTGTTCACCATGTCAGTCCCTTCCAGTTGAAAAATCAACATCTATAAATGCAAAAATTATTAAAAAAATCATTCTAAACACACATTAAATTGTTGTCAATAGAAAAGTTATTCATTGGATTTGTTGCTCATTTAACCATTGAGGCCGGAAAATTCGCTATATTAGCCCTGATAATTAAACCTGATTTTATTGCGAAAATTTAGTAGGCATGAGATTAATACAATGTTACAATTTAAAACAATTTTATCCCTGTTTTAATTAGGAATGTCAGGGCATTCCCGTTCATAAGACTGTGAAAAATTCTATACTTTCTAAAAGGTGTTGGTAATGGAAAAAATTGTAATTTTTTTATGGATCATTTCCATCATATTTTCGACTTACTTTTTGTTCAGGTCTATTATAAAGGCGTTTAAGGAGGCTGCGCTTAACGACGCAACCATAAAACGCATTCTAGACGGCAAAAAAGTGTTCATCAAGTACGCCCTTAGCGATAAGAAGGGGAATATTCTTGACGCAAAGCATAAGGATGAAGCTTTTGTTTATCTCCACGGCGAGGGGCAAATCCTTGCCGGGCTTGAAAAAAGGTTGCACGGGTTAAAAGTCGGCAAGATAAAAAAGATTGTAGTGCCTGTTAAAGAGGCGTATGGAGTGGTAAATAAAGCCGATATCCTTGAAGTCGACAAAACTAAGATCCCTGAAGGGGCTGCTAAAGTAGGTTCATTATTAAAGGAGATTGGCGAGGGGAAAAAGACCGGCAAGGTGCTTGAAGTCAGGGAGAATACCCTTATCATAGACTATAACCACCCTCTGGCGGGACAAAAGCTTATTTTTAATGTTGATGTTGTTGATGTCCAGGATATTGGAGAGGGCGATGCGCTGGATGAATCGGCGGATGCCGCAGCGGAAGCAACCGAACCTGTGGTTGAGGAGGCTGTTCAGGAGCAACCCCCGGAGCCTGAAGGGCCGAAATGTGTAAAACAAGGCATGAAGCTTAAGATTGAATACACTGTGTTTGATCCTGAAGGCAATGAGCTTGACACTTCTAAAAATAAGGAAAGCGTTGATCAGGATGAAAACTCCGGCAAAAAAGATAATTTTATTGTCCCGGGACTGCTGAAAAGGCTTGAGGGGTTAATGGTTGGCTCCCAAACAACTATCGTAGTTCCTCCGGAAGAGGCCTTTGGCGATCCTGATCCTGAAAAATTTAAAGAGGTGCAAAAAGAGGATATTTTTACCGATTCACTGGAAGTTGGTACTGAACTTAAGGATATTGGCCCTGACCGTGAAACTGCCAGAATAAGCGAAATTAAAGACTCTACCGTTATACTTGATTTTAACCACTCATTGGCCGGCAAAGCATTATCGTATAATGTAAAAATAATAGCGGCTGAAGATGTTGAAAGCGAGACGCAACAAAACGCCGCTCCTGCTGAAGAGCCTGCTGAACCGCCGCAACAAGAAGAACCCGCGGAAGATGCCGCATCGGATGAGGCCATGCCCGCGCCGGATGAGGCGCCGGAGGAAGAAGAGAGTGTTGCAACGTCGGAGTCGGCGGCTTCCGAACAGGAAGCTTTAGACGAAACAACCGAAACGCCGGCGGAAGAATTGTCCGTCCTTGAAGAGTTAGCGGCAGATGAGGAGTCAAAATCAGAGGAAGAGGCAGAAGCCGAAGCTCCTGAAGCTGAACCGGAAGATTTGGCTGAAGAGGCGGAAACAGAACCTCAGGCAGAAGAATCAGACGCTGAAATGTCTGAACCGACGGATGAAGAAACTCCGGTTGAGGAAACCGATGCTGAAGAAGAATTAGAAGGCTCGTCAGCATCAGAAGTATTGTCTCAGGATGATTCAGAGCCTGATGAAGAGATAACAGAACCGGCGGAAGAAATGTCAGTCCTTGAAGAGTTAGCAGCAGAGGAAGAGTCGAAATCAGACGAGGAAGTAGATGCCGAAGCTCCTGAAGCTGAACCGGAAGCTCCGGCTGAAGATGCAGAAACAGAACCTCAAGCAGAGATGGAAGAATCAGAACCTGAGCCGGCAGAACCGGAGTCGTCGGATGCAGAACAGGAAGCTATGGATGAAACAGCTGAAACTCCGGCGGAAGAAATGTCAGTCCTTGAAGAGTTAGCAGCAGAGGAAGAGTCAAAATCAGACGAGGAAGTAGATGCCGAAGCTCTTGAAACTGAACCGGAAGCATCGACTGAAGAGGCGGAAACAGAACCTCAAGCAGAAGAATTAGACGCTGAAATGTCTGAACCGACGGATGAAGAAACTCCGGTTGATGAAAGCGCTGCTGCGGAAGAATTAGAAGGCTCGTCAGCAGCGGAAGTATTGTCTCAGGATGATTCAGAGCCTGATGAAGAGATCGCAGAATCGGGCGAAAAAACATTAGGTGAGGCAGCAGCGCCTGAAGAAGAAGAGGTGGAAACCTCTGTAGCGATTGAAGATGAGGAAATAGCTGAGGAAGCGGCTGAAACTGAAACTGTTGATGAAGAAGCGGAACCTCAACCAGAACCTGAAGAATCTGCTACGGAAAGACCTGAACCGTCTGAAGAAGAAGCGTTGCCTGCTGAAGAAACCGTAGCGGAAGCAGCAGATGCGCTAAGCGCAGATGCATCGTCGGAATTAGAAGAATTCGCCGCGGATGAGGATGCAAAATCCGACGAGGAACTCGCCGCTGAAATTCCTGATACTGACGTTGCTGAAGAAACAGAAGAGACTCCAATCGAGGGTTCATCAGCTTTAGAAGAATTAGCCGCAGGTGAAGACTCTTTTGAAACGGAAGCGGTATCCGAAGCGCCTGCCTTAGAACAAGAACCGGAAATTCTGGAACCCGGGGCTACTGATTTTGCTGAAACAGAAGAAACTCCAACCGAACTTGATGAAGAACCATTTGCTGAAACAGAAGAAATCCCAACCGATGACGCGTCAGCTTTAGAAGATTTAGCCGCAAGTGAAGAGTCGCTGGAACCGGAAGCCGTATCCGAAGAGCCTGCTTTGGAATCGGAACCAATATCTGATGAAATTGAAGAACCGTCATCCGAAGATTCATTACTAGATGAAGAGCCGATTGCTGAAACAGAAGAAATCCCAACCGATGACGCGTCAGCTTTAGAAGATATAGCCGCAAGTGAAGAGTCACCGGAACCGGAAGCTATATCCGAAGAGCCTGCTTTAGAACCTGAACAATTAGAACCTGAAGCCGGCGATCTTGCAGAATCATTATTTGAAGAACCGTCATCCGAAGATTCATTTGAAATTGAAGAACCGTCATCCGAAGATTCATTACTAGATGAAGAGCCGATTGCTGAAACAGAAGAAACTCCAACCGATGACGCGCCAGCTTTAGAAGATATAGCCGCAAGTGAAGAGCCGCATAAACCTGAAGTTGTATCAGAAGAGCCTGCTTTGGAATCGGAACCTGCAGAACCTGAAGCCGGCGATCTAGCAAAATCGTTATTTGAAGAACCGTCTGACGAAGAATTGCCTGTTGCGGAAGAACCCTCAGTGGAGGCTGAAGAAATGCTAACCGATGACTCGCCTGTTTCAGAAGATTTAGCAGCAAGTGAAACCTCTTTTGAAACGGAAACCGTGCCAAAAGAGGCTGCCTTAGAACAAGAACCGGAAACTCTGGAATCCGAGGCTGCTGATTTTGCTGAACATGCGGATGAAGAACCATCTGTGGAATCTGCAGAAGAAGAAAAAGGAGAAGAAACTCCAACCGAGGAGATTCCGGCGTCCGAAGAACTCTCCGCATCGGAAGAGCCTGCTTTAGAACAACAACCAGAACCTGAAGCCGGCGATCTTACAGAGTCGTTATTTGAAGAACCGTCAGAAGATGAATCTTTATTTGCGGAAGCAGAAGAAACGCCAACCGATGACGCGCCGGTTTCAGAAGATTTGGCCGCAAGTGAAAAATCGCTGGAACCTGAAGCCGTATCAGAAGAGCCTGCTTTGGAATCGGAACCAATATCTGATGAAATTGAAGAACCGTCAGCCGGAGATTCATTACTTGATGAGGAGCCATTTGCTGAAACAGAAGAAACCCAAACCGATGCCGCGTCTGCTTTAGAAGATATAGCCGCAAGTAAAGAGTCACTGGAACCTGAAACTATATCCGACGAGGCTGCTATAGAACCTGAACCAGCAGAACCTGAAGCCGGCGATTTTGCAGAATCATTATTTGAAGAACCGTCGTCCGAAGATTCATTACTAGATGAAGAGCCAATTGCTGAACCCGAAGAAACCCCAACCGATGATGCGTCTGCTTTGGAAGATATAGCCGCAAGTGAAGAGTCGCATGAACCTGAAGCTATATCCGAAGAGCCCGCTTTAGAACCTGAAGCCGGCGATCTTGCAGAATCGTTATTTGAAGAACCGTCTGACGAAGAAATGCCTGTTTCGGAAGGGCCATCTGTGGAGGCGGAAGAAACGCCAACCGATGACTCTCCTGTTTCAGAAGATTTAGCAGCAAGTCAAGACTCTTTTGAAACGGAAGCCGTGTCCGAAGAAGCCGCCTTAGAACAAGAACCGGAAACTCTGGAATCCGAAGCTGCTGATTTTGCTGAACATGCGGATGAAGAAGCTCTGATTGTCGAAGAACCATCTGTGGAATATGCAGAAGAAGAAAAAGGCGAAGAAATTCCAACCGAGGAGATCCCGGCGTCTGAAGAGCTCTCCGCATCGGAAGAGCCCGCTTTAGAACCTGAACCTCCAGAACCTGAAGCCGGCGATCTTGCAGAGTCGTTATTTGAAGAACCCTCAGCCGGCGATTCATTACTTGGGGATGAACCATTTGCTGAAACAGAAGAAACCCCACCCGATGACGCGTCAGCTTTAGAAGATATAGCCGCAAGTGAAGAGCCGCCTGAACCGGAAGGCGTATCTGAAGAGTCTGCATTGGAACCTGAACCAATATCGGATGAAATTGAAGAGCCTTCAGCAGAAGATTCATTACTAGATGAAGAGCCGATTGCTGAAACAGAAGAAACTTCAACCGATGACGCGTCTGCTTTAGAAGATATAGCCGCAAGTGAAAAGTCGCTGGAACCGGAAGCTCTATCCGACGAGCCCGCTTTAGAACCTGTACCTCCAGAACCTGAAGCCGGCGATCTTGCAGGATCGTTATTTAACGAACCGTCAACCGAAGATTCATTACTAGATGAAGAGCCGATTGCTGAAACAGAAGAAACTTCAACCGATGACGCGTCTGCTTTAGAAGATATAGCCGCAAGTGAAGAGCCGCCTGAACCGGAAGCTGTATCAGAAGAGCCTGCTTTGGAATCGGAACCTGCCGAACCTGAAGCCGGCGATCTTGCAGAATCGTTATTTGAAGAACCTTCATCCGAAGATTCATTACAAGATGAAGAGGCAATTGCTGAAACAGAAGAAACTACAACCGATGACACGTCTGCTTTAGAAGATATAGCCGCAAGTGAAGAGCCGCTTGAACCGGAAGCCGTACCAGACGAACCCGCTTTAGAACCAGAAGCGGGTGATCTAACGGAATCGTTATTTGAAAAACCGTCAGAAGAAGAATATTTACAAGAGGAAGAGCCCTCAGTGGCGGCAGAAGAAACGCCAAGCGATGACGCGCCTGTTTCAGAAAATTTATCAGCAAGTGAAGAGCAGGCTGAACCGGAAGCCGTATCTGAAGAGCCGGCTTTGGAACCAGAACCAATATCAGATGAAATTGAAGAGCCGTCAGCAGAAGAATCATTGTTGGAGGACGAGCCGACTACTGAAACAGAAGAAACCACGGCTAATGACGCGTCTGCTTTAGAAGATATAGCCGCAAGTGAAGAGTCGCCGGAGCCGGAATCTGTATCCGAAAATGCAGAAACGGTACATGAAGAACCTGCGGATGAAGAAGTTCCGGTAGCTGAGGGCGGGGATGAAGTCTTGTCTCTAGATGATTCGGAAACTGTAGAAGAAAATGTTGAACCAAAGGAAGAAGATGCGCCTTCTGTTACGGAAGAGATATTGGCAGAGGAAGAAGTCTCTCCGCCTGAAGAAGTTTCAGTCCCGGATACGCCTTCAGTTGAAAAGGAAATAGAGGAAACAATAGAAGAGGTTACTCTTGAAACCGAGGAAGCCGCTCCGGAACAAGCCGAGCCGGAACATCCGTCGGATGAAGCTTTAGAAACAACTGCGATTGACGAAGATTCTATTGTCCAATCTGAACCGGATGAACCGTTGTCTTCCAAATCCGAAGCTGTGGGCGGAGAAACATCTGAAGAAGTTGCAACGCAAGAAGACGCTGAAAAAGAGGCCGGAGATGCTGAAACTGAGATTTTGTCAGAGGAAAAAGATGATGCTGAAGAATTAACCGCGGAAGCGCCGGTTTTGGATGAGGTAGGGGGGAGCCCGGTTTCAGAATCAACAGAAGATTTTGAAATTTCGGATAAAGCAGCTGAAGCTACAACGGAGATTGAACCTGAACTCTGGGCGGCAGATACGGAAGTTGAAACCGGTGAAGGCGCGCCGGAAATAGAAGAACCTCCGGTTGCCGGCGTTGAGCCTGAAACAGAAGACGCAAAAGATGAAAAAGCCGAGGAAGTTCCAGCTTTGCAGGATCACGAAGTTGAAAAACTGTTAGATGATGATGAACCTGTTGAAAAGGGCAACAGACGGTACGGCCTGACCGGCAAGGGAGATAGTGTAAAAGCCGCGATGAAGTCGTTGCGTGATAAATTAAAAGGGCTTGAAGTTGGCGGCGAAAAGACCGTCGCAACAAAAGCAAAAGCTCCGGAAGGCGCCGGCTCTGAAAAAGCTCCGGCAAAAAGCGATGTTAAAGAGCCTGAAACCTCAACGGCGGAAGAACCTGCTGAAAAAGTTGTGGTTGAAGCCAAAACCTCATCAAAAAAAGAGACTAAAATAACCGGAGAAATTAGAGAAACAGGCAAAGGCGATGTCAAATCCGCCGCAGCTCAAAGACCTCTTAAAAGAGTCGCAAGCGGGCAAAAAATTGCAAAAAGCGCTGCCGCGCCGGTAAGCCCTAAAGCGGCGCCGGGCGAGCCTCGCGTCAAATCAGCAGCTAATGCTGTTCCTGGGAGGGCGAAACCCGTCAAACCCGTGGCAACAGTTTCAAAGGTTCCAAAAACAAAAGAGCCTGTTAAAAAGAGCGCGCAACAGGAAGCCGCCGACCGTGAAAGATCTATGAGCGCATTGAATTCCGAACTTGGCTTGCCGCCGTTATCCTCCGCCGGAAGCGGGCGCAGGAAGTATGGACTTGCAGGGCAGGGGGGTGATGTGAAAAGCGCTTTAAAATCGTTAAAGGAAAAATTAAAGGCAATGGAAAACAATTGATAAAGCAAAAAGGCAAAATGTGAAGCCTTAAAGTTTTTCACCCCAGGACTTCCCGAATCTTTTTTAATAGCGCGTCCGGTGAAAAAGGTTTTTGCAAAAAAGCAACATTCTTTTTCTCAATTTGACTTATCATTTCTGTATTATTAATATAGCCTGACATAAAAATAACTTTCATCTCAGGATGAAGGGTCTGAAGCCGTTTAACTAACTGTATTCCATTCATTTCCGGCATTACTATATCGCATAAGATAATATGGATATCATCATTGTATTGTTCGCATTTCAATAAAGCGCTACCGCCATGAGGGGCTTCCAGAATGCTATAACCATGCATTTTTAAAACTCGGCAAACCAGATTGCGCACTGAATCATCATCTTCCGCTACTAAGATTGTTTCATGCCCAAATAAGAAGTTAGAAACTTTTTTTACCTCTTCAACCTCAGTATGAGCTTCTTTTACTAAAGGAAAATATATTTTAAAAGTAGTCCCTTTTCCAGGCTCACTGGTTACATCAATAAAACCTTTCCATTGTTTAACAATCCCGTATACGGTAGACAATCCCAATCCGGTTCCTTTTCCTACTTCTTTTGTTGTATAAAAAGGCTCAAATATCCTTGCAATAGTCTCGCTAGTCATACCAAACCCGGAGTCGCTAACGGCAACCATTAAATACCACCCTGAATCTAATTTATCATCCTCCCATAAAATAGGGGTTTTAATCTCTACATTCCGCGACTTTAGAAGTATCCTACCTCCCTCCGGCATAGCGTCTCGGGCGTTTACAATTAAGTTCATTAATATCTGTTCGATTTGTCCCTGATCAGCGTAAAAAGAATCAAAATTATCTACAACATCTGAAATCAGCTCAATATCATCTCCAATAAGCCTATTGAGCATTTTTTCTATCCCAACTACAATTTTACTCATTTTTAGTAGCGCTTGTTGGGGTATTTCCTTACGGCTAAAAATCAATAATTGCCGTGTTAAATTTTCAGCCCTTTTTCCTGCATTTGATATTTCCTCTAACTGGCTATAGATAGGGTCGTTTTTATCAATTCCCATAGTCAATAATTGCGTGTAGCCATTAATAACGGTAAGCAAATTATTAAAATCGTGCGCTACTCCTCCAGCTAAATTACCAACTATTTCCATTTTTTGCGAGTGTCTTAGTTGTTCTTCAAGTTTTACACGCTCAGAAACATCTGTTATTACTTCAATAAGCGCTACAGGGGATTTCGCCTGATCATAGATTATTGATGTTGACAAAAATGAATGAAATTCTTGCCTATCTTTTTTTTGACTTATAATGCCACCTTGCCATCCGCCGTTCTTTAGAGTTTCAGGCAATATGTCGTTGAGAATCTCAGGCGGGTTTTTCTGAGACCTTAAAGAGGCCAAAGGTTTTCCCTCTATCTCATCTCTTTTAAAACCATAAGCGCGAACAAAAGCATCATTCACAAATATAACGTTTTCCTCCAAATCCGTCACACACACAGACTCTCTAATACTTTTAATTGCATGCGCAAGCATATTTATCTCTTTTTCAGCATTTTTCCGTTTTGATATATCTTCAATTACCGAGGTTAAATACCGTGGCTCTCCAAACTCGTCACGCACTACCGACAAAGTCAAATTTACCCAGACAATAGAGCCGTCTTTACAAATGAACCGCTTCTCGGCTGAATGCGTATTAATATTGTTTGATATAAGCTTTTTTGTATTATCAATGTATGATTTTAAATGATTCGGATGGGTAATATCTTTAAAAGTGAACTCTTTTATTTCATCTAACGTATAGCCTAATATCTCTGAGAATCGATTATTTATTCTCAAAAACCTCCATTCCGGCGTTAAATGGGCGATTCCTACTGCGGCTTGCTCAAAAGTGTTGCGGAGCAATTCTTCACTTTCCTTAAGATTTTTAGCTATATCCTGATAATTTTTTTCACTCTTTTTAAGAGCTTCACGCTCTTTTTCTAAATCGCTAACTTTCTTATGCAATTTTTTTGTAAGGGTGTGAACATGTCGTTCATTCAACTCGTGTTTATTTATTTCGATTTGCGGAGAAATCGGAAGTTTATTATTTTCGTATTTTTTTAAAACATTTTTTATAATTTCAAAGAATTCATTAGGCGGAACTGGTTTTACAATATATTCGGACGCGCCAAAAGAGATAGCAAGTTCTCTATCTTTATTGTCAATAAATGTAGCGGTATAAAAAACAAAGCATATGGTTTTAAGTTCCTCATTGGATTTGATATTTTTGCAAAGTTCAAATCCGTCCATTTCCGGCATCATAATATCGGAAATAATCATATTCGGTTTCCACTCTTTTGCTTTTGCAAGGGCGCTTTCTCCATTATCTGCGCCGCTTGTGGCATATCCCTGACTCTTTAAGCTTCTTTCCAGATATACCCTTGAATCCTCATTGTCATCTACAATTAAGATTTTCATCTATTGCTCCATATTTATTTTAAAAACCGGTAAAGCCATATTTTTTTAACGCCGCCTCTATTGGCTCCTTTAATTCACCAGAGTTCACCGGTTTTATAAAATACCCCTCGTATCCAACTTCTTCAGCTTTTTTTCGTATTTCTTGATTGCAATACCCTGTTAAAAAAATAATAGGGATATTATTTAAAGCCCGAATTTCTCTTGCAGCTTCAATTCCGTTAATTTCGCCGTTTAACATGATGTCCATTAGGATAAGATCCGGGGCTTCATTTTTCGCCATACTGACGGCTTCTTCACCTGAAGCAACAGGGCCAGAGACTTCATACCCTAACTTAAGCATCCCTTTGCGAACACCAAAAGCAATAAGCGCTTCATCCTCGACAATCATTATAGTTGGTTTGTTCAACTTGCTATACCCTTTCTTTTGGCTTCTTCTTTTTGAATTTTAGTTTGCAATCAACGCCTTTTTCGCCAAAAAAATGAACTTTCCCTTTAAGTTGATATTCAGCTAAACTTATTATAGTTTGTATTCCAATCGATTTTGTGTTCTTGATATCAAAACCCTGTGGGAATCCGATTCCGTTATCTTTTACACGTATTTCTATTCCGCCATCTTCAGTGTTAAGAAGGCATAATTTTATAACTCCATTCCTACTTTCCGGAAAGGCATGATTAATTGAGTTTGCGACCAATTCATGCAAAATTTGGCTACAAGGTATGGCTTCATCAATAGGCATAAAAATATCTTGAAGAGAAAACTCAAAGTTGATTTCAGCAGCTCTCTTATGATAACCTTTTAGCAAGGTTGTCGTCATATCAGTTATATAATCTTTCATGTTTATTTTATTAAGATTTTGGGATTCATAAAGTTTTTGATGCGCAAGGGCCATGAAATGGATTCTATTTTCTAATTTTTTAAATGCTTTTTGCGCTTCCGTTGATTTAAGAATCTCGGATTGTTGGTTTATTAATGAACAAATTACCTGCATATTGTTTCTTGTTCTATGGTAAACCTCCTGTAATAGCAATTGGGTTGCCTCTTTTTCTTTCTCTAGTTCGCTTACTTTTTTTTTCAACTTTCCGGCTATTGACTCTGAATACTTTAGTAGCAATTCCTCTTTATTTGCGTTTTCACTCTCCGGCACAGGCAGATTTTTTTCATTATGATTATCTATGGCGCCTTTTACTATTTTGAAGAACTCTTCGGGGTCCACCGGTTTTATAACAAACTTAGAAGCTCCCAGGGCCATTGCAAGTTTCTCGTCTTTTTTATCAACAAATGTTGCCGTATAGAAAACAAAGCAAACCCGTTTAAGTTCATTGTCTGCTTTTACTATCCTGCAAAGTTCAAAGCCGTCCATCTCTGGCATTAAAATATCTGAAATTATCATATCCGGCTTCCACTCTCTTGCTGTGTCCAGCGCCTCCTTCCCATTGCGCGCAGCCATCACGGTATACCCTTGGCTTTTGAGGCCCCTTTCCAGATATATTCTGGCGTCTTCAACGTCGTCAACAACTAAAATTTTCATGGTTTGCCCGGTTAACTTAACTAATTAATAAAATGTAAAATATCCAAAAAATTATTTGGATCATATGCGTCAAGCTTTATCCAATATTTTATTTATTTGATCTATAACGATTTCAGGGTTTATCGGTTTTTCAATGTATCCATTACAACCCGCTTTTATCAATTTTTCATGATCTCCGGACATAGCATATGATGTTACCGCAATTACAGGTATATTTTTACATATTTCATTTTCCCGAATCTTTTTTAGAACTTCGATTCCGTCAATATCCGGCAGTTGGATATCGAGTATAATAAAATCAGGGCGATCTTTCACTGCCATTTCAAAGCCTTTATTGCCTGTTTCCGCTTCAAGCGTTTTATGGCCATATTTATTTAGCAGTCTACATATAAGAACCATATTATCTTCATTGTCTTCAATTATTAGCCCTGTTTTCAAATTGTATCCCTCCTTTAATCATACTTTTTTATGCCCAAAATAATTGGAGTCCTTAATTTAAATGAGCTGCCTTCGCCCTCCTTACTCTCTACTTCAATAGCGCCTTGAAGAATTTCGGAAGTTATTTTTCTCGTAAGGTACAATCCAAGGCCGGCGCCGCCTGCTTTAACTCTTAATGAAGATTTTAATCTTTCAAAAGGCTTAAAAAGTTTATTAATGTCATTTTTGGCAATCCCTATTCCCGTATCGGTTACCGACAGCTCGATAGATTCTCCAATTATTATTGCCGATATATTGATTTTGCCGATTTTGGTATATTTAACCGCATTGCTTAATAGATTGACAACACATTGCAAAACCCTTTTTCGATCGGAATTCATGTTTATCTCTTTCGGCACATCAGTATCTATTACAACCTCTTTTCCTTTAAGCAAGTGCTCAACATTGCATATTGCTTCACTTACAATCTCATGAAGAGAAAACGGTTCACAAAATGATTCAACTGCGCCTGCCTCAATTTTTGAAATATCAATAACATCATTAATCAATTCTAAGAGATGCTTTGACGAGTTATAAACTCTTTGAATATTATCTTTTTGTTCCTCATTAAGTTCCCCTGACAATCCCATTAGGGTCATGCCTGTGAAACCAATTATAGAGTTCAGCGGCGTGCGGAGCTCATGAGACATTGAAGCTATAAACATGGACTTTAAGTGGTCAATCTCCTTTAATCTATGGTTTGCTTTTTTCAGGCTGCTGTTTGCTGTTTCAAGTTTGTCTTTTAAATCCTGAATATGTAAATGGTTTCTAATTCTGGCAAGAACTTCTTCGTGCACAAAAGGCTTGGCAATGTAATCTATAGCTCCCAATTCAAGCCCTTTTACCTTGTCTACAGTATCATCCAGGGCGCTCATAAAAATTACAGGGATATCCTTATGTTCAGAGCTCATTTTTAACCGTTTGCAAGTTTCATACCCGTCAATACCAGGCATCATAATATCAAGTAAAATAATGTCAGGCCTGTTATACTTTAACCGTTTAAATACGTCTTCTCCGCTTTTAGCAACCATGATATTAAAAGCATACTTTTCAAGAAAACTAATAAGCAGATCAAGGTTTTCTGGCCTGTCGTCAACGATCAATACAACTCTTTTTTCATTTTTCTTTTTTGCCATATGACTCTAACGTTTGTGCGGATGTGTTAGGATATCGTATTAAAAAATACATTATTTGCGCCTAGAGCATGCGATTATTACATCATAAATAATAATCTTGATTTTAATTATACCATTAGTATGTTAAAATTCGAGTTATAAAAAATTTGCAAGCCATAATACACCATCCATCGTTAATATATTAACGATGGAGCTATGGCGGTGAAGTATTAGATAGAAATATTTTGGAGGGAAATCCTCTAAATTAGCTATACGGAAAAGGTTAGGTTTTTGCGCGTGTTATTTATTGCATAACCGGTGTCATTCTCGCCTTTTTTAACTTAATATAATCAAGTTGTGATAACAATATTGTTGCGCCCAATTTAAATCAGGGTGAAAATGAATATACTTAAAACTATAGTTATTATTGGTCTGATTTGCGGGTTATTATTTCTTGCGGGATTGGATGTTAAAGCAGAAAAACGTTTAACAAAGGAAGAAAGTGTTGCTGCGGGAAAAGCGCTTTTTAAATCAAAAAGTTGTTCTCACTGCCACTCTCTGCGAAATATTAAAGATAGCATAGGCTCTAACCTCTTACGGTGGAAAAACATTGAGTCTCCAATGTTGTGGGCAGCAATTATGTGGAACCATGCGCCTAAAATGGCAATAGCTTTAGATGATGAGGCCGTTGAATATCCGACTTTTGAGGATGATGAATTTGCCAACATTGTCGCTTACATCAACTCTTTTACTGATGAGCCCGGAAGATACAAATGTAAGCCGGATGAAAACAAGGGGAAATTTCTGTTTCAGTATCTCGGATGCGCGGAATGTCACTCTATTAGGGGTAAAGGCGGAAGTGTTGGGCCGGATCTGGCTTATGTTACAGAAACAATTAATAATGATTATGTTTTTGTAGGTATGTTGCTATCACACGCTGTAGTGATGAGCAAAACGGCAAATACCAGAAAAGTTCCATGGCCCAGGATGCAAGGTGATGAGGTTGCTCATATTTTCGCTTATTTTAAATCTGTGATTGATGAAAATTTCTAAACTTTCTTAAACCGTTTTAAATATATCAATAATAAGCTTATTTAAAATCAATGTGGGCAATATCGTTGGTCTTAGATCAAAATAGCTAAAATCAAAAGACTCTTTAGTTTTTAATAATTCAGATGTTATGTATATGAGTAACAACTAGTGATAAAATATACAAAAATTGTGTTATTGTGTATTCTTCTTCATTCATCTATATCTCCATTGTATGCCGAAATAACGGAAGAGATGTTTAATGATCTAGTGGATAAAGTTGAAAAACTTGAGAGAGCAATAGATAAAGTGGAGCCTCTTTATGTTAAAATTGAAAATATTGAAAATGATATGGAGAAATATACGGTTTCGGCTGATATGGAGAAAAGGATGAAGCTCGTTGACAGCGCACTTGATATCCTGAGTGATAGGTTTGCGCCATTTGATATGTCTGATGAAGTGCGCAACGCGCAAGAGTTTATTTGCCGGAATGGGCATGTATTACCCATAAGTGGAGATGGGTATAGATGCCCTCAGTGCGGAGCCAACCAAAAATCGCGTTCAATGTTAAATCTGTTTAAGTTTGCAAGGGAAGAGAGAATCTCAGATATGATCGCGGCTGCTTTTGAAGACGATTTCAGAAAGCGATTGTCGATTGGTGTTAGCGCCACAGGCATTGCGCAACAAATCTTAAGCAGTGATGAGAAAGAGCAAAACTTTGCCGAAGGTTCGTTTGATCTGTTATTTCTTGGTAAACTTTCTCCCAATAGTTCCTTTTTCATTGACCTTGAAGCTATAGGGGGAAATGGGCCTAACGAGATCATTAATAACATTTCAGGGTTAAATCATGACTCAGGTTCACTTCATGATGATGACGGTGTTGATAGAATAAGTGTTCGCAGAGCGACATTACAGTCATTCTTTTTTGATCGTAAAGTAATGTTCGCCGCAGGGAAGATAAATCTTGGGAGCTATTTTGATTCAAACAGGGTTGCTAATGATAACACAAAGCAGTTTATAACAAGCGCATTTAATCGAAGCGCCACAACCCAGATGCCTGGTGACAGGGCCGGTATCGCCACTGTGCTGAACATTGGAAAAGGCATTTCATTTGGCATGGGAGCGCAAAGTGTTGATAATTCAGGCTCTAAAATTATGCATGATCTTTTTGCTATTGCGGAGATAAGATTAAACACGAACTTTTTCTTTGGCCGTGAGGGGAATTATCGATTATGGGGTAGCATTAACGGTGAGGCAAATGATAATAAAGGCTTTGGTATAAGTATAGATCAAAACATTTTTAATAGAATTGATGCATTCGCCCGGTTCGGCGCTAATGAAGAGGAGTCATTAGAAACTAAAGTCGCCGGAGCATGGAGCTTAGGATTGAGATTAAGGTCGCCCTTTGCATCAAGGGCTAATGATGAATTTGCTTTTGCTTTTGGTTCTATAGACAAGACAAGTGGAGATAATGAAAGCGCTACCGAAGCGTATTATCGTTTTCAAATTAACGACCATCTTGCAATAACGCCTAACTTTCAGGCCCTGTTTGATCCGCAAGGAATTGGCGCGAATGACACTGTATATGTCGCAGGAGTGAGAACACAAATAGAGTTCTAAATTTACTTTAAAATTTTTATAGAAAAACATTCGTAAAAAAGAAATTAACCTCTATTTTCAAAAAAGAGATGAAAATGATAAATAAAATAGCAACTTCATTAATGATTGGGATCTGTTTATCTATATTTCTGTCGATGAAAACTTGCGCAAAAGAGACGGAGAAAGCGCAAATCCTTATTTTGGCTTCTTATCATAGCGGTATCCCCTGGTCTTACAAGACTACAATTGGGATAGAGTCTGAATTAAACGCTCAAAAGATTGATTACGATTTAAGAATAGAATATATGGACACCAAATCTGTAAAGTATAATGATGCTTACAGGGAATTACTCTACAATATGTATTCTTATAAATATGCAAACCGCAAATTTGATGTCATTATATCAACAGATGATAATGCCTTCAATTTTCTACGCAAATACCACGTAAAGCTTTTTCCCGGCGTTCCCATTGTGTTTGCCGGCGTAAATAACACTGACGCCCCAAACATCATTAATAAAAATTATTTTACAGGCATACTCGAACTCTTTGATAACAAGGGCATGATTGAGTTTGTTACGAGCGCCCATCCTGAAACAAAGAAAATATACTATTCTGCGGATACCACACTTTCAGGGACAAATGTTGCGAAGCAAATAGCGGCTATGTCTTCCAGTTACCCTGGTATTCAATTTCTTCGTATTGATGACGTTTTATCCCTTTCTGAAATAGAGGATATAGTAAGGGGCTTGCCGGATGACGCTGTTTTTATTCATATAGTCCTATTCAGGGATAAAACGGGTTATCTTCCCTATACAGAACCCATTTTACGTATAGCAAAAGCAAGCAGGCGGCCTGTATACACACTACATCGTCAATTTATTAAATATGGAGCTATTGGCGGTAAAGTATTAGATGGTGTTTTTCATGGTAGAGAAGCGGCTAAAATGGCTATACGTATTTTGCATGGAGAAAAGGTCGTAAATATTCCCGTCATTGTTAAGCCCACAGGTCAATATGTTTTTGACTACCTACAATTGAAACGATTTAATATCAAATTGTCTGCCTTGCCGAAAGGGAGCATTATTCTAAACAGACCTCCTTCTTTTTATAGAGATAATAAAGAGTTAGTTTGGGGTACCGGTTTGTTAATTGTTGTATTGCTTATGATCATATTGGCGCTCCAAATGAATATAAGAAAAAGAAAGCGCGCTGAAAATCAATTAAGAGAATATAAGGATGGTCTTGAAGATTTAATCAAGGAGCGCACTGCTGAATTGATTATTGCCAAAGAACACGCTGAGGCCGCCAACTTTGCTAAGAGCGCATTCCTTGCCAACATGTCTCATGATATCCGCACTCCAATGAGCGCAATACTCGGTTTTACCGAAATATTAAGAAGTAAAGCTCTGGGTTCGGAAAATCTTCGATTTCTAAAATTTATCCATACTAGCGGAAAAACACTTCTCAGCCTTATTAATGATATCCTTGACCTATCTAAGGTAGAAGCCGGAAAACTGGAGTTGGAGTACTCCGCTGTCTCCATAAAAAACTTATTTAACGAAATCAATATTGTTTTTAATCAGAAAATAAGAGACAAAGGATTGGATTTTTTCACAGAGATTGAGAGTGATTTTTTCGACGCCTTGCTCCTGGATAAAAACCGGTTACGTCAGATATTAGTAAATCTTATCGACAATTCAATCAAGTTTACAGAGAACGGATATATTGGTCTTAAGGCATTATTGCGTCCGTCTGAACCTGCTAACGGAAGTAGAGTCGATTTAACAATAGAAGTTATTGATACCGGCATTGGGATTGCCTGTGATCAGCAAAACAAAATTTTTGACGCCTTTGAACAGGCCAAAGGGCAAAAAGATTCTAAATATGGCGGCTCCGGCCTGGGCCTTGCCATCTCCCGGCGTCTCATAGAGATGATGAGCGGCGCTATATCTATCTCCTCCGAATCGGGCAAAGGCTCTACTTTTCGTATTGAATTGAAAGATGTTGAAATTGCGGCATTAAAATCCGCAGAGCAGATAGAGACAAAATCAATAAATTTGGACAGCATACAATTTGAACCTGTATCAATCCTTATTGTGGATGATATTGATTTTAATCGAGAGATGTTGGCTCTCTATCTGGAATGGTGGAACTTTGAGATATTTTTTGCTGAAAACGGCAAAGAAGCTATAAAACAGGCCGGCAAACACTGCCCGGACGTGATTACACTAGACATGAAGATGCCGGAAATGGATGGTTATCAAACCATTGAAATTCTACAGAAAGATGAGAAGTTAAAGCGCATCCCAATCATAGCTATCACCGCGTCAGCCCTTAAGCAAGACGAGAAGCTTCTGACAAAACTATGCAAAGGATATTTACGAAAACCCGTTAGCCGCGCAGATTTGGTCCAAGAGTTAATGAAACACATTCCCTATACGATTAAGGAAATCAAAGTGGAAACTCCATCAAAAGTGGCTCCTTCAACAGTGTTGATTTTGCCCCCGCCGGATGATGTAAAAAGGCTTATCCATGCGTCAGAGATGGGAAGTGTCACAGAGCTGAAAGAGTGTCTTGCCGATATAAAAGCAATGGGTCTTCAATATCAACCATTTATTAATAAGGTTGAAGCTTGGCTCCATGCGTTTCAATTTGACAATATCCTTGATTTTTTAGAAAAGCATGCGGCGGAAAGATGATGCCGGGCAATGGAGTATTGGGCAGTGGCCATTAGATAAAAAGCGCAAATCTGTAGAATAAGAAACTCTGTTTATTAGGTGGCGGCATGGATTTATGCGGGAGGGGAGGCCCGATAAACAGGGCCTCCCTGTGATTAACTTAAAAGTTCTCAAAGGCGCTTTTTTTGTCTATAATGCCCGCAGGAATGCCGTGAGGTCTACTTTCTGCTGCGCCGTCAGATTAATGCCTAAAATAAGATTAAAGAATTCAACCGTATCCTCTAAAGTCAAACAACGCCCATCGTGCAAGTAAGGAGGTGAATCCTTAATTCCTCGTAAAGAGAATGTCTTTATCATGCCCTCGGCCCGTCCTTTGTAGAAGCGCTCAACCTGGAGATCATGCGGCAGGTTGTCTATATAGTAAGGCGCCGGATGGCATGACGCGCAGTTCATCGTAAAAATCTTTTCACCGCGCAGCTCTGATTCCGTGGCTTTATCCGCGTCCAGTCGGCCTAGGATATTAAGTTTCGGCGCCGGCGGAAAAGCAATCATGTTCTGCATTGCGGCCATAGCCGCAATTTCCTCGCGTGTGAAACGTCGAGCTCCCTTTTTTAGAGCAATAACAGGATCTCCATCAAAATAAGCGGTTTTTGCTTCAACTTCGCTGAAATCTTCCAGTGATCTCAACGATCGTTTGGAGCCTAAAAAGCTCTGAACATTTACGCCCCGTAAACTAACCGTATCAATACGGAAACGTGTCTCCTGGGGACGGTTGTCAGGATTAAGGTGGAATACGCCGCTTGTATGGCCGTTGGAATGGCAACTAAAGCATGAGACCGCTTCCTGCGCTATGTCCGTCTTTCGATCTGATGTCACGTTGAATTGTTGCTGCGCAACCGGAGTAACAAGAATACGTAAACCTTCCAACTGGAACGGTGTGAGTATGCCGTTCATCTTTTCATAGTAGTTATTAATAGTAATCTCTTCACCGCCTGAAACATCCCCCAGATCCGGTCGTGATATAAGATAGAGCGGAGGCGGGAATTCAGGTAGATAAGCTTCAGGCAGATCAAAATCTATGTCAAAACGGACGAGTTCAGGATGAGTTTTTAATTGCATCGGCGCCACAACCATTCCGCCGGTATTATGCTTCACATGTGGCAGTGGAAGGTATGGAAATGCTCCTTTTTGCTTAATCTCTTCCGACGGCATGGCGGCTAAACTCTCCCAAGTCGCTCCGTTTTTTAATTTTGCTGTTGGTCCGACCGGCAAAGCTTTGCCGCCGGACATTTTAGCCTTCGGGTCGGTTTTTCCTGATAAATCGTACCGTTCTCTAAGCAGCTTAATGTGTTTGCGCATCACTTCAGGCTTTTCTGCAATATCTCGTTCTCTAACGGACTCAAATGAATCTGTAACCATTACAGGCATATAGCTGCTTTCCTGCTTGCTCTTTTCCTTTGCATCCGATATGGTTGGATTTGCCTGCGCAAAAGTAAATACCGTCAATGCCGCCAATGCGCTTTTCAATATTATATTTTTCATACGTTCTCCTTCTCCTTAAGATTTAGCTAACTATTGTAATTATTATTTCAAAATTATTTTTGTATATCACCTCCAATCTTACAATTGATAAAACGCAAATGTTTATTAATTGTTCCGTTTACATTTTTGAAATATTCCAGTTGTTATAGATTTTGTTCACTATATAAATTAATAAGTACGTAACAATTTAGTTGATTGAAAAAAATGATGTGTATTTATCAATATAAATGGGCATATAGCTGAAAGTTGTCTTTTGATACTGGATTCCAGATACTGGATTTTAGTCGGTTATGTAAAATCCAGCCTGATCGGCTTTCGTGTCTGAGCAAGCTTTTTGCGCCGGATGCGGCATGAGGCTATGCCTCATATATTCGCTTTGCTCTTTTATCCAGTATCAAGTATCCAGCATCTAGCCAGTGGCTATATCAATGTGATCAAGACATTAAGTTGTTTTTTTTTTGACATGAAAATTTCCAAAAAACTAAACTGATACATAAGTTCAGATTAAAAAACTAAACCTGCTTGAGAACCAGGAATATAGACATGCGCAGTTGTTCCTTTATTCATTTTAGACTCAATATCTATATAACCGCTATGTTTTTGGATGATAAATTTTGCGATTACAAGACCAAGGCCAACACAATCTTGCTTTGTTGTAAAGAACGGGTCAAATACTTTGTCTAAGTGTTCTTCAGATATGCCAATACCATTATCGCTAATAGATATAATTATGTAATTTCCCTTTTCAAGGCTGTAAAATTCATTTACATTTGTTTTTTCAATATCATTATATTTAATGTTTATTTCAACCTTTCCGCCATCAGGCATGGCTTGATTTGCGTTTATTAATAAGAGGTTGATAGCCTCTTTTATTTCGGTAGAATGGGTTTTATCAATACTGATATTGAAGGGATTAATAATTTCATAATTAATGTTAGGTTTTTTTAATGTAATAATAGCTGTTTCTGTTATTAACCTTGTCAAATTAGCAGTTCCCATAATCGGCTCTCCTTAAAATATCATATTGTGTGTATAATTTCAAAAAATATCCGCAATCATTTTTGGAGTCAATTTCTGACAAGACCTTTGCGCTACGGATGTCCCATCTTGAAGAAGTCCAGCGCTTCGTGCGCGGTCATGGCGCGACCTAGCAGAGCGACTTCGTCGATGACGCCTTGGCAGCGGTGACTGCTGCCGTTGCCGTAGAATTGACCAAGGGCAATACGGCCATCAGTGTTGACGTGGTGTTTGGTGCCGACTGATTGCGCCACTTGTTCTCCATCGACATAGAATGTCAGTGTGCCGTCATAATAGACGCCGTTGTTGTCGGTTTTCTCCTGACCATTGCCGGCGAATGTGCCGACCAGGCATTTCCAGGCGCCGATCTCAAAGGCTCCGCCGGAAATGAGTTCCCAGTGAGCTCCGTTTACGCCGCCAAGTTTGCCGTTAAGCAAGGTGTATTGCATATTGCCAAAATGATTCGCGCGAAGCGACATGCCACGCGCATGGTCGGTGTCCGGGCGCGCATATACAATGGTTCCAGCTCCGCTGCCGACGCCCTCTGCCTTGAACCAGCATGCAATCGTCCAGGAACCGCTTTCTTGTGGTATGACGTGTTGCGCGGCGCGAACGTAGGTCCCGGCGTTGACAACGCGAAACGATTTTTTGCGCCAACGCCCGGAGTCATCCGGCTGGTTGCCGGTGTAGGCGCCGTCGACATGCTTTGGTTTAAAATCGGCCCAGTCAGCGCCATACGCCAGATTACCGGCGACGCTCTGGTCTCCGCCGCGGTAATCGAAGGTGTAGTATGTGTATAACGCAGAGTCGGCGCGTAAATGGTTGCTGTACACGAGCCAGCGGGCGTACTTTGCGCGTTCTTTTGCCTTGCTCAGCACAGGCCATAGCATAGCTGCAAGAATCGCGATGATGGCGATAGCGACGAGTAGTTCAATGATGGTAAAACATCTACACTTTTGCATGTTGCGCCTCTGTAATGGTGGGGTCAACAGTCCACAGGCTGTCCGAGAATAGCAATTCCAACCAATTTTCAAGTCATAAGCCCTTTAATATCAACAAATAAATTTCACGATTTTACATTCTCGGACAGCCTGTCCAAAATCGAAATTGTATTGCCGGGGATCATTATTCACTATTCAATGTTTTACCTCTTACACTCTCCACTTTAGTTATACAGCAACACTGGCGCTTTCAACTATAAGTTGAATTTGTTTATTAGTTAGAGATTTTTTGCATATTTCAAATTCGAGACCTTTATTCTTTGCTATTTTTAGTTCTCTCATATATTCTTCAATAAAAGATGTTACAATATACACTTTAACTCCAGGACAAATCTTAAGTAAAGTCGGCAAAACTTCAATTCCGCTAGTATAAGGCGTTAGTAAATCTAAAAAAATAATATCAGGTTTACTGTTTTTTGCTTTATCAACACCTTCACATGCAGTAGAAGCTGTCTCGACAATATTACTAGCTTTAAGAGATAAAACAAATGAATCACGAGTGCATTCATTGTCAGCTATAACTAAAATGTTAGCCATATGTTTCCTTTTTGTTTCTTAATTTAATATAAACTCTTATAATTTTAATTTTTATGAAATTATTACATTTAACTTTGATTTTAGTTAAATCGCCGGCAGATATATCAATTTATTAAAATATTCAGGACTGTAAGTATGGTATAGCAAACAACTACCACAATTTATTGTTTTTTCTTACATGTTTTGCCAGTTTATTTAAAAGCCGATCATTGCTAAGAGGTTTAACTATAAAATCAATTGCGCCGGCCCGAAGCGATTCAAGCACTTTATTTTTTGTAGGGTTGCCTGCCATCATAATAATCGGAATATGTTCAAGTAGAATGTTTCGCTTAATTTTTGCGCACAAATCAAGTCCGACACCGTCATATTCACCTATGTTGCTATCGATAATAACAAGGTCAATAAACTTCTCATACTCTAATTTCAAAACAGCAAGCTTCCAATCCTTATATGCAAAAACATTGTAACCTGAATGTCGTAACGCTTTTTTTATAAAATATATTTCCAATTGGCAATTAGTAATAACAATAATATTTGCAAAAGTCTTTACTTTCGAGACAATGACCTGCTCATTATAAAAACTTTCTACTAATTCTATTTGGAAAAGTAGATTAATTTCCCCTTTGTCAAAATTCCATATTGAGCATTGTTTATTTACAATAAACAACTCATCATCATTTTCAAGCGGCAATTTCTTTGTTATCTGGTCAGGCGCAACAGGCAAATGATGAGATTGTTTAAACCTAATATGATTATCTTCGTTATTTGGAAAACTGTTTCTATAAACAACTTCAAAACTTGAAGACGTTTGATTGCCAAACTCTCTAAAAGCATCTAAATAATCTTGATTTAAATCATAAGCGACTATACTTTTTTTTATCTCATCCTCTTCTTCCATTAATATTGAACCACTGATAATAACAGCATCTCTTCTGTTGAACATAACAAAAAAGCCGCCTTCGTGCTCCCCGCTAACTTTGTACTCTAACAGATCAATTTTATTATCAATTTGACGTTTAATATCTTGAAACAACTGTGAATAATAATTTTTAAATATAATGCTTGCGCCCTGACCTATAATTTTAGGCCAATCCGTTGCAATCCTATTAGTAAACTTCTTTATTAAGCTGTCAAGTTTCGGAAACCTATCTTTTTTTAGCTCTTTGATCATATTTATAATGTATAGGGAACTTCAAATTAGAGCCGATTGCGAATGTCTCCTAAAAACTAACGGTTTTATATATCACTTGCTGTAAATTGAATATTAGTTGAATTTTCAATATCCAATAGCAAATACTATTCCAAAAAAACGAATCCTGCAAAGTTAATAAGCATGAGCCCTGCATAGATTTACTATATTGTGGTTAGTATAAATAACTATCAGCTATTATAAATTTTAATTGAAAAGTAGCGGCAAAACTGCGCTGTTGATGATCGTAAAAAACAAAATATGGATTTAAAATAATTAAAAGCTTCTTAATATTTTTAAAATTGTACACATTTGGCACACTATTAAATAGAAAAGCTTGAACAACTACTTATAAATAGATACGTTGCAATCAAACTGTGCATATATAGTTCGATTTGTGCATATAAAGCACATTTTTCTCAAATAAGAGTGGAGTATTTAAATTTTAATAAAGTTCTTATGAACACAATATTAATTAATTAATTAATCAGGCTATCTGAGAATCAAGAATCAAAATCTTTTTTAGTTGATATTAAATGGAGCGCTACTTGAGAATTGGTCGTAATTTCTATTCTTGGAAATCTTATGCACTGCCCTAAGCCAAAGCATACGATAATGAGTTTTGTTCTAATGTTATTAGTTAACATAATTGGTATTTTATTTGCTTCTACTAAATTAAAAATACCACAAAATTATTTAATATTCTAATACGACACCAAATTATGCCTGACGATAAAACAGACAAACAATCAACATCAATTTTGAGCAAAGCGCTTAACGCTTCACAATCTATAGACAAAGCGAATCTGTTCCAACAAGCAAAACAAGGAGATATTGATAATGAATTGCAGCTCTATAATGAAATTATTAATAACGTTGCAGAAATGATATGCCTTGTTAATGCAAAGGATCATATAATCCTTTATGCCAATCAAAATTTATTAGATATGTTTTGCTATAATATTAATGAAATTATTGGTAAGCATTTATCAATTATAAATGCTCCGACTATGAGTGATCCTGCCGTGGCTCCATTTAATATTGATAAGGCAATGGAAGAGAAGAACATATGGCGTGGGGAGGTTTTGAACATCAAGAATGGAGGTTCTACTTTTTGGAGTAAAGTTGTGATATCCAGCCTCATTAACAAGGCGCACGGAAAAGTTTATATCTTATTGCTGTCAGACATTGCCAAGTTGAAAAAAACTGAAAATTCTCTACTTGAATGTGAAGCAAAGTATAAACGCATATTTGAAACAATGGATGATGGTTATTTTAAGACAGACTTAAATGGCGTTATTATTTCCGCTAACCAAGCGGCGGCTAATATGTTGAATTACTCTCACCAATTTCAATTACATGGCGAGAATATTGCCGAAGCTGTCTATGTAGTGGCTAATGAGGGAACAAAGTTAATAAACGCAGTGATGGAACGTGGCTCCGTTAAAAGGTATGTGTCATATTTTAAACAAAACGGAGATCGAATAATCATTGTAGACTGTAATTTTCACCTGATCTATAGTGATAAAGATAAGCCTGTTGCCATAGAAGGCACGTTCAGAGATATTACAGAACAAAAGCATAAAGAATTAGCCATAAGGCTTTCGGACAAAACATTTTCACAAGTGTTTCACGCCGGTATTATCCCTTCTGTTATCACAACAATGGATAACGCTAATATCATAAATATTAATAATAGTTTTTTACGTCTGTTTGATTACAATCATGAAGAAGTAATTAACCGGCCTATTTTTGATTTGTATATATTCCAAAATAGAAACGATTTAGTAAAAATGATTGACTGGTTGCGAAAAAACGGTGAAATCAACGAGCTAAAAGTTTCATTAAGGACAAAAAATAATTTACTGCTTATATGCCTTCTTTCAGCGAAATTTATTGATATCATGGGTGAGCCCCATTTATTATACCAAATTCAAGATATTACGGAGTTTAAAAAAGTTGAAAATGAGCTAGAGAAATACCAGGCGCGTCTTGAGGCATTAGTAGCAGATCGCACAAAAAAACTGGAATCTGAAATAGCAGACCGTGTCAAGGCGGAATCATATCTTTCTGAAAGCGAATCTAAATACAGAGTTTTGTTTGCCAATGCCGGAGTCGGTATTGTGGTGCATGGAAAATATTTTAAAGAGGCAAACCAGCAATTTCTCGATTTTATAGGTTATACAATTGACGAGTTGAGAAACATGACTGTGCTTGACATTACCCACCCGGATGATAAGAAAAAGTCCAAAGAGCTTTTGGACGATTTAAACAAAATATATCCAGACAATATAGACAGAGAAACTGAAAATAGTTCTTTTCTAAAAATGAAAGATATTGAAAAACGTTATTTACGCAAAGACGGCAAAACTGTTTGGGGCAAAGTAAGCGTATGCATTAAAATGTTTCCATCCGGACATGTGTTTAATATTGCAACCATTACCGACATTTCAAAAATTAAAAAATTTGAATATGAACTTGCCCAGGCAAAAGAAGAAGCAGAAAAAGCGAACCACGCAAAAAGCAAATTTCTTGCTAACATGAGCCACGAACTTCGCACCCCTTTGAACTCAATACTTGGTTATTCACAATTAATGCAACGCGACCATTCACTTTTAACTAAAAACCAAAAATACCTATCTATTATTAATCATAACGGCGAGCATTTACTTGAACTAATTAATGATGTCCTTGAAATATCAAAGATCGAAGCCGGCAAATCTACACTATCAACTAAACAGTTTGATTTAGATGTTTTGCTAAAAGATTTAGAGTTAATGTTTAGAGTAAGAACTGATGCTAAAAAACTAGAATTTAAAGTCAAAAAAACAATTGATGTTCCACGGTATATTAGATCAGATGAAAATAAATTTCGCCAAATATTAATAAACTTGTTTGGCAATGCCGTAAAGTTTACTCATACCGGATCGCTTACTTTACAAGTTAGCACAACCGGGATTGAGGGTGGTAACCATTATTTAATAGCAGAAGTCCAAGATAGCGGCATTGGCATCAGTAAGGATGAAATTGTTGAAGTGTTTCAGTCTTTTTCACAAGCATCAAATGGAAAGGCGATTAGCGAAAGCACCGGCCTTGGCCTATCAATTAGCCGTCAATATGCGCAAATGTTAGGCGGCGACATTAAAGTAATTAGTCAACCAGGTGTGGGAAGCTCTTTTATCGTTAAAATTAAAATTGAAAAGACCGGGCGCATAAAAAGTAAAACAAACGGTTCAATAATCAGACGTGTAGTTGGCCTGTCGAACAATCAAAATGTTCCCAAGATATTGGTTGTGGAAGATCAAAAATCAAGCAGATACCTCCTTGTTGAACTGCTCAATTCTATCGGTTTTAAAGTTAAAGAAGCAGAAAACGGGCAAAAAGCTATAGAAATTTGCGCAGAATGGCGTCCGGACTTAATTTGGATGGACATGCGTATGCCTGTAATGGATGGACAAGAAGCAACAAACAAAATCAAAAGCGCAACTGAAGAGGAAAATATAATAATTATAGCCCTTACAGCAAGCGCTTTTGAAGAAGATAAGGAAAAGATACTTAACATGGGTTGTGATGACTTTGCGCGCAAACCATTGCAGGAAGAAGTGATATTTGAAAAGATCTCAAAACACCTTGGTGTAGAATATGTATATGAAACTGTAAAAAATCATTAATGTCATAGTTTAGATTAATTAACCATCTTGTATCAGTTTAGAGTTTTGAAAATTTTAAAGTCTAAAAAATAAGAATACACCAATAAATACCTTATGGCATGGATACTGGATGCTGGTTTCTAGATACTGGATATCGGTATACTTTTAAATATGCTTCATGTCAAAGACATGAAACCAACAATCTAGTATCAAGCATCCAGTATCAAAAGACATTGCGCAACTATTAACGCCTTTGCGATGAATATTCGTCGCCATATTTTTCAAACAACTAAATTGTTACACCATCTTACATTTATCAAATATTTATGAGTAGAAAACAGAGTATGACCTTTTGCCGAAATATGCCAAATGATTCTATTATAAACTTTGATGCCATACCTTTGCTAAGTTCCAAACCGGATATGCGCAAGACTTATTTTAATTTAGTTATTCAGGATATTTCCATGGCAATCATAAAAATGGAAGAGGCGATAAAAAATAATAACATAAATGATCTAAAAACAGGAGCTCATAGTATTAAGGGTATGCTTGGGGGCATTAACAACGACCATTTCTTAAAACTTTATAATGAGTTTGAAAAAAGTATTGCAAATGGTAACATAGAAAGAATATTAGACCAATTATTTGATTTTAAAACAGAGTTTTCTGAAATAAAGAAAAAACTTGAAAAAGAAATAGAGTAAGATCTGCGATGCTTGTTAATCCCCAATATCATAATAAAATGATTTCTGTTTAATGAATAAACAAAAACCCACAATAAATATACTCGCCGTTGATGATGTAAATAGTGTGCTCTTTCTACTAAAGAACCAGCTTCGCCAATGGGGTTTTAATCCTTTCACCGCAACTAACGGACATGAGGCTCTTAAAGCGCTTGAAACAAACACAATCAGTTTAATAATTTCAGATCAAGAAATGCCTCAAATGGATGGGCTGGAGCTTCTAAAAAATGTCAAATCAAAATACCCTGATATCCCTTTTATAATGTTGACAGGTTATGGAACCATTGATAAAGGTGTTGAGTCTATAAAAAATGGGGCTGACGATTATGTGCTGAAGCCTTATAACCTAGAAGAGCTTCTTGTAAAAATTAATCACGCTTTAATGTTTCATGAAATCTGTGAATCAAACAAAAAGCTTAAAGATCAACTCCTTAATCTGTTTAGTTTCCAGAATATTATTACAAGATCTCCAACAATGATGAAAGCTCTTAAGTTAGCGGAAAAGGTTTCTAAAAGCGTAAAAACAACGGTTTGCATATCAGGTGAAAGCGGCACTGGGAAGGAGCTAATGGCGCGAGCAATACATTTTGAAAGCGTAAAGATGGAAAACAATTTTATTGCAATAAACTGCGCCGGTATACCATCAGGGCTTTTAGAAAGCGAACTATTCGGACATGTAAAAGGAGCTTTTACAGGAGCTGATAAAGAACACACAGGAAAATTTGAATTGGCCCAGGGAGGAACAATTCTTCTTGACGAAATAGGGGATATGCCGCTTGATCTTCAACCAAAAATATTGAGGATTATTCAGGAACGCGTCTATGAGAAAATTGGTTCAAATAAATTAATTAACGCTGATTTCAGAATAATTACCGCAACGCATAGGGACCTTGGCAAACTTGTAAAAGACGGGATGTTTCGTGAAGACCTTTTTCATCGCATAAATTCTTTTCCAATAGCGCTTCCACCTTTGCGTTATCGTACAGAAGATATACCATTTCTTGCAAATCATTTTCTTAAAAAACTGCGTGAAGAAGTAGGCAAATCACTTCCCGGCATAGCTCAAAAAGCAATGGAAGCGCTTATGGATTATAACTGGCCGGGAAATGTGCGCGAGCTTAAGAACTGTATAGAAAGGGCAACCATTTTAGCTGACAATGAATTGATAAATCTATCTCATTTGCATATAAAAAGCCAAATTCATCAAACTTCCGATGAACTAGTAGACAATAAAAACATAAATATATCAATTAAGCCTGAAGAATTCACTTTGGAAAATGTTATTAATAAAACATTGAGCCTTGCATTAGAAAAATGCAAAAACAACAAATCCAAGGCTGCCGGACTTTTAAAGGTTGATAGACGGATCTATTACCGTAAAAAAAAAGAATAATTACCAAGGATTCTCAGCCACTTTCAACCTCAACTTTTAATTTGAAAGAGCGCTTAAAGTGAAGATCTTATATAGAATTATAGATTTGTAATATGTGATTTGCCTTAGATGAAAACATAATTTCTTAGCATTTATACGCGGGGTGGTATTGTAATAATTGTATTGTTGCTATTATTTAAATCAATATATTTAAGAGGATTAATATAATGCAAAAAGTTAAACAAATCCTTATCATACTATCTATAATGCTTACTTTAGGGGGCTGTTCACCAAAAAGCAATCTTTTGCCGGTTGAAATTTATGGTTTATCCTTAAAAAGCAGTTTAACAGGGGCAAAGGCGCGTAAATTTGTGAATCAACTACATTTTCAAAATGTTGCCCAATCAGAAAATAAAATAGGCTTTTATGAAGGGGACAATGTAAAAGCCGTTATTTATGTAACAAGCTATGCAACTCCTGATACCGCATCAACCGAAGGGATTAAGATGGTAAAGAAGATATCTGAGCCGGGTAAGGCGCTATTTATTGATGGTCAATACATCAATATTAACGGCTCTCAAATCTTCCAGTGCCATGGAATGGGCCAGACACATTATGTGTTTTCAAATAAAAATCAACTCTTTTGGATCAGCGCGGATATGAGCATTGCCAAACCGTTTTTAACCGCTTATATAGATTTTCTTGATTAAAACACTTTTATATATTCAATCGATATCCATCAGGTAGAGCCGGCGTCATTGCCGGTTGCCGGTTGTTAATTTATCGAGCCAATATATGCCAGCGCTTCCAGCCAGGGCATGGCTAATACATTTTTAATCCTTATGGGATTTAATGTTTTGCACGCAAGTATTAATTCAGCTTTAGGTTGTTTTTTGCCGAATGAGTACAGCCCGGAACAATGTTTAGAACAGGGAACTGAGGTTGATTTAATCTCCAGCGCAACTGTTTTTCCATTTGGCGTCTCTATAATGCAATCGACTTCCGCCCCTGCTTCCGTCCTGTAAAATGAAAAATTTAGATCCAGACGTTTATAACTATTTAACCGTATCAATTCGCAAATTATAAAGTGTTCAAACGCGTTTCCATACTCAAATGTATTTTCCAGCAACTCAACGTTTAGTTTTTTAGTTAGCGCTGTTACCACGCCCATATCAAAAAAATAGAATTTTGGATGCCTTATCATCTTTTTACGAATAGAGCTTGCGTATGGAAAAAGAAAAAAACCAATAAGCGTGTCCTCAAGGATTTTATAATACTCTTTTACTATTTTATAACCTATGCCTGTATCGCGGCCAATGTTGGAAAAATTAACAATTTCACCGTTTTGCGCCGCGGCAAGCGGGAGAAAGCGTAAAAATCCGCCTAAGTTTCTAATGTTTGCTTCAAGCTCTATCTCTTCTTTTATGTATGTGTCCACATAAGAACGAAGTATCTCTTTTCTTTCATAATCATCATTTGCCAGATGCGCTAAAGGGAGGGCTCCAAACAAGAGTATTTTGTCAAGGTCAAATGAGTTTGTTGGAATCTCGTCATGTGTAAATGGATAAAGCTCTAAAGTCCATGCCCTGCCGGCTAACATATTGGCGTTGGTTCTTTTAATTTTTCGCGAGCTTGATCCGCTTAAAATAAAATTTATCGAGCTATATGATTCAATAAGAGAGTGAACTTCATCCAGTATTTCTGGGATCTTTTGAACTTCATCAATTATGACGTGAGATATTTTCCTCAGAGAAAATGCGGTTTCCACCTCTTTTCTAAGTAGTTCCGGATTAGATGTAAACCGCCGGTAAACGTCTGAATGTAAAAAGTCGTAAAATATTGCTTTTTCAGTTGAAAACGTTGATTTTAGTAACGAGCTCTTACCGGTTTGCCTTGGACCAAACAGGAAAAAGTTCTTATTTTTAGGCAAATTTACTTTTCGTGGTATCATTTCTCGATAATATATCGAAATTTATCCATTGTCAATCTAAATATCGATGGATTTTAGCTGTAATATGATATTTTTACTGGAATATTGAAGTTGATGCGATAGTATATACCCAAGAGAATCAGGTTTTCGAGGTTTTCAAATGAATAAAAGGCTAAAGCCTAAATTCCGAAAAGCCGAGTTTGACGGAATTTACCCTTTAGGGTTTTATTTGCCGGCATTTCAATAGAACATACGTGAATATAAATTTTTGAAAACCTGATTTGTTTGACTATATATCAGCAAAAATAGGTTGCGATTAAAATTAAGGTGCGGAACAATTGTGCAACCTTCGGATATGTTTATGGAACTAGTAAATGGCCGGATGGAGATCAATTGTATATATGGTCTTCACCCGAATTAATAGGGCCTTGTTGCCATAGCAAAGACGAAACCGGGGTGGCTATCAGGAACAATATACTAAATGCATCAAATGTTAATGTTCAAACCTTTTTAATTTTAGCTTCGCCTGTTGGACCACAATGGTATATCGACGTAAGTTTGCTTTTATATTTCCCCCACCCTTCTTCAGCATCTTTATATAGTATGTTGCATTTTTTACCCTTTTTATATTGATCTCCCTTATAAATCCATCTATTTCCAAACTCGAAAATTCCTAGATTTATATCCCCATTGCCTTTGACCTCATCAGACACACTCCCTTTTAAAGCTTCGTCGGTTTGAATGTTATATTTAGCTCCCCATCCGTCGTCATAGTGTTTTTGGGCGCTACTTTCCACAGCTTTATTTTTTCTAAACTGTGTAATTTTTAAATCGCCGTTTATATTGTTTGCCGTTTCCTGGAAAGCTTTTAACTGTTTCGCTCTGGGACTATTATTCGCCATCTCTTGCAGTTTTCTTTGCGCAATAGCTTCCGGGCGATTGTCTACAAACTGAAAAGTAGGCTCTTTACCACACCGGTTTTGAGAAAAGTCATTCGCAATCGATCTGCTTTTGTTTTTTTGATTTTTGCCTGCATGGGTATTCATCTTTAATCCTTTTTAGAATTTTTTAGAATTTAATTGGGAGATTCGCGCTGGACCAGTCTTGTAGACAGCTCCACATGTAACGTATAGCGAGTAACCAAACGCCGGTGAATTTAAAACGTTTCAAAGCAATCTACAAGATTGCTCCCTCCGTAGCTTTTACGCATACCTGCTTTTGCTTTTTAACGAAAACGCAAAACTGCAACCGTCTTTTCTTTAAATTTCCCTAAATTTCCCTTTTAAAAATACTTTTAACGCTTCCCGGTTTTTGCTTTTCACGGATTACGCTAAACGGACAACGGGTCACGTCTTTAGCTTAATTTTCCCTTATAAATCAGGTCTGCATTAGTTTCGAGTAACGAGTATAGAGTAATGAGTATAAAGCAAAGCGTGGTTTTAAGGCTTTTGCTCTATCCTCTATCCTCTATCCTCAAAACTCATAACCGGAGTTCAATCCCTTATAAATCAGGTCTATGTTTCTAAGGGCGGCGTTTGTAACCCTAATAGAGACAACCACTTGCAACCGCAAATTCTGTAACCCCATTTTTTCACCATAAAAATCCTCCTTTCTTTTGCTTCAATTTTAAAATTTGTCTCCATAACTCCTTAATTAATCGCCGGTTACAACTTTCCTGTAACCTAGCTATTTTTTCCGCCTTTTAAAAAATCCGTTCTTTTTTTGCGTAACATATTCTATTGATTGATGTTACGCTATCTATCAAAAGAGTAAAACAAGGTTTGAACAAAAAAGTTTAATAATTCTATAACACAGCTCATTATTAGTCAATAATTTACTTTTTAGCGACGTTATATATCTGTTATAAACGCTGGAGCGATCTTGTGCTCCGGCCAATTTGGCATTTGTTAATAATGGCGTTATCTCTGGACTTTAGCTGGAAAACATGAATAATAAAAGTAGGCATCAATGCGCGGACTGGTTTGGTGAAGATTGTATTGATGCTATTATTCCTATCGATATATTGAAGAGGGGGGGATATGACGCAAAAAACTAAGCAAATCCTTATCATATTGGCGCTAGCGCTTACTTTAGGAAGTTGTTCATCAAAAAGCAATCTCTTGCCGGTTGAAATTTATGGATTGTCCTTAAAAAGCAGTTTAACAGGGGCAAAGGCTCGTAAATTTGTGAATCAACTACATTTTCAAAATGTTGCCCAATCAGAAAATAAAATAGGCTTTTATGAAGGGGACAATGCAAAAGCCGTTATTTATGTAACAAGCTACGCAACTCCTGATACAGCATCAACCGAAGGAGTTAAGATGATAAAGAAGATATCCACTTCAGATAAGGCTATATTTATTGATGGTCAATACATCAATATTAACGGCGCGCAAATTTACCAATGCCATGGAATGGGCCAAACACATTATGTGTTTTCAAATAAAAAACAACTATTTTGGATCAGCGCGGATATGAGTATTGCTAAACCGTTTTTAATCGCCTATATAGATTTTCTTGGTTAAAACACTTTTTTATATATTCAATCTTCATCCATCAGGTAGAGCCGGCGTCATTGCAGGTAGCCGCGCGCTGCGGTTTTTCCATTTGGCGTCTCTACAATGCAATCAGCTTCCGCTCCTGCTTTCGTTCTGTAAAAAAGTTTTATAAAACTCTAACTGAATAGATCTGAAGTGGAAAAAAACTTGACATGTAGTCTATTATAGTACTATTATCGCATACCAAAGAAAGTTCGCGAACTTATGAGGATACTTGAGAAGAATGGATTTGAATATAGGCGGAAAAGGAAACCATACTAACTATTTGCATCTTAAAGGGGCGAAAGTTACATTATCAGGCAAGTTAGGCGATGGTTACGATAATATATCAGGAAAAAGAGGTTGCGATTAATGGCGTTAAATTTATTATTAAGGAATTTCCATTTTAAGTCCTAAGGTTGCAATGGTTTATGTCAAAATGACAGAGTGTTGTTTACCTTAATTCTCTAACCCCAAAGGGGCGATTTAAATTTTCAGCCCAAGAAGCCTTTGTCAAAAATTATGAGACCAAAATATTTGCCCCCGGGCATAATTCTCCCCTCAGGGGATAATTCTCACTAAGGTAGCCAAGCAGCCAAGTGTTCATTTATCACTAGAGCAGACAAGCTGCTCAGTGTTCATTTAGTTAGCGGTTTCGACATACGATTTCTTAATTCGCCCATACAGGGCTAAAATATGTTAAATCGCATACCTAGGGAGTTGCCCTAGGCTTTAATAAGTCAGCCCTTCGGGCTTTAAATCAAAAAAGTCCGCCAAAGGCGTTAAATTTGAAAAATACTTAATCTAAAAACTGTTAATTTTAAAAGTAAGGATAACCACAATAGAAAAATGAAAAATAATACTATGGGACAAATATACTATCTTCTTCGATCTAAACTGATAATATGCGCGCTTTTACTATTAATAAGCTGCGCCGGTTGTTTAGAGAAAAACACAAGCAATTCAGCGTCAAATCGCATTGACAAGCTTGCCGGCGAATGTTTTGAGCAATACTCTAACATCTCATGGTTATCTCCTCAAGAGTATCTAATTCGTTCCGCTACAGAAAAATGGGTAATTGTGGATGCCCGCACAAAAGAGGAAAGACGCGTGTCGATGATTCCCGGGGCGATTAGTACAAGTGAGTTTGAACGCCGGGCGTTTGAATATAGAAACACACCCACCCTTGTATATTGCACTATAGGATGCCGGAGCGGCACGTATGTGCGTAAGCTTGAGAAGCTGGGGATTAAATCGTTTAATCTTAGAGGCGGTGTTTTATCATGGGCAAATAGCGGCAAAATGTTTCTCGCCCCAGACGGCTCCACAACAAACAAAGTGCATGTTTACGAAGAAAAATGGAATGTATTACCGTCTGGATATGAGGCTGTCTTGTAAATGAAAAAATCAAGGTCTCACACTGAAGCTTTCCAAAAACAATTAAGGATAATTTAGACAACTATAATGGACCCCATAATTTAGACAGCCCCTTAAGTTACATTTTGCTATAATTTCGAAAAAAAGAAAATTTACGAAAAGGAGGCAAAATGCGAAAGAAATATAGTCCAAATTTTAAAAGTAAAGTAGCGCTTGAAGCGATAAAAGGCGATAAAACGATGGCGGAGTTATCATCAATATACGAAGTCCATCGAGTTCAAATACAAAAATGGAAACAAATAGCTTTAGAAGGCATGTCAGGAGTGTTTTCAGACAAAAAGGCGCAAGAGACACAAAACAGTGAAAAAATAACAGATGAATTATATAAACAAATCGGTCAACTCAAAGTCGAAGTAGACTGGTTAAAAAAAAAGGTATAAATCGATCAATAGAGGAAAAAAGGAGGCAGATAGAGAGAAGACATCCAAGTTTGAGTATAACGAGGCAATGCGAATTGCTTTCCCTTTCGAAAGGGGCGCTGTATTACGAACCGACAAAGATGTCGGATTATAATGTTGAACTAATGGAGCTGATAGATAAGCAGTATATGAAGACGCCATTTTACGGTAGCCGCAAGATGGTGATATATTTATCAGTGTTAGGGTATATTGTAAATCGCAAGCGCGTGCAGCGATTAATGCGTTTTATGAATATACAAGCGATATATCCGCAAAAGAATTTAAGCAAAAGCAGCCCTGAAAACAAAATATACCCATATTTGCTAATGGGACAGGAAGTAGATCGTCCTAATCAAGTCTGGAGCATAGATATAACGTATATACCGCTTCGTCACGGTTTCATGTACTTAACAGCCATAATAGACTGGTATAGCCGTTATGTGTTATCGTGGAAGGTAAGTAATTCACTAGATACGAGGTTTTGTATAGAGGCATTGAATGAAGCGTTGGGCAAAGGATGCCCGTATATTTTCAATTCAGACCAGGGCTCTCAATTTACAAGCAAAGAATTCACGGAAGTTCTAAAGTCAAAGGAGATAAAAATAAGCATGGATGGTCGTGGTCGAGTGTTTGATAATATTTTCATAGAACGTCTTTGGAGAACAGTCAAATATGAGGAGGTTTACTTAAAAGGATATGAAACAGTAAATGATGTAAAGACTGGATTAAACAGTTATTTTCCATTTTATAACAACGAGCGTTACCATCAATCATTGGGGTATATAACACCCGATGAAGCACATTACGGAACAAAAAATTAACAAAAGCCTAAAAGGAGGTGAAATAACAAGTTATCTACAAAGTTATGAACATTCAGGAAATCGTAACATTAGTATACCAGAGGGTTTATAAAGTTATTAACATTTTGGAGGAGTTATCAGTCTCCCCCAATGTCATTGAAATAAGAAACTGCAAGTTTCGGATTTATATATTTTATAAATAATTGTTAAGAACAAATTTAAATGTAATTATTAAGCAAGAGCCTTTTTGTTTTGCACGTATTTAGGTAGTTTATAATTAGAAGGTTT
>JAIQZQ010000047.1 GCA_021777105.1 Candidatus Anammoxibacter sp.
TTAGGTTTATACACATCTTTTGATTTAAAAGCTCATACAATCAACGATCCTTCCCCTTTAGAAAAGGGGGTGGGGGGATTTGAATGTTTAAATTTTCATTTATTAGTTTTTTATCGGTATACTTTATTCGAATCTCCCTTAAACCCTCTTTGGCCCCCAGGGCATAATTCTCACTAGAGCAGGCGAGCTGCTCAGTATTCATTTACCAAAGAGGGAAATCTAAAGAACTTTTAAACTTTTTAGCAAATCTTACACTGAGTAGATATAAAAGATGTGTATAAACCTTAGCTTTTTAGAGGGGAGGTATGTTTTTTTTTATTAGTAGATGTTTAGGTTGTGGTTAACTATAGGAACAAGTCTTGTAACGGGTTTAGAACACGAAGTTGTATTTTTTTGCATTAGTTATTACAAATCAGGAGATTTGTAATAATAGTGAATTATTTAAACATTTAAATAATAATATTGACAACTGCGGATATCTTAATTATGTTATACGGCTATTGTAGTTCAATTACCATACATTTGTTGTTAATTAAATTAGGAGCCTGTCATGCCCCGATGTCGGTACTATCACGTGTATGCCTTACGAGACGCCATTCGAAATCGATGTCCCGTTTGTGTGGCAATGGAGGCGCGCGCAATCAAGACATTTGCGCAAAAAAGAGATGTTTTAGCTAGATATAACCTCCTAAAAGCGCATCCAAGACTGTTGAATCAAGATAGGTTCGGTGTATGCGGCACAACTTCTATTATTTATATGCTGTTGTCGCAAGGGAAGAGGGCAAAAGTTGATCAATTATTCATGGCGACTTTTTCAGACGTTTTAACCCCGACTAGGACTGTTTATTTTCAAACGCCGTTAGGGTATCTAATTCCTATAAGTTTACGATATCTTTCACGCAAGTTTCAAAGGATGATTGATAAATACGTGTATACAACGAGTAGAACGTGGGTGGCCAAAGCTCCCACAGCGGCCCCAGGCGCCAACTCCGCATATTTTGTGGACTATTGTCTTTCACGCGCGCTTGGTTACTTATTGTGGAAGCAGGATTCGGTTAGATACTACAGTGAAAAATTTAATTTTAATATAGAATTCAGCCATGCTGGAGAGCTAAGAAATTGGTCAAGGGTAGGAAACCTCGCGCTCAGGACTAATACCGTAGCTTATATTATTAAACACATCATCGGCGCAACGAGTGTTAACGTATACAGATTTTCTGATAAAACGAACTACAATAGAGGACGTATGGCTAGTAAGGCGCCGCAAACTACTGTTACAGAAGTTAGCTCCGTCAATGATATGTTAGCTCAATGTAGCGATCGTCTGGGCGCTAATTGTTGGGCTATTACCGGGATTTTTGCGGAACTCCTCGGCTGTAGCGCTAACACAAACAACCATCTTATTTATGATCACTGGGTTGTTGTTCAAGAATGCACTGTAACCGGTGGAACCGTGAGGTTGAAAATTTGGTCATGGGGCAGATATTATGTTAAAACGATAACAAAAGTTCAATTCAAAAAATATATTCAGGATATGGTGTTTGTTAAGTGGTAATCCGCGTTGAGAACCGGCTGTATCTGATAGCCAAAACATAATTTGTCAAGTTTATACACCATAGAGAAATATTAAGGTATCTTTTACTGCGCATCTATTATTATCTCATAAATCCACTCTTAAATTGCTTTTACACTCTCACACCGCGCACCATGCTATCCGCGCTTTTGCTTTTGCTCTTGCTTTCCTAATTCTCCTTGTTTATATTTAACCCTGTCCTTTTTTTCTTTTACTTTCGCCTTTTTACTTTTTATTTGCCTGTCACGTGCAGGGTAGGAGGTTATATCGTGAAATATTCCATGAGGTTGGTTTTGTGTTTAGTTGCGGTTTTGTGCGTTGTTGTGTTTGCTAATATTCAACATTCAAGAGCGAGCCATTTCTGGCAGAATGACGTTGATGGGCCTATTGAGGATTTTGACGTTTTGGTTGATGTTTCGGGTTCGTATATTGCCACATTCGGGCAGTTTGACCGGCATTGCTTTGACCCGGGAACAGGTCATTTTACCGGGGATGAGGACGTGATGGTTGTCCAGCTTGAGATGGTTGATAAAACCATAGGCAAGGATGGTGAAGGTGTTGACCAAATTGTATTTGATTACACAGGCAACATAACCATTATAGCAAGCATGGATTTTCATAACACTCCTTTTTGCCAGCCGTCGTTTGAGAAATTGAGCGATACTACTTTGACATTTAATTATCCACTTACAGGCAATGTGATATATAGATGGGAAGAGCGTTTAAACAAATTTATACTTAGCAATCAGACTATTTCAGGCTCCGTAGTCGATCTTGATCCAATGGCATGCTGGTTTTGCCAGGGTGGTTGCAATTTGAATGAGACCATGAAGGTTAAGTTTGTTCCGGTTGCTCAGGGCGCGTTTACCGACCAATGGGGCATTGGTGTAAATGTTGACGGATGGGGCGGATATTTGGAAGTGGTCAGGGATTTTAACTCAACTTCGGTTGCGTTCTTTGACTCAAGCTGCCCAGACCCGGGTCTAAAACCATTCCCTTGCGATGACCAGGGCTTGCAGGCTCTGCAGAACGCTTGCGCTATATGGACTATACCTCTGGATGTTAATGACACGCTGTTAAGCGTTAATGGAAATGGAGAAATAAAAGGTCTTTTAAAGTCATCACAAATTGTGCTGACAGCCGAGAATGACGACCCTGATCTGGAAGATAACGATATACAAAAGGCTACTATTAATTTATACAAGCAGGATAGTTTTATTAGAGAGAAATTGCCTGATGAGACGACTGATGAGTATAACGCTTTTGTAGAAACGCAAGGCAGGCAGCTTGTCAAGACGGACTTGATTGAGCAGGACGAGCTGGGCCGATTTTCTTTCAGGGATATTATTGCTTTTGATTCAGACTCAAACGGCAGGGTAAACCCTGTTTATTACATTATTGAGGCTACTAACGCGGAGTCGGAAGAGTTGATTGTGGACTCTGATCGTGATTTTGATCCGGAGGATCCTGAGAGAACCAGAACTCTATATTTTATCGACGGCATTGCGGTAAACGTCAGGCCGGACATAAGTGAACCGATTGCGGAGCACGAGATAACGCTCGGCCCATTTGACAATGTTGGGACAAAGCTTGATTTGGCTTTGGCGCTGAGTCTGCTTAGCCCAAACAACTACGCGGAGATTGAAGATGATGTGAGGTCGTTTGTCGGCAGGATCAAGGATGGGGATGTTGAAAAGACTGCTGAGGTTTTAGAGGGGCTTAAACGCTCTATTTGGGCGGAACGAACCGTTAAAGTCGGCTCGGAATTCTCAAAAGAGCTTTTAACAATATCGCTTGATGGTTTTGTTACGCTGCTTTCCGACCTGTTTGGCGGGCTTGTTGACTTTGCGAGCAAAGCTCCGCCTTCAATTCAAAACCAGATGGATCAAGTCAATACCACTTCGCAAAGTATTTCTCCCGCATACGCTGCGGGGTTTAGTCTTGATCCTGAAGACCTGCCAACTGAAGCGGTGGGAACAACAATGAACTCTCTTTTGCAACCTTATCAAAACGCGGAATTCCTTGACAGGCTGAACACCGCTGTTAGCGCGTTAAAGCCGGTTTTGAGGGAAGAGCTTGTGTTTGTGGGCATGGCGCGGGCCGACGCTACAAAGGTGGCGGATATTACGGTGGCTGTGTTAAACTCTCTTCTTAATTTTGCGCGGGAAGCCGCTTTCTCCGGCAACGAGATTAGCGCGGGTGGCCTTGCGCGCGGGGCGGCGCAGAGCGTAAAGGGCATATTGTTGAATATGCTAAAAGATTTTGTTAAGGATGTGTCGCTTGCTCTTTTGCTGGACGATCCTGATCTTGATTCTTTCCATAAACAGACGTCCGACGCGTTAAGGCATTCGGTTGACCGGTTAACCGGGCCGTGGGACAAGGCTGACAGTAGCGTGTACGCCAGGGAACGCAATCAGGTTGTGGATATTATGAATGAGATGAGCGACCAGGCGACTGATGTAATCAACCGCGCGGTGACTTTGCAACTTGTGGCGGGCGCTTTGGGTGAGGCCGAAAACCTGATAACCCTTGTGGGCACAATCATTCCGCCGGGCAGGGCAATTACGGAATTTGCCGCAATGTTGGTTAAGATAACACGGTACCTTTCAAATGTTGGCAGCACGGTTGACCCGTTTGTGGCTGTGTTCTGGGATATGAACAGGTTTGTAAACAGGGGGGCTTTTAAAGCTTATGGCGAGAATCCGCCGGCTTCATCCACTTTGGCCCGGGACGTTGGTCCTTTGCGTGTATCTTCCAGTGATAATGGAGGCAAAGCTCAATCAAATCTGATTGCCAAGTCGGTTTCCGGCGATGGTTTAACTGAAGTTTTGCGAAAGATATCCGAGGGGCTTATAATCAATGACGTTAACGGCGCAATTAAACTTACGGCGGATAATCAAAACGGCTATGTAGGCGAACTGAATGCATGGAACAATAGCGTGTCAATATTCTTTGCCCAGGCGCGGGGCAATGCGCTGAACGCTATGGATTTGTTGGTCGAAGAGTCGGAGTTAAGGGCGGCTTTGGCTGATCTTACGCAAAAAGTTGTGGATTTTTATGTCAATGTTCTAACAATTAAATATGCGGATGTTAATGATCGCCTCTATATTGCTGAACGCGATAGCGTCACTTTTTGCATTGATTCCGCTATAAATAAAGTTAATGAGTTTGCGCAATCTTTAAATGACGCGCAATCACAAGCTTCGGAAGAAGATATTCTACCGGCTGTTTTTACGCAAACTTCACTGCCTGTTTCTGATTCAACCGGAAAGGTGACTATTACCGCTTCTCCTGAAGAGTTTACATATCTGGCCCGGATTAAAAATGTAAGCGCAGTTGCTGTTTCCGGGCTTAGCTCCAAATTAACCGTGGTTTCAGCAAACGATTCAATTGAGATATCCGGCAATCAGGAAGTTGCGGTTGGCAACGGGACATTGACCGCTGACGACGGGGCTGAAAACGAGGGCAAAGACGAAGCTGTTATTGAATGGAAGCTGAAATATAAAGGCGATTTAAGCTCAGAGCTGATTATGCTTTCAATTAACATTCTTGAAAACGGCAAAGAGCCGGTTGGGTTTGCGTCAATTGAGGCGCAAAACATGCTGCTGATAGACCCTTCAAAATCCGACAAAGACCTTGACCAAATGCCCGACGTTTGGGAAAAGGCGAATGGGCTTAATATAAATAAAGACGACTCTCTGGATGATAAGGATAAAGACGGGCTGTTAAATATTGAGGAGTTTAACATTGGAACCGATCCTCAAAAAGAGGACACGGATGGCGACGGCGCAAAGGACGGTGAAGAGATAAATGGCGGAAACAATGATTTTGTGACTGATCCGTTAAATAAAGACAGTGATGGCGACGGTGTTTTGGACGGGGCCGACGGCCAACCTCTTGACGCGGGCTCATCTGATCAACCACAAGACGATAACGATTTTGGCGAGCCAGCGGTTTCTATAAGCGCAAAAGATGTTGCTCTGACAAGCGACGCGCGTGTTGCTTTTGTTGATGTTACGAACAGCGGGGAGGGGACGCTTGTGTGGACGGCAACGTCCGGCAACGATGCGGTTGCCGTAACAAGCCCTAACCTTCCGAATACTCATACCGGCAATGGTTCTGTTTTTATAAGCGCGCCGGCCGGTTTTGATTTTGACACGCCGGGCATTTTAACAACAAAGGTAACTGTGTTTGACGCAAAAGGCGCGGATCGCGACTTTAAGGAGATAACGGTCAATGTGGGCAGCGGAGACAAAAGAGTTCCGCCGGGCGGCTCTGAGCCCGGGCCAACGCCGGGGCCTGGGCAGGATATAGCGCCGGGCGAGGTATTTGGCGTTGTCATTGACGAGGCCGGTAATCCTGTAGCCGGGGCGCAGGTTGTAATAAAAAGATTTGGATTTAAAGACGAGACTGCAACCGACGAAACCGGTTTGTTCAAATTTGAAGGGCTTGAGGCTAAACGTCACGCATTAATTATCAAGGCAAAAGGATTTTCAACCTCAAGGACACGCCTGAAATTAAGCCCTAAAAAAGGCGTGGATGTGGGTAATGTTGTGTTGGTTGCAAAGTAGGTTGTCACCCGTCCCTAACCCCTCCCATCAAGGGAGGGGGAATAAATGGTATATATTTAATTTAATGGTTACCAAGCAAACTCAGCCATGGTTACAACTTGGCCAGCTTTTATAACATATTATGATATACATAGTTAGGGAATTTGGAATTGATGTTAATTTCCCGGTTAGTCCGAAACATGAAAAATGATATACATGTGCCATATACTTTTTTATGGATCATTTTGTAACTTTGGAATATCAAAGGCTTTACACAATATGCATAGTCATAAGTTTAGCTGAATATTCTTGGTAACCATTAAAAATTTTGATGTTATAATTGA
>JAIQZQ010000048.1 GCA_021777105.1 Candidatus Anammoxibacter sp.
GGGAGATTCGAATAAAGTATACCGATAAAAAACTAATAAATGAAAATTTAAACATTCAAATCCCCCCACCCCCTTTTCTAAAGGGGAAGGATCGTTGATTGTATGAGCTTTTAAATCAAAAGATGTGTATAAACCTAAGCTTTTTAGAGGGGAGGTCGATTGTTAGAGTCTTTCAGGATTTAGATGGTTTAATCAAAAACTTAACATCATGGCTCGGAATGTAAATACACGCCTTCAAACGCCACGGCGCGAGACACGCCTACACTACATCACGATCAGGAAAACAGATTGCCTCACCGCATTTAGCGGCAATAATTAGAATGCAATAGGCAGCTTAACTGTTACCAATTTTGAGCAATTTGAAAGATTACTCCTGCTAAAAAAGTCAAACCCCATTACTCTTCAATTATTATAGTTGTAGCGGAATAATAAGATATGGGGTAAAATGTAAGGTATCGTCATACACATTTACTGAAAATAATCGGTATTTTATTTTACAACCTAACGGATTTTTTTCAATATTTTACGCAGGGGAGAAATATAATGGAAATTTCAAATGTTTCAAGTAGTAATGGCGGCATATTAGCCCTTAAAAAAAATATTCAAGCGGATCAAAAGGCTAAAGCTGAAGCGGATGAGGCAAAAATTAAAGAGGAAGAGACCCAGGCAAAAAATGTTCAGTCTTTGGCAAGTATTATACAAGACTCTAAATTGGCGATGGGCACGCAATTTGTTACTCTAACCGGCAGACTGAATTCCAGTATGTCGTCTAAGAATTACGAGTTGTTAAATGCTGATCTTTTATCAATGTTTAATTTTGTTAGTCAACTAACAACTAATACATCACAAGAAGAAATCAGGAAGTTTACTAATAATGAAGACGATGATAGCGATATCAAAATGGAAATAATGGCGACCCAAATAGCTGATTCCGCAATTAACGCAGCTCGCGCTTCATCCGAAGATGAGAAAAAACAACTAGACAAACTAAAGGAATTGAGAGATGCTACCAGTGATGGAATAGGGGAAGCCAGGAGTGTATCCGGTGACAATTTCTCTGGACAAATCCAGAATGCAAGCGATTTGGCATTGCAAATGATTGATGATGAAATAGAGAGATTAGGCAATTCACTTGTCGATGTTATCGCGTGAAATTTCAAGTTGGATCTTTAAAAAGGGAGACTTATGCCTCCCTTACCCATTGGTTAATTTAAACGCGCATCATACATAGGGAAAAGAGATAAAAATAATACAAACAACATTTGAGTTAGATAATTGCGCTAAAGTTATTTTTTTTGATAAATTGGCAAAATCTGGCCGCGCATTAAAAGATCCCCGTCAAAAACGTAAAAAGACATAATCAATACCATACACGTTAATTTATGGGAGCTGCATTAATTTATCCTTTCCGGTTACTTAAATTACTATTTCTAATTCCGTAAAACATGATTAACATTCTTGTTGTAGATGATGATATTTCTATGCAACAATTGTTGCGCCATTATTTAAGCAAAGCGGGTTATTCAGTGATGGTTGCGGGCAGCGGGGAAGAGGCTTTGTCTAAAAAATTTTCTGTAATGCCGGATCTGATAATAGTTGACAGGATAATGGCGGAACTGGATGGTTTTGATCTTGTTCGCAAGTTAAAGTCGAAGAAACCATCTGTCTATAGAAGGGTAATTATGCTTACTGTATGCTCAACACCTTTAGATGTGCTTGAGGGATTGAATGCGGGCGCGGATGATTACATTGTTAAACCATTTAAGCCTAATATTTTATTAGCCAGGGTAAAAACGCAATTGAGGATAAAGGATACAATAGATGATTTAAGAAGCGAAGTTAATGATTTGGAAAAGCAACTCGCTCAACAAAGTCAAGCCAGAACAATAAGCCCGGACGATAGCAAAAAGCGGATTGATTCAAATGATAATGATGAAAAAAGCAATAATATTGACGATCCGCTAAGAGAACTTGACTTAAACCTTGATATTAATGCACTATCAGGCCATGAAATTAACAACAAGGAAGAATGGGCGGATAGTGTTAAAAACATAGGCAGTAGACAAATCGCCGCCTCATTTTCCAGACGAAAACGTCCATGGACCAGGCGGTACAGACTATATATTGCAATATTCGGCATTTCGATACTGTTAAGCTCTATTTTGATTTTTATTGAAAAAAAGGTGCTTCCTTCATTCAGAGATGCGTTACATAAACAAGGGCAATTTTATGAGCCAAAAGATTTCAAGCGTGATGAAATTAAAAGAAAAAGTTTATAGAATATGCTTAATGATAATTAACTTTTCTTGTCTCTATTAATTATAGATCTTCCGCATAAACTTTAATTTATAGAATCAAAAGCAATTTTAGCCACAAAGACGCAAAGGCACGAAGAAAAGCAAGAACTTTGTGGTTATTTAAAAATTTTTAAATTTATAAAATGAAGATGTAATGTGAATGTTTTTCCGCTTTGACACAGGTAAATCCTTATTTTTGTAAAAACAATCCGCCATTTTACAAAATACTATTCTTATTTTTAGAATTAACATCTTATTTTATAACAACTTATGTAGTTTATGCGCCGGCTCTATAAACATGTAATCTTCCTGAAATTAATTAACTTTATAAGAAATGATTAATATTCTTGTTGTTGATGATGATATTGCTATTCAAAAACTGGTAGGCCATTATTTGCGCAAAGCCGGCTATTCAGTGATGGTTGCAAGTAGCGCGGAAGAAGCCCTGGCTAAAAAGTTTTCAGTATTGCCGGATCTGATAATTCTTGACAGGATAATGGATGGGCTGGATGGTTTAGAGCTTGTTCATAAATTAAAATCAAAAAAACCTGCTTCATATATAAGGGTAATCATGCTTACTTCATGTTCAGGCGAATCTGATATTGAAAAGGGTTTGAATATGGGAGCGGATGATTATGTGGTTAAACCGTTTGAACCTCAATTGCTACTGGCGCGAGTAAAGGCGCAGTTGAGAGTTAAAGTGATTATTGATCACTTGTTAAACGACGTTGTTTCTCTAAGAAGCCGGCTTTCTATGCCGGCTCAATATTCATTAGACGCTAAAGAATCCGGCATGGCAAGCAGTTTTGAGTCCAGTGAAAAAGATACGGGGGATGACAGTAATGTATCGCGCGATAGTTATAAGAAAAACACGGAAATAACGGAAAATGAGAGTATAAAGCTATTTGATAAGCTACAAACAGCTGGGGCTGATTCTCAAGCAAGGCAAAATAGATGGGCCAGGTGGCGATTTTGGAGGCGTGTTAAAAAATATTTGGCTATATTTTTTATATGCTTATTGGCGTATATAATAGTCAGGTATTTACTTTCAGGGCTATTGCATTTTATATATTTTGTTGTCTATGATCATTAATCAAGAAAAAGCCTTGCCGGTATTTGATAAGTTTAAATGTAAATTTTTTAATTGGCTGTTTTTAGAGTTTGACTGTATAGTTAGATGCTCTATTGGACTAAAGCCGGGTTAAGGGCCCGGAAAGAAAGGATATTATTTTGTTGCACATTTATGTTGATGCTGATGCGTGCCCGGTTAAACAGGAGGTATACCGTGTTGCAAGCCGATTAAACCTTGATGTCACATTGGTGGCCAACTCCTGGATGAGAGTTCCGGATGAACGCGGGATTGCGCTTGAAGTTGTGGCGAGCAGGTTAGACGCGGCCGATGATTGGATTGTGGAGCATGCGGAACCTAACGACATCGTGGTCACGGCTGATATTCCGCTTGCGAGCCGATGCCTGAAAGAAGGCGTTTATGTGATCGGCACAAATGGAAAGACGTTTACGGAAGACAATATTGGCCATGCCGTTGCGATTAGGGATCTTTTTACGGAACTCCGTGGCGCAGGAGAGATGACGGGCGGGCCTCCGCCTCTAAACAAGCGAGACAGATCGCGTTTTCTTCATCAGCTTGATGAAGTGATTCAAACAATCCGCCGCAAGCATCAGTTAAATTCCACTTAGAACCGATAATAGAGGTTCCATCTTTTATCCGCATAAATACGTCTAACCCGAGTCATATCGTATCTGCTATTGATATCTAATTCCACACGTTTTCACATATCCGGACGGGCTGAAATACAAAATGCGATTAAGCCGCTAATTCATATATTTTCAGCCGGTCGCCCCTGCTATGCCTGCGCCAAAATAGATTGACTTTAATTAATAAAACAGTTATATTAGCCGCTTATTGATATTTAGTCTCAATTGCAGCTAGATATTTCCGATTATACCCGCTTATAAATTCTTGTAAATTTTAGATAATGACAACTACAAATAACCCGGAAACAAATAATGAGGAGCGCGGAAAGGCCCAAATCGCTTTGGTTGGAAACGCTAATGTGGGCAAAAGCGTTATATTTGGGCTGATTACAGGCAAATATGTGATTGTCTCAAACTATCCGGGCACAACGGTGGAGGTTTCCAGAGGTGTATGCCGGGGGTTAGGCGGTGAAACCGAGGTTGTGGACACTCCGGGGGTTAATAGTTTGATCCCTCTTTCCGAAGACGAACGCGTTACCAGAGACATTATACTTGAGGATACGGATAGGGTTGTGATACAGGTTGCGGACTCTAAGAATCTAAAACGGGCGCTTATTATCACTACTCAACTTGCCGAATTGGGCCAAAAAGTCGCTTTTGACCTGAATATGTGGGACGAATCACTGGACAGGGGTATTTCTATCGACGCGGAGGCGTTAAAACAACTGATTGGAACGCCCGTCACCAAGACAGTTGCTACGCAAAAAAAGGGGATAAGCGCTTTAATAAATTCTGTAAATTCAGCGTCAATCCCAAAGATAAGTGTTAATTACGGCGAAGAGATTGAAAATGCGATTGGGGAGATAGAAAAAACATTTGAGGAGAGCGGGATTCAAAAAAACAGGGGCGTGGCAATAATGATTCTAGCTGATGATGACACTTTAGAATCGCGATTCATCAATAAGTTGCAAGAGACGGCGTACAACAAAATAAAAGATATACGGGAAGGGCTGATTGCAAAGTTTAACGCGCCTCTAAATTATGTGATTAACAGAAAACGGGCAAGGACAATTGACGAGGAAATTGAGGGGATTGTAAAGACTCAGCCTACTGTGACTGAAACAAGACCGCTTTTAAGAAAGTTGTTTTTCTTTCTAATGATGCCGGCGATATCTTTTGCAACGGGCTATAAGTTTGTTGATTTGATACAGGTAATATCTTCACGGCCGGCGGGGTTTGGGCAAACGGCAATCACGGCGATTAATATTGCGGGCGGAGTGGCTGCGGCAATATGGATGTCGATTGAAATGCACAGAAAGGAGCGATTGTCTAAAAACTCAATATCCAATATATTGGGTAGATTGACAATGCACCCTGTAATCGCGCTTCCGCTGTTAATGGTTATTTTATGGCTTACATATAAAATAGTGGGCGGGTTTGGGGCCGGCTTTTGCGTGGATTTTATCGAGTCAAAGATCTTTGGCGACGCGTTGGAGTTATCAGGCGGTTTCGACATATATATTCCAATTCCATTTACGGATATACGGTATGATATAACGCATGTAAACTTTCAGGGAATAAATTATTATATAGGGTGGTTGGCGGAAAAGACAATCGGACGGGAAAATATTGTTTACGAACTGTTTTTAAATGATCAATCAGGCCTCATTAGAATCGGGGTGACATACTCTATTGCAATTGTTTTTCCAATTGTAGGTTTCTTTTTCCTGATCTTCGGCATAATGGAAGACAGTGGATACCTGCCCCGCCTTGCGATCATGGTTGACAGGGCGTTTAAAAAGCTGGGGCTTAACGGCAAGGCGGTTTTACCGATGGTGCTTGGGCTGGGCTGTTCAACAATGGCTACGCTTACAACGCGAATACTTGACACGAAAAAGGAGAGAGCGATTTCAGTGCTTTTGCTTGCCTTGGGCGTGCCGTGTTCAGCGCAATTGGGCGTTATTGCAGGTGTGTTGGGCAGCGTTTCAGGAGTTTATTTTGTTGTGTATGCTTTGATAATTATGACTCAGTTGTTAATGGTCGGATATTTGGCTTCAAAGGTTTTAAAAGGGGCGCCGCCTGATTTTATGATTGAGATACCGCCCTTTCGTTTTCCAGGGGTTTATAATGTTGTAATCAAAACTATTTACAGAATACAATGGTTTATGAAAGAGGCTATTCCTCTTTTTGTATTAGGCACACTGATTTTATTTATAATAAGCAAGCTTGGAGTTCTGAAATTTTTGGAGAAAGCGGCCGGGCCGGTTGTGGAGGGATTTCTTGGATTGCCCGCGACTACGGCGCAGGGATTTATATTAGGTTTTCTCAGGCGGGATTACGGGGCGGTAAGCATTTTCAGAGAACTTGAAAATGTTTCAGGCACAGGGACGGCGGACCCAAAGCAGTTGCTTGTCTCCCTTGTTGTTATTACACTGTTTGTGCCGTGTCTGGCCAATTTCTTTGTCATGGTCAAGGAACAAGGGACAAGAAACGCATTTTTAATGGTTGCGTTTATATTGCCGTTCTCAGTAACGGTTGGCGGGATCCTAAATTTTATTTTAAGGCTTGTATAATCGTAACCCGGTTAAATCTGGCAAGTAAAAAGTCAGGAATAATATTTTGTCAAATCAGAACTTATAAGAGACTAAAAAAGGCGGTTGTTAAAATGACTGAACGAAAAATTGAAGAGTTGCTGGAGTATATGTGGACAACCGAGGAAGAGACCGGCGATATAGAAAAAAATATTATTGAGAAAAAAACGATAATTGAACAATTCGGCGAGGAATACACAGCCAAATGGCTTGACAAAATGGAAGCCGAAGACCTTGTCAAGTTGCAAAACGGCACGGTAAAATTTAGCTCAAAGGGACAAATTCATGCTAAAATGATAATCAGGCGGCACAGGCTTGCCGAAAGGTTGTTGCATGACGTGCTGGACTTTTCCAGCGATAAATATGAATCAAGCGCGTGCAAATTTGAGCACTTTATTGGCGATGATGTTGTGGCTAGCATTTGCATATTGCTTGGCCACCCAAGAACCTGTCCGCACGGCAAGGCCATACCAAGGGGAGATTGCTGTAAAAAAGACAATAAGGCTATTAAGACGTTAATAGCGCCTCTTTCGGAAATGAAGGCCGGAGAAAAGGGCAAGGTTGTATATATCTCCACAAAATTTCACCAACGGTTGGACAGGGTATCGGGCATAGGCATTATGCCGGGAGCTATAATAAACGTGCACCAGAAACATCCGACCTACGTTATACAGGTCGGCGAATCACAAGTGGCAATTGACAAAAATATAGCAAGTGAAATATTTGTAAGGCTGCGCCATAACCACTGATCGCGCCATAGGCTCATGCATTGACGACAGGCGCGCGCTTGAGCAGGACGCGTTACTGCGCGCCTTTAGCGAACATGCCGCCCATGGCCACAATCCTTTGCTTTAAGGCTGAAAAATTCTTGTTTACGGCGTCAAGCTCTTTTACGAGCTTGCGGTTTTGCGACTGCGCCGCTGCAAGTTCGTTGCGCAATCTTAAAACCTCGTCCACTGCGCTTTGTAACTTTTGCGACGTTTGGCCGGACACGGCTTCGGCGTCTAAAGCCCCCCTATCCAGTAAGAGCTTATTTAGTTGCTTTAAAATATTATTAAGATCGCTATCCGACTTGCTCTTCATTTTTTTCATCTCAACAAAAGCTTTTTCAACACGGTCAACACCGTCCGTTTTCTCCTGAAGGTTTAAAACCATCTCCTTTAACGCATCGCGCTCTTTTATCAAACCATTGATTATATCATTATTAGCGGTTTGCGGTTTGGCGTTTAACGCGTCGGATATTAAATCAACTGCTTGATCGGAGCCTTTTACGTCTACATTTTCGATATCATCGGCTACGCCTCCAGCGTCTTTCACTTTCTCTTTCAGCATAACAACCTTGGCGTCCAGCTCCTTTTTGGCTTGAAACGCGTTCTTTAAAGTCTTTTTAATGCCTATAAGATCATCACGCATGGCGTCTTTTAACGAAACGGCACCGGCAAGTTGTTTCTTCAAATTACCAACGTCATCCGCGTTGTCGTTTTTATGTTGCGCGCCATGATTGTTAACCACTCTATCAGGCGTTAATTTATCCTTGAGGTTTTCAGTTTTTGCAATATTTTCATGAATGGAGTTGAGAATTTTATGGGCATTAGGCCGTTGAAACTTCATCCCTTTTTGGGAATCAAAATCAGGGGTTTTCTGTTTTTGAACGGGATTAGTTTCTTTTTTTGCAGTTTTATTTGCTCTTTTAAGCAGCCTGTTTCCAGTCTTTGATTTTTTCTGCGCGCTTTCCTGTTCAAAAAAAGAGAAATCAGAAATGCCGTCCGGCGATGGCTTCGAAACGGTTTGAAATTGCGTAGCACCGCCGGCTTCAAAATCCATGGAGCTTGCATGCTCATCAATAATTGATTGTGTTTTTTCTTTTATCTCTTCTTGTTTTGCAATGGACAACTGCAAATCGTCAGGCAATGAAAAAGATTCAGAAATGGATTCGGTTTCAGCGTCATCTTCTGATTGCGCGTCAATTTGCAAGGCAGGAGGGGGTTGAGATTCAAATGTTTCTTCAGGTTCATCAATATCAATTGAATCAAGGGCATCTTCAACAGCGCCGTCCGGCAGTTGCGTTAAATGAGCATCAGGAGCTGATTTGTCGGAGCTTTGTTGAGCAGGAAGAGGCGCTGCAAAGTCAGCATCAACAGGCATCTCTTGTTCAGTTACAGCGCTTAAATTGTTATTTTCAATTTTGCTCTTTTCATTTTCTATGTTCTCTTCCGGGACTTCATCTTTATCATCTTCGCCTGATGTTAAAACTGTATTAGATACGGTTTGGCCGCTTTCGTTTTTATCGGTTTCATTTACAAGAACATCTTCAACATCTATAGCTTCGTCAACATCTTCAAACGCGGCAATCCCCTCATCCTCAATCCTTGAAATATTTTCAATTGTAACCGCGCCGGGGGCGGCTAATTTAGATAAATTAACCTTTAGATACTCTTCGCCGAACTTTTCTTTCCACGAAGGGATTACATGTTGACATAACACCCATGACAGCGAGCCGGAGTTTTTGCCCATAGCGGCAAAGTCATCCCACCAGGCGTTTAAAAGCGCCATTCCAACTGATTGCTCCATTGCCGGAAAACCTGATTTAAAGAGGTCGTAAACCGTCTCGCCCGACCAAATCCCCATGTCAAGAAAGTCGTCCCATCTGTTCAGGACAAATTCAGCCCCTAATGAATTAATCAATGCGGGAATGCCTTGTAGCAGGAGGGCGGTTTTGTTTCCGCCCGCAGCCTGAACCAGGGCCACCATCTTTTCAGAAATCTCCACACGCATAAACAGCTCTTTTGTTTCAGGAGGCAGCGCCCTTAAATCGATTTGAGTTAAGGGTTCAATCTTTTGTTTGTAAAGACCGTTAACATTATCCATATCCAATGAAACAGGAGTTTCAGTTTGTTCAGGCATTGGAGGTTTCACTTTATAAAAATGATTTTTTAATTTAAAGCAATAGACAGGCGCAAAAGGGGTATGAATATAATAAACGCAATTGCGGAAAGCTTTACGCTGATCTGCATATGCGTGTTGGAAAGAAGGGCTAATATTTCCGCGTAAAAAAAGATCATTAAAGCGTTACAACAAGTTTATAAATAATGGCTCATGAGAAAATAATTCAAGATTCTTTTAGTCGAATCGCCGCCGTATTATGTCCGGTTATCCTTAAATAAATCGCTAAATCCTCATCCGTAATTTAGTCTGCGCGTCCGGTTGGGGCCAGGATGTTAAATCTAAAGCAACTTTTCAACCAACGAATGTAAAACTATTTTTTTCCCGCGCCCTAAATGTTTGAAAGATCTTTGCTACCCATAACATTTACAAGTTTATTCTTAAGTTCAACGAAAGACTTTCTAGCAACATCCAACTCCCTGCTCAACCTATCCCGCGCGGCCTCGACAGTTGAAAGTTTTTTGCGCATCGCAGAGTTCTCATTGCGCAACTGTTCAACTTCGCTATCGCGGCTTCTAATCTTTTTCATTGTCTGGTTAATTTTTGTGTCGGTGAGAACTTTCTCTTTTTGAAAGAAATCCACACGGTTCTGTAAATGCTCTTTTTCGGCGGAGCTTTGGTTTGACAAAGCCTGGGCGTTTTTCAGCTCAATATTTAAAGCGTCGCGTGAAACTTTTAACGAATCAAGCTCGTCCATAAGGGCTTCAAGCTCTCTCTCCGCTTTATCCTTATTCTTGGACATCTCAGTAACCTGCTCTTCCATGCTCTCAATCTGCGACGATTTCTCCCTTTCCAACAGGGTCGTCCTTTCCTGGAGATTTAAAAGTGTGCTCTCAAGATCATCACGTTCTTCAAGGTCTTTTTTTAATTTTTTAGTTACCTCTTTTATAGACGACATCTCAAATTCCAAATCCTGCGTCTTTTTTATCGCCTCATTTCGCTCCTCCTCAACAAACGACAGATCGCGCCTAAGCTCTCCTGAAAGAAGGGCTGACTCCTCCAGATTTTTGACCTTGTCGCTTAATTCCTTATTCAATCGCGCGGCTTCAGAGTATGAGTTTTTAGTCTCGTTTAAATCTTTTTGCAACGCATCCTTCAGGGCCAGCAAGGAGCTGAAATCCTCAACCATTTTAAGGGCATCGGCAAGCTCCTCATGCTCATAACTAACATCCCAATCCTCTTTTGATTCCGAGGTTGTAAGTTCTTCAGTCACTGCGGACTCAACAGCGGTTTCGTTTTCAATTTCGTCAAAATTTTGTGAAATATCGTCGTCCAATTCAATTTCGTTATCAAGGGCAATATCATCTGATCCGATATCCGCCGATTCAATTTCACTTGCCCCTTCAGAAAATAAGTCATCATTACCTGCGTCTAAACCGGCGCCGCTATCAATCTCTAAATCATTATCTATATCTTGTTCCAAATTATCTTTCTCCTGAAAATCATCTATATTTTCCATCAATTTTTCTCCCGTATTTATAGTATTAAGTGACTAAATGCGGCGGTTATTTATTATATTGCGTTTATTCTAATTTATCTCTTCTTGCAAGTTCATCCAGCCGTCTTATAGCTTTATCCGCGCTCTTTTTTACAATATCGTAATCATCATCTTTAAGCCTACTTAACCTTACCTTTGACAATGGGTAACTAATTAGCCCGATAATGCCAAACGATTCCGCAGTGCTTTTTCTTACTTCCGCATTTTTGTCATTCAACGCCTTGGATAGGTATTCTATACAATCGGAAGTAGCAATTTTGCCAAGTATTGCGGCGGCTCTTTTCCTAACATCAGGGCTTTGATCATTAACAAGCGCGTTCCCAACCGTATGCGCTGATTTTTCGCCCAAAACCTCAAAAATTCTTCTAACGGCGGACAACCGTATACTTGGCAATTTATTCTTCTTCACCAAGTTTGTGAGGAAATCAACATCAGAGGTTTTATGTTCCAGCAACGCGGCAATACTCTCAGACCTCACCGTCTCACTGTTGTCATTCGACAGATGAACCAAAAGTTTGTAAGCAGCGGGACAAACAGCGCCCTTAAGCAGTTTTATTGCGTTTAGCCGGTCTACCGTTTTGGATCCTTTTTTATTAATAATCTTTAGCGCCAGTTCAAAAGAGACCTTTGACGATGCCGAATCAAATTCATTCGCGCCGAAATCCTCAAGCGTAAAAACTTTGGTTAAAGCTTTGCTTTTATCTATAACCGGCGGATCGTTTTCTTCCTTAGGCGGATTAAAAACTTCCATTACTTTAATCTTTTCAGCTATGCTTGCAGAGATCTCTTTTGTCTTTTCAAGAGCTCTCTGTTTTGTCGCGTCCTGAATATTTGCATTGTTATTTCGCTTTCTTTTTTCTAAGCGAGACATACTAATAACTCCTTCACAAGCTGTCTAAATTGATCTACAACTTTGTGATTTCTATTAAAAAGATGCATAGGCAGATGATCAAACTGGCTTTTTTCAATCTCAGTTGTGTCTGAGATTGCAGTAAAATAGTTTTGAACATCAGGAACCCCTTCTAAAATATTTTTAATTTTACTATTAACTACTTTGTTGCTGGATTTAAAACGATTTTGCACAAATCCCAATATTTTCAGCTTATTTATATTTATATGGCTGTTATCCTGTATTTCATCAATAGCTGCGAGTATCTGCGACAATCCGTCCAATGCAAATTCAGAAGCCGTATAAACCAATACAACGCCATTTGACGCTATTAAAGCGTTTAAAGAGACAACTCCCAGGTTTGGCGGAATGTCAATCAAAACAACATCATAATCATCTCTAACCTGATCAAGGGCGCGAGAAAGGACAAACTCCCGGCCGACAACATTGAGTATCTCTTTTTCCGCGGCAAACGTGCTTTGTGTAGACGGTATAAGGTCCACATTGCGGAATTTTGTGCTAACTACATAATCTTTTGTAACTGCGTCCTTTCTAGTCAACAGAGCCGAAACAGGCTTGCTCAATTCATCAGGGTCAAAATCCAATGTGGTCGTCAAATTTGCCTGGCCGTCTACATCAACCATTAAAACCCGTTTATTAAACTCGTCCCCCAACATGCAACCGACATTGTACGTTAACGTAGTTTTGCCCGCCCCGCCTTTCTGGTTTGCAATACAAATTATTTGCATTTTTTTCTCATTATCATATAAATGGAACATTTTTTGCTATTAAAAAAAAATTTTATAATACTTGTTAACAACGCAAAATGCATTTTCAAACAGCTCGTATAGCCAAATATTGTGCAATAATTATCAAAATGACTATATATAGACTAAAGTTTTTTTTGATAAAATACTTTTGCACTAAATATTGTATAAATAATTTCCAAAATGTCAACATATAGATTAATTTTTTTTTATATTTTTTAAAATTACTTTTTTTATCCTGTTGTTTGGAAAAAATTATATTGTTAGATTTGACGCCATAATACGTTACAACTTACCGTAATTCCGTAAAACAAATAAGAACGGTATCAGCCTTTTTTAGAGCTTTAGAAAAACAACTGGGATAAAACTGTAACGGCAAACAGTATCTAACCCTGATAGTTTGCAATATTCTTGCAAAAGGTTAAATCGTGGCGTAAGATAACATTAGATAATAGCTTTCAACATGTTTATCTTTTTTGTTTTTCTAATTCTGCTGTTACATAAAAAATATTTCTAACCCAATTACAAAAGAAAATGCGGTCTTTAAAACCTTGTTTTCCGACATATCATGGTTGAAATCACAAATAATACGGATAAAAACCAGTTTCTTTGCCTGAACGTTTCAAAGGACAAAATGGAAGCGCGTTTAAGCGTATTGCCTTTTGACGACAACAGCGCTGATATTACTCTTAAAGATGTTTTGCAGTTTCTTAAAAACAAAAACATTACTTACGGCATAAAAGAGGATGTGATCAAAAATATCCTGCAAATATGCAGAGAACGCAACAAGCCGGCTGAAGACGAAATTATTAGCGCGCAGGAAGAAACCCCCATGCCGGAAAATACGGTTATTGCCAAGGGAGTTTGGCCCATTGACGGCGAAGACGCCAAGATTACTTTTTTGGTTTCAGACAAAAAAACAGCCAAAAACAAGGATGACGACGACGAACAAACTGATTACCGCGATGTCAAAGAAATTAAAACTGTAAGAAAAGATCAGCCGTTGGCAAAGCTTACACCGGCTACCAGAGGAAAACCGGGAAGAGACATCTTTAACATACCGATAGATCCTACCCCGGGCAAAGAATGCGAACTGCCTTGCGGCGCTGAAACAAGAATATCCGACATGGATAAAAACTGCTTAATAGCCTGCATCGACGGTCACGCTGATTATGACGGCGTAACTATATCAGTAAGCCCCAGTTTTAATGTAAAGGAAGATATCGATTTTAGCGTAGGCAACGTCTCATACAACGGCCCGGTGGAAATTGAGGGCAATGTAAAAAGCGGGTTTACAATAAATGCAACAGGAAACATTGAGATCGGCGGCACAGTAAACGACGCGGTTGTCAAGTCAAACGCGGACGTGACTATTAAAGGCGGCTTTGTGGGGACCGGCGCGGGTTTGGTGGAGGCTATAGGCAACGTGACAATAGGCTTTGCGCGCAACCAAATGATTGCCGGAACTAATGTAGAATTTAACCGCGAAGCGGTTGATTGCGCTATTTACGCAAAGGAGGCGATTATCGCAAAAGGGGGCAGGCTTTCAATTGTGGGAGGTCTTTTGTGCGCGGGCAATGAAATAGAAGTCGATGTGTTGGGAAGCAAAATTGAAGTGCCGACGGAAGCTGAAGCCGGCATTGACTACGTAACTTCAAAAGGCTGCATGAAAATAAAAAAAGAATTAAATCTAACAGCAAGCAAAATCGCGCGCATTGATCATGAGATAACAATATTGCGGGAGTTAAAAAAGGTTAATGGATCGTTGCCGTCAAAACAGCAGCATTCGTTTGACGAATTCCTAAACAAAAAAAACGAACTAACAAAAAAAAACGAGGAGCTAATCACTAAGGAACAATTTTTCACAAGAAGACTTACTATTAATAAAGACGCGCGAATAATAGTGCATCACACCGCGTATGCGGGAGTGACAATCAAGATCGGCGGCGAATCTATAACACTTCAGGAGTCGTGCTTCAAAAAAACATTCTTTTTAAACGGCAAAACAATAGAAATGATGTAAACTTATGGAGGTCGACCGGCGAATTTTTATGAAAGCAATTATCTATGCCCTGAAACCAGCCTGTGCACTGTGATTTCAGGAGGGCAAAATATCCTGGCCGGTAGCACCGACGACCCTGTCCCCCTTGACGTATATCCATTCATCCCATTGCATCTCCACGCCCCGGAAACATACCCTCGTTTGCATTTAATATTTGTCAAAAACGGCCTCCCGTTCGGCATGCAAATTTGTCCGCCATGAGTGTGCCCGCAAATGTAATAATTTATACCGGCAACGGCGGAACTATCAGCCATTTCAGGCGAATGGGCCAATAATATTTTTGCCTCGTCCTCGGGAATCCCGCGCATAGCTTTGCCAAGATCGTGCGTCTCGTAATAGTGAGGGTCGTCAACGCCGACAATCCATATTCGTTCATTATCGCGCTCAATACAAACAGACTCGTTTAAAAGTATTTTTACGCCAATCTCTTCCAATTCGGGAGTCATTTCAATAAAATCGTGATTGCCCAACACGCCCAAAATACCGTTTTCACATTGAAGAGAACTTACAAGCGTTTTCATACATATAATGGCCTGCATGTATTCGCCTAGGTGATATCCCCTGAAATCGCCCGTAATAACACAGAGATCAAAATCAATGCCGCTAATAACACTCTTCAACCTTTCGCCCTTGTCAATAATGCTCTCTATATGCAAATCCGAAAGTTGCAATACGCGGAATCCATTAAAAGATTCCGGAAGTTTTTCAAAAAAAACATCAACTTCTTCAACCTTGTAATTAATAGTGTTTTGCCCCGCTTTTTTCCTTACTAAAAACATTTTTAAAAACAGGTCTAGGGCAGTTGGATAAAATCCCAAGTTTTCAAAATTTATATTTGAGTCGATCAAAAGATTTTTTGCTGTGTAGTGATCCTCCTGCTTCTGAAGCCGTTTGTCTAAATGCTCACCCCCTATTCTGGTTACAATTTTATTAATATTTTCTTGACGCAAATTTGCTGTAATCATAATATAAACGATGATATTAGCCCTGTTTGTACAAAGGCAAATTAGAAACTTCGGCGTCGGACAACTTTGGATTCAGGCTATCCTTTTTCGTTATTATAGGGGTGACAATCGGCCAGTCAATGCCGATGCATGCGTCAGACCATAAGATTCCATATTCGTCTGACGGATTGTAAAAATCAGTGCTTTTATAAATAACGTCGGCGGATTCGCTTAACACGCAAAAGCCATGGGCAAAACCGACCGGCACAAAAATCTGCCGCTTATTTGATTCAGACAACTCAACGCCAACCCATTTCCCAAACCACGGAGAACCTTTACGTATGTCCACTACCGCGTCATAAATCGAACCGGTAACCGCGTAAACAAGCTTCTCTTGCGGGTGATTAAGCTGATAATGCATGCCGCGAAGCGTTCCTTTTCTGGAACGTGAATGATTATCCTGCACAAAAGGTTTGGCGATATTTATGGCGCCGTATTTATCATTTCGGTAAGTTTCAAGAAAAAAGCCCCTGTCGTCTTCAAACACATCCGGCTCAACTATGAACACTCCCGGTAATTCAGTTTCAATAAACTTTACCATGCTTTTAAATTTACCCTAAAACGCGCAATATTCAAAACAAATTTTTTCATGCCGGTTGTTATGCGCTATTTACATGTAGAATTTTTTTCAATTGGCCAGTTAACGCTAATTTATGGGCCGCTTTCAACCGCAATTTCCATAAGATACCGACAGTACTCATTCTTCGCCATAGTTTCTGCAAGCTCTTTCAAGCGCGTAGCGTCAATGTATCCTAAACGAAACGCAATCTCTTCTATGCACGAAATCATAAACCCCTGACGTTCCTGTATCGCTTGCACATAACTTGCCGCTTGCTGCAACGACTCATGATTTCCCGTGTCAAGCCACGCAAACCCACGGCCTAACAGCTCTACCATAAGCTCGCCTCGTCTCAAATACTCAAGATTTACGTCCGTGATTTCAAGCTCGCCCCTGGGCGAAGGCTTGAGGGATTCGGCTATTTCCACAACATCATTATCATAGAAATAGAGACCGGGCACCGCGTATTTTGACCTGGGTTCGGCCGGCTTTTCATCTATCCTGACAACTTTGCCGTTTTGATCAAACTCCACAACTCCATACCGTTCAGGATCATTAACGGGATACCCGAAAACAACAGCTCCTTTTTGGAGTTTAACAACCCTTTCTAATATTTCCGGAAAACCGTGGCCGTAAAATATGTTATCGCCAAGAATAAGAGCGACGGTATCGGAGCCTATAAACTCCTTGCCTATTATAAACGCTTGCGCCAAACCATCAGGACGGGGCTGCTCAATATACGAAAACGACATCCCCAGCTGCGCGCCGTCGCCCAGCAAATCTTTAAATTTCGGCAAATCAAAAGGAGTTGAAATAATAAGCACATCTCGTATTCCGGCAAGCATTAAAACGGACAATGGATAGTAAATCATAGGTTTGTCATATACCGGCAACAACTGTTTACTTACAACCTTGGTGATGGGATATAAACGGGTGCCGGACCCGCCCGCCAAAATAATACCTTTCATTAATCATCTCCCGTTTCGATAAAGCCGGCAAATTACATGCAGCAGAAATCGACTCAAAATGTATTTTCAAATAAAGAGGGGTAGACACTTTGAACAACCTCATGCATATTATTAACAGCTTCAGATTAAAACGCCTTTAATCTAATAATCAACAATTCACTGTTAAACAGTGGCCACAAATCAAGATCTTTACGCGTTAGACAATCAAACAGGCTGTAAATGCTCTCATTCGCAACCTAATAATCCGGCAAGATTGTTAAAAAACGAAGCGGCATCCATAATAATGCCCATGCATTGAAATGATCCCCTGTCGGCAAATTTTGTCACAGTCGCGGGATTTGTGTCAACACAAAACATCGGAGCCGAGGCCGGCATCATATTGCCGGTTGCGATGCCATGAAGCATTGTGCCGACTACAACCACTATGCCAACGCCTTTCAAATGGCTTCGCATAGCATTTTGCGCCTCAATAACGTCTGTTATGACTTCAGGCAAAGGCCCATCGTCGCGAATAGAGCCTGCTAGCACAAAAGGGACGTCATTACTTACGCAGCCGCGCATAATGCCGGAGTTCAGCAATCCGCTTTCAACGGCGTCCTTAATACCGCCCGCGCTTCTAATGGCGTTGATAGCCCGTAAATGATGCTCATTGCCGTGCTCGGCATAAACGCCTCCAGCCAGCGACACGCCAAGTGATGTCCCATAAAGAGCAGACTCAATGTCATGCGTAGCCAACGCGTTTCCGGCAAACAACAGATCAATCCATCCCTGTTCTATTAATTTAGCAACAGAGCCGGCCGCTCCGCCATGGACAACCGCCGGCCCAAGCACAAACAGCTTTCTCAACCCCTTCTTCTTTGCTTCAGACATTTGCCTGGCAACTTCGCAAATTTGCCTGAGAGTCGGTTTTTCAGTTGAAACTGACGACGACATAAACCTGAAGCTATGAGAAACCTGATCTTCAGCAATAGAGTTGACCTTTACGCCACTATGTCCCACAACAAAAAAATCGCCGGCCTTAACATCATTCATCGGAGTGGTGATAAACTTCTCCGAACCTTTATCAAAACGCACACCAACGTCCATCTCCTGACCATCCACCGGAACATAGTTATTTTTATATTTTACAAACGTCTCCAGATTGGTTGTCGAGTAAAAATTTTCAGGGAAAACGCCGTCTTTAACCGCCTTTTCCAGTTTTGCGTCCTCCCGTTCGTTGACTTCAACCCCTATAAATTTGAGTTTTCTTAAAATATGGGCAAGTTCATCTTCCGTGGGGGCTTCTACACGAATAACCGCCTTGCTGGAATCAACGCGCGTTCGTCCTATATCAATCTCATCAATAGAAAAAGAGCCCCCCATTGATAAAATTTGATCAAGAACTTTAGGAAGTGTCAGCGAGTCAATGATATGGCCGCTTAGTTTAACAGTCTCGTGTATCATAACAGTTAATCAGGGTAATGCCCATAGCTTGGGAAATGAAAAACAGGATGGAAAACGGAACAAAAAAAGCAAAAGAATTATAGAATAAGACGCGCGCCTTATTCTATGCAAAAAGATAAGCCAAATTGATCAGACGCAAAGAAATACATTATAAATTTCTGAAAGAGGCGCAAGCAACCACAATCCAATTTTCTTTTAATTCATCATCACAACTTTATTTCTACCGGTCTCTTTTGCCTTGTAAAGGGCCTCATCAGCCTTTTTTAGCAATGTTTCAGGCGAGTCTATTTCGTCCCTTATCTCGGAAACGCCTAAACTAATTGAAACGTCAATTGACAAATCCTCAAATTTAAACTTTTCACCCGCAATTATCAATCGAAAACGTTCGGCCAGCAACAAGGCCGCATCCATATCAGTTTCCGGCAGCACGCAACAAAATTCCTCGCCGCCGTATCTACCTATTGCATCTACGTTTCTGATAATAGCTTTGATTCTTGATGAGAGAGCTTGCAAGACAAAATCGCCACATTGGTGGCCGTATGTGTCGTTTATTTTCTTAAAAAAATCTATGTCAAATAAAACAAAGCTCATAGGCCTTGAATATCTCTTATGACGTGAAAACTCGTCTTTCAGGCATTTGTCAATATGCCGTCTATTAAACACCCCGGTTAAGCCGTCTTTCATATTCATATCGATCAGCTTTTTTTCATAAGCAACAAGTTCGGTGACATCCTGCACTATTATGTAAATATGCTCTATGCTGCCGGGACCGCCGTTTTCCTGCTCACGCATAGGCCCCATAGTGCAACTTTGCTGCATATATTCAAAATTTATGTCAAAAGCGGTGATTGGTTTAAATGGAAAGAAATATTGATGCAGCCTTTGAGAGAAAAAAGACAAATTCCCAAAGTTAAGCACAGACTTGCAATTCCTTAAAAACTTTTTTTGATTTAGATTAGGAAAAAAGTCTAAAAGCTGAGAACCTATGATTTTTTCAGCCGTAATCCCGCTATGAATCTCCATCCAGGGATTCCAGTAACAAACTTTCAATTCCCTGTCAAGAATAACAGCCCCTATATTTATCATCTCAAAAATTTGAGAAAACTTCATTCATATTGCTCCATAAACCTGTTTAATGCCTTTTTCAACCAATCAATGGAATCGTGGCTGGTTGTTAAAAATAAAAAGCCATTAATATCCCTTTCCTTAAATTGAAAAACCGTTTTGAGCAGAATGACGGAGTTTTGCGGATTTAACTGATTTCTAGAGATCGCGTCAAGCGGATAATCTTCCAAAATAACCCTTGGAGGCGTATATGTAACCGTATCATGAAGCAATTCAGCAATTTTCCCCACGCAAGCGCCTATTAAAATATTGCCAACTTCCATTAATGATTCCTGTTCCAGCATGTCTATAGGGTCGGATTCATAGGCCAAATCTTTATCAGGGTCAAGAAGCGTTATCAGCTCCTTTCCCGAACCCGCCGGAAAAATAAGAAAAGCATCGCCTTTAAATTTACCCCAATACTTTTGCTCAACAATACTAATCTGTTTATATTCCTTAATCTCATTTTTTAAATAATCAGGCAATTCATCTGCCTTAATTATTTTAATGAAAGGAATGCTTAACGCAACATATATGTCAATTAGATCCGCAAGGTCAGCCGACGCCTTGCCAAAAGCAATATTCATTATTTCCTGAAGAATATTCTTCTCTTCTTCATTTATAAACGTATCGTTTGCAGTATCCATAAATATTATAGTTTTATTTATTACGAGCCCTTAAAACTGACCCTGCTTTTAAAACAGCCCGAAATACAGATTCATTATTAGGTGGTTTGCTCACAATAGACACTGCGCCTAGAGCCTCAACCTCTTCAATAGCCTTCTTTTGAACATCGGCGGTGCAAACAATAATGACCGCTTCCGGATCCACATCTTTCATCATTTGTAGAAAAACCCTTCCGTCCATAACCGGCATTGTCAGATCCAGAAACACAAGATCAGGTGTTATCTCTTTATACTTTGCAAGTCCGACTTCTCCGTTTTCAGCCTCATGGAACTCATAACCCTTGTCGTTTCCAATGCATTTTTTTAATATCTTTCTGGAAACGGACGAATCATCTATTATCAGAATTTTCTTTATCATAAGTAAAAAAATTAGTGAAAAAATTAGAATTAGTTTTAATATTTTAATTTATATTTCTAATCACAATAGAATATAAATATAATCTTCTTAACGCCCCTCTGTCATTCCATGCATTTAGAATAAACAGCACAAAATTTCGAATTTATAATTTTACTATTTTACAGTTAAAATTCAAGTAATATATTTTAGATTCCGCTTATATAGCCATAAGAACAACCTTTACTAAATCTTGAAAATATGGTAACAATATGAACTCAAAAGCTCAGTTTTATCAAAATATCGCTACTTTTCTATAAAATGTTTAGTCCAATAATCAGTCAAGTAAAAGAAACCGATTTAGACGGTTGCCACAATGTTGAGTCCGCATGCTACACATCAGATGGGGCGTCAAGGGAAAAAATAGCAAATAGAATACGATTATTTCCAGAAGGCTTTTTTACGGCCAAGTTCGAAGGCAAGATAATAGGCATTATCAACAGCGCGTCAACCAATATGGACGATATAAGCGACGAAGAGCTGAAAGATATGGTAGGGCATGACAAAAACGGGCGAAATATTGTTGTTTTTTCATTAGCCGTCTTGCCGGAGTTTCAGGGGAAAGGCGTCTCAAAGTTGTTAATGTCAAGGTTTATAGAAGCATCAAAAACCCTGAAAAAGAAGAAAATCCTTTTAATTTGTAAAACCAACCTGATTGACTATTATAAAAAATACGGTTTTCTCTATAACGGCAAGTCAGACTCAACCCATGGAGGTTTTGAGTGGCACGAGATGTTTTGGCCGATTTCTTAACAATTGGAAACAAAGGAGCCTATATGGATTTCTTAAAAAAAATATTTGGCCTAAAAATCTTATTGTGCTCGATTTTCATATCTGTGGTAATATTTCAGGCAGACGCAACGCAATTACATGGATTATCCGGTGATATTAACGCGACTACAAACCTGGGCAAAACACGATCCACGGTAAAAGCGCATATCAACTGCGCCCTTACCTTAGAACATTACCGTTTTTCATTCACCGCGCTTTCACAGGAGAGTTTTAAAGCCGCGCTAACGCTTTTTAATAAAAGCGGAACTGACATTGAGCTGGAAATGATCTCGCATTGCGGGGAAGACAAACCAATTCAAGTCATTCTACGCAACCAAAACGATGAAATATTGTGGGAATACATCCATCTTGACCCATTGATAGGCTGCCCTGATTTTGGGGAGAAATTCACGTTGAAAAACAACCGCTCACTACGTCACACCGTTAACGTGCCATTGATTATAGACAGAGCTCCCCTGATTCCCGGCGAATATAAGCTTGAAGCCTTTATCGACGGCCGCCCAAAATTTGGAGCATTTGCCCCGCTGCAAATAGAATAGCGCAAAAAAGGTGATCGGTAATCAGTAACCGGTATCAAGTTTACAGTTTGCAAACCGCAATCAAGCATCAAAAACCCGCGCAGCGGGTATCCAGTAACCAGTAACCAAATGAACCTCATACTATTATTTAAAGACGACTTTATTACAAACTCACAAATTACCCGCATTCAAGGACGGCGCCTTGAACATGTTCTGAACGTGCATAAAGCGTCAATTGGCGATAATCTGTGTGTGGGCTTGCTAAACGACAAGATTGGCGCGGGCAAAGTTTTAAACCTCGACAACAACGCATTGGAACTGGATGTTACGCTGGATAGAGATCCGCCCGCCGCAACGCCCGCAGCGCTAATACTCGCTATGCCTCGGCCAAGAGTTTTAAAACGCATACTATCCCACACCTGCGCCATGGGCATTAAAAAGATCGTGTTAATCAATTCATACCGGGTGGAAAAAAGCTTCTGGAAGAGCCCTTTGTTAAAGGAAGAAAATCTAAACAAATACCTAATGCTAGGCCTTGAACAGGCGCGCGACACAATCCTGCCTGAAGTTATCATAAAACCGTTATTTAAACCCTTTGTGGAAGACGAACTACCCGCTATTATTAAAGACACACATCCTTACGTAGCCCACCCCTATGCGCCGCAAAACAACCCGCGCGCCATAGAGACACCAGCTACCATTGCAATAGGCCCCGAAGGAGGCTTCACAACATATGAAGTCGCAAAACTCGAAGAAAGCGGTTTCACATCAATAAATTTAGGCCAACGCATACTACCCGTTGAAACAGCCGTCCCTTTTTTAGTTTCAAAGTTGATATAAACCAATTATAATTTCAACTTCGCCAGTTATGCCTTTATCCTGATACACATTGAGATTCAGAAAGAAATAGAGGCGGATTCTGATAAAATGATGTTTAATTATTACAAGGCAATCACAATGGAGTATAATGAGCCTGTGTTTGCGCCGGCAATATATACAGGTAATAATAAATCAGGGGCAAGGTTGCCCAATTATTATGAAGAGAACTGTTTTGGGACAAAGGCGCGTTACGACTTCCAGGTAAAAAATCTTTGCGATTACGATTATCATGAATACCTGGATTCAGACAACCCCATAGTAGCGGCATTATTGGCGCACATGGATCACAAAGGCGATTCAAAAGCCCTTGTCATGGCCAAAACATTAAATAAACTTTCACGTTATAATTTAAATGAAAAGGACAAAGCTGTAGTAATAGACTTTATAGAGAGGATATTAAACCTTAAAGGTGATGATTTAAAGGAGTTTAACGGATATCTTTATCAAAACGAATACAAGGAGGCAAAGGCAATGATAAGCGCGTATGATGAAATGGTAAAAGAACATGAGGAAATGGTAAAAATAGAGGAAGGATTGAAGGCAAGCGGGAAGGAAAACTCGAAGGAAAGCTCGAAGGCGAGAGGATGCTTTTGATTAGGCAAATAGAAAAAAAATGGGCCGCATTGCGGCCTGATGTAAAAAACAGATTAAACAGTATCGACTCGCCGGATAAACTTGAGGCTCTTGGCGAAAAGATAATAGTTTGCGACCGGATTGAAGAACTGGAAATTTAATTAATATCAAATTAGGGCTCGGAAAGAAACAATGAAAGTAATCAGGATCAGGTTAAACAGATAACAGAAATTATCATAAATGACTATAAACCGGATAAAGTAATCCTTTTTGGGTCGCGGGCGCGCGGCGATGTCAGGCCAGATAGTGATATAGATATTTTGGTTGTATCCGATAACGAAAAAAACCTGCCTAGATACAAAAGAGGTTTAAAGGTAAGGGTCAAACTCTCATCCATACTAATACCAAAAGATATTCTGTTGTCGATTATGCTTGCGGCAAACTTGTAGCGAAATGTTACGCCGGTGGCTATATTTCTATTGTTTCAAGTGAAGAGTTTTCCGGTATTTCACATTCGGTTGCAAGCATATCAATTGCGCCTATACGAAGAGATTCCATCAAATCATCATGTGTTCTTTCTTGCGCATTAACGCCAGGCAGGTCAACCACCCAATCCACCAATCTCCATTTTTTTGTGTAACAGCCCTGTATTTCATTGTTTTTTTCCAATCCTTAATTTCAAAGTCTTTGCAGATTTTTGATGCAAGCTGATCAATAATTTCTTTATGCCTCGGTACTTCAGTTTTAAATTTACCTTTGCCGACTATAGTGTGACGGCTTCCTTCTCTTACAAAGCAAGCTCCGTTTTTATATAACCACTTTGCTTTGCTCTTAAATTAGTGAAGATGTGTGTGGATTTGTGGTTAATTTGCTTTTGCTTTCTACATATTGATGGGAACCGGCCATGGTCATACATTAGAAGTCGCATAGTTCCCAGTCTTCCGTGCCGACGGGGACAACATGCATTTCACCGGTATAGCCGTCATACTTGTATTCCCACTCAACCCCGTCTTTTTCGTAATATTGAATCGCAATTTCGTCTTTATATCCAAGTTCCAGCAACTCATAATGCGCTATAGACATGGAAACACCATATTTTTTTGAATATGAAGAAACGAGCTCTTTTATTCTATTTGTGAAAAGCCATTTTTTTGCGTGTCGTTTCCGCTCTTCTGCTGTAAGTTTACGAACATTTCTATTTCTATTCTTTTTCATTTAAATGAATCCTTAAAAGGGAGGCTTAAACATCCCCCTGCCGGCAGTCAGACCTTTTTCCCTTTTTGTTTTTATCTGTGTAATCGATGGTTTTTCTGCTTTTCGTTTTTGCTTTTATCTGTGAAATCTGTGGTTTGCTTTTGATTTTTTTAATAGAAGGTGAATCATTTTGATACGTCGTTTAGGTGCCGCAAAATGTTTGATATGATTTGTCTCTATCTTTGGCTTGATCCTGGTACTCTGATGTATGTGATAATAACTGATATGGGGATTGGAGCGCTTGCAAAAATTTCTCAGCAGCAACAGGAGAGTTGGCTTGTTGACATTGTTGGAGCGCGGCTTCCATGTGATGATTCCGTGGGATCACCACAGGATTATGTTGCGCCATCAATTTTTGAGCTTGTTGATTACTGATTCCTTGTTTTTTGAGTCGTTGTTTCCAAACGTCAGACCACCCTTTTAGAACTTCAGATTTGTCATTACTATTTTCATCTGAACTTAACGATTGGGTCAGCTTATTGAAACTTATAGTGTAATCTAATTCTTCCGTTTTTAATGTATCAAGTAATGAGGTGATCAGGTTTTTATCGTCAGGTTCAATGGCACTGATGCCAATTTTTTTTGCCATCATATCAGTATAAGCCTGATTAAAGCGATTTGGGAAGTTTTGAATAAGCGGCTGCAACTTATCAATAGCCGTGTTGTTATCTGAGTCTATCAATGGTAGTAAACATTCCGCGAGTCTTGCTAAGTTCCATTGAGCGATGTCCGGTTGCTGCATAAAGGCATAACGCCCATGCGCATCGATGGAACTGTAGACAGTCTGCGGATCGTAAATACCCATCATAGCGCATGGACCATAGTCGATGGTTTCACCCGATATCGCCATGTTATCGGTATTCATCACTCCATGGATAAAGCCAACACGCAGCCATTGCACAATAAGTTCAATTTGTTTCTCAATGATGTTGTCAAGCAGCATAATGTAAGGATCGGTATTGTCTTCAAGACAATTTGGGTAGTGACGTTGTATGGCGAAATCGCAGAGTGTCTTGATAGCTTGAGTATTGTTTCGCGCGTAAAAATATTGAAAGTTGCCGACTCGAAGATGACTAGAGGCAACGCGGGTGACTATCGCGCCGGGTAACGGCGTTTCACGATGCACGGTCTCGCCCGTGGCGACAACGGCAAGACTGCGGGTAGTCGCAATACCCAGCGCATTCATGGCTTCACTCATAATAAATTCGCGTATGGCCGGGCCAAGCGCGCAGCGACCATCGCCATTGCGAGAAAAAGCGTTACGCCCTGAGCCTTTTAACTGAATATCCCATTTCTTGCCTGATTTATCCAGCGCTTCACCCAGCAGATGCGCGCGGCCATCGCCTAACTGCGGGACAAAGTGGCCAAATTGATGTCCCGCATAGGCCATGGAAAGTGGATCTGAACCCGGCAATAATTGATTACCGGAAAAAGCTTGCGCTAAAGCAACCGGGTCCCGGCTTAACTCCATTGGGATCTGAAGTTGTTCAGCAAGTTTTGCATTCCACAAAAACAGTTTTGGATTTTTGACCGGAGTTGGGTTATTTTTATGGTAAAATTCCTCGCTTAAGCGAGAATAAGTATTTTCAAACTTCATTCGAACTGATCCTTGATATGGATTGTGATGTAATGCCGAAAAAGGAAGGCTAAAGCCTTCCCACCACAAGCGCACAATGTGGCTTGTTTTTTGATTTTTAATCTGTGAATATCTGTATGGATTTGCGGTGGATTTGATTTTGCTTTTAATCCGTGTAAATCTGCGTTATCTGTGTCATCCGTGTTCTATCGCTTTTGGTTTTTAAATGTTATTTTATTTATTCTATACGGAGTATAGTTTAGGTCAGTGTAGTTCAAGTCAGGAGACTTGAACCAACAAAGAAGGCATCCCCTACCCGCAACGCGCTAGTTTACGCCGCCGAGGTTTTAATTCTTGTAAAACCTGAAATTGCCAGGCCGATTGCGGCAATACCGCTTATGATAAAAAAGAGGTTGGCATGGCCGGAGCTTATAATTGAACCGGCAAGCATTGCGCCGCAGAAAGTGCCGAAATATTGGCACATGTTAAAAACGCCCAGGGTGGTTCCCGTATATTTTTTAGGAGCCAGTTTTGAAACGGCTGAAGGCATTAAAGGCTCAAGAACCGCATGGCCGGTATAGTACGCAAAAAAACCGCAAAGCAGTCTAAACAGATGGTTCTCAGAGCAGGCTATTACGGCAATTGAAACCGCGATAAGGCCAAAACCAAACAGCAGGAAATGTTTTGCGTAGCCTCTGTCGGCCAACCTTGAGCAACCCATCATAACGGTAATGCCCAGAAAAGTCATGGGCACATATATTTTCCACATATGAAGCATGTGATAATGCTGTTTTAAAACAAGGGGCACGGCAAAAAACACGGCTGTCATGCATAAATTTTTAATAAAGCCGCTTAAATCAAGCTTCCACAACTCTTTGCCTTTTAAAACCTGCCCCCAATGGGTAAAAGCGCTCTCTCCATCGTTATTTGTCGGCAATTTATGTTTGATAGGCTCCTTCAGGAAAAAAGTCAAAACCGTCATACTTGCCAACGCCAAAAACAGACATATCCAAAACAGATACTGCACATGCCATGCGCCGCCTACCAATGGGCCCACAATCATGCCTATTGTAATTGACGCCCCTATGGCCATACCCATAAACGCCATTGATGTGTTTCTGCGCGACTCGTCGGTTGCGTCTGATATCCACGCAAGACATGACGAAGCTATTGCGCCGCTGCCCTGCAACAATCTGGCGCACATAAGCCAGTATATGTCGCTTGTAAGGCCGGCGATAATGCTGCCTCCGGCAAACAGGGCCAAACCAAGTATGATAATAGATTTTCGCCCGTATTTATCGCTCAACAATCCGAACGGAACCTGAAAAAGCGTCTGCGTAAGCCCATACGCGCCCATTGTAATGCCCACTAAAAACGGTGTTGCTCCTTGCAACCCATGCACATAGATTGAGAAAACAGGGAGTAAAAGCGACAAGCCCAGTATCCTGGAGCTTAGAACAAGGCTCATGCCGAAAATAGACCGTTTTTCACTTGATGTAAACTTTGATATCATAAATTAATCGCCAATTTAAAAATTTGAAAAAAACCGCGCAGGCATCATTGCCTGTGTTTCAATTGATCACAGGCAGGGAAGCCTGCGCCACTATAAATATATTTCAATAGAGAGCTTGCCTGAAAAATTACTTGAGGAGGAAAAAAAAAATTTGCAATCAAGAGGGGCTCGCGCCTTATTAACAAACGAAAAAGGGAGGCTAAAGCCTCCCCTTTACCGCTAAAATTAAAAATCGTTAATCCTTGTTCTTAAATCGCTTTTAATCAAAAACGCTCTTTTAATCGTAATTGTTTTTACAGTGAATCATAAAAAGTGAGGCTAAAGCCTCCCCTACCCTCTAAAATCGCTTTTAAGCGGTAATCTTTTTTATGTTGGGTTTCATTTCATTCTACCCAACCTACTCTTCGCCTTAATCATCGTCCCCGGTTTCATCGCCTTCGTCATCCGCCGTAGTTTCTCCGTCATCTATATCGTTATCAACCGAAGGCGCGCCTTCGGTTTCCGGATTTTCGTCAAACGCTACGGTTTCACCATTCTCCATATTGTCATCATCCAAAGGCTCGCCATCTTCGCCTTCTTCACCGCCAACGTTTATCAAATGGGCGACGGCTACTAATTTATCATCGCCGGTTAAGGATATAACGCTAACACCCTGGGTGTTGCGGCCTATAGTCCTGATCTGGTTTACCGGCGTTCTAACCACCTTGCCGCCTGAAGTTATCAGTATCAGTTCATCCTCTTCTTTTACCACTTTTAAACCAATAACCTTGCCGTTGCGCTCGTTAACCTTTATATTTATAATGCCAAGGCCGCCTCTGGACTGCAACCTGTATTCGTCAAAAGAAGTTCGTTTACCGAAACCTTTATCGCATACGGTCAAAAGCGTAGCCTCTTTGTCAACCACAATCAAATCGACAACGTTGTCGCCTTTCTGCAAGCTAATACCTTTAACGCCCCTGGCTGCGCGGCCCATGCTTCGCACCTCGTTTTCCGGGAATCTGATTGATTTGCCCATTTCAGTGCCAAGCGCAAGCTCCTGATCGCCTTGAGTAAGTTTAACTCCAATTAATTTCTCGCCTTCATCCAGGGTTATAGCGATAATGCCGCCGCGTTTAGGTTTGCCGAACGCCCGCAAAACAACCTTTTTGATGGTTCCCATTTGCGTAGCCATAGCCAATTGGCGGTCGTCAAATTCGCGAACAGGTATCATTGAAGTTATTTTCTCGTTCTCTTTCAACTCCAGCAGATTTATAATCGCTCTGCCTTTTGATGTGCGGTCAAGATCAGGTATGTCGTAAACCTTTAGCCAATATACCTTGCCCTGATCTGTAAAAAACAGGATGTAGTCATGAGTTGAAGCGATGAAAAGGTGCTCAACAAAATCGTCCTTTTTCAGGTCGGCGCCTATAACGCCTTTGCCGCCCCTTCGCTGCTGCCGGAATGTAGTCAGAGGCAATCTCTTTATATAACCGGCATGCGTTATGGTAACGGCCACATCCTCTTCGGTTATTAAATCCTCGCGTCTGAATTCGTCGAGTTCGCCGGCTATTTCAGAGCGGCGCGGATCAGCAAATTTCCTCTTTATCTCTTGCAAGTCTTCCTTAATAATGGTAAACACCCGGCTCTCATCGCTTAAAATAGCCTCAAAATCCTTTATCTCTTCTTTCAGTTTGTTGTATTCCTCTTCAATCTTGCCCTGCTCAAGGTTGGTCAACCTTTGCAGTCGCATTTCCAGAATAGCCTTTGCCTGTATTTCTGAAAGCTCAAATCGTTTAACCAACGCCGCATTTGCGTCTTCAACGGTTTTTGAGGATTTAATAATTTCAATCACTTCATCTATATTGGACAGGGCTATCAGCAAACCTTCAAGGATATGCGCCCGCTCCTTTGCCCTGTTTAATAGAAACTGGGTTCTCCGCCTGATAACTTCCTTGCGGTGAACAACATATTCATCAATCAATTGCCTCAAGTTCAGGGTTTTAGGCTTGCCGTCAACCAAGGCAATGGTGTTTATGCTGAAAGTATCCTGAAGTTTTGTGTGTTTATAGAGCTTATTCAGAACGACCTCTTCACATTCGTCCCTCTTAAGCTCAATTACCAGCCTGTTTCCATCGCGGTCGCTTTCATTGCGCACTTCTGAAATGCCTTCAAGCACTTCCTCTTTTACAAGTTCGGCTATTCTTTCAAGTATCTTTTCCCTGTTGATTTGATAAGGAATCTCAGTGGCGACTATCTTCTTTCTGCCAGTCTTAGTTGTCTCAATATGTGTTTTGGCCCTTACAATAACAGAGCCGCGGCCGGTGAGGTACCCATCCCTGATGCCGTACGATCCGCAAATTATCGCGCCTGTTGGGAAATCAGGGCCTTTGATAACCGTCATTAACTCTTCAATCGTCACTTCAGGATTTTCAATTACCATTGTAATCCCGTCGCAGATTTCGCCGACGTTGTGAGGCGGTATGCTTGTGGCCATGCCCACGGCTATGCCTGAGCTGCCGTTGCAGAGAAGGTTTGGATATTTGCCGGGCAGGACGGTCGGCTCCTGCCTGGTTTCGTCGTAATTTGGCTGGAAGTCAACCGTGTCTAAAGCAAGATCGTCTAAAAGCTCCATTGCCACGCTCGTCATCCTGGCTTCAGTATAACGCATGGCAGCCGGCGGATCGCCGTCTATGGATCCGAAATTACCCTGGCCCTGAATTGTGGTGTACCTGTAATTGAAATCCTGCCCCATTCTTACCAAAGTTGGGTAAACAACCGCTTCGCCGTGAGGATGGTAGTTGCCGGTTGTGTCGCCGCAAATCTTGGCGCATTTCCTGAATTTGGCTTTTGGGGCCAGTTTCAAATCATTCATCGCCACTAAAATGCGCCTTTGCGAAGGCTTTAAACCATCGCGAACGTCGGGCAACGCGCGGCTCATAATAACACTCATTGCAAAAGTGAGATATGAGTCGTTCATTTCACTCTCAATTGAATGTTCTTTAATGTTTTCTTTTACAGCCTCTACCTCTACAGCCTCAATCTCTTCTTTTGATTCATCCATAATTTATATCAATGTTTGGTTAAACAAACGGAAAATAGCGTTAAAAATAATGCGCAACTCTCTTCAACTTGGTTGCGTTACACCTGCTCGCAAGCTAAAAACGGGTTGTGATCGCGCTCCTGTAATATAGTTGTATCCTCGCCGTGGCCGGGGTATACAACGGTGTCGCCGCTAAGGGTGAGAAGCTTATCTTTAATCTCCCTTAACAAAGTCTCCATATCGCCGCTCGGCAAATCCGTGCGTCCTATGCTGCCGCTAAAGAGTGAATCGCCTGAAAAAAGAATGGGAGAGTTTTCATCCTTTGCTCCGCCGTTCTCGTTGTTATAGAGAAGACAGATTCCGCCTTTTGTGTGGCCCGGCACATGAATCACCTCAAAATCCTCGCCTTCAAACGACACTACGTCATTATGCCGCAAATCCCTGTCCGACGGCGGCGATTTGTACCGTTTACCGCCAAGCAGAGAAAGGTTCAGGTATTCGCTGGTCAACATTGGAGCGTCATCAACATGGACGCATATCCGTATATCCGGGTAAACCTCTTTTATTCGCAGATTGCCGCCAATATGGTCGCCGTGGCCGTGAGTGTTTACAATTATAGTCGGCGTCAAACCGTTCTTTTCGCAATAATCTATCAAAAAATCAGGGTCGCCGCCCGGATCAATAAACATCGCGTTGCCGGAGCCCTCCTTGACAACAACGTAACAACACGACTCTAAAGGGCCGACAAAAAATCGTTCAATTTTAATCATTCAGGGATTTTAGCGCTTTTCATTTTTACGGTCAACAGGAAAAGAAATTATCAAGCCTTTAGGTGACAAATCCGCTTAATTTGACTTCCAGGCAGGCATAAACGAGATCTTTTCAGGCCCTAAAATATTCTCCATATCATCTCTGAACTTATCGCTCACCGTTACATAAAATCTGTTGCCCACGTCAATCCTGACGCGCCGATTATCAGTGGTCGGCATTTGCAGGCTTACAGGGCATTTGCCTTTATTGCCGCTAAGTTTCCCACGCAATTCAAGGAGATTCGGCTCTTTAATGTGCGACTCATCCAGCATCAAAGTAACATTTCCGCACAATTTTTTATGCGCCTCTTCCGCAGGTATAACCTCCTTTATCCTTATTGAAGGGCCGGAACCTTTAAACCCAATCTGCCCCTTGACAAAAATAACCTGATTTACCTCAAAATGCTCTTTGTATTTTGCCAGCTGCGTCTTAAAAACCACGCACATCGCAAGGCCCTCAAAGTCCTCAATAGTCACATACGCCATAGGGTCGCCCTTTTTAGTCACGCTGGTCTTTAATTCAGTTACTATGCCGCCTAAAAAGACGTCGTCGCCTTCAGGTAGTTCAGCAAGGCTTGCGGTAGACATCTTTGTATACAACTTTAACACATCCTCATATTTTGCAAGTGGGTGGGAGCTTACGTAAAAACCCACGCTATCCTTTTCAGCGTTTAACATTTCCGTTTCAGTCCACTCTTCAACCACGGGCAGCGTCTCGGCTTCAGGCATCATCTGGAACTCATCATCCTCGTCGCCAAATAGCGACATCTGCCTGTTGTTGCGATCCGCGCTCTGCAAATTTGCTATTTGAAGCGCGCTTTCAACCCCGGCAATAAGTTGCGCCCTGTGCCCGGGCAACGAATCCATGCTGCCTGACTTTATAAGGCTCTCAATTACCTGTTTATTGGCGACCCTAAGGTCAACCTTGCCGCAAAAATCAGCCAGAGACTTATAACCTCCCGACTTTTTGCGCTCTTTAATTATAGAGGTTATCGCCTTGTCGCCCACATTCTTTATCGCTCCCAGGCCGAACCTCGCCCTGTTTTCAGCTATCATTGTAAAGCCGGACATACTCTCATTAACACAAGGCGGCAACACATCTATCCCCATCCTGCGGCACTCGGCCATATAACCCACGACTTTCTCATTGTTCTGCATTTCGCAATTTAGTTGCGCAACCATGTACTGAGTCGGGTAGTTTGTTTTAAGGTATGCGGTTTGATATGTGATAACAGCGTAAGCCGCTGAATGCGATTTGTTAAAACCGTATCCGGCGAAAAACTCCATCAATTCAAATATTTTTATAGCAACATCTTTAGGCACGCCGTTCTTAACGGAACCGTCAATAAACTTGCCCTTAAACTTCGCCATAACCTCGGGCTTCTTTTTACCCATGGCCTTGCGCAGGTTATCGGCTTCATTCAACGTAAAGTCGGCCAGACGGTTGGCGATTCTCATAACCTGCTCCTGATACAGAATAACCCCGTGAGTCTCCTTTAAAAGCGGCTCAAGCTTGGGATGCAGATACGTCGGCTGCTGCCTGCCGTGGCGGCACTCCACAAACGTGTCAACCATGCCGCTACCCAACGGGCCCGGCCGGTATAAAGCTATAAGCGGTTTTATGTCGTCAAAACAATCAGGTTTCAACTTTAACAGCAGCTCCCTTATGCCACGGCTGGTTTCAACCTGAAAGACGCCCTTAACTTCTCCGCGCGAAAGAAGATCGTATGTCTTTTTGTCGTCCATCGGGATTTTTGCAATATCAATGTCCTTGCCCGTCGTCTCCTTTATAAGCTCAACCGCCTTTACAATAACGGTTATCTTGCGCAATCCCAAAAAGTCAGCCTTAAGCAAGCCTATGTGGTCTACAACGGCCACGTCCTCAAATTGTGTGACAACTGCGTCGCCGTTCTTGGCCAATGGAAGGTAGTCGGTTAACGGCCTGTCCGAAATCACCAGGCCGGCCGCATGGGTTGAAATGTGCCTGCACTGCCCCTCAAGTTTGGTTGAAATATCCCAAAGTTTCTTTATATCCGGCCTCTGATCAAGCAATGCCTGCAATTCAGGCGTCTGTTCACGCGCTTCCTCAAGCGTTATGCCCAATGCAGGCGGTATAAGTTTTGCGATATTGTTCACTTCGGCTAGAGGTATATCCAGCACGCGTCCCACATCCCGTATGGCCGCCTTTGCCTTCATGCGGCCAAATGTTATGATCTGCGCCACATTGCTGTCGCCCCCATACTTTTTGCGCACATACTCAATAACCTTGTCCCTGCCTTCGGCGCAAAAATCTATATCAAGGTCAGGCATATTAACCCTTTCAGAGTTCAGGAACCTCTCAAAAAGCAGATCGTTTGAAATAGGATCAATATTGGTTATGCCTAATGAATACGCCACAATACTGCCGGCGCCGGATCCCCTGCCGGAAGCCTGTATTCGATTCTTAATCGAGAAATTGATAAAATCCCACACAATCAGGAAATAATCGACAAATCCCATATCAACAATAACTTTAAGCTCGTGATCAAGACGCTCCTTAATCACCCCCTCAACCTTGTCAACATTGTATATTTTCAGCATGTTTGTTTCGCACAGAAGTCTAAGGAACTGGTCGTTCGGCATGCCTTCCTTATAATCAACCCCCGTGTCTCCCGTAGGCACATATGCCGGCAAATGCACACTGCCGAACTCAATCTCAACATTGCAACGGTCCGCTATTTTAGCCGTGTTGGAGATAGCTTCGGGAATATCCGCAAATATCTCCGCCATCTCTTCCTGGCTTTTAAAATAGAACTCCCGGCTGCTAAACTGCATCCTGTTTTTGTCCGCAAATTTCTTCTGCGTATTTATGCACAACAATACGTCCTGAACCGTAGCGTCCTCCGCCGTCATATAATGCACATCATTCGTGGCCGCAAGCTGTATACCCAACTCCCGGCTAATTCTTTTAGCGTCCTCCACCAGTTGAGCCTGGCCCTCAATCTTGTTCTCCTGAACTTCAAGGAAGAAATTGTCATCGCCAAATATATCCCTATATTCGTTCACAACCCTCAAAGCCTCGTCCTTTTTCCCATTTAACAAATACTGGTTTATTTCAGATTGCATGCAACCGCTGAGGCAGATAATGCCCTCGGAATGCTTTTTTAAAAACTCTTTGTCAAGGCGCGGCTTATAATAAAAACCCTCAAGATATGCGGCGGTTGTCAATTTCAGCAGGTTCTGGTACCCCGCGTTGTTTTCAGCCAAAAGAATTAGATGGTACAGTTTCTCCTTTTTTCCGTTTATCGACTTCTTCTCATTCATGCTGCCGGCCGTCACATATGCCTCAAACCCAAGCACGGGCTTAATACCGTTTTCCCTGGCTTTTCTGTAAAACTCTATCGTCGCAAACATATTCCCATGATCGGTTAAGGCCAACGACTTCATGCCAAGGCTTTTAGCCGTTGAAATAAGGTCTTTCAGTTTGCACGCCCCGTCAAGCAGACTATACTCGCTGTGAACATGTAAATGCGCGAAATCAGGTTTATCCATTGTGATTTTTGAAAAAACAGTTAAAATTCAGAAATTCAGAAAATAAAAAATTCGCCGTAATTGCTCCGGCTGCATATAATTACACAAAAAATTGCCCTATTTTGTATATCAAAGGCGTCTAATATACAAAATATGTAAAAAAATTTCAAGGCTAAAACAAATCCCTAATCGCCCTTCATTCCCGGAATAGTGGCTAAAAAATGCGATAGAGGCAAGTTATGGCCACAGCTTTTTTCATAATTTTTTTTTACAAGTATTGCAAAAGAGCGAGTAATTTATTATGCTGTTAACTTCTTTGATTTTTTTAAGTAATTATTTTGGATGATTTTAATTAATTTCTTGAATTTAACAATTTCTTCTGTTAAAATTCTCGAAAAATTTTTTAGATTTTTTATTGTATAGGAGATAGGTTTATGTCTGAAAATGGTGGAGGAAAGACGAAAATAGTTTTAATGATATTGATTGGCCTTTTTGGTGTTATGAGCTTCGGTTTTGCTCTTACGGTAACCGACAAATATAAAACCACGCGAAAAAGGGCGGAGCATCTGGAAGAACAAGTGAAAGCCGGCAAGGAAGAGGTGCTGAAGCTTCCTGCTATGGAGTCAAAAATGTTCGCCCTGGCTGACGCTGCTAAAGGCGCGCAAGGCGAAATGGAGTCTTTGCAGGAAGAGCTTGACGAAGCCACCGAAGAGCTTGACGCAGTAACAGAAGAGCTTGAAGCTCTTAAAGCCTCAATTGAAGAAGGCGGTGAAGGCGAAGATGTAGCCGAAGCTACAGAAGAAGCAGGAGAAGAGTTGGCCTCTGCTGACAATTCAGAGGTTGATTCTTTAAAAGAAACAGTTGCATCATTATCAGAAGCAAAAGAGACTCTGGAATCACAATTATCCGGAGCCGACGAAACTATAGCATCGTTGAAAGAACAGTTGAACAGCGCTAACGCAGCCGGCATCAAAAGCGCAAGCGTTTCTGCCGCCGCAAGCGATGTAGCGCTAACATCCGCTGTTTCAGTCACAAGATCATCAACTCCTCATGCAGCGCCAAAGGGAAGCGGAAATCTTAATTACCTCTCAAATCCAGGCACGGTTAAAGACGCCGACGCTTTTCAGGCGCAATTAATAGTGGCCGAAAGCAAGATTGCTGAATTACAAAGCACAATAGACGCTTTAAACGCCCCTGCATCAGCTGAAGCCGAAACTACGGAAGCAGTAGAAAACGCAGCCACTGTAAGAGGACTTGTTTATAACGGCAGAGCTTATTACACGGACGCAGCTACAAGTTGCGACAGCTCTTGCGAAAGGTTACATAACAGCGTTGACAAGATCAATTCTTCAATCGCGCAATTAACAGCATACGCAAACGCCAGACAGAGCAGAAAAAACATTATCGGCGTTTCTTACAAATCAGCCGGAACCACAGCTGAAAGCCAGGCAAAGGTAGCTCAGGCTTTAAACGACGTTTTGGCAAGCTACACTGATATGTGCAAACTTATCTGCTCAAAGAATCTCTACACAACATGGGAACGCGGCATGGCTAAAAGTTCGCTGGAGAAGAGGGTTTCTCGTTACATCGCCCAGCTTCAGGAAGCTAACGCTTCAGGAAACTTTGCAAACGGCCAGGATGTATCCTTTCTACTTTCCAAAATTCAAAACGAACAAAAATACTTTGTAATTCACTAAGTTATAAAAAATCGCAATGCAAATAGATGGAGCTTTTGCCCCATCTATTTGCAAAGGCTTTTGCCTATATCAAACATAAGCAGCGTAAAAACTATTTTAGCGGGCAAGTTTTTACGCTGCTTTTTTTATATACAGCCCGCAACGCGCCAATGCAATTTCCACGCAAACAGCATGTGCGCATTTTTAACAGACAGGAAAAGAGAGTGAATTATTATGACAAATACTGAAAACTCGGAAGGCTCTGAAGTTGAACAGACCCTGGTTTTAATTAAACCGGACGGGCTGGTAAAATCATTGACCGGCAACATTATTGACAAGCTTTCAGAAAGCGAATTGATCATTGTCGGCGCAAAAGTCGTAGAGGTAAGCAAAGATCTTGCTGAAACTCATTATAGAGATCTAAAAGGCCAGAAATTCTTTGATGATCTTATTAAATACATAAGAGGCGAATATCACACAAGGCGCGTATTGGCCATGGTTTATCACGGCGAAAACGCCATAACACGAGTGCGCCACATAACAGGAGCCACAAACCCTGAAGAAGCAAACCCTATATCACTGCGCGGCAAATACGGACGCATAACAACATCAGGCGTGTTTGAAAACGTAGTCCACGCCTCTAGCTGCCCGGAAGACGCTAAACGCGAAATACAATTATGGTTTGCCCCGCATGAATTGTCAAAAACAATACACGGCACAAAAAAAGAAACTATAACCAGAGAAGAAGTAGTCTGGGAATAAGAAGCGGCAGGCACAAAAGAATGTTAGCTGGAGCAATCATGTAGATTGCTCCAGAACGTTTGTCAGTTATCGGTTATCAGTAACCAGCGCTTTGTTGGTTCAAGTCTCCGACTTGAACCACACTGACCTAAACTGGATTCATTATCTGATGCGGGTAGGGGATGGCTTTAGCCTCCCTTTTTAAGGATTCATTTCAAAAACAACTGCAATTAAATGAAACATATTTGACAAAAACGAATATTGAACGATGAATAACGAATGTCGAATTTCAAAGTAAGAGCAAAAGCAGAAGCAAACAAACCACTGAAATCAAGTAACCAGTAACCAGTTTTTGCCCTCTGCCCCACGCGCCTTGCTCTCCGCGGCCTGCTTCGCGCTTTCCGCTCTCGCCTACTGAATCCCTAATTTAAACTTAAGAGATTTAAGAGTATTTTTCATAAGCATGGTAATTGTCATGGGTCCAACACCGCCGGGCACAGGAGTAATATAACCCGCTATCTCCTTAGCTGCGTCAAAATCAACATCGCCTTTTAACACAGCCACCATTTTATTCGGGTCTTTTTTGCTCGGCTTCTCCCCTACCCTGTTAACTCCCACGTCTATAACGCATGAGCCCGGTTTTATCCATTCAGGTTTCACAAGGTCGGGAACTCCGGCGGCGACAATAAGGATGTCAGCCCTTTTGCAATGCGCGTCAAGGTTCTTTGTGCCGGTGTGAACAACCGTGACGGTAGCGTTGGCTCCAGGCCCCTTTTGAAACATCATATTTGCAATAGGCTTTCCCACAATATTTGAGCGCCCAACAACAACAACCTCGGCCCCTTTAGTTTCAATCCCCGAACGCACAATCATCTCCTGAATACCCGCCGGCGTGCAAGGAGGAAACTTAACCTCATCCCCCCCTATCATCAATCGCCCCACATTAATAGGATGAAAACCGTCAACATCCTTATCCGGATCAAGCGCGTTCAACACCTTTTTCTCGTCAATATGATCAGGCAGCGGCAACTGCACAAGAATGCCGTTAATAGTATCATCATTATTATATTTATCAATAAGGGCAAGAAGCTCCTCCTCAGGTATGTCAATAGGCTGAGTATCCTGAATCTCATTAAACCCAAGCCTGTGAGCCGTCTTTATCTTTAAGGTCACATATGATATTGAAGCCGGATTCTCGCCCACAAGTATTGTAACCAGCCCCGGCACCGCCCCATGCCCGCGTTTAATAGTAGCCACCTCATCGGCAATTTCAGTTAAAATTTGTTCCCTGATTTCAGTCCCTTTAATCAATTTAGCAGACATTTCGTTTACCACTCCTTTCCAATAATTCAAATAACATCAATAAAGGCGTATGGCCTATTATTAAAAAGATATAATAATAAACTACACGCGGTTGTAAAGCAAGCAAAAGCTTAACCAAGTTGGCAAAAGAGCAAGCAGATAGAACGCAGATGACACATATAACGTGGATTTACACGGATTAAAAAGCAAAAAAGTAAAAACAAACCACAGGCCGTAGGTTGGGTAGAGCTTCGCGAAACCCAACATTCAATTAAAAAAATCAAAACCGCTCTTACAAAAAGGCGCTAAAAAACACGAAATTAAAAGTAATACTGGAAATGATAGACGTAAATAATAATTGTAAAATTTGACAATTAATGCATGTAATTACCAAGAAAAGAATTGATGAATTTAGCAAGATTCACCCCAATTCTCGTAATGCGCTTGAAACAATAATTACATACAATGAGAAGAAAATATCCAATCAATGGCGAACATTTAAACCACACTTTATGCGCCACGCACAGATGCGGAATATGATAAACCGGCTAATTTTTTAGATTTCCTTATTGATGCAGCCGGTGATAACGAAAAACATCCTTTAGCATCCCTCATAGACATAGTGGGATCATTAATAGAATCATATGGCAACGAACATTGCCTATTTTCAGAAGGCAACCCAATTGAAGCATTGAAATATTTTATGGAAATTCACAATCTAACACAAAATGACCTTCCTGAAATAGGCGCCCTGATATAGTTTCTGAAATTATTGCAGGAAAAAAGAGCTTAAAATGTTCAGCAGATCCGTGAACAATGTTGTTTGTTAACTGCCGCGATGCTTGAATGCGTATCTACGATATTATCTCTATCAAGGCAAATATAAGAAGCGAGTATTTGCAAACGGTTTTAAATTGTTTTATTTGTGAGTATTTGGTAATTTAAAAGAATATTTTTCATGCAACTATTAGAGATTCTATTATGGAAGCGGCGCAGGCAAAAATGCTAAATTTATCAAAACCGTATAAGAATATAGCCAAGCTGCCATCTTAAACATATTAGCGCCACTTTTATTTTTCCGGTTTATCCGGGTGGGTGTAAAAATTAACTTTTTATCTTTTCTAAACCGAAATAGCGATATGTCTACAATAACGAAAAACAATGTTTTTACATATCAGGATTTGATGTGTTTGCCTGAAGGCAATTATGAAATTATTAATGGAGAGAGAGTAGATATGGGCCCTACTGAATTCAGACACGGCGAGTTTGAACTAATCTTTGCAAATCTGTTAAAAACCCGGTTGACCAATCAGGGTTATGTCTCAGTCGGAGAGATTGGAATCGTTATTTCCAAATCGCCGTTTAGACTAAGGGCGGCGGATGTGGTTTATGTTGCAAGGGAAACATCTCCTGAAAAACCTGAGGGTATACTTGAGTTCGCCCCTGATCTGGTAATTGAGATACTTTCAAAAAGCGATACAGCGCCTGAAATGAATAAAAAGGTAAAGGACTACCTCTCTATAGGCGTTAAAAGGATAATTATTGTTGATCCATATACAGAGATGATAACCACCTATCCGCATGATTCCAAAGATGCTAAATATTGCGGTTTTGATGATGAGTTTGAACTGTTTAACGGAGTAAATATAACATTGCGCGATATTTTGTAATATTTAACGCAAAAAAGCAAATATGAAAAACGGTATTGAGAGTTTTTCCTAATTTGCGCGATTATGTAACGCGATTTGTCATTTCGAACATCAGGAGAAATTTCTAAACCCGTATGTTTAAGAGTAATTTTGGTTCTGAAAAAGCCAAAAAAACGAATTAAGTAAAGGGGCTGGATGGGATTTATTCGTTAAAACGGCTTTCAAATGATACATAAAAGAAACCATTTAACGCGCAGTTACAAAGGCAATCTAATTTTAACGGATTCATATTAACATCGAAACAAATTTATCAAAGAATTCAACTCTTCATTAGCAAAACCACGCTTATATTGAATCATTTCTTTACATAAATTCTTTTTAATCCTCTATTGTTTACAATCATGATCCTTGTTATGAATAATTTTAGCATAGTTAGCCTATCCTAAATTACTATTTACCGTTCAAATCGGGCGAGTTAAAACCAAATTCATTTAGAGCTTAAACAGTCTTTTGCGCATTATATTCTGATATTGCTATCCAGACGTCAATATCTCCTGTAGCGCGTGGATGACCATGAAAAGCTACTGCGTACCCGCCAATTACTAAATACTCAGTTTTCTTTTAGTTTAGTAATTGTAAGAGTTCTTTGAAGTCTTGTGGTAGTAGGATCATAACCGAATATAATTTGTCTTACCTGTTCTAAGGCCTCTAATCGTTCAAGATAGGTTTTGTTTTTCCAATAGTCCCGCTTATCGTTATCTTTTATAGAGGTTATTTTAAATACTTTTTTATCCATTGTTTTAAATGGTTACCAAGCAAACTCAGCCATGGTTACAACTTGGCCAGCTTTTATAACATATTATGATATACATAGTTAGGGAATTAGGAATTGATGTTAATTTCCCGGTTAGTCCGAAACATTAAAAATGATATACATGTGCCATATACTTTTTTATGGATCATTTTGTAACTTTGGAATATCAAAGGCTTTACACAATATGCATAGTCATAAGTTTAGCTGAATATTCTTGGTAACCATTAAAAATTTTGATGTTATAATTGA
>JAIQZQ010000049.1 GCA_021777105.1 Candidatus Anammoxibacter sp.
AAAAAACAATTAAATACATGAAAAGTGATTAGAAATTAATCAAAAACGGAAAATATTTTCTATTCTAACCAGAGTTAGGGCACAGGAGGTTTTTCGGCCAAAATTTTCAAACAAAATTACCCTTTCCGCAACAGATACTAATTAAAGAGTGGATAGAAGCCCCTTCAACGGACATATCACAATACATCATCCCCAAGGGCGGTTTTAAATCCTTTAACGAATTTTTTACCCGCGAACTTAAAGATCGCAAAAAATCCAGGCCCATATTAGATGATTCTGAATCTATTGTTGTCGCCTCCGCAGATACGGAAATCAATTTTATACAATCCGAGTTAACCTTAAAGACGCCGTTGCATATAAAGACCAGACAAATCAACGTCCACGACCTTCTTGACAAATCTGATTACGCCAAACATTTTGTTGGCGGAACAGCCGTTTCCTGCGTTTTGATGCCAAACAATTACCATCGCTACCACTCGCCTGTAAGCGGCCGGATTGTGGAATCCAAAGATATTCCCGGGATTTATAACGGTATTATTGACGGCGAAGATTGGTTTAACCGTGGCAACATTGGCGAAAGCACAACAGATTTCAGCATTTTCGAAGACTTTCATCGCGCCTATTACATTATTGAAACAAAAAAGAACGGATATGTCGCCATTGTGCCGGTAGGGCTAAACACCATCAGCAAAATCGTAACCCTAATACCCTATCAATCAAAAATAGTGAAACCCGGCCAAACTCCCAAAGCCGTAACAAAGGGCGAAGAGCTGGGCCATTTCGCCTATGGAGGTTCTCTAAATATTATACTGTTTGAAGCCGGCGTATTTAGTTCAATGTCAGCGCTTATGGGCCAAAGGCTGGGGCAAATGGGCGAGCCGATGCGTTAGGTTGCGCCTATTCAGTGTGTTTCACATGACTATACACACCCCTAAATCCCCTCTTATTAGAGGGGACTTTGTGGAATTAAATCCGATTTAATATCCCCTCTAAAAAGAGGGGTGGCCGCTTGGCGGACGGTGTGTGTAAATCACGCTGAATAGATACTTGTTTATTTACATTTCAACCAAATATTTTCTATCCTATCCTTTTAATAATGTTCTCTTTTGAATTTTGTATTACAATATTAGGCAATTCAGATATTCATTTTATTAAAGGCGCTTGCTATGTCACAAAAAACAGTTACTTTACCACCTATACGCACAACTCCCGAATTAAAGGAGAAGGTTGTTCGGGCCTGCGAAACCCTTGATTTGAAGTATGCGACGGTTATCACTCACTTATTGAGAGGGTGGGTGACGGGAGAAATTGAACTTAATATGGCGCTTGATTCTGATTTTATCGCTAGCGCTGGAGAGGCTTTCGCCTCAGCCGGCGCGCAAAAAGCCCTCAACGAACTAGCGGAGAATTATGATCCTGAACGCGCTTATCCCAATGCCATTAAAGTGTCGTGAAATATATTTTGTAAGTTCAAACAGTTTTCAGAATAAATCTACGAAAACGCAAGCTTGTTACAATGCTCCTGCCTTGTAACACACTGTTCCCAGAGGCTCCGCCTCTTATTTCAGGTCATAAAACCTAATCTATTCTTCTCTTTAATTACAATGTTGTGATAGAATTGTTGTCATGCTTTTAAACTAGAGGCAGAGCCTCTATGGACATTACGTTGCAAGGCAGTAGCCTTGCAACGAGTAAAAAGCAATGTGGTTGGGTGAAGTTTGTTGTTGGCCAACTCTCAAAAGATATACAAAAAGAATACCCAGGAATTCAAGGATTCTTTGAACGCAACCTTCGGAATATGAGATTGTTTCATTCAGAAATTCAGCGACATGAAAAACTGCAACTATTGGTTGCAGAAATTAGCTTGGGCAGTACGAGATATTTCTTGTTTAATTAATAACAAAGAGAGGATAGTTTTATGTCTAAAACAGTATTAATTGTTGTTGACTTGCAAATGGATTACTTCCAGGGTGGCAAATACGAGCTGGAAGGAGCTGAAGCTGTTGTGGCAAAAGCGGCAACATTACTCAAAAGTTTCAGGGCAAAGGGATTGCCCGTAGTCCATGTTCGTCATGAATTCCCAACATCAGACGCTCCATTTTTTGCGCCTGATTCAGCCGGCGCAAAAGCGCATCCATCAGTACAGGAGCTGGAAGGCGAGCCGGTTGTGCTTAAACATCAAATCAATAGTTTTAGAGACACCGATTTAAAAGGAATTTTAGATGAATTGGATGTTGATAGTGTATTAATATGCGGCGCCATGAGCCATATGTGCATTGACGCCGTAACTCGCGCAGCCAATGATTTTGGTTATAATTGCGCCGTCGCGCACGATGCGTGCGCTACATTAGGTTTAGAGTTTAACGGCGTCGCTGTCCCTGCAAGTCAAGTGCATGCCGCTTTTATGGCCGCGCTTGGTTTTGCATATGCAAATGTGGCATCCACTGATGAACTTTTGAATGAACTCATTTATTAAAAAGATTGAAAAGGAAGGGGGCCGGCTCGTATGAAAAAAAACGCGTCAATATGGATGGAATTTGCGGCGAGAGACCTTGAAGCGGCAAGAAAATTGATTGATGATGACTTTCTCTCAAATATTGTTATTTTTCACTCACAACAATGCATTGAAAAATGTTTAAAAGCCATTATTGAAGAAAGAAACCAGGACATCCCAAAAATACATAGTATAAATAAGTTATACGAATTAGTCATGAAGGATGTTAATACTGTTTTGCGGATAAGCAATGATGAGCTTGATATTATTGGTGATGTCTCTATTGACACTGGGTACCCAGGCAGTTTTGGATTGTTGCCTTCAGATTTTCCTGCAAAAAATGACGCTAATAACATATTAAATATTGCAATAAGAGTTTATGTTGACACTATAAAGAGCATCTGAAACACGCAACATTCGTGACGCAGTAAATAGCTTCTACCCCATCAAAAAACGGTAAATGACAAAGACATGCATTTCCTACCCCATTACGAGGATAATCTCATACTGAATGTTAAAAAAAAATTTCTTGTCCTAAAAAATCAACAATGATATGCTTAATTGGTTTTTAAAAGATAGGTACCCTTTGCGGAGTATTACCTTCAAGGGGCTCTAAATTAAAAAAAAGATTAATATTTAAAACTATTTTTAAATATAAGAGATGCTCTCTTTAAACTGTTCATCTCATGGTTGGATAATGAAAAATGAAACCAGATTTTAAATACCGAACTTTTATCTCTCATAAAAAGACCGACGAGGACGGCAGCGAGACAAAAGACTCTCTTTTGGCCCAACAAATTCACAGCATGTTTACTTCTCGGGGTGTTTCCAGTTTCCTTGCTACAGACTCAGTTGCGAAACTAGGCGAGACAGAATTTATGAGAGTGATCGATAAAGCCTTGGAAGAGGCCGATGTCCTTATAATTGTAGCAACTTCGGAGAAAAACCTGAATTCCCGATGGGTTAGATATGAATGGGAGAGCTTCGGATGGTATCGCAGGATCAGACTCAGAAAACAGAATATACAATTATAAATTGTTTGCTTGGTAAGTATTTTAAAGAAGGATTTTTACCGCTCAAAAAAAAAGACTTAGCTGGGGAATTAAAGAAAATATAGAATTGGTCATCATTTCAGGCATTAAGTGTAGTATGGAGAATCTTGTATTATTGACATCTTACATTGATCTTGCAATATATATATACCGGCAGATAGAGAATGAGCTCCGCACATAATAAACCGGTAAAGCCCAGGGCCGTATATTGAAGAACCGGAGCGCTAAAACGCGATCCTTTGACAAAACAATGATTTGAACTGTGCTCTTCTGGAAATATTGACTCTAAAAAAATCCAACAACTTGTTGGACAAACTCTTTTTAAGAAATCATGGAAACAGATTTAATCAAAATAAAGATTCAGGCACAAGAGAAAGAAGGCGAGAACTGGAGTTTTCGCGCTTTTCTTAAGAATTATGACGCTACAAATCTTGATTCAATTGCGCATAAACTGTTTGAACAAGTATCAGAGGCTATTGAGTGCGCTTCCTGTGGCAACTGCTGCAGTGAAATACAACCGATACTTGGGGATAATGACATTAACAAACTTGCAAAGAGTTTAAACATCAAACCTGCTCAGTTTATAATTGACTATGTGGAAAAGGACGGAGATGGGGACGATGTTCTGAAACAAAAACCTTGCCCGTTTCTCAACGATAATAGATGCGCCAAATATGACTCACGTCCAAACGATTGTGTATCATATCCCCATTTACATAAGAAAGACTTTGTTAGCAGGTTGGTTGGCGTGGTAAATAATTATTCAATTTGTCCAATTGTCTTCAACGTATATGAGGCATTGAAAGGAAGATTGAAAGCCGAATTTGTCGAATTCAAGAGAGAATGCGACGAATTTGGAAACTATTAGCGCCGAACAAGCGCGTTAACATTGATGCTCACTACGTTCGCACAAGTTACGCTTGTCATGATATTCTGAAAATGTTTAGTAGCCAAGTAAAGGACTATTTAGGTGTATGATCAATATTTAACCAAGATTCATGAGCATTGGGATGAGATCACTGGAATGTATGCGCATTTTGAAAGTAAGAAACCGATAATAGAGTTTGATCCCAACTGTAGCAGGATCTTTGCTTACTCAGCAGCGGATTACATTCGCAGCCTTAGCCCGCGAACCCGCGACGAGACGAAGAAGCAATACAGAGAGGCTGTTGATAAAGGCTCTATAATGGTTTTTGTTAGGGATGAACTTAACAAAGTTTTGAGATCGTACATTTTTCCTAAAGCTGATGAGTAGTAGGACTTCACATGGTCATCACTTGGACACAGAATATACAATTTATTTACATGCTTAAAATGTTTAAAAAGCATGAGACTATAATGGACCCCATAATTTAGACTGCCCCTTAAGTTACATTTTGCTATAATTTCGAAAAAAAGAAAATTTACGAAAAGGAGGCAAAATGCGAAAGAAATATAGTCCAAATTTTAAAAGTAAAGTAGCGCTTGAAGCGA
>JAIQZQ010000050.1 GCA_021777105.1 Candidatus Anammoxibacter sp.
TTTTGTCTTGGTATTTTGATATCAATTGTTCCATATTTTGTTCCTTCTTAAGGTTTACTTTACAAAGAAGGCAATTATATATGATTTGCTTTGATAGTTTATAGTTTTTTTACTTTTCCGGTTTATCCGGGTTGGGTTATATATAATTTGTCTAGGCTGTGTATGATATCCAGCGGTTGGGATGACGGTTCGAACATTATCAAGATTTTCAATATACTCTTTAAACTTAATATAGGATGCGTTACTTTGGATGGAATAAACCGTGGAGGAGACCGCTCTATCAACTAAGTCGACACACTCTAAAGTCTTTTTATTACAGCATATAGTCCATCTTTGCTCTGTATGTTTGCCTTGACGTGCGAATTCATCGTTTGCAGCAGAACAAACGTCCTCTGCTACCGATTTTAGCTCGGTATACTTCATTACAAACCTCATTTAAGCGGATAACGTTGCGGTAAGCCTTCCGAAGCGGTATATAAAATAGTTACGAAAACTTAAAAAAACAAATAAGAAACCGGCAAAACTTGAGGGTCGGCTTTATCGGCTTGTTGGAAACGCGATACTCAAGAAACATTAGCAATCAAAAAAACTATGCTTTTGCTTTTCAATTCTATCAATACTTTATTTTTTAGATGTGACCCTGATTGTTTTGTAATTGATCACAACTAAGAGACTTAGGTGGTATCTGGACGCCGTCAGCAACTTAAATTCCGTATGAGCACGTTAGAGACTCATAACTTTACTGAACACTCAAGCGCCGGGAAGAGTTTCTTTTGCCTGTTCTGTTTCTCAAGGCTGAAGCGCTTATATCGACGCGTGTGATACTTTAATTAATTTCACCATATCTCTTTGACCCTCGCCCTTATCCGGAGAGAACTTCCAGAAAGGTATCCACCTCACGATATCCACTAAATTTGGTACTTTGTTGGAAGGGCTTCACACCCAATCATCAGCGCAAATGGTAGCATGCCTTCCTAGGGTACTGGCGGGAATACGCCAGGTATAAGCAACGATGTAACTCGATGATATACAATCACTTTGCGACATCGGGTCGCGACTAACGTTGTGGTCAGGTGCGGCGCACTACCACAGTAAAGATTTATGTTTAAATTTACCAAATACTTACAACAATAACAATTGCAAAGGGGAGTCAATAGCCGTCATTTAAATTGGCCTTGTTCGCTTTTGATTTTATTGAACCATATCCGCTATTTTCTTGTCAGTCTTAATAAGACTATTAACTATTGACGATACGTCTTTTTGTTTCTTCTCTGCAATTTTTTCAACAAAAGAATAAGCTTCTGAATCTAAGTAAACGGGTAAATTAAGCGTTACATCTGGTTTAAAGAACTTGCCGCGTTCTCCATTTGAAAAATCATATTCTTTTTTCATCTGTTTTCCTCCAAATATTGTTGTTTTTCAATTTTTGTTGACCTTCGACTTGAGAAAATTCTGATATTAGCGTTTGAAATATCTATTTTATCAAATGTGTGGTGAACCACTAATACATTTCCGCTAGAAGCAATCCCAAGTGTAATCCAACGATCTTCGTGATCGCTATGTTTGCTGTCGTAAATAGAGATTGCTAGAGGATCACGAAAGACAGTCGCTGCCTGTTCAAATCTTACCTTATGTTTTTGCCAGTTAGTTTTGGCTTTTTCAGGATCCCACTCAAAATTGTATTGCAATATTTATAATCCTTTTTGTTTACGCGAACAGTGTTGATATATGGAAAATTTATTATCTATTCCAATATTAAATGGCAAAACATGGAAAATAATTGATTGTCGTTACTGTAAATACTGGTAAATAAAAATTAAGCTTTAAATGAACACTGTGCATCTTGTCTGCTCTAGTAAGAATTATACCCCGGGGCTAATATTTGTTAAGCATTATATATTATATTGTTTATGCAAAACAATAATAATAAGTTAAAACCTGATCTTAATTTAAAACTTATAGATCAAGTCAGGCAAGTGTTGAGATACCATCATTATCCGTATCGAACAGAACAAACGTATTGTGACTGGATAGTGCAATTCTTAAAGTTTTACAATTGGAAAACACATCCCAGGGAAATGGGGAAAAGTGAAATATAGGCGTTTTTGAGCTATTTGGCGACTAATAAGAAAGTTTCAGCTTTAACTCAGTGTCAGGCGTTAAATGCTATTGTTTTTCTCTATAAACATGTTCTTGATATTACGGTTTCAGAAAATTTAGATACTATAAGGGCAAGGCAAAATGTGCATCCTCATGTTGGTATGAAAAAAAATGAGTAACAACCTGTTGTTACTCAGAGGAGATTGCGAAACGCGTTAGTTGTCACACATTTAGCTATTTAATTACAACGCATATGCTGGAAGGCGGAATTAATATCCGCGTTCTTCAGGGGCTTATAGGCCACGCCGATGTCAAGACAACTGAAATATACACCATGTAATGCAAAAAGATTTTTCACTTATTGTTAGTCCGTTGGACTCTATACAAAAATAAGCAAAAAATAGTGAAAAGCAAAGAAACCTTAGTTTTCACGGATTAAAAAAGACAAATGCCTATTAACCACATTTTACAGATAGAAGCTTAAAAGCAAAAGCGTATTAACCACAAATCTTCACAAATCTTCACTAATTTAAAAAAGGAAAAAGCAGAAACGGAAAGCACGGTGAGATTGTAAGATGGGCAAAGGCGATAGCCGTGCCCATCATTAAAAAAGCGCGTAGGTTGGGTAGAGCGGAGCGAAACCCAACATTCAATTAAAAAAATCAAAAGCGTGCCCACGAAAAAACACAAAAAAATAGAAGTAAAAGCAAACAGAACACAGATTTCACAAATTTCACAGATTGAAAAGCGAAAAGATATAAATAAAAGTAAAAATACAAAACAATTTCGACTGGATAACAGGATAAAAACGGATTAACAGCGAAAAGCAGAAACAAAAGCGTAAACCACAAATCCTCACAAATATTCACAAATTCAAAAACAAAAGCGGAAAGCAAGGTGAGTGGTAATCGGTAAAAGCAAGGGTAAAAGGGATGGAACACGGATGACACAGATGACGCGGATTTTCACGGATTAAAAGCAAAAACATTTAAAAGCGGAACACAAATTAACACAGCTAAAAGCGTAAAAACAAAAGCGCGCTCACGAAAAAAATGAGAGGCAAAAACAAAGCAAACCACAGATTTCAGAAATTTCACAGATTAGAAAACAAAAGCGTGTTAACCACAAATCCTCACAAATCTTCACTAATTTAAAATCAAAAAGCTGTAAAGGCTGGGAGATCAGTTGGTGGTTTGCAAAAAGCAGAGGTAATTTTAGACGGGATTTACAGGGTTGATTTGTATTTGTGTATTTGTGGCTTAAATTGCTTTTTGCTCTTGTATTTTAATTAGTGAATATAAGAAGAGCATTCGCTTTTGCTTTATTATTAGTGTTAATTAGTGAAGATATGTGGTTATTTCGCTTTTGCTTTTTTTGCATTTCTTCGTGCCCTTTTGTATTTGTTGCTTAAATTTCTTTTCGCTCTTGTATTTTAATTAGTGAAAAGTAGTGGTTAATGCGCTTTTGCTTTTAATTTCTTTTCGTGAGTATATGTTTTTGCTTTTGAATCTGTGCTAATCCGTGTAAATCTGTGGTTAATACGCTTTTGATTTAATCTGTGAGAATCCGTCTAATTCGTGTCATCAGTGTTCTATGCTTTTTGTATTTATCCTGTCTTTTGCTTTTAATGCTGAAAGCCCTATTCTCGAAGAGCCTGGTTAGAATACACTCTGGATTTTCACAGTAAATGAATCAATAAAAACGAGGCGGGAGATTTGAGGGGTGGATTAAGCGGTTGGTTAGCCTGTCATAATTTAAATGGGCTAAAAACATATACACACTTGAAAGTAACAATGATTTTCTTTGCTATGCGCTCAAGTATATTGAGCTGCTACATATTAATTTTATGGTACGGAAAGAAATCGCTCCACCTTATTTCTTTCCGGATTCTTAAGCAAAATCGTAAGCGCAGGCAAAAATCAACATGTAAAGATACAATTAAAATAATTATCATCATAATTGATAACCAACCATAACTCGGTTTTTATAAACAATAGAGGCTAAGCAGCTTATGCCAGTGTAGCAATGTTAAATGAGCCATTGTTCGTAGAGCTCTTAAAACAATATCCCTAATAGAAATCCGGACAGCTTCGTTTTTACAGCTCTTTTATCAAGATCAAATACTCTTTAACTGCAACAGTCTAATTGTTTGTATGAGGTTACAGAGTGTAATATAATAAATGTGGAAAAAGTTGATACTCAATTATAATATAAATATATTATTCAATAGACAATCAGTAATCAATATGATAATGTTTATTTTAATTTATAATATATCGTTGTATAGAGCTTATTACAGAAGGGGGGGGATGTAAAGAGCTTGCATTGTTGCGGTGTCAACATTGAAAATAAGGTTTTTTGATCAAAAAGTAGTAAATAATAGTATCAGTGTTTTATTGACAACTTATTATTTGAAAGGAAAGAAAATATGGGAATAAAATTAAAGCATCTGTTTTTCGCAGTAATTACTTTCTCGGTTATTGGGTTATTTTCTACAAATGAGCTAGTGTTTGCGGGAGAAGGAGATTTTACCATAGCAACAGGTTTTGAATCCGCTATTGGCAAGAATACAGCTTTAAAAAAAGCGGACACGGATAAAGAAGACAAAAAAGATGAAAAGGGTGAAAAAAAATTCAAATTAGGAAAAACTCCGGTATCACGTCAGCCGGAAACTCCAGGCGTTCAGGAGATAGGCAACTCAAACATTGACGGAACCGGGCTTTTTGAAACAGGCGTTGGTATCGGCGTTTTGTCGCCCCAAGGAATTTTTGACGCCGGCGATAGAACAGACCCAATAGGCCCCGGCTGTCCGGCCGGCTATGTCTTTGTTGATTATAATGGAGATTCAATCCTTGATAACGGCGAGTGCTGGCGTGGAGTGGTTATAAAAGACGGCAAGTTAGGCATAGGCACAACAGTGCCATTGTTCAATCTTGATGTTACAGGCGAGGCAAGAATCACGGGCGATTTATCTGTCCTAACTATTAACGGTCAGGTTCCTCTTTTTACGGAAACTGACCCGACAGTGCCGGATTCAGTCAAAGATGGGACGGACTGGAATGAAATATCAAACATACCTGCTGATATTGCAGACGGCGACCAGGTAGGGATTTTAAGCGAGACCGACCCAACAGTGCCTGCATCAATCAAAGACGGGATAACCTGGACTGAGGTATCAAACATTCCTACTGATATTGCAGACGGCGATCAAGTGGGGATTTTAAGCGAGACTGACCCAACTGTGCCTGCATCAATTAAAGATGGGATAACCTGGACGGAGATTTCTAATAGACCGGCCGGCCTTGATAACGGCGATCAGATTGGGATATTAAGCGAATCCGACCCTACTGTCGCCAATTCGGTTAAAGACGGCGTTAGCTGGCCGGAAATATCAGGCATACCATCAGGTTTTGCCGATAATGTAGACAATACCGGCGTTTTGGCAGAGGCCGATCCGGAGGTAGGCGACAATGTGGTGAACACAGTTCCCAAATGGGACGGTTCCGCTCTGGTAAGCGGCGATATTTATAATGATCCATCCGGTAACATAGGCATTGGGACTATAAATCCGGGAGGGGCTTTAGAGGTTTCGTCAACCACGGGCGGATTTGTGCTTCCCAGGATGAATACGGTCCAACGTGACGCTTTGACGCAGGTTCTCAACGGCACAATGATTTTTAATACAACCAGCGGTCAATTTGAAGGGTATAACGGGACTGAGTGGGTCACTTTGAGCCTTGCCATGAATGGCGGCGGTAATGGCGGTGGCGGAGGCAGTAGCGGTGGAAATAATATAGCTCTTCAGGCAATAGCGGCAAGCCATGTAGGCTCCGTGCCGGGACCTACTAGTCTAAGTTTGACAAATATGCGTGACGGAGTCGCCGTTAATCTTAATGCGTGGGATTGGATCGGCAGTCCTAACGGAAGCGTTGGTTATGATTTCTCTTCAACCAAAACCGTCAATAAGATCCGCCTCTACATGGGAATTAACAATACGGGAATTCAAAATTTTAAAGTAGAAAAGTGGAATGGCTCTGCGTGGATTAAAGTTCCAATTACAGGATGGAGCGAAAATGCTTCACAGGTTAACAACGACGAGGCAAGGATGGCCCAGGTGACAGGTTGGGCGACGGTAACTTTTTCAGATACGTCGTCAACAAAGTTTCGTGTTACAGGTCTTACATTTTGGCCCGGCGGCAACGGCAACGCTTCCGGCGCTGAATTTGAAATATATGGATTCTGAGGCTATATGATAATATAAATGTCTTGATGGTCTTGTTTTCGTTGCGGCGGACGCGTAAGTTCGGCAATATCTCTTGCTGGAAATACAACTCCGCCGCATAAATTCAATTCATGCGATATGGCCAAATATCGCAACCACACCTCACTTCCGAGCCCATAACAACAATCAGCATATATGGAATGCTCTTGGCCCCTTGTCATTAGAATGGATATACCTCTGCGCGTCCATCGTAAAAGTGTTCCAACCTTTCAAATATTACTTCTCTTTTTTACAGGAATAAAAAAAGATGGGGAGGCTGCGCGAGCCTTCCCCATCTTTATCAAACTTACAGCTTTTAAATTGCCAATTATCTGACTTTGATAATTGGAGTTGGTTTTGCATTTACAATAGCGGTAAATGAATCTTTGGCGGTATCGCATTTCGTCCCTGAATTATCATTTACAGTTAATGTTACCGTATATTCGCCCGGTTCTGAATATGAGTGTGTAACTTTAACGCCTTCGCCGGTAGCTCCATCGCCAAAATCCCAGGTATAACTCAATTCGTCGCCGTCGGCATCAGACGAACCTGATCCGTCAAAATTACTTACTTTATTGAGACAGCACACAAGGTTAGGGCCTGCATCGGCAACAGGCGGTGTGTTGACTGTTACATTTATTGCCGCCATGTCTTCTGAACACTCTGTGCCTTTTTTGTCATCAACAATTAGTTTTACTGAATAATTGCCGCCTGAAGTGTAAACATGTGAAACTTTCGGCCCGTTTTGTTCAGTTGTTCCATCTCCAAAATCCCATGAGTATGTTAGTGAATCACCGTCGGCGTCGCTGGAGCTTGAGGCGTCGAAGTTAACCGTATCGCCGGTGCAGGCAATATCTACGCTATTTAATCCCGCAGACGGCTGTGTATTTACACTAACTATCAAACTATCAGAGCTTGTTGAACATCTTGTTGACAGTCCGTCATCAACGGTAAGTGTTGCCTTATAATTGCCGCCTTTTGCGTATGTGTGAGCAATCGTAGCTCCTTCAGCTGTTGAGCCGTCTCCAAAATCCCATACATATGATAGCTCTTCGCCGGCTTCGCCAATAGAACCGGAACCGTCAAATAAAACTTCCGTTCCCAGGCATACTGTTGAATTATTGCCGGCTTCGGCAACAGGCGCTTTGTTTATTTTAACGTTGACATTGTCGGCGTCAGAGCTGCAAGTGGAGCCTGAATTGTCTTCAACAAAAAGCGTGGCGGTATATTCTCCTGCTTTTTGGTAAATGTGTGTTACTTTTGCGCCTGTGTCAGTTGTTCCATCTCCGAAATCCCATTTATATGTTAAAGTGTCGCCATCAGGATCATTGGAGCCTGATCCGTCAAAATTAATCTTATAATCCTGATTATATGGCAAACAAAGGTCTATGTCTTTGCCTGCATTAGCGGTAGGGGGGGTATTAATTTTAATAATCTTGACCGTGCTATCAGTGTTGCAGCTTGTGCCGGAATTATCATCAACTGATAATTTAACATGATACTCTCCGCCTTTTGTAAAAACTTTTGTTGCCTGCTGTCCCTCTGCGCTGCTGCCGTCGCCAAAATCCCACGCATATGTTACTTGATCCGGTGTGTCGTCGGTTGTGGCGGCGGCGTCAAAAATAACTTCTTGATTTATGCAAGATATTTCAGGCGCGGAAAATGCCGCATTTGGCGGTGTATTTACATGGACGGGTTGCACGGCCATTGCGGTGTCGCACTCAAGGTTGGAATTATCTTTAACCGTTAGGGCTACATTATAATCGCCGCCACTTTCAAAAATGTGGGTTGTAACGGCTTCGTTGCTTGTTGTTCCATCTCCGAAATCCCAGAGAAAAGTAAGGGCCTGGTTGTCAGGGTCAAATGAGCTGGTGGCGTCAAATGTAAATTCGTTGCATTTGTTCGGCGCCGCAGGCGCTGCTTTTTTTCTAAAATATATAGGCAGGGGGTTTCCATCCGAGTCGGTTATTTGAAATCCTGCGTGAGCGTCAATTTGTGTGCCTTTGGTTATAACATATTCAAGAAATCGCTCATTTGTTGTGTCTAATGTGATAGGGGTATCACGCCATGCCCCGCTGGTTGAATCAGTTATGTCATAGGTCTTGCCGTTTGCAGGATCACGCAATAAACTTGTTCCGCCTTTAATGTCCAGATCGTAGTTTTTGACAATAATATTTTTTACGCCTCCAGGTAATAGAGGGTAAAAATGCATTTTTGCCCCTTTTTTAGAAACAAGGCGAATTGTAATGTTCGGGCTTGAAACTTTTGCTGAATTCGGGGTGACTCCTACTTTAAAAAGGTTTGCGTCGTTGCCGCTTATTGCTTTTACTTCTACTGTAAATCTGTAAAAGCTTTTAAAATCTACGCCGTCAGTCTTTGAAAATGGGCCGAAGTTATGATATTCTTCATCAGCTCCGGTTTCACCGAATTGTTGTTTGGCAAGAGCTCCGTTACTACCGGAAATAGTAATTTCAGTTACAGTATCCCAACTGCTAACGCGATGTTTTTTTAAATCAACGTCTCCGCCTGTCTCAGGATCATATATCCCTATATTAACGTTTTCGTCCGCATCAGCGGGTATATCAATATGAAGCGTCAGGCTATGGTCTTCCGCTCCCTCTTTAGGGTCTCCTTTAGGCCCTATTACATAAAAGAATTCAACGGTAGAATCGTCTTGCGGCACAGTATACGCATAAGCTCCGTTTGCGCCAATTGCAAATACAGCAACAAAAACGGCTACCAAAAAACTTTTCATAAATATTAACATTCTCTCCTCCTTTTCTACTATTAAAAATAATAATACAATAAAATAAAAACTAATAATATATTTATGGTCTGGTCTTACAGTTGATTTATTTGTTTTTATAATTATAGCTAAATGTCAAAAATGTTGTTATATTTTTAACGTTTATAGAAAACTATACAAATAATGTAATTTATGACACTACTTTAATAATAAGGTTACAGGTTATGCGCAGATTTAATAAAAGCGGCGCTATTAAATGAATCAGATTTAAGTTGTAAAAATGCAATGAGAAAACTGTTTTATTTTATAAAACAGTCTATAGAGCCGGCGCATAAACTATTATCATGAGAAATCTGCATACAGTATTATGTGTCTTTTGATTGCCAATATACATAATATAGTATTAATGATTATTTTAAGCTTAGTTTATGCATCAGCTCTATAGGGTTGCCTTTAAATGTATATTAAAAAAATAAATTAATTAGATTATAACCGACGATATAAAGGCAAAAAGAAGAGCTACTGATTTATTGTAGTGATGTTGTGATAAAGTATCAAAACCTATATAATTATATTCCAAAGGGTGTATTTTACAATGGGAAAATTAAAAAAAAAGAACTTCGTTGCTAACTGTTTATTATCAAAAGGTTTATGGCGTAATTGTTAAATGTATGTCATAAATATGCTATAAGCGCTCATTGAAAAATAGCGCCTGGCTTTTGTTTTTACTATCTTATAAGTTATGTTTTGAAAAAATATTTTAAGAAAAAGTCATCTTTGCCGGTTCAATATTTCCGATTTGAATCATACTGACGTAATCAATGTTTGGTCTTGAGCGCATAGGGCCTGCGCATACTTGCAACTGAATTGTTTTAATGCCGGTTTGGTTCAAGCGCGGAGACTTGAACCTGCGTTGCTACTTTTGATTTTACCTTATTCGGTTATGTTCTATTCAAATGCCGGGCAATAAAACCCTAAAGGGTAAATTCCGACAAACCCTGCTTTTCGGAGTTTAGGCTTTAGCCTTTTATTCATTTACAAATCTCAAAAATCTGATTCTCTTGGGTATATTTAAACATAGGCTCAGGAATTTCTTATGTCATTTTATAACGATTTCTGATATAAAAAAGCTCGGGGCTATTGTTGGATTTGGAATTTTAGCCCATAGTTTATGGTGGTCGGCATCAAAAATCCAACATCCGGCTTCCAATATCAAGAAACCCGCGCAGTTTTATCCGTGGACATCCGCGTTATCCGTGTCATCCGCGTTCTATCGTTTTTTGCGCCGAGCAATTATCCTGACAAAACTTAAAACATTATTATGAAATTATTTAGACTGCCATCTTTAGCTGCGATATTGTCGTTTACAATTCTATTTTTCGCAATTTCCGGAATTGGTTCTTTTAAAAAAGAGGCATACGCCATCGGGGAGTCCGCGAAATTTGTGTTTGCTCAATTGAAATACTCTGGGGGCAACTGGAACCCCAGGCCGCGTTCAGGCAAGAGGATGGTTTGGGAATTGATCAAGCAGACCGGGGTTGAGGCAAAGCTTGACACGGTTGTTGTTATGCCGGGCAACGACAATATATTTAAGTACCCGTTTGTTTATATGGCGGGGGATAGGGAGTTTGATCCGTTTAATGAGACTGAAATAAAAAACCTCAGGCGTTTTCTGGAGTTTGGGGGGACGTTGTTGATTGATGATTGTCTTGGCAAACCCGGGATTGGATTTGACAAAAGCGTAAAGAGGGAGATTGGAAAGCTGTTTAGTGATAGGGAATTGGAAAAGTTGGAAGCTAATCACACTGTTTTTCGTTCGTTCTTTCTGCTTAAAGGGTGCGCGGGGCGGATTGATTCAAATCCATACTTGCACGGCATAACGATAGACGACCGCACGGTAATTATATTTTCACATAATGATTTAGGCGGGGCGTGGGCAAGGGATAATTTTGGCAATTGGGATTATGGTGTGATTCCCGGTGGCATGGCGCAACGCAAAAAGGCGTTCCATTTAGGGTTGAATATAATAATGTATGCTCTAACAGGCAATTATAAACAGGATCAGGTGCATTTGCCGTTTATTTTGAGAAGGCAGAGGTGATGCGCAAAGCGAATGTCTGGATAATTGATGCTGGATACTGGATACTGTTTTCTCTGCGGCGGGACGGAACAGGTGTTTCGTTTTTAATTGCGTTCCAAAATCGGAGTTTTGGAACGAGTCGAATATTTTGACATATTATTCCGGCCTTTTTACCTTTGCCTTTTTACTTTTTACTTGTCCGGTTTATCCGGGTTAGGGATATTATGGATGTTTCAAATAGCTGGAATTTAGTTTTTAACAACGCTAAGGAGTTGTGGTTTTGTTCGGTCGTGATTTTTATGGCTGTCTTTGCGATTGTTATGTCGTGGCTGGTCTTGCGAAGGTTTAGTTCGCCTGGGTTAAGGGTATTGTTGTTAACGTTAAGGACAATGGCTGCGGCGCTTATTGTGTTAATGATTTTTCAGCCGCATCTGGAATTTTATGAGTTTAAGAAAATAAGGAAGTCTATATCAATAATAGTGGACAACTCTTTAAGCATGTCGATAAAAAACAGCCACTCCGGCTTGCAAAGGGGCGAGGAGGTTGCGACATTTATAAAAAAAAATAGAAATTTTGTAGATGGATTGGAAGTGGATTTTGACGTGGAGTACCTTTTATTTTCCGACGAGGTTAAGGATGTGTTAAGGGAGGATATTGAGGGCGCGTTGGTTTGCGAAGGCAATTACACTGATATTGAAGGCTTGTTGAGGTCTTTAAAAGACCGCGATGATAAAGAGGAAACCGAGGCGTATTTGCTTTTTTCAGACGGGGCGGATAATGTAAAAGACCGATTTTCAGGCTCGGGCAGGCTTGAGATGTTGATTGAGCTGGCAAAGGGCTTGCCGGCTCCGTTATACGCGTTTAGCCCCGTCAACCCAAACGCGCTTAGGGATATAGCTATTGCTAAAATTGAGCATAATAAATATGGTTTTGTCAGAAATTCGGAAAAAGTCAAAGTCACCGTGCGCGCGCGCGGGTATGACGGTAAACGGTTGGCAGTGACATTAAAAGAGGGGGATAAATTAATATCTTCAAGGCGTGTTAAATTTGTTGAGGGGAAGAGCGACTATGTTCTTGATTTTGAGATTGCGCCTAACAAGATAGGGTCGTTTATATACACGGTTTCAGCTCCTGTTCAGAAGGATGAGATATCGCAAACAAACAATAAGGCTGAGTTTTCGGTTTTTGCGGCAAGGGATAAGACCAGGATTCTTCATCTTTGCGGCAGACCTTCGTGGGACGCGCGGTTTTTAAGAAGGGTGTTAAAGCAGGCGCGGAACATTGACCTTATTTCATTTTATATTCTCAAAACTCAAAACGATGTAACTGACGTGCCCAGTTCAGAGATGAGTTTGATACCGTTTCCAATTGAAGAGCTGTTTACAAAGACACTGGAGAGTTTTGATCTTGTAATATTTCAAAATTTTGATTACAGGCCGTTTGATATTCCCGCGAATGTTTTTAAGAGATACTTTAATAATATGAAAAAATATGTGCGGGAATCGGGCGGGGCGTTTTTAATGATAGGGGGCGATCTTTCTTTTTCGCAGGCCGGCTATCATAAAACTGAGTTAAAAGATATTCTGCCGGTGGATTTAGGCTTTTCCGGCTCCGGCGAGATGGATATGGGCGTTTTTAAACCGTTGCTCACATTTTCAGGGGAGAGGCATCCAATAGCGGGATTGGATCACGTCAGGGATAATAATTTGTCAATTTGGGGCAAGTTGCCGGGATTGGTTGGTTTTAACAAGATTGCGGGCAATAAACCGGGGGCCGTTTCTTTGGCGTCGCATCCTGAATTTAAGAATGGGGATGAGATGTTGCCTGTTATTTCAGTGGCAAATATAGGGAATGGGCGAAGTATGGCGGTTATGACCGACTCTTTGTGGCGGTGGGACTTTTTGTCCGCCGCAGCCGGCGGGACTAACAGGCACTACACAAAATTTTGGAATAACGCCATTAAGTGGCTGATAAAAGACCCTGAACTGGAAACCGTGAACGCTAAAGTGGATAAGGATGGCTATTTTTTGGGCGAAACGGCCCAAATCAGCATAGATGTTAAGGATTCCGCTTATTTGCCCGTGGCCGGGGCAAAGGTGGCAATAAATATTGCAAATAATAGCGACGCCGGCAACTCTTTTGTAAAAAACGCGACGACTGACGGCCAGGGAAGGTTTAGTTTTAGTTTTAAGCCTGAGAAAACGGGATATTATAAGGCTTCGTTTACGATAAGCAATGATGATGGGTTTGCTGAAAATGATTATGTTATATTTGAGACAAAACCTGTTAGCAGCGAGCTTGAGGATATAAGCCCGCGTCATGACATTTTGGCGGGTATTGCGGGGGCATCCGGCGGAAATTATTTTGATATACGCTCTGTGAGCCGATTGGGCGACTTTTTTAAGCCGGAAAGGAAGCAAATAGTAAAACCGGTTGGGGCCAAAGACTATTCTTTATGGGATAACTGGGTTGTGTTTGCGTTAATACTCGCATTATTAGGCGGTGAATGGTGGTTGCGCGTGAAAAATGGTCTAAAATAGCGCTTTAGATAACGTTTGCCGCAAAAAGGATGCAGTTAAAAAATACTTGCAAAAATAGGCCTTCTCTGTTATATATAACCCTTATTATATTTTCACTTATGTGATTGTGGGCGCGGTTTTGACACAATTAAAGTGTTGAAAAAAACAACATTAAGCTGGCTTCTATAATATTTGATGATAATGCCGTTTTAATTTGCGCAGACCCTAAACGGAAGTTGAAAACTAAAAAAGCTTTATAATTGAGGCGGTGGAGAGTCGCATTTGATAGTTGCCATTGATGGTCCTGCCGGTTCAGGCAAAAGCACGGTTTCAAAGATATTAGCCGGAAGGTTGGGTTTTACTTATGTGGACACCGGGGCTATATACAGGGCTGTGACCTTAAAAATTATACAAAGCGGCCTGGATTTGGACGACGAGCAGGGTATTTGCGAAGCTGCTGAAAAGGTAAAAATTGAATTTTGCGAAAACAACGGAAACAGGCGCGTTTTGCTTGACGGGGTTGACGTTACGGACGAGATACGAACGCCTGATGTGACTAATAAAATATGTCATGTTTCAGATAGGGCGGCGGTAAGGCAAAAACTGATCCAAGTTCAAAAAGATTGCGCTAACGGGGTTAACGCGGTTGTTGAGGGGCGCGATATCGGGACCGTGATATTTCCAGACGCTGAAAAAAAGTTTTTTTTAAGCGCTGATATTGAGGAGAGGGCTAAAAGGCGATTTGCCGAGGTTGTAAAAAAGGACGCTTCAATAGAGTTGGCAAAGATTCAGGAAGATATTAAACGCCGAGACCATAAAGATTCAACAAGGGAGGCCGCTCCATTGGCAATGAGCGATGACGCTATATTTATTGACACTACTAATTTGCCGATAGAAGAGGTTGTGAACACGATTTGTAAAAAGCTCGAATAGAGCTTGTTTATTTTATATTTTTAATTTATTTTTTTTATTTTACATTTCAAGGATTTTTTAGATGCTTAAAACCGACATACTTGCTGATTATAATATTAGCAGAGAAGAGATTGAAAAAGAGATTACTGAATTAATTTCCAGTAATGTTCCTGAAAATATAGATGAGATTTACACTAATTCGTTGAAGAATTACGAAGTTGGGTCTATTTTAAAAGGAAGGATTCTAAATATAACCGACAATGGCGTAATAATTGACGGCGGATACAAATCTGAAGGCATTGTCCACTTAAACGAGTTTGAAAACAGGGATGAGATAGTAATAGGGGATGAGATTGAAGTGCTTTTGGAGGCAATTGAAGACGACACCGGCATAATCAGGTTGTCAAAACGCAAGGCCGATAGGATTAAAGGGTGGCAAAACATTATTACTCAGTATAAAGAGGGCGATGTTGTCACCGGCAAGGTTATTAGAAAAATTAAAGGCGGCTTAATTGTTGACCTTGGAGTGCCTATCTTTTTGCCTGCATCGCAAATTGATGTGAAACCTCCAGGTGAAATTGCTGAATATATAGGCACTGAAGTAACTTGCAAGATACTTAAAATCGACCACGAACGGCAGAACATAGTCGTTTCTAGAAGAAAGCTTATAGAAGAAGAGCGGTTTGAGAAGAGAGAGAAAATACTGGCAGAGATCGCATCCGGCGAGGTTAGAACCGGTGTTGTCAAGAATATTGCCGACTTTGGCGTATTTGTTGACCTTGGCGGCCTGGACGGTTTGCTCCACATTACCGATATGAGCTGGGGACGTGTCAGCCATCCATCTGAAATGTTGGCTCTTGGCGATGAGATTGAAGTAAAGATAATGGAAGTTGACAAGGAACAGGGCAGGATTTCGCTCGGCTTAAAACAGAAAACTGAGAATCCATGGCTGAGTGTTGAGGATAAATACCCTGTAGGCTCTACAGTAAAGGGCGAAGTTGTCAATATTATGAACTATGGAGCTTTTGTTAAACTTGAAACAGGCATTGAAGGGCTTATACATATTTCAGAAATGTCATGGACAAGGCGCATTAATCATCCTTCGGAAGTTGTGGCGATTGGCGATATTGTAGAGGTTGTTGTCCTGAAAGTTGACAAAGAGAGCACCGAAATCTCGTTGAGCATGAAGCAGACAGAGGTTAATCCTTGGGCGGTTATTGAAGAGAAGTATCCAAAAGATTCCATAATAACCGGCAGAGTTAGAAACTTGACAAACTACGGCGCGTTTATTGAGATTGAAGAGGGCGTTGACGGATTGCTGCATATTTCCGATATGTCTTGGTCTAAAAAGGTTAATCATCCGTCTGAAATAGTTAAAAGAGGCGAGAAGATTGAAACCGTCGTGCTTTCGGTTGATAAAGAGAAAAAGAGGGTCGCTTTAGGTTTGAAACAGTTAACAGACGATCCTTGGGAAAAAGAGATACCGGAAAAGTATAAACTCGACGATATTATAAAAGGCAAAGTCACAAAGTTGACAAACTTTGGAGCTTTTATAGATTTAGGGGATGGGCTTGAAGGTCTGTTGCATATTTCCGAACTGTCTCAAGGCAAGAGAATTAGCAACCCAAGTGAGGTTGTATCCATTGGCGATGAAATTGAAACCAAGATCATCAGGATAGAGCCGGAATCACGCAAAATAGGATTGGGGCTTAAAGGTTTGAAATTTAAAATTACCGAAGCCCCGGCAGTTACCGAGGAGGCGCCAAGCGCTAATGACGCCGCCGCGGAAGATGATAGCCCGGAGGAGCAAGCCGCTCCGGAAGTTGAAAACAGCGGTGAATCCGAAGAACAGGCTGTGTCTGCTGAAGCCGGCGATTCAAATGAGGATTAATCATCCTGTTGTTTAGTTGCGGCTTTTTTAATTAATCAAAGTTGGTATTTCAGGCAGCGTTCGATGATATTTATTGAACGCTGCCTTTAATTTTAGGAAGACTAGTTTATTTGATATGAACAAAGATAACGATAATCATGCGCTAAAGTCTTCTCTTCAATTATACTTAAACGAGATACACAAATACCCTCTTTTAAAGACAGAAGAGGAAATTGAGACCGTTAAAAAGCTGCAAAGCGGCGATGAACAGGCCCGCCATAAACTGATCAAATCCAATTTGCGTCTTGTTATCAGCATTGCAAAGCATTATGTTAACCGTGGTTTGTCATTTCTGGATTTAATTGACGAGGGCAACATTGGTTTGCTTAAAGCTGTTAGCGGGTTCAGGCTTGAAGAGGGGTGCAAATTCAGCACTTATGCGACTTGGTGGATTAAGCAAGCCATAACGCGAGCATTGGCAAACACGTCAAAAACTATTAGGATTCCCACTTACATGGCGGAGAATATCGCCAGGTTAAAGACCGTTTCCGCAGAGCTTACCGCAAAACTTGAACGCAAACCGGACACCGCCGAACTCGCCAAAGAGATGGATATAACCGAGAAGAAGATCGAATCAATCGAACGCGCGCTTAAACCCGCAAACGTGTTTCGCGAAGAGGTTACCAGCTCTGATGTGATTTGGGCTCTAAGCGAAATGATTCCCGATCCCAACTCAAGGACGCCGGAAGAGGAGTTAATTGATAATACCGAAAAACAGAGCATTGACAAGCTTTTAGGAGTAATTGATACCCGCGCGGCCACAATATTGCGCATGCGCTACGGCCTGGACGATGGATCGCCGAAAACCTTGCAACAGGTTGGCGAAAGACTCAACATCACCAGGGAGAGAGTAAGGCAAATAGAGAAAGACGCATTTAGAAAACTACATTATATTACATCAAGGGTTACATAAAGAGAGGCATTATGGGTAATTTAGAAGAACTTATAAGAGATATTCCCGACTTTCCAAAAGAAGGGATAATTTTTAAAGATATAACTCCGCTGTTAATAGACCCTGCCGGGTTAAAGGAATCGGTGGACAAAATTAGCGAACATTATACGAATAAAAAAATTGACGTTGTGGTCGGGGCGGAGGCCAGAGGCTTTATTTTTGGGCCGCCTATTGCGATTAACCTGAACGCAGGGTTTGTGCCTATCAGAAAACCCGGTAAATTGCCGTATACAACAGAGAGTGTTTCATACGATTTAGAGTACGGCACGGACACCGTGCAAATACACAACGACGCAATTAAAAAGGGCCAGAATGTCTTGCTGATAGACGATTTGTTGGCAACCGGAGGCACCATGGCTGCTTGCTGTAAACTTGTGGAAAAGTTGGGCGGCAATGTGGCCGGCTGCGGATTTTTGATAGAATTAAGTTTTTTAAATGGTAAGGATTTGTTAAAGGATTATGATCTGTTTTCAATAATTAAGTATTCATAATCTTTTAGTTGTTTTTGTAGACGTTTAAGCGATATGTTGATTTTACCGGCGAAAAAAACTATTTTTCGTTTGCGCGAAATAATATCCGCGGTTTAAAAATGGGCGCTGAGCGGCTTGTCTGCTTTAGTGTTAATTATCCTCTAAGGGGATAACGGAATATTTTTGTAAACCGCGCCATTATGAATTAGAAATCCATCTCCCTTTGCGCGTTTTAGTAGCCGGAAATAAATGAATGCGGCATTTATTTCCGGCTACTAATCTGGAAATACGCGCCCCTTGTCTATGTTTCAGTTGCTCCAACATGGTTGATATGTTTGCGTTAATCCCTGCAAACCGTTAGCCGAAACACGAGCCGGTTCTTGTTTTTTACAGAAAAACTGTTTTTGCGGTTAGCGTGTTTGCCGATGGTTTTGTGTGTGAAATATCCACGTGATAAACCGTTTAAGCTCTTTTCAGCTCGAAAATTTATATTAATTAATAATAAACGTTGTAATAAAGGTAACATTAATGGATCGGAATAAAATTAGAAATATAGCTATAATTGCGCATGTTGATCATGGAAAGACTACTTTGGTTGACCAAATGTTGAGGCAGTCCGGAGTTTTTCGTGTAAATCAGGAGGTTGAAGAACGGGTCATGGACTCGAATGATCAGGAAAAGGAGAGAGGCATTACGATATTGGCGAAAAACTTCTCCGTGCAATATAAAGATTTGAAACTTAACATAATTGACACCCCGGGGCATACTGATTTCGGCGGGGAAGTTGAACGAACTCTAAAAATGGCTGAAGGCGTGTTGCTGTTGGTTGATTCGTTTGAAGGACCGATGCCGCAGACTCGGTATGTTCTGCAAAAGGCGTTGGGCTTTCACCTTAAACCTATTGTGGTTATTAATAAGATAGACAGGACGGACGGCAGACCCGAGGAAGTTTTAAATGAGATTTTCGACCTTTTTGTTGAGCTTGACGCTGATGATGATCAACTTGATTTCCCGGTGATATATGCCAGCGCCAGGGACGGTTACGCAAAACATGAGTTGGATGATGAAAGCGATAATTTAATTCCCCTTTTTGATTCCATTGTCAAATTTATACCCGAACCCAAAGCGAATGTTGAGAAACCGTTTCAGATGTTGATTCATACTCTCGATTATAGCGATTATGTGGGAAGGATAGGCATTGGAAAGATCGTAAATGGACGGTTGAAGGTAAACGACGAGGTTGCCTGGCTTAGGAGGGACGGCGAAAAACGCGCTCAAAGGATTGGTAGCCTGTATTCATTTATCGGTCTTAAACGCGAGACTATAACCAATGCTGATTCGGGCGATATTGTGGCCGTCTCCGGCATTGAAAACATAGAAATAGGCGACACCCTGGCTTGCCCCGTCAACCCTGAGCAGCTTCCAATTATAAATATTGACGAGCCTACGCTTTCAATGGTTTTTTCAGTGAACGATTCTCCGTTTTCCGGGCTTGACGGCAAATATGTAACAAGCAGAAACGTCAGAGACAGGCTTTACAGAGAGTTGCGGTCAAACGTGTCGCTGACTGTAAACGACACATCGTCAAGCGATTCGTTTCACATTGCAGGGCGCGGTTTGCTGCACCTTTCAGTTCTGATTGAAAGCATGCGAAGAGATAAATACGAACTTCAGGTCGCAAAACCAAAAGTAATCTATAAAGAGATTAACAATAAAAAGGCCGAACCGGTTGAGATAGTTGTAATTGACACGCCAAAAGAGTTTCAAGGCCAGGTTATCTCATTGTTCGGCAGCAGCAAAGGCGAACTGTTGACTATGAAGGAAAATAATGAGAGGACGAATTTTGAATTTAAGATGCCCTCCCGCGGATTAATCGGTTTAAGAACAAAGCTCCTTAGCATTACCCAGGGCAACGCGGTTATGCACCATAATTTTAAGGAGTATGAGTATTTTAAGGGGGCGATCCCATCTCGACCGCAGGGTGTTCTGGTTTCAATGTCTCAGGGCGAAGTTACCGCGTATGCGCTTGACGGATTGAAAGACAGGGGAGTGCCGTTTGTAAAGCCAGGCGATAAGGTTTATGAAGGTATGATTGTCGGCGAACATTGCGAGCAGAATGATATTGCCGTAAATGTATGCCGCGCAAAGAAAGCGTCCAACGTGCGGTCGGCAACCGCTGATAAGAGCATAAAGCTCTCTCCTTCAAGAGATATGTCGTTGGAAATGGCGTTGGAGTATATTGAAGACGACGAGCTGTTAGAGATTACGCCGAATACGTTCCGGTTGCGAAAAAAATTCTTGAAAGAGACCGACCGTAAACGTCAAAAGAATAGCCATTCAAGCGTATAACGGCAAAATGGAGGCGCGAAACAAAAAATTCAATAGAGTATAACGCAAAAGAGGCGCGAAAGGTTTTTAATCTTTCGCGCCTCTTTTTTTTTGTCTTTTGTTAATGAGTTACACGGAGATAGAAATTTGAAATTCTCAAAAGATCATGTTATAGACGAGATAAGGGAAATGCCTAAACAGCTATTAAAAAGATTTAATAATGATCCTGACGCTTTTGGCAAATATCTAATATCTAATGAAGTAGGTGGCAAACGCAAAGAAATTGAGAGGGAGCTTCTAATGGGTGACCCCAAGCGCAGCCTTAAGTGGCGCGTTCTTCAGCGTCCACTTGATTATATTGTTCGATTTTGCTTGTTAACTCTACTAATAATGATAACGGCATGAAATTATGGTTAAAAATTCATCAGTGACAGCATAAACGAGCCGATTAGTATCATCTATTTTGCGAGCCCAAAAACCAGACAGATTTTCTTTTAACGGTTCGGGTTTTCCTATACCTATAAATGGGCGCCTTTTTGTATTCTCAATTAATTTATTTATTCGTTTGAGTGTCTTTTTATCTTGTGTCTGCCAAAATAAATAATTTTCCCATGCTTCATCTGTCCATGCCAATTTCCTACTCATTTAGCAATTTTTTTTCCTTAACTTTTCCATTTTTGTATTGCTTTATAGATTTTGCTAAGTGAGCCGCGTTTGCCGGGGATTTAAGAAGATGGAAGGTTTCCATATAGCTGTTAAATGTTTCTAATGACATGACAACTGCATCTTCTGAATCCCGGCGGGTAATTACAGTATAATCAGCATCTTCAACCACTTGATCTAAAATAGATTTTAAATTATTTCGTGCATCACTAAAATTGATGACTCTCATAAAATTCTCCTTGCTAATATTGTTTATTCCGCAAGTATAACAGATTTTGCTGACATGTGCAAGTTGCTGTACATGTATATTTGAAAATTAGCTTTATTTGAAGTATCGAACGACGCGATCAGGAGCGGCGCGCTGCCAATTTAACGATATACGTTTAATTGGCCAAATGCTTACAATGAAAGCATTAAAAACCGGGTAGCCAATAGCCGTCACCTGAATTGGGCTTGTTAGAAAGTAGAATTTAAAGAGAATTTGAAAATTGTGTATACTTGCTTCTGTGCCTAACCCTGTGAAGAGGCTGTTACGGTCGTGGTATTCCCAAATCTTTGCATATTTTCTTTGAAAGATTTTCGTCGATTTCACGATGTCGAGGAACAGAAGAAACTTCATTTTTAACCCTATTTACATATATAGTGTGATTTGATCCCTCTCTAAGGAATAAGCATCCATTCTTTTCTAAATGTCTGATTAAGTCTTTTCGTTTCATGCTGTAACTAGACCAAAAATTTCTTTAATTATCTCTTTTCCTTTATTTTCTTCTTCTGCTAATTGTCGATTTGATTCAAGAACTAATTGGACAGCCTCTACAAGATTGGATTTTGTTTCTTCTAAAGTTTCACCTTGAGTATTTGCGCCTGGAAGCTCTTCTACATAACCAATGTATCCAAAAGGTGATTTTTCAAATACCGCAGTTAAATCAATATTCATATTTCCTCCTTTCTAATTTTCTTTAACAGTTCTCAAAACCTTTGTTGACACATTAATTTTATTTCTTTGATTTTTTCTTTATTATAAAAGACTCACAGTCTATATCACGTGATTTTAAAAGCATTTCTAACGCTTCTTCTATAAGTGCATTGACGTTTTTATTTTCTTCAACAGCTAGGAAAGCATCAGGGTCAGACCTTGAAAGCTAGGAAAGCATCAGGGTCAGACCTTGAAGACAGAATAGGAAAGCATCAGGGTCAGACCTTGAGAGGATGTCCGAGAATACAAATTCTCAAGAATTATTTGTTGGTATTAAAGGATTTATGACTTGAAAATTAACCGAAATTGCTATTCTCGGACAGCCTGTTGAAGACAGAATATACTATCTTGTCTATTTTCATTTTAAGATGTTTTTGCGTTCTGATTTGTTCATTTATACGTAAAGCTGCTTTATTCACCGCGCTTTCACTTACTCCAAAAACATTCCCTATCTCTTTGTTTTTTAAACCGGTT
>JAIQZQ010000006.1 GCA_021777105.1 Candidatus Anammoxibacter sp.
GGTTTTCTAAAATAAAAGTATATGGTCGGCATGCAAAAATATATTTATTACAAAAATTAACCTTCTATTATTATTAGACGAGTGAAAATTGCATTTTGGTTGGTTTTTATAAGAGATTGTTTTTATAGCAATTAAGGTAAGCTCTTGGTATGTAAAGAGTTGGCGATAGAAAATAAAATTTAATTTTTTTTCGGTTTTAATGTTTTCTTTTCTGTTTAACTAAGAGAAATTATTAAATGGTGACGATCGTTTGCAAATGGCGTTGACTATGAAAATGGAAAACCAATACAGGCCGATAAAATGTAAATATGGCCCGTATAAGAAAAAGCGCCTTACAAATTGTAGTGGCTATCTTGTAATGGTTTTGTAGTGGTTTTGCTTACAAGCATAAAAACAATAATTTTACGGCATAATAGGGGTGTTCTGTTAGGAAACAAATTGATTAAAAACCCTACTTTGACAACTTTTAATTGTTGCAAATGGATTTGGCAAGCTGTTGGTATGCTAAGAGATGTAATGGATATGAATGTTTGTTCGTGGTTTTCATGTTTATACTTTTATTGTTACGGGCATACGGCTGTTTATTAAACACATACTGCGACCGATTATTGGTATTTAAAATAAAAAAGTAGCTAAAATACGATGAATTGAAAGATTTTCCTGGCGCGGGCACAAAAAAATGACTTACAAATTGTGGTGGTTGTCTTGTAAGGGGCTTGTAGTGGTTTTGCTTACAAATATGCGGTATTTGTAATGGCGCGGTGTAATGGGGCAATGTCGCGAATTAAGTGTAAGCCATTTTGACTGCTGTAGTTTGGAGCAATATTGCAAATAAAACATAAAACTATTAACACTTAACAGAAGGGTAAACCATGAAAAATATTATAGAGTATTTACAAAAGAAAGAAGCATTTGGAGCTCTAAGCGCTTTGCGAAAATCATGGCAGTGAAGTCCTCCAATCTATAAAAGAAAAACTTTTTTCTAATGAATTTTACACTAACAATAGGAAGACTGTAACAGATTTTACACGCAAATTAGAGCTTCCTTTTCGTTAATTTAGCGCTTGCCGTTTTAAATTTAGGCAAAATAAAAAAGAGCTTGCTTAATTCAATGACATTGCCCTTGATGGGAGGGATTAGAGGATGATGATAAGTGTCGCGCAATTTATGTTCTATTGCTATTTACAAAAGCTTTTGATTTTGTTTTCCAGCTTGGTCAGGTCATCATTCGCTTCGTTTGCGCCAATTGGCATAAAGTATTCCCTCATTTTATTCCTCCAAATATAAGTAGTTCCGGTTAATTTAAAATAAGCCTCAATATGCTGGTAACCGGCTTGCTTAATATAATCAATAAAAGGGTAGCCTTTAATAATAGACCTATTTATTGCGCTATTAGCAAATGGCTTTGCGTTTTTTTTAATTTGGCAATAACAATTGCCGTTTCTGCAATTCTCAAAAAAATTGTATAACTCCCTAATAAACTCATTAGGTTTAATATAAGGGGTGTATATTTTAGGCAAGCCTTTCATTGCCGTGGCATTAAACAGGGGCGGGCTAATTTCCAACTTGTTCCAAACCCTGAATACCTTTCCTTTGAATTGCACTTTTGTCACATAGTCCGCAAACTCCTTATTGCCGGTTGTTCCCGCTCCAAAAGTATACAAAGTCAGGTTGCCCATGTTGTCCGGATCCCAACTATTTTGCTCATTGCGCAACCATGAAGCCACTGTTGGGGCAAGCATACCTCCCAGGCTATGCCCTGTTATTATTACCTGAGGCTTTTTAACGCGCAGCTTCTGAACTTTAAATTCATTTTTTAGAAAGTTTTTAATATTTTGACCCTTGCCCGGCCCTTCAGAAGGTTTCATACTTTTTAGTTTTCTGAATCCTATGTTCGCGCCTTTTGATATTTTTCCGTTTACACAGTATGGCGGGAACTTCGGCAGCCAGTCAACCTGCTTGTTTACCCTAAAATTCATTGTGAGCGCGTAAAACGACATAGGGTTTGTGCCCGATATTGCGATAACATATTGCGGAACCCCGTCTTGTTCGCTTTTCGCGATATACATTAGATTGCCGATAACATCAAACTCTTTATCTGGTTGGAAAATACACGGACCCCATACCACTTTCCAATCGCCGAGGCGAGATCGCATTCCCTCCTCATCAAATGTCTCTTTTAATCGTTTAGCGACTTTTCTTCGGTTGCCGGCAACTGTTCCTGTTAAGTTATTGCCGAGGTATGAAAACATAGCAAGTGAAAATACTTTTTTGGCTTCATCGTATTTGCCTGACATCTCTTCCTCCTTTATTATTTTTAAATTGAGGTCTGCCCGCGTTCCTAATCTCATTTATATGTTGAATTAAGGTTTAAGTATACGTATTACATAGACGATAATCAACGTATATAATTACAATCATAGCTCTTAAAGCTCAATATCTTTGCTTAACACTCCCGTCTTGAACTCGCCGAGTTAAAGAAGATTGACAAAACAACATTAAAAATGCAAAATAATGCGTATTAATTTGAAAGAAGTTATGTTCAAAATTTTGATTTGTCCGGTTTATCCAGGTTATATGATAGGCAAAAGGCATAAACATCAATAATTTTATATCATATTAACTATGGAAAAATTTGTAAAAAACACAATACTTGCGGCAGGCAATATTTTGCTTAAAAGCCGCAAAAAAAATTTAAAGATCGAAAAAAAGGAAAACGCCGGCTATGTGACCGAGGCTGATCTGGAATGTGAAAAGTTTATTATTGAGTCCATATCAAATGAGTTTCCAGGCCATTCAGTCCTTGCTGAAGAGGGCGGCGAGCAGCTGGGCCATGGCGAATATAAATGGATTATCGACCCACTTGACGGCACAACCAATTTTGTCCACGGATTGCCGTGCTTTTGCGTTTCAATCGCATGCGAATATAAGGACGAAATAATCATCGGCGCAATATACAACCCCGTCACAAATGAGCTGTTTTTTGCTGAAAAAGGCAAAGGCGCTTATTTAAATGATGAACAAATAACAGTGTCAAAAAAAGAGAGGGTGTCGGACTCATTGCTGGCCACCGGTTTTTATTATCATAAAGGTGAAAAGCTTGACACGGCCATTGACAAGTTCAGGAAACTTAAACAGGGATCTATGGCTGTTAGACGAATGGGGTCCGCCGCAATTGACCTCGCCTACACCGCTTGCGGTATTTTTGACGGCTATTGGGAGAAAGGGATCTCTCCATGGGACGTGGCGGCCGGGTTGCTAATTGTAAAGGAGGCAGGCGGCAGGGTTAGCAATTATACAGGCCGCGATAGCTCTGTGTACGACAGGGAAATTTTGGCGTCAAACGGTTTGATTCATCAGGAAATGGTAGATTTGTTAAATGGTTAAAATCCTCCCCTCAGGGGATAATTCTCACTAGAGCAGCCAAGCTGCTAAGTTTTCATTATGAAAAAAAAGAAGTTCATAATATTTACGCTCTGCTTCTACCTGTGCCAGGCGGTATTGCTGCCCCTTGCCCACTCCCTTTTAGAGGAACGGGAAGGCGCATGCCATGATTGTTGCGCAACCGCCCCGCAAATAAACTCCGCGTGCGATACCCAAAACGGGCCTTGCGACAAACCGTCGCACCATCATCACAAGCATCACTCGCACGACGCGGCGCATTGCCTTGTCTGCAAATCGTTTTCACAGGATGCGGAATCCTCTTTTGCCGTTCATTTTGACACGCAAATTCTATTAGTCTCAACATCTTCCTTTAATGAGAAATGCCGTTTATCAGCTTTTTTAAACGGATCTTTCGCAAACCGTTCTCCCCCCCTTGCCGCGAATTTCACAATTTAATTTAATATTTTGAAATTGCCATAAGCGGTGAAAGTAAACGTTGCAAATGCGCGCCCCTGGATATTATATATAAATATTTAATATCTCCTCGGGGACGGAACATTTACGGTTTTAAAAAACTTCTTAATTTTTGAATCGATAAAAGATAACGCGCCCGCTTTCCGTTTATATCCACTTATAATTTGAGGGGAGGTAATATATGAAAAACGCATTTTTTATCTTTTTATTTTTCATGTCGGCGTCTTTTTTTAATGCCGTGTTCGCAAATCCGGAATCCAGCGGTGATAAAAACGCATTTGTATACGATCTTGATCAATTAAGAACAGATTTCCGTGAGCTTGAACAAGATTACAAAACCAGGATCAATGCCCTTGAGGATAGGGTTAAAAGATCGGAGGAAATTTTTATAAGGGAACGCGAGCCTGAAAAGCTTAAAACTTTTTACGGCACAAAAGGCTCGCTTATGAATCCGGACATCAGCGTTATCGCGGATGTCTTTTACCATTTCAGCGACCATTCGGAGGGCGTGGGAGGATTCTCGGACAACGACCTTTACTTTCGCGAGGTCGAACTTGCAATACAGGGCTATATATACCCTGGAGTCAGGGCGGAGTTCTATCCTGTATGGGAAGTGGAGGAGGAAGAGGTGGAGATAGAGGAGGCGTTCGCCAATTTTCTAACGCTGCCGTTTAACTCATCACTGCTGGTGGGCAGGCAGAGGATAAGGTTTGGCGCGGTTAACCCCGTGCATCAACATTACAGGAATTATGTGGACGTTCCCTTGCCGGTCCAGAATTTTTTGGGGGCGCATGGTTACATTGACGACGGCATTGATTTTTCAATAATGGCCCCGCTTGTAAACTTTCCGCTGAAATTTGGATTTGGCGTGTTTGACGGCAATAAAGAGCTTGGCGAACACGAACACGGCGGGCTCGAAGAAGAAGAGGAGGAGGAAGCAGATGGCTCGGGCATTTTTGAAAGCGAGCCGATTGAGTGGATGGACCACGTCTTTCTCGCCAAGATTGACGCCAACATCCCTTTGTCAAACAACGCGGACATTTCATTGGGTTATCATGTCATGTGGGACGATAATGGAGGCGCCCGTTCCGTAATACATAACGGCCGCCTGGCGCTGAACTACTCGTTTTTAAACAGTTACCGCAAACTTTTGTGGGAAAACGAAGTGTACTCACTTGACATTGATGAACGCGATGTTGAGAGCTTTGGTTTCTACTCGCTTTTAAAGTTTAACGCAAGCCGTTTTATAGACGCCGGCCTGCGTTATGACTGGTCTGAGCCGGGCGACAGCGACGAAACTCGACAATGGGCTTTAAATCCCATACTCACGTGGCATTTGACCGAAGCTTCATACGTGAGGTTTCAATACAAATATGGCGAGCACGAGGGCTTTGATAGCGTAAACGAAGGAATGGTTCAATTCGTATGGGGCCTCGGCCCGCACACTCACGCTTTGCGTGACTAAATAGCCGGAAGTTGTAAATGACATTTATAACTTTTTACTGGGGACAAAAATAAAGCTGCTATATTGAATTTAAACATTTTCCTTTAACTCCCCCTCCCTTGATGGGAGGGGTTATGGGAGGGTGGGGTGATAAGGATCGCGCAAAAACAGTGGTATCATATTCTTTGACCCTGATAGTATATTAAACATAAAATCTTTAAAGGAACAAAACATGATAAAACCTAAAACAATTTTAATGTGTGTCGTCATCTTAACGGCAATGTGCGCCGGCAACCATAACGCCGGCGCCAAGGGCAAACCAAACGTTGTCGCCTCAAGCGCGTTCCTTGCGGACTGGGCGAGAGAGATTGGAGGCGATCTTGTCAATATTGAAACCATACACGACGGCAGATCCGACATCCACACATTCGAGCCCCGGCCCGGGCATATAATGAAGTGCGCCAAGGCCGATCTTTTTATAGCCGCCGGGCTTGACCTAGACGTGTGGATACAATCCCTGCTGGACGCTTCGCGCAATTCAAGGATACAATATGGAGCGAAAGGATATGTTGACGCTTCGCATGGCGTCCTTATCCTGCAAAAAACAGACGGGCCCATTGACATGTCAATGGGAGACGTGCATCCATACGGCAATCCCCACTATTTTTACAGCCTGGAAAATGTTGAAATCGCGTTAGACAACATAACAAAAGGCTTGTCCGGCATCGCGCCGGAAAACGCGGAAACATTCAAGGTAAACATGGATAGATACCTGGACAAGGCAAAAAACACATTTGCCTTGCTTAAAAAAATGATGGAACCTTTTAAAGGCGCGAAAGTTGTGGCATATCACATGAGTTGGGAATATTTCATCATGGAATTCGGTCTGAACATTGCCGGATACTTTGAGCTTAAACCAGGCATACCCCCATCGCCCAGACATGTTCAGGAACTAACCAGTATTATTGGTGAAAACAGCGTTAAAATAATTTTAAAGGAACCCTATTTTCCCAAGAAATCAGTGAAAAAAGTGTCAAAAGCCACCGGAGCGGTTGTGGTGGAGCTTGTTAACTTTCCCGGTGGCCGTCCAAACGCCCCAACATTCCTTGAAAACCTTAAGGCTAATGTGAACGAACTTATTAAAGCTTTAAAATAAAAAAATGAACTTAATATCTTTTAAAAACGCGTCAATTGGATACAAAAGAAGCGCCGTCCTCAAAGACCTGAACTTTGACGTGACAAAGGACGATTTCCTGGGCGTTATAGGCCCAAACGGGTCCGGCAAAACTACTCTGCTTAAAGGGCTGCTTGGGCTTGTAAAACCAATTTCCGGCACGGTGGCGTTTGGCCGGCCAAATATACGGTTCGGATATGTTGCGCAACGACAGGCGATTGACCCCATTTTCCCGCTTACGGTAAAAGAGGTTGTTTCAATGGGGCGGTTCGGCAAGGCGGGCGCCGGCCGGCGCCTCGGCAAACAGGATTGGTTTCATGTAAGCCGGGCCATGGAAATCACCGGAATTGAGCCGGCCGCCGGCCTTTCATTCCAGACCCTTTCCGGCGGGCAAAAACAGCGCGCCCTGATCGCGCGCGCTTTGGCAAGCGAAGCGGAGATATTGATACTGGACGAGCCCACAAACGATCTTGACATAAAAGCCGAGGCGCAAATAATGGGCCTTATAAACAATATTCACGAGAATGACGGCGTTCCCATAGTCATAGTGAGTCACCTGTTGCACAACATTGTAAACTACGCCCACAGGCTTGGGTTTGTTAAAGACAACGGCCTGATAGTGCGTGACATTAATGAGGCCGTTTCCGAGCAAAACCTATCCGGCCTGTTTGGAGAATCTTTAAAAATAGCCGAATTCTTCGGTAAAAAATCCATTATACATTATGAGCCAGATAATTGAGATGTTCAGCCAGCCGTTTATCCAGGCCGGCCTTGGAGCCGGCCTTATGATAGGCGGAGTCTGCGCCTATCTAGGCGTGTTTTTAATCCTTAAAAGGATCGTCTTTGTCGGCGCCGCCATTTCGCAGCTTGCCGCCGTGGGAGTTGTGACAGGCCACCTTATAGGGCATTGGATAGGAATCGACTTTGAGCATCTCGCCTTTCTATTCACCATATTCGGCGCTCTAATTTTCTGGAAAACGTTTTCCGAAGGCTCCATAACTAAAGAGAGCCTTATAGGGTATGTATACGTATTCGCGGCAAGCATGGCTATTGTCATAATCTCAAAAGACCCAATGGCCGAGGCAGAAAACCTTGACCTCTTTTCAGGCAACATACTGTTTATCGGCGGCATTGACCTGGTTTTGATCGCCGCCATCTGCTGCCCAGTGTTTATAACCCACATGGTCTTTTACAAGGAGTTTATATTTGTGTCGTTCGACCCGTCCACCGCTCGCACCCTTGGGTTGCCGGCGCGTCTTTACGACTTCCTGTTCTATTTCACCCTAGGCGCCGTCATCTCAGTTGGTATAAGGTCCGCCGGCATGCTTTTCATATTCTCTTCGCTTATTCTGCCCGCAATGACCGGCCTTGTCCTTTGCAGGCGAATGAAATTGATATTCATAACCTCCGCAATCTCAATCTGGCTATCCGTCATAATCGGTATAATAGTCTCATACACCATAGACCTTCCAACCGGGCCAACCATCTCAATAATAAACGGCATAATCCTAATGCTAAGCTTTTTAGTAAAACGTTTCGCGGTGAAATAAGAAGAATGCATGGAATTGGAGTTTGGAAATCCGTATAGCAACTAATTTTACCTGTCCCTAAATTTGGTTTTGATTATATTGAATTAGTTTCCCCATGGACTTTTCAGAAAACGCCATTGGCCCTCCGTCGGTTTGTGAAGGCAAGTCAGAGGCAGGAAATGATGATTGATATTTTGCCGGCCGGGTCAAAACGGCATTATGAGATAATAGAAAAAGCAATTGACGCTGAATCAGAGGAAGGCAGAGTGAAAGTAGCGGGAATAGATGATCTGATTTGGTTAAAAAGGATTCGGGATTCCAGTCAGGATAAAGCCGATATCGAGAGGTTGGATAATGAAAAAAATTGATAAAGTATTAAAAGAGCTTAGCCGTCTTTACGAGTTTAACCGTAACATTCAGAAATACACAAACTAAAGACAAAGAAGGAACATGGCAAGCCTATACGCATAGCCTTCGGTGTAAAATTGATTTTTTAAAAGAAAATACAATATTGTTTTTAATTACTCACTGCTAATTGTCAATTCCGAACGGCAATTGATTTCCAGATTTTCCCAGATTTTTTCTTAATAATAAATCAATTTAAACACACCGCCTAAATATAAGTCTTGCCCTCTTTAAAAATAATCTTCCCTTTTGATAATATATCATTTACTAAATTAGCTTTATTATGCTCAAAGAAGTCATTTCTGCTAAACGGCAAAGGTTCAATATTCGTGTCTATTTTGCGTCTTAATTTGAAAAGCGTTTTCATCTCTTCAAACGGGTTTTTTCCGAAATTCGCTGAAAATACGGCAATATCAATATCGCTATATTCATTCTCGTTTCCCTCTGCATAAGAGCCAAACAGCACAACTGCATACACATCAAACATCTCTTGCAGCACATTAATAAATAGCTTAAGTTTTACTGTTAATTGATCTGTTTTTTTAACCATTTTATTAGCCCGCCGGTTTTTGAAAGAATATCTTTTGCCTTTTTCTTGTCAATCAGTTTATAAATAGCGTCTTTATATATAGGGTATCGCGCCTGAATATTAAGAGGCGACAACTCATCTATAAGGTCATTTTGCTCATCAGAAATATTTTCATCTAATCCCGTTAATTCGATAAGTTTGTCGAGTTTATGTGTATATGGCGGCATTTCATTAATTTGACTTACAAATACCGCCTTAAGCATCTTTTCTACACTTTGGTGCCACATAAAACCAACGTAGAGATAATGCTTCTTTTCCAACAACGATTTCGCGACCGCCAAATCATATTCCGACAACTCTATCCAATAATTGACAGGGTCTTCATCCTGCGTCATAATTTTACGGATTCCGAGAATGATTAAAATAATATAAAGTGGAATGCTCAAAAATTATGGTAACACTTCAAGATGGCATTTTCAAGGTATTAAGGGCTGCGCAACAATAACTTGAGGTTCGCTTAAAAAATATGATGCCACTAAATTGTAAAACATATGCAATAGTTACAATAATTTAAATTCCCTATTTTTGTCTAACCATCGGCCACAAACGGAATTCACTTTTGCTTTTTATATTGAAGGATCCGCTCCGATTAACACTTCCAGCTATTTTCTTTCCAACTCTTCGTCTTTATCTTTGTTTTTTTCACTTTTAATCCACCCAAATCCGTATTGTTTACATTAATTTAAACAATAGAGATCAGACCCCGGATATTCTTTCAGTGTGATTATAGAATAATTAAAAATTAAATGATTACCAAGAATTCTCCGCCAACTTTAGAAATCGCTGCGGCATTGGCGGTGTATGAACTGCAGCATAAGCAAGTCGCGCAATCATATCTTCTAATTTAAAACGTCTATTGAATCGGTATTCGAACTCTGTCAGATAACGAGCCGCATGTTTAATACCTATTGCATGATATGTTCCTTTTATTGAAATCTTTACATTTTCTAACATTGTATGAACCCAACTCAATCTTTTTTTATCTTCATCTGTTTTGATTTCATGTATGCATCCTAAATCATCCAATGTTCTAAAGCATTGTAAACCATCTGTGATTACTTTGCTACCAGGCGCTAAACAATGCTTCCTCCAACGACGTAATTCTCTCGATTGAAATCCGATTACTTTACTTAACTTCATATATTGAGGATGCTCCTCGGCTTTTTCATCTAATGCTATTAATATAGGAGACATCCCTTCTGATCCGCGCCCTCGTTTACCTCCGCTACGTCTGCCTCCTAAATAAGCATCGTCTAGCTCTATAGTCTCTGAAAGCCGCTTTTCATCATCTCGTTCTAACATTACTTGCATCATCTTATGTTTCATACTCCAGGCTGTATTTTGACTCACTCCTACTTCGCGTGAAAGCTCTGAGCTTGATATGCCATTTTTACTTTGTGTTGTTAAATATATCGTTAAAAACCATTTATTTAGGGCTACTTTACTTGAATGAAATATTGTTCCTGATGTCAATGTCGCTTGATAATGGCATCGGTTACATTGGTAAACTCGCCTGTTTTTCAACTCACAGTAATACTTGCTACCGCATTCAGGACAAATAAATCCTTGAGGCCATCTTAATTTAAACAGAGCCTCTCTACATTTGTCTTCGTCCCCGTACTTTGACATCAATTCGACTAAACTCATTCCCTTTTGAAATTGCATTTTATTATTCTGTATGTCTTATCCCTCCTTTTCACAGTTAGATAAAACTTTTCCTCCCCTCTTTAATTATAGCTGAGTTTTATTGGTAACCATTTAAAACTATGCTATGAAGCGGCCTATTTAAGGTTTTTGTTGTATAGAGAATGCAAAAACAAAGGTATTGAATATGAGGTCACGGCTTATGTCTAACTCCTAAGAAAATCGGAGACAAAATAACGACCGGCAGTCGAGGTGGATTAACCTGTCCCCAGATATTGCACAAGAGGCGAACTGACGAGAGTCTATGTTCCTAGGATAGACGGTGAATGACGTGAGATTCAATCCGTTCACATAGCATCTTGGCTGATCAATTAAAAAAAACGGTTTTTCTCCCAATTAATTGGTCAACGTATGGAAAAAAGCTTTAAACAAAGCAGACGTTTTGTTCTTATATAAAAAACTAAAACCAATTTTTATAGGAGAACAAAATGTCTAAGTTAAACCTGAATCCATATTTCCCATATAAGCGTGTAAAATTAACAGATCAAGATTTTTTAGAAGATAATGAAAAATCATATATAACAGCCGAACCAAATAAGGGTCTCTAGATGTTTTAGTGGGTAAAATAGAAACTTTTTTAGAGGATGGCTCACCAAAAGGAATATCATTTATTCCCTTCAAGTTCGTCAAACCCTATAAACTGGTGAGGGTTGGCGGCTCCGAATGGAATAAATGATAAGTTTTCCTCTTTATCATATAACATTATCTATTCGCTAATATTTATAGTAGAAATTAATTGATCTCCCAATTTCCGTAAATATCTTAAAATACAGAAGTTATGAGTGGTTAACTGTTAGATTTACCCACAGAAACACCTATAGAGGCCTTTTGCTTTTTCGTGTCTTTTCACAAACTTCCATGGGCATGCCTTTGCTTTCAACTTGTCTGGTTTGTTCGGGGTGGTGTGTGTATAAAATTTATTTAAATAACGAAGAACAATTAGAACTCTTTAAATTTGAGTCTTAAGATTCTAACAATATCTTGTCAAAATATTCTAATAAGCCAACTTTAATAGATTTTCTAAGAAGGCTTTTCAATATTTTTGATTTTTTTTATAGTTTTAATAGTATTGGCATGAACAAAACCAAAACGAATTTCCTGCGCTTCAATTACATCGTCGCCGACGGTATCTAAAGTGCCTTTTTTAATCCCTTTCTCAATTCCTATGCTTTCAGCGGTTGTAATAAACGGTATATTACTTTTCTCCTCATACTTTATTATTTCTTCATGAAATTTTAATTTAATATCTTCCGGCAAAATCATGATCCAATCCGGGAATCTGTAAAGATTCAATATATCATCTTTGCTAAGCCCTTTCTTGTAAAGCGTTTTAACACATGCATCAACGTAACAACAAGCATAGACCAATGGAATATTATTGATCAATACGGAGTATTGTTAATGTCAGGTGTGGTTCAAGTCTGGAGACATTGAACCAACGTTGGTTTTTGATTTTATCCGCTATTATGCTGTTGCCGTGTCTTTGTTGCTTTTGTTCTTTGCCTTTCGTTTTAATCCGCTTAAATCCGCGTTATCTGTGTTATCCGCGTTCTATGCTTTTGCCTTTTCTTTACTTTATTGCAATTTTCATATTTGCGGACGTCATATCCACAACAGGCACAATTTGAGTCTTTTCTTTCAATGCCTGGTTTGCGAAAGCTTGTGAGCAGCTTCTGTATCGGAGGGTGGTTTTGATTTGCAGTGGGCCTTCCGTTTCCTTTGGGATGAAGAATGTGTACTTTTCGATTGAAAAGCCTTTTGGGGGGATGCGTTTGTCTACGAGGACTCTGTCGGCCAGGGCTAAGTTTACGACGGGGTTGCCGTTTTTGTCGCCCAGGATGGTGTTGTACATTATTGCTTCGGGGTCAATGCCGCCTTTTTCGTTAAGGGCGCCTGATCTGAAAATTTGATTTCTGTTTTTGTCTTTAATTTCAAAGTCTATCCACATTTGGCGTATTTCCGTCATGCCGGTGGGCAGGTAATGACCTGCGCCTGAATTTATGACTTTAACTTTTACAGTAGCCATGTTGTTGTTTTTGTATTCGCCTGATTTTATGATTTCAATATCTGCCGCGTTTTGCAGCCTTGCCGTTGCAAGTTTTGCGTGGGTGGCGTTGCCGTAACCTTCCCCTGTGAAAGTGGTTCCTCCCACAATGTAGTGTGTTGCGACATGAGGGCGGATTGGGCCGTTGTCGCACGCCTTGCCCTGGACGTCCGGGCGCGCGGTCTTGCCCGTGGCCGCAACTTTAAGAGTTTGCCGCATGTGGCAATCCTGGCAATGCACGGATGTGGCCGGATCGCCAGTGTTATATGGGCTATTTTTCCATTCGTCAAACGTGCTCTCAATAGGCGTGGCGTTTGCCGCGTGGGTAACGTTGTGGCACAGGCCGCAAAATTCAGATCTGGTGTGCAGTTCCGAATATTTTGTTGGATGAAAGCTTGATACTGCTCCTTTATGCGGGCCAAGCATGGCGGACGGAATTCCGTCCGCTTGGCCCGGTGAGACTTCGTAATCAGCGTTGCCGATGCTTCGCGCTTCTGAAATGTTGTGGCACCAGTTGCAAAATATGCCCTCTTTTACAATTTCAGGAGCTTTGTCAAAGTCATCGTTATGGCTTGTGATTGCGCCCGATCTAAAACCAAGCGGCGCGTGGCATTTTATGCACATTTTTATTTCAAGTTTTTCGTCTTCTGTTTTGGCCTCGGCCGCGAACATTTTTAGCGAGCCTCGCCACAACGGGTCGGTAAACGATTTGCTGTGCATGGAACCCTCCCACTGGTCGTAAATCTCGCTATGGCATCCCGCGCAAACATCCGGCTCTATAAACTGGTGTGTGTCGAGTTTTTGAAAAGCTTTATGCTCGCCGGTCGATTCCGGTTCTACAATCAGTGTCGGTTTAGGCTTGGGCGCTGGTTTTGAAACGGCAACTTTCGGCTTTTCTTTCTTTTTTGTTTTCTTGGCTTTTCGTATTGGCCCGCCGGAGCCTCTTATTTCAAACAGGTACGCGGCAATCTCTTTGCCCTCTTTTTCCGTAAAACCGGAAGATTTTTTTTTGCGCATCCTTTCAACAACCATTTCCCACCCGCCCTGCGACTTCTTCTTTCCCAAAGATTTGTTGAGCGAATGGCATGGCCTCCCGCATTTCATTTCAAACAGCCTTTTTCGCGGGCCGGCGTTTGTGTTGTTTATTAATGTTGCGCAAAAGATAGTAAATATAATAAATACAGCGAATGGTTGTATGCAAATGTTTATGTTTTTCATTTTTCTCTCCAGTCAAAGTTGGCATTACCTAGGGCAAAGCGAATGCTGCTATTCATGACTTGCGCAAAGCTTATCACCCTCCCCTAACCCCTCCCATCAAGGGAGGGGGAATTAAAGGGAATATTTAAATTCTATATAGTAGCTTTATTATTGTCCGCGGTAATATGATGGCGAAATAACATTTTTAATGAAAGAATTCAAGAAGAGCTACTTTAAAATGGCCGGACAATTGCTTGATTCAAGCTTTATATTGTACACATAAATGCGCATTTTTCAATATTGTGTAGGCAAGTAGATTAGATTTGATATATTCAGGTTTTTCGCCTTCCACTTTTATAAGGGATTCGAGAGGGCTAAATATGTATTTTTCAACCGTAATAGTTTTAAAAAACAAATTTCGAAAAAGGGGACTAAAGTTTCCCATACCCGCTAAAGAGGGGCTTTTAGCATTGAAAGCTTTAGTGTTTGCTTTTAATTAGTGAAGATATGTGAAGATTAGTGGTTGATACGCTTTTGCTTTTTAGGAGGATACTATTTTACATTCACGGTGATCTCTTCAACTTTGGAATTTCCTTCTGCGTCGTCAGCTTTAATTGATATGAAGTGCATGCCTTTTGGAAGATTGGTCAATTCAAATTCAAAATCTTCTGTTGTGTAATCGAAAATGCCGTCCAGAGGAAACACGGGGACTGCGTCGTTTGCGTCAATGGCGTATTGGATGAACGCTATGTTGCTTATGTCGTCAATTGTCGAGCCTTTGATGTTATAGCTGTCGTTGGCGGTCTGTTCAATTTTGTCGATAATTATTGTTGGCGCGGCGTAGTCTATGATAAATTCATTGCTAACATTATCGGTTTGCATGGCAAGGTCTTTGGGATTGCTTAAGGAGTCGTTTGCGGTTATTTTAATAATATATTTGCCGTGCGCGGCGTTGGCTGTGTTCCACTGAAATGAATGCTCGTTGCAAATCTTTTCGGCAAGAGTTCGCCAACCTTCCTGATCGTTTCTTCTAAAGAAAATGTCATATAGTAAATTGTCGTTGTCCGGATCGTTGGCTTTCCATGTTATTGTTTTTACAAGGCAGACTTTTGTTTGCGGTTCTTTCGGACGCGGAAACAGGGTGGCCTCATCATTGGGATACTTTTGAGGTTGGCCGGTTTCAGACGCCTCGGCTGTGGTCTCATGGTCGCAAGTGATCTCTATTTTTTCAATACTCGGCGGTTGGTTTTTAGGGAGGTAAGCGATGCAGACGTTATCCAGAATTGGCGAACGTTCCGGATTGGTTGTTGATAAGATTGCCTGATATTGAATAAACCGGGCCGGCGCGCTTTTGATTATCTTGCTTAGTCCGTTTGCGGATACGTCTTCTTCAATTGCCGATGTCCAATCGTTCCAGGTGTTGTCGGGGATTTTGCTGTTTCCTGTTCTAGTGAAAAACTGTATTGTTGTCCCGTCTTGAAGTTCCGCGTTGTATGAAATGCGGCCCCATTTTGATATTCCAAATGTGTCGTAAACAGCTGATTCATAAACGCCGTTTGCGGAGAATCCGTTAGACACTTTAAAAACCTCTCCTGGATTGCCGGTTCCAACAAAAAATTGGCCGTTATCCATCATAAACATTGAAAAAACCTGAGATGAGGTTACATTAAACAAGACTGCGTTGCCGGCGCGTGGATTGATGCGCGCCTCTAACGGCTTCTCCGGTTGATTAAGCCAATAAATTGAGGCGTTATTGCCTGTGCCGGCAAAGACGTTGTTTGTGTTGTCTGCGATTATGCTGAACACAAACGCGTGTTCAATGTTTAAAATCTTCCCGGCCGTGCCGTCGGGCAGAATCCTGTATATGCTATTTGAAGTGGCGGGAGAGTTGCCGCCGGCAAAATGCGCCCCCATTTTTGACATTAAGCCTTCAATTTTTTGATTGATGGTTTTATTTGCCGGTTTGACGCCGGTTTGTTTATCAACAAGGCCGAAAGACGGCCATTGATAATTTTGAGTTTGGGCCGGCCGGTTTTGGTTGCGCGGAGGGCCGCCTTTCATTGCTTTAAGCATCTGTTCAGGGGAAGGCGGCATTTGCAACTTGCCGCCGTCCGCCGTGCCGGCGTATACGATTCCATCTTTTCCCAGGGCAAGGCAGTGCGCCTCTTCCTCTTTTACGTCGTAAAGGATCGCGGGTTTGCCTTGCGGCGATATTTTGTATATCAGGCCGAAAGGTTCCGTGCAGGCGTAAACAAAATTATCTTTATCTATTTCAATGTCAAGTATATGCGCGGCTTCCGAATCCAGCAGTATGTCCGCATTGCCGGTTTCAGATATCCTGTAAATCTTGCCGTTAGGGCCGGTAGCCGCAAACAGGGCACCTTTGTTGTCAATTGCCAAATCCCAAATGTATAGTTCCGGCAAGCGGCAAAAGACAGAGCTTTTCAAATTGTTGTCTATTTTATATATAATCCCTTTTGGCGATGTTCCTGCGTAAACGTTTCCTTTTAAATCCGTTGCCAGGCTTTGGATGTGTAGTTCGCCGGGTTGGCGAAATATTTCAACTGCATTGTTGCCGGTTATTTTATAAACAATGCCTGGATCTCCTGTTCCTGCGTATATGTCGCCTTTGTTGCCTCCGGTCACGCTCCAGACATATGACGCGTCTATTCCATTGATGTCTTCCCGCTTGTAGGACAGTTTAATTTTACCGTCTGAGTAAATGGCCGCATTGTTAACCTTGCCTTTTATAAAATTCGTCTGTTCAGTCTGTTTCCAGAATTTTGTGGACGCGGCAAAGTTGTGGTTGCAGAAAAATAGCGCAGCTGAAAAAACAATAGCAAAAGAGAGGGCTGTGGAAATTGCGCGTATTTGAAAAGAGGGCGATTGTTGTGGCCGGCGGTAGCTTTTAATTATTGATTTAAAGATTGTCATAATATTATTTTGCATTTGATATATTCGAGGCAGAGCCTCTTGGGACATTGCGTTACAAGGCAGGAGCCTTGTAACGAGTAGTAAGCGAACAAAAAAAACATTTGAAGCTGTCTACAAGACTGCTTCAGCTAAAAGATATTATTTGTTTTGAAAAATAACACACCCCTTGTTCCCCTCTTTTTAGAGGGGAGGTTGGCCGTTTTTGTTTTTTGCCTTTTTACTTGCCTGGTTTATCCGGGTTTATTTCTTTACTGATATAAATATTGATTGGCCGCCGGTAAGCGCCCATTCCGTCTTTATCCTGTGCGCGTCTTCAGTGGCCAATAGGGTAGTGCCGCTATATGTGGGCCAGGCCATTACCGTGAGCAGTGAAGGCGGAAGGGCGGCAAATTGTTCTCCTTTATAAGAGACTCCTTTTTTCGGCAACATTGCTCTGACTACCAGTTCATTGTTTGGTTCGGATTCGTTTAACAGGTCAACTAGTTGTTCGAAGTTTGCCGGCCTGTATTTGCCCGGCGATCTTGCCATATTTATGGTCATGTTCTGGTTTGAAGCGCAGGCGGTTATAACTATTTTGCTTCCTGGTTTTGCGTAGTGCGGGATTTTTAACTTTACGCTTTTTTGTTGGAGCTTGCCCCTGTACGGCCGTAATTTTACATTAACGGTAACGTCGCCGCCGGGGGGGACAACGCTTTTATTAACGCTAATGTTGTCGATTTGGGCCGCTTTTGGTTCGTTTTCAATTTTTGCGGTAAATTCAATCTTTTCAATATTTACGGCTCTGAATTTATTGTTAAGCAGTATGTTTATCGGTTGTATGATTTCGGATACGGATAGCCATCCGGTGTTTACGCCAAAAAACAGATCTTTCAGTTTTATGGGCTCTTTAAGACCGGTAATGAAAATTTTAAGCACCATTTTAACAAAAATTTCGCCGGATTGTTTTTCAGTGGAAAGTATTGAGTTTAGAAAAGCCATTTGGCATAAATTTGCGGTAAACAGGCTGTTATGTATGATTTCAAAGTCGTAACTGGAGTCAATATAACTTTTTATTTCGACATGGCATGGTATCATGTTTGAATATTCGCCTATAATACCCGCTATAGCGGTCTTTCTATCCTGGCTGATTCTGCCAAGGACGTTTGTGGGGGATGCCATTTTGGCTGAAAGTGAAAGGCTCGGCAAAGTTGTATGAACATACGCGCCGGACATGGGTATGTCAAGTTCGCCCATTTGCATAAACGGATGGCCGAACGCAAGAATCTGTTTGCCTTTTCTATATGATACGGTGCCGACTGCGGTCGCGCTTATATCGCCTCTGACAAGTTGCGCCGCAACCGCCGAACCGGGAACCAAATCTTCTTCCCTAAGAATAGTTCCATTGTTGCCGCCGCTTTGAATGGGAGTCATTCCAAGTGTATCGAGTTCAGAGCCCATAATGTCAAGGACGCGGCTATCAAAACCTGAAACCATTAAAGGCGTCTTTATCGGCATAAATCTCGCCTGGCCGTATCGTTCCGCGGCATTTGATTTTACGGCTAACGGGGCGGATGTTTTAATGGCGTGTTTGCTTGATTGCGTATCTATGTCGAGGATTTTTAACATTTCGGCAATTGGTGTAACGCCGGCGATAGGCTCTTTTGCAAACGGCCAGGCATAAGACAAGGCTCCAATTATTTTGCCGTTTATATATATTGGACTGCCGCTCATGCCTGAAATTATCCCTGCTTTGTCAACTACCGGGCTTGAACATTTAACCAGTATGAGGTCATTTTTGGCGTTGTAATTGTTAAGCACACCGAGTATTTCAACATTAAAGGTCTCGATTCTGGTCCCCGAGAAAACAGTCTTGCCGTACCCCTTCATTCCCGGCTCTAACTGGTTGATATCCATTATTTCATCGCTTTTAACAGCGTTGTATTGATCGCAATGCGCATAACCGCAAAACAGGATCATATGGAGGACGGCAATGAGTATGATTGGATATCGTTTCATAATATTATGAGTGGCATAAAATGAGTTTTTGCTGTTTATAAAAAAACTAAGCGCAATTTAACAGGTCAGGTTTGGCGTGTCAAGTGTGAAAGGATATAAAAAGGCGCCTAATACATAAATTGATCGATCTCTTTTAATTATTTAAAGCTATAAAAAATCAATATATGGCTCTATCATTTTAACAAATATTTTCTAAATAAGAGTGTATATAAAGATAGGTTTTTTGTTCTAACTTGTTTTGGTTAAACGGTTTATATGTAAATCGTAGGGCTTGCTTTTAGATGAAGGTTATACCCTCCATTTTTCCTCTAATTTGATTTTGCAATATTACCATCATTTTGTTATGATTGTAGACTTTGAATAAATTAAGCCCGTTATTGATGGATATTTAGAAAGTGAAAAATTAATGAAAATAGCAGTTTCCGGCAAAGGCGGCGTTGGCAAAACTACTTTGGTTGCAACGTTGGCTCACGTATTTTCTAAAAAAGGATCGGATGTTATAGCGATTGACGCTGATCCGGACGCAAATCTGGCATCGGCTTTAGGGTTTTCGGATGCGACCGATATTGTGCCTGTTTGCAATATGAAGGAGCTGATAAGCGAGCGGACAGGATCAAGCGAGGAGACTTACGGCAAGTTTTTTAAACTGAACCCATTGGTTTCAGACTTGCCTGATAAGCTTGCGCATGAGATTAACGGAATGAAATTTATCTCTCTCGGCGCCATTAAACGCGGGGGAGGTGGTTGCGCTTGTCCTGAGAATGTCTTCCTCAAATCGCTGTTAACTCATTTAATATTGCTGCGGGAAGAAGTTGTTGTGGTTGATATGGAAGCGGGCATAGAGCACCTTGGCCGGGCAACAGTGCAGGCTGTTGACGCGCTTATAGTTGTAATGGAACCCGGGATGCGAAGCGTTCAAACTTTTCATCAGGTTGAGAAACTGGGAAAAGACATTGGCATAAAAAAAGTGTTTGCCGTTTTAAATAAAGTGGCAAATGCAAGGCAAAGAGAGATTGTCGAAAAGGAATTGAAAGGAGTTCCTTTGCTGGGTAGCATATCTTTTAGCGATGGTATTGCCGAGGCTGATTTGATGGGCAAGCCCGCTTTTGATAATAATAAACAGTTAATCTCTGAAGTTGAAGAGATTCTTTCTAATTTGGAGGAGGGTAAAAAATGAGAAAAGAGAAAGTAAAGAATTATAAGGGCGAAGATCAGGTGGCTCTTGATGTTTTAAAGAACATGAAAGAGCAGGGTTTGGAAAGCACGTTTGACAGATATCAAAATCAACAGCCTCAATGCGGATTTGGCAGCACAGGGCTATGTTGCAGGCATTGCCAGATGGGGCCTTGCAATATTGATCCTTTTGGCCGCGGAGCGCAAACCGGTGTTTGCGGCGCCGACGCCAACACTATCGCCGCCAGGCATTTCTTAAGAATAGTCGCGGCGGGCAGCGCGGCGCATTCAGATCATGGCCGTTCAGTTGCGCATCTTTTTATTTCCACTGCTAGGGGAGAAGCTCCGGGTTATGAGATAAAAGACAAAGAGAAGCTTTTTATGTTGGCTGAGATATTTGATGTTAAAACAGAGGGGCGCGAATTAAAAGAGATTGCGGAAGAAGTGGGCGAGATGGGGCTTGCTGAGTTCGGAAAGGCGTATGGATACCAGAGGTTGGTTGTCCGCGCTCCTGAAAACAGGCAAAAAGTTTGGGAAAAACTCGGCATTACGCCTAGGGCGATTGACAGGGAAGTTACTGAATCTATGCATAGAAGCGGAATGGGAACCGACCAGGATTTTAAAAATATTATTAGTCAGGCAAGCAGGGTTTCCTTAGCTGATGGATGGGGCGGCGCTATGTTGGCTACCGAGATGCAGGATGCTTTGTTCGGCACGCCTAAACCTGTTCACGGCAAGGCAAACATGGGCGTCTTTAAAAAAGACACTGTTAATGTGGTTGTGCATGGTCACGAGCCGCAGGTTTCTGAAATGGTTGCTGTTGTCGCTCAGGATCCGGAAATGATAAAACTGGCAAATGAAGCGGGGGCCAAAGACGGTATAACTATTGGCGGAATCTGTTGCACTGCTAATGAGTTGTTAGTTAGGCACGGCATACCGCTGGCCGGGCATTTGAAGATGCAGGAATTGATTATCGCCACAGGCGCAATTGAGGCTGTGGTTGTTGATGTTCAGTGCATTATGCAGGCGGATGTAGACCTTTCAAACGAGTTCCACACCAAAGTTATAACTACATCTTCCAAAGCGAAGATATCAGGCGCCTCTCATATTGAGGTTACTGACGAGAATGCTTTGGCAAAAGCGAAAGAGATTATAAAAATAGCTATAGATAATTACGGCAACCGCGACAATGAGACTATTAATATTCCAAAGGTAAAACAGTCCGACGTTGTAGTGGGCTTTAGCCATGAGACTATTAAATACATGTTAGGCGGCAAGTTCAGGGCTTCATACCGTCCGTTAAACGATAATATTATTAACGGCCGCATCAGAGGGGTAGCAGGAGTTGTTGGTTGCGCAAGCTCAACAGTATGGCCTGACAAACGTCCTTACCTTGATTTGGTTAAGGAGTTAATAGCCAACAATGTTCTTGTTGTTCAGACAGGTTGCGCTGCGGCGGAATGCGCCAGGGGAGGCCTGATGGTTCCTGAATTTAAAAAGTATGCCGGAGAAGGCTTAAGAGAAGTCTGCGAAGCAGTTGGGATACCTCCGGTTCTGCATTCAGGTTCTTGCGTGGATAACAGCCGGATTCTGATTGCGCTTTCTGAATTAGTTGCCGAAGGCGGTTTGGGCAACGACTTTAGCGAGTTGCCGGCTGCAGGCACATGCCTTGACTGGATGCATGAAAAGGCTTTGACTATCGGACAATATTTTGTCGCATCGGGAGCGTACATTGTGTTTGGAACGGAATCTCCGGTTGCCGGAGCTCCTGACGTTCACAAATACCTTACAGAAGGCATTGAGGAGGAGACAGGCGGGAAATGGGCGTTTGAGCCTGATCATTCCAAGATCGCAAAAATGTTGATTGCTGCGATAGAACATAAACGCGACTTGCTTGGCATTAATGAGAAGAAGGAAAGAAAGCTTTATGATATGGAAGATAGAAGAAAACTTGAGGTTGTCTAATAAACGTCGGTTATTTGTTACGTCAATCGCGTAAATAATACTATATTGTTTTTAGTAATCGTGACCCACATTGGGAAAGGATACCGGGTTATATGAATAAAGGGAGGATTTTAACGTGTCAAAGATAATTTGTTCCGCGGCGATTCGCGGTGCGCATAAAATAGTAGTGCAGGCGGAAGAGAAGCTGCAAAAGACAATTGAGGAGAAGGGGCCGGACGCTACGGTCGAGTTTCCAAATACCGGCTATTATTTGCCGATTATTTATTCAATGACCGGTATCCCGGTGAAAAAACTTTCAGATTGCAACCAGGTATTGAAAGAGGCAAGGGATTTGTTGCCTCCGATTCCGCGGGAAAGTAATCATCTCCCATATCTGGGAAACACTCTTGACGCCGGCATGGCAACACTGTTTGCCGAAGAGGTTATTGAGGCGTGCAGGTATATGGTAGGGCCTAATCCGGTTGACGATATCTGGCTTGGCGCCGCCGACGACATTATTTTGCGCGAAAGGGGAATTGAGTTTGTTGACGGCTCTGCTCCCGGATTTGCCGCTATTGTCGGCGCTGCCCCAACAAATGAGATTGCGGTAAAGATTGCCCGTCAATTGCAGGAGATGAATCTCTATGTTTTCATGTCCGCAAGCACCGACGGCAAGACCTTTTCACAGCAGCTTGCTGAAGAAGGCGTGCAATTGGGCTGGGAAACCAGGCTGGTGCCTTTCGGCAAAGAGATAACTTCTACTATCTATTCGCTTGGTTTTGCGTCAAGGGCGGCTCTGTCTTTTGGCGGAGTTAAAGAGGGCGATTACAGGAAAAATCTTCTTTATAATAAAAACAGAATATTTGCGTTTGTTTTGGCGTTGGGCGAAGTGGATGATGAAAAATACGCTAACGCAGCGGGAGCCATTAACTACGGCTTCCCAACAATAGCCGATACTAATATACCTGAGATTCTTCCAACCGGTGTTTGCACATACGAACATGTAGTTTCAAATATTCCTCATGACAAGATTGTGGATAAATGCGTCGAGGTTCGAGGTCTAAAGGTCGCAGTTGCTAAAGTTTCGATTCCTGTCTCTTACGGCGCGGCTTTTGAAGGCGAGAGGATTAGGAAAGACGACATGCAGATTGAAATAGGCGGGCCTAAAGCCCCGGCGTTTGAGTATGTCTGCACAAAAGATGTGAGCGAAGTTGAGGACGGCAAGATTGAAGTGATAGGCCCTGATCTTGATAAAATCCCTGAAGGCCCGGGTGTTGCTCTAGGTATATTTGTAGAGGTTGCCGGACGAAAAATGCAGTCGGATTTTGAGCCGATCTTTGAACGAAGAATGCACCATTACCTTGGCGAAGCCCAAGGCTTTTTTCATATGGGGCAACGAGACATTATTCGCCATAGAATAAGCAAAAATGCCTTTGCCGCCGGTATGAGACTTGAACATATCGGCACGATTATTCACTCAAAATTTCATGAAGAGTTTAACTCAATTATGGACAAGGTTCAAATAACCTTATATACAAACAAAGCTGATGTTGAGGAGAAACTGGTTGAAGTGCGCAAAGCTTATCATGGACGAGATGAGAGGTTGAAAGGCATGACGGATGACTCGGCTAATGTATTTTATAGCTGCACACTTTGCCAGAGTTTTGCTCCAACGCATGTGTGTGTTGTTACTCCTGAGAGATCGGGTTTATGCGGCTCCGTTAGTTGGCTTGACGGCAAGGCCGGGTATGAGATATCTCCTACAGGGCCAAATCAGCCTATTGAAAAAGGCAAGTTGGTTGATCCTGCGTTAGGTCAGTTTGAAGGCACAAATGATTTCATTTATAACAATTCAAACAGAGAGCTGGAAAAAGTTAGCCTTTACAGCATTATGGCTGATCCTATGACCAGTTGCGGCTGTTTTGAATGCATATCAGCCATGTTGCCGATGACAAACGGCATTATGACGGTTGATCGCGACTATCAGGATATGACGCCATGCGGCATGAAATTTTCAACCCTGGCCGGCACTGTAGGCGGTGGTTTGCAAACTCCGGGTTTTATGGGCCATAGCAAGTTTTATATGAGCAGCAAAAAATTTGTTTCAGCCGACGGCGGTTTAGCCAGGCTTGTATGGATGCCAAAAGCTTTGAAAGACGAGATCGGAGAAATGATTGAAGCGACAGCTAAATCTTTAGGTCTTGAGGACTTTTTAAGCAAAATTGCGGATGAGACGGTTGCGCAGACCGAGGAAGAGGTTGTTGAGTACCTGCAAAAAGTAAATCATCCGGCGCTTGCCCTTGATCCAATGATTTAAATAACTATTTGCGGGAATTAATAATTAAAACGGAGTTGAAATGGTTATAAAGTGTGACTGTGATAAAGATGAAAAAGATGATAAAAAGGATGAAGGCGTAACCGGCAAATTCTTAAAGACGAGAACGGTTTTAGTCTCCGACGCAATAAACAAGAAAATGGCTGAGAAGATAATAAGTCAACTTCTTCTTTTAGAGCAGGAAGATCCCGACAAAGAGATAAAGGTGTTTATCAATTCTCCGGGAGGCGACGCTGACGCAGGTTTTGCCATACTTGATATGATAAGATTTGTTAAACCAAAGGTAAAAGCTATTTGCGCAGGCGTTGCTGCAAGCGCGGCGGTAATAATACTTTTGGGGGCCAAAAAGGAAGACAGGTTCAGTTTGCCTAATGCCCGTGTTTTGATACATCAACCTTCAACCGGTATACAAGGCACTGCCGCCGATATTCAGATTGAGGCGAGCGAAATTTTGAAATGCCGCGAGAAGATCAATAAATTAATAGCAGCTGAAACAGGGCAATCTTTAGAAAAGGTTGAAAACGACACTAAACGAAATCTATGGATTTCAGCGGAAGAAGCCTTGGAATATGGATTAGTAAATAAAATTGTAGTAAATGGATCGGAATTATAAAACGATTCCACAAAATTTAATTGTGAAAGGATGGTCTTTTTATTATGGCGCTTACAGGATTAGACATATTTAAATTACTGCCTAAAACAAATTGTAAGAAATGCGGCAAACCTACTTGTCTTGCGTTTGCAATGCAAATGGCTCAAAAGAAAGCAAGTCTGGATGAATGCCCTGATGTTAGCGAGGAATCAAAAGGCAAGCTTGGCTCGGCTTCAGCCCCTCCAATAAAGCTGGTTTCAATAGGCAGAGGAGATAAAGAAGTTAAAGTAGGCGAGGAAAACGTGCTCTTTAGACATGAAGAGAAGTTTTACAACCCAACAGGCGTGGCCGTTACCATAGGTGACGATCTAGACGAGGCCGGTTTAAAAGAGAGGCTTGATAAAATAAATGCTTTGAAGTTTCATAGAGTCGGAACTGATATAGAGATTGATCTTGCGGCGGTTGTCAACAAAAGCGGAGATGCGGGCAAATTTGCGGCTGCGGCTAAATATGTTAGCGCAAACACGCATCTTTCAATGATTCTGGATTCAAATTCGGTTGATAATATGAAGGCCGCTATAGGCGAGTGCGGGGATAAAAAGCCTTTGGTTCACGGCGCTGACAACGGCAATCTTGACGGTATGGCAATGCTTGCCAAAGAGAATAAATGCCCATTGGGCGTTAAAGCCGGCTCTTTAGAAGAGCTTGCCGACCTTGCCGAGAACGCTAAAAAAGCCGGAGTTGAAGACGTTGTTCTAAATTATGACGGTCCAGGTTTAAAAGATAATCTAAAAGGTTTGACCACAATACGAAGAGCTGCTTTAAAAAAGAACTTCAGAACGTTCGGTTTTCCAACAATCAATTTCGTAAACGACGATGATCCATTTCAGGAGACATCAAATGCCTCTGCTTATCTTGCCAAATATAGCGGAATTGTGGCTGTAAACGGCCTTGAGCCATGGCAAATAATGCCATTGCTTACTGTTAGACAAAATGTATACACTGATCCTCAAAAACCTGTTCAGGTTGAAGCGAAGCTTCATGAAGTCGGACAGCCTGATGAGAATTCTCCAGTGATGTTTACAACAAACTTCTCCTTAACTTACTACACTGTTGAAGGCGAGGTTGAAGCGAGCAGGATTGCGTCGTACATTATTCCTGTGGACACCGAAGGCACATCAGTGCTGACCGCATATTCAGGCGATAAACTCAACGAAAAAGTTGTCCTAAAAGCGATTACAGATTCGAAAATTGAGGAGAAGGTTAAACATCGCAAATTAATAATACCCGGCTTGATCGCAGTATTGGCCGCTAAACTGAAAGACGAATTAAAAGATTGGGAAATTCTGGTTGGTCCTAAAGAAGCGTCAGGATTATCTTCATTTTTAAAATCTAACTGGTAATGAAATAAACAACTGATTTGTAAAAAAGGAAAACCTGCCTATCGAAATCAAGTTTTAACGAGCAGGTTTTCAGATTCGCTACTGCCTAGAGGGCTCTAAGTTCTCTCAGATTATACATATGCTCATATGGAGCATATGTATAACCATTCTCTTTGATGATTTTTCACCTGTCGGTGGGCACGAACCTCCATTTTTAAATTGGCTGACGATATTGTAGTTGACATAAATTTAAATGTCAAACAAGTATATATTTAATAAATTGTTTATGATAATGGTATTTATTTTCATATACAATTAACATTTCATTTTTAAAGAATATATTTAAAAGGATCACACTGTTTAAATTGAAGCGAGACTTTTATTTTATAGTATTACGCAAATTTCATGTGCAACTCATCAAAATCAGACAATCTCTCCCCGGCATCTAACGATGCCTCATCAAACTCCTCTAATTCGCAAACTTTTAAAGTTACTTTTCTTCCATACGACAAAACCGTTTCAGTTGAAAAAGGTACAACTGTTTTTGAAGCCGCTAATAAAGCAAATATTTATATAAATAGTATTTGCGGGGGCGACGGTATTTGCGGGAAGTGCAAGGTTATACTTGATAAAGGAGACGTTGATTCAGCCCCTACTACTAATCTTAAAAGGGAAGAGATACAAAGCAATTACATTTTAGCGTGCGGGGCAAAGGTTAAGGAAGACCTGCAGGTTTTGATTCCAACCGAATCAAGACTTGAAGGTAGCAAAATCTTGTCGGATGAGGACGCCAGGCGTTTTGTCTCTGCCTTGTCGGATGAAGAGGTTTCGTCACGTTTTAAACTTGAGCCATTGACCAAACGGATCTATCTTGAGCTAAATCTGCCTTCAATGGATGATAATGCGGCGGATCATGAGCGCTTATATTACGCTATTTCCGAGAAAACCGGTTTTGAGAATGGAACCACGCAAACCGGTTACAAAGTGTTGCAAACTTTGCCTGATGTATTGCGCAAAAACAATTGGAAGGTAAATTGCACAATAGGTCATAGAGGCAAAATCAGCGAGTTGGTTGAAATACTGCCCGGAGATGAAAAATGCGAAAACATTGGCGTTGCCGTGGATGTCGGCACTACGACGATTGTCGCGCATCTTATTGACCTTAAAACTTTAAAGCCTATCGGCAGTGAAGCGACTTATAACTCTCAAATGAAATATGGCGAGGATTACATTCAGCGCATAATTTATTCAATGCAGAATGAAGCGCTTGAAGAGATGCAATCGTCAGTGGTAAATGATATAAACGGCCTTATTAATTTGTTGGTTACAAATCATTCAAAAAATCTTCATGATATTACCGCGATTGTTTGTGCAGGTAACACCGCTATGACGCATTTTCTTCTGGCTCTTGATCCGAGCAATATTCGCAAAGAGCCATATGTGCCTACCGCAAATAATATACCAGTTTTAAGGGCGGCGGAAGTTGGCATTGCTATAAATAAACGCGGGCTTTTATACACCCTTCCAAGCGTTGCGGCTTTTGTCGGCAGCGATATAACCGCCGGCGCTTTGATATTAGGTTTGTGCGACGCTGAAGAGCTTACACTTTTTATAGACATAGGCACTAATGGAGAGGTTGTTTTAGGCAATAAGGATTGGATGATGTGTTGCTCGGCTTCGGCCGGCCCTTCGTTTGAAGGCAGCGATGTTTCTCACGGCATGCGCGCGGCAAGAGGGGCAATTGAAAAAATATCGATTTCTAAAAACAACGATAAATTTGATGTGGAATATAAAACCATTGATGAAGTAAAGCCTCGCGGCATATGCGGGTCGGGGCTTCTTGATTGTGTGGCAACGCTGGTTAGAAACGGTATAATTGACAGAACAGGCAAATTCCAGAAAGATATTAATGATGATAGGCTGCGCAAGACGGAAGACGGCTATGAGTTTGTTCTGGTCTGGGAAAAGGATGCTGAGATAAAGGCTGATATAGTTATAACTCAAGCAGACATATCAAACCTTATAAGGTCAAAAGCGGCTATTTACGCCTCTGTTTCAACTCTTTTAAAATCAATGGAAATGAGCGTTAATGATATTGAAAAGATTTATATCGCGGGAGGGTTCGGCAATTATCTTGATATTAGGAGCGCAATAACAATAGGTATGCTGCCGGACACTGATCACTCCAAGATTAGTTTTGTTGGCAACACGTCCGCAGCCGGCGCAAAACTTGCCTTGATCTCAAAAGAGGCTTTTGAAAAAGCCAATGATATAGCCGCCGGTATGACTTATTTTGATTTAATGTGCAATAACAAGTTTATGGATGAATTTATGTCTTCCAATTTTCTGCCTCACACTAATGTGGATGAGTTCCCATCCGTGTTGGCGGAGCTGGGAGCCACGGCTTAAAAGTTTAGTTTGCAAAGGAGAGATATATTATGTCGTTCACAATCGCATTTTCAGGCAAAGGCGGCACAGGCAAAAGCACTATAGCCGCGTTGACAGTTAGACATTTGACTGAAAATTTACAGAAAACGGCTCTTGCAGTTGACGCTGATCCCAACTCATGCCTCGGTTTGGAGCTTGGGATAAAAGTTGAAAGCTCAATTTCAGACATCCGTGAAGAGATATTGAAAAAGAAGTCGGATTTTCCGGCGGGCATGACAAAAGAGTCATATGTTGATTATTGTATAGAAGATTCTATATTAGAAAACACAGGTTTTGATTTGTTGACCATGGGAAGGCCTGAAGGGCCTAAGTGCTATTGCTATGTAAACAACCTTCTGCGCAAATACCTTGACAAGGCCGCCGACAGTTACCCGTATGTTGTTATTGATAACGAAGCCGGTATGGAGCATCTTTCGCGAAGGACTACAAATGATGTTGATGTGCTTTTCGTGGTTGCCGAACCAACAATGGTTGGGATTAACACTATTTCCAGGATAAAAAAGATAACTGATGAGTTGCCTATAAATATAAAAAAAATAGCGATAGTTTTAAACAGGGTTCACGGCGGTTCAATAAAAGAGAATGTTAAAAGCCAGATTGATGATTTTGGGCTGGAAACGGCTCTGGTTTTGTCAATGGATCAGGAGATAATCGACCTCTCTTCCAGCGCCAGGCCAATGTCTGAACTTTCTGCTGAGAATCCGGTGTTCAAATCAGTCGGGGATATGCTGGATAAATATGTCGGCGCGACCGCGGCTGTGTAGATTGCCGCAAAGAGAGAACATGTTTATGCAAAAGGTTGTTCTTAATCTTTGCGATTTTTAAGATATTAAATATTAAATTTTTATTTCTTTAAATTTTTAAATACGGAGAAGTAACAAATGGAAATACCTTCAGTGGCTGAAAAGTGGCGCGGCGGTGTTAAAGAACTTACAATCGGCGCAACCAAAGAAGAAGGGGGCTCAAGGGGAAAGACTGTGACTGTAGGCGGCGCAAAAAGCATACCGTTTATGGATTTTGACGGAGAGATCGGCAACAAACCGGTTATTGCGATGGACGTTTTGGATAATGTGCCTAATGATTGGCCTGATCCTTTGCGCAATGCGTTTGCCGATGTTTTAGACGATCCCGCAAAATGGGCTAAAAAATGCGTTGATTCCGGCGCTGATCTTATTTGCCTTAAACTTGACGCAATTCATCCCGACAAAGGGGACAAATCGCCTGAAGAGGCTGCGGACACCGTAAAATCAGTTTTAGAAGCAGTTGATGTTCCTTTGATTGTTTGGGGTTGTGAATTTAACGACAAGGACAATCAGGTGATGCCTAAGGTTAGCGAAGCCGCCAAAGGTGAAAAGTGTTTGCTTGCTTACGCTGCGCAGGATAATTATAAAGTTATTACCGCTGTTAGCCTTGCGGACGGGCATTCAATTGTCACTCAGGCTCCGCTTGATATTAATATCGGCAAACAGGTAAATATATTGGTTTCAGAATTGGGTTTCCCTCTTGACAGAATAGTTATGTTTCAGTCTACCGGCGCATTAGGGTACGGAATTGAATACACCTATTCAATACAGGAGAGAGAGAGGATAGCCGCGCTTTCAGGCGATAATCTTATGGCCTTCCCTGTTATCTGCAACGCCGGTTTTGAGGCATGGAGAGCAAAAGAGGCAAAAGCTAAAGATGACGAAGCCCCTCAATGGGGAGCGCATGAGGAACGCGGCCCAATGTGGGAGACTATAACGGCGACTACGCTTATTCAGTCCGGTGTTGATATTGTTCGCATGTATCATCCAAAAGCCGTTGCAGCTGTTCAAAAACACATTGCCGGCTTAACAGGCTAAGGTTGTCTATTGTTAAGCGGTCTCAAAAATTTGAAGATAAATGATAATTATTAAATTTTAGGAGGTTTGTTATGATTAGGCCGATTGGTGAACGAATTAACGGCATGTTTAAGGATATACGCATCGCTATTAAAGAGAAAAATGCGTCGGTTGTGCAGGATTACGCCAGAAGGCAGACTGAGGCCGGCGCCAAATTTCTTGACATAAATGTTGGAACCGCCGCTGAAGATCAATGCGCGGTTATGAAGTGGCTTGTTGAAGTTACCCAGGAAGTTGTAGATACCGCGCTTTGCATAGACAGTCAGAAACTGGAAGTTGTAAAAGCGGGACTTGAGGTTGCCAAGAATGAGTTGCTTATCAATTCCAGCAAAGCAGACCCTGAAGAGTTGGATGTTTACATGCCGCTTGCAAAACAATACGACGCAAGCTTAATCTGTTTGACTATTAATAAGGACGGTGTTCCTCAGGATATAGACAACAGGGTTATGATAGCTGCCACGATTCTGGAAAAGGCCCTGGAGCATGAGTTTGATATTGATAAAATTTATATCGACCCGATACTTTTGCCGATAAATTGCGACCAGGCACAGGCCGTTATGATGACGGAGGTTTATTCGCAGATACGTATTATGTCTGATCCTCCTCCGCATATTACCGTAGGTCTTAGCAACTTCTCCCAGGGGACAAAGGAGAAATCGCTTTTAAACAGAGCTATCCTCACTATGTCAATGGTTGCCGGGCTCGACGCTCCGGTAATGGATGTGTTGGATAAAGAGTTGATGGACGCCGCCATTACTACCGACGTTGTTATGAATCATATGATTTACAGCGATTCATACCTTAAAGCAGGCTTGGCCATGATAACCGGCAAATAATGAAGTTTTAAATTTGCGTTTAAATATATAACCACAGAGATCTCGGGAATTGTTCCGCGGTCTCTGTGGTTTTTTTTATTCTTTTTCGAAGCCGCCACGGCTTCCTTAGGATTATGGGTCATCATAAGACGGAACTCCGCGTAAGATATCAGGAAACCGACCAAATGGGGGTTGTATATTACGGCAACTATTTTACCTATTTTGAAGTTGCAAGGGTTGAGTATTTGCGCGATCTGGGCGTGGTGTATGCGCAAATGGAAAAAGACGGAGTTTTTCTCGCCGTATTTGAAGCGTACTGCAAATATAAAGCCTCGGCAAGGTACGACGATTTGTTGGTGGCCCGCACCTGGGTCTCAAAACTAAAACACGCCAGGGCCGAATTGAGTTACGAAATATGGAGAGAAAACGAGACACAACTTGTTGTTGAAGGGCGCACGACTCTGGTTTGTGTCGATACCGAGGGCAAACCAATGCTTATTCCAAAGCAAATATCCGATCTTTTAAAGAAAGAGATGGACTCGCAGTAACAACCGGCCTCTATTATAAATGGAAACAGGAAAATCAATAAATGAGTTCCTTAAAGACCTTTCCAAAATGACCAGGGCTTCCCTATTGCATTCCCTGCCTAAAAAAACATACCTGGATGACCTTCAACTATTTGCCCAAAAGTTTAACGTTCCTATTGTTGACCCTGCTAACGGCGCGCTTTTGATTCATTTAATAAAGTATAAACAACCATCTTCAATTTTAGAGATTGGGGCCGGTTTAGGTTTTTCAACAAGCCTGATGGAATCCGGCATGCCCGATAACAGTATTTTGGTTTCAGTTGACCACAGTCATCCTTCGCTTGTTCGCGCAAAACGTTTTTATAATAGCGGCGCTAATATTCGAAAGGCCCTTTTCGTAAATGGCCGTGGCCGTGATATTTTAAGCTCCATTAAACATTCTTTTGAATTTATTTTTATTGATTGCAATAAAGATGACTATTCGGAATTGCTTGACTTAAGTCTTAAAAAAATCGCAAAAAACGGGCTAATTGTTTTTGACAATGTTATTTTGCGCCATGAAACAAGACCTGAAATTGAACATCGAAAATATTTGAAAATTAAAGAAAAAATCAACTCTTTTTTAGCCAAACTATCGAGTCTTAGCGGTATTAATTTTCAAATATTAGATCAGGGCGACGGACTTTTGGTTGTTTATTAAGACTAAAAACAGAGGAGTTCAAGCCCCTAATTAACCTTTATATATTGCCGTAAATATGTCGCTGGTTTTAGGTTGCATATAACATATGTTTCTGGTAAATTTACAAATCTAACCAGCTTTGCCGTTAATCTAGATAAATGAAAACTTAGCGGTTTGTCTGCTCTAGTGAGGATTATCCCCCCGAGTGGGGTAATTAGAATTAAATATTATTTCCTTTAAATATAATGAAGACAATTACACCGTCAGCCGGAACGCCAATAAGCGTATTTAATTTGTTAAGAGGTCTTCTTCCTCCGTTTACAAACAACATCTCTGCCTTTAGCGTAGTTATGAAGCAGTTTAGCAGGCAGCGATATTGCATGTTTGTTAACTCCGGCACCACCGCGTTATACGTTACGCTTATGGCGCTAAAAGGATTGTCCGACCGCAAAGAGGTAATATTGCCCGCATACACAGCCCCTTCCCTGATTCTGCCGATAAGAAAAGCCGGGTTGGAGCCAAAACTTTGCGATATATCACTGGATACATTTAATTTTGATCTGGATGCCCTTTCTTTGCTTGTGACGGAAAACACGCTTTGCGTTATCCCCGTGCATATGTTTGGATTGGCTTGCGATATGGGCAGGATAAATAAAATCGCCAATAAAAAAGGCGTTTATGTCATTGAGGATGCGGCCTCATCCCTTGGAACAATCATAAATAATAAAAATGCCGGCGCGTTTGGCGATGTTGGTTTTTATAGCCTCAACCGGGGTAAAAATCTTTCAACCTTATCGGGCGGATGCATTGTCACCGGCTTGGAAGATGTTCAAAAACTGATTTCCGCTGAAATAGATAAGATTAGAAAGCCGGGCTTAAAGTTAAAGATTGGCATTATGGTAAAAACCGTTGCGTTGGCTCTCGCGGTTCGCCCATTGTTCTTTACAATAATGCGCCGTCTAATCTCAAAATTTAAATACACAACCCTGCACACCGATTTTGATTCATTTAAGTACACCCGATTTCAGGCCGGCGTTGGATTGTCGTTATTTAAAAAGGCCGATAAAATATTTGAGGAGAGAAACAAAAAAGGCCGGTTTTTACGCGATCAACTTAATGATGTCGAGGGGCTGGTTTTGCCGGAAATATTGCGTCATTCAGAGCCCGCTTATAACCAGTTTCCAATCGTGTTGAAAGACTCAAACAAACGCGACCTGCTTTACTTTGAGATAAACCGGCAAGGAGTTGAATGCACTATTTTGTACCCGGACCCTGTTCATAAAGCTCATGATTTAGGATACGGCCTTGCGAACGACCCGTTTCCAAGCGCGTCATACATGGCTAAAAGATTGCTTTTAATCCCTACGCATCCTCTTATATCTTTTGAAAGTTTGAAAGTTGTAGTTGATGTTATCAAGTCTAATATTTAATTAAATAATAAATGCTGCCACGACGAAATTTAATCAGAAATTTAAAAAAAGCTGTTGAACAGCCGGATTACGCCTTGCAAGCTTTGGCGCAACGCGGTAAATCGTTCCTCACTTACCATTTGCAGGATGGGCGCAGCTCATACCCCGAAACAATTTCATGCCTCCTCACATACCGTTGCAATCTAAGGTGCAAAATGTGCGGCCAGTGGGGAGAAAAAGGCTCATCCAGAAACTATACAAATGAGACGTTAAAAGAGGAGCTGTCACTTGATATAATGAAATCGCTTATTGACGACGTGAAATGTTTTCGCCCGAATATTACAGTATTTGGAGGCGAACCGTTTATGCATCATGAGTGCCTTGATATAGTTGCATATATAAAAAACGCCGGCATGCGTTGCAATATTATAACAAACGGCGTCCTTTTAGAGAAAAACGCTGAAGCGATTGTTGATCTAAATCTAGACGAGATTATTTTTTCTCTGGATGGGCCGGGTGAAATTCATGACGAGATGCGTAGCGCAAAGGGCACATTTGACAAGGCTATGGCCGGTTTAAAATCAATCGCTGAAATAAAAAAACGCAAAGGCAAAAGCCGCCCTCATGTCAACATATCAACCACTCTATTTGAAATAAATTATAAGGCGCTGGATGAAGTCGTGGCCGCCGCGGAGCAGATTGCCGCTAAGTCCATAACCTTTCATCATCTGATTTTTCTTGATCAAAAAGCTTATGATATGCAAAATATGATATTTAATCGCGACTTTGACACCACATGCCATGAGTGGGGAGGTTTTGTAAGGGATAAGCTGCCGGATATGGACATTGATTATCTGGTAAAAAAGATGTTCGAATTAAAACGAAAAGAGACAAAGCTTGATATATCTTTTTATCCGAACTTTACAAATGAAGAAATTTATCAATATTACTCTAATTTTAATTTCACCCCGTCAAGTTATAAAAACAGATGCGTTAGTCCATGGATGGTTGCCTATATTTTTCCTGACGGATCGGTCAGGCCTTGCCAATCTCTAAATTATTCATCAGGCAATATAAAGAAAGACACATTTAGAAACATCTGGAACAACGATAAGCATGTGCGCTTTAGAAAGATAACTAAAAAAAATAAGGTTTACCCCGTATGCTCCAGATGCACGGAATTGTATCGGTTTTAAGGTTGTCAAAAAAAATGAAAACAGCAAAAAGGTTTGTTTATATATTCTTGATTTTGTTTGTGTTTGCAAAAGGCGCTTCAACCGCTGAATATGAGCTGGTTACCGGTGTCATACATATGGACAGCGAAGTTAGCGGCGGAGATTTGTCTCTTGAAAAGATGGTGGAGCTCGCCAAGGAGGCAAATATGAAGTACGCTATTTTTACAGATCATGACACCATGAAATGGGAATACGGCGTGCGGCCGTTGCGTAAGATAATAAAAAAAACGATTGAAAAAGGATCTATTCAGCAATATGGATCTGATAACTATATTGAAGATATCGAATATCTTAACGAAGAATATCCCAAAATTATAGTCATGCCCGGCGCCGAAGCGATTCCTTTTTATTACTGGGAAGGCGGCTATTTTTCAGGCGATATGGCATTGATTAATGGTCATGAGCATCTCCTAGTATTTGGTCTCAGAGACGCTGAAGATTACGAAAATCTCCCGTCCATAGGCAGAGGTTTTCCGCGTAGATTCACTAAAGATAGTTTGATAATGTTATGGCCGCTGGTTTTTTTCTTTCTTGCATGGAGGTTTTATTACTATAAACGAATTAAAAGCATTCAGAACAAAAAGATGACAATACGCAAAGAAATAAGGCCTCTGAAAATACCGGGTTATGTTTTTTTTGGATTTGGGCTTATTTTTTTGTTAAACAACGCCCCGTTTTCTACGCCGTTATATGATCAATATCATGGCCGCAATGGAGTTGGGCCGTTTCAACATCTGATTGATTATGTTAACGAAAAAGACGGCCTGGTTTTCTGGGCGCATCCCGAAGTAAATAATGATTGGTATGACGACGGTGGCGGCATTGCGATAAAAACCGCATCGTATCATGAAGATTTGCTTAAAACTCATGGTTATACCGGGTTTGCGGTGTTTGCCGAAGGCATTAAATATATTGCGCCACCGGGAGGGATATGGGACCAGACACTGGCTGAGTATTGCGTCGGTATCCGCAAAAAACCTGTCTGGGCGATAGGAGAGCTGGACTTTGAAGGCGAATCTTTTTCTATTGACGACACTCAGACTGTTTTGCTTTTAAAAAAGAAAAAGATAAAATATATTTTAAAAGCGCTAAAAACAGGAAAGATGTACGCTATTCATCGTTATTCTGAAACTGTTCCGCAGCTTTTATTAAATGAATTTGTTATAGAGGATGACGACGGCATTGAGACCGCCTATATGGGCGATGAAATATTACTCGACACTAATCCATCCCTAAAAATTAAAATAACAAGCGAATCTGAAAAAGAGCTAATCAATGCAAAGGTGATAAGAAACGGGGAAATTGTAAAAAAAATAAGCCAAAAAGGAACAATTGACGTCAAATTTGATGATAATTATTATGAGCCCGGCAAAAAGGCTTTTTATAGACTGGATATTGAAAGCTCAAGCAGAATAATATCGAACCCCATATTTGTTCAATTCCTGTAAACTATAAGCATTGGGGCTTTGCGTATTTAAAGATGGGTTATTTTTGCGTCTATCAGAAAATTGAAAGAACCTGACAAAATTAAATTGCTTAACATTATTACACGCCTTGATCGAGGCGGAGCTCCTATGGTAATGTTAAATACAATTAAACATTTAAACAGGGACAGGTTTGAGATTCATATTGCCGCCGGCGCAATCGACCCCTCTCTTTCAGCCGGCCCGGAACTCTCGGATTCGGGATTAAAAATATTCCTGATAAATTCTCTGGTCAGAGACATTAGCGCTTTTAAGGATGTTGCCGCATTGATACGCCTATACCTTTTAATAAAAAAGGAGCAATACGATATTGTGCATTGCCACACTTCTAAAGCCGGTTTTGTCGGTCGCGCTGCCGCGCGTATGGCGAATGTCAATACCATACTCTATTCCCCTCACGGCAACATATTTTCAGGTTATTTTGGCTCTTTATCAACAAAACTGTTTATCGCGCTTGAAAAGATAGCCGCTAAATTCACCGACAGGATCATCACCCTTACAAAAAGGGGGATTGACCCCTATATTGAACGTGGAATTGGAATCCGAAAACAATATAAACACATATATAACGGCATAGATGTTAATGCGTTTACTTTAAAAGGGCTTGCCGGCGCTGATAAAAAGAGGGAAGAGCTTGGGCTAAACAGCCGGCAACCAACCGCCGCTGTAGTTGGCCGTCTTGTTCCGGTAAAAGGGCACGCTCGTTTGATTGAAGCTTTTCGCAAGGTTGTTGACACATTGCCGGACGCGGCATTAGTTGTGGCCGGTGACGGTCCTTTGAGAGGCGAGCTTGTAAACAGGGCAAAAGAGATTGGACTTGAAGCAAATATTAAATTTCTGGGCATGCGCAACGACGTGGCTGAAATTATTGCCGCTGTTGATTTGCTCGTCCTGCCTTCCATCAACGAAGGGTTCGGCATTGTCTTGATTGAGGCCATGGCTTTGAAAAAGCCCGTGGTTGCCTCTAATGTTGACGGCGTTCCTGAAATAGTCGATGATGACGTGACGGGATTGCTTGCGCCTCCTGAAGACTGCGGCGCCTTTGCGGCGGCGTTAATTAAACTGTTTAATGATAAAGAGCTTGCTCATAAGATGGGGCAAAAAGGATTTAAAAAAGCTGTAAAAGAGTTTGATATACAGGCCACCGCTAAAAACACTGAAGAACTATATTATGAACAACTGCGGTTTTTAAATAAAAAATAGGAATAGCATAACTATGATCTGCGCAATACATCAACCTCAATATATGCCGTGGCTGGGATACTTTGACAAAATAGATATTGCCGATGTGTTCGTGATTCTGGATAATGTTCAATATAAAAAGAACGAGTGGCAAAATCGCAACCGGATAAAAACTTCGCAAGGCCCGCAATGGATTACAGCCCCTGTTCTTTACAAATATCCCGGGCGAATATGCGAGGTTGGGATTAACAACAAAATAGACTGGCGGCGCAAACATCTTCAGGCTCTGATTACAAACTATAACAAGGCCCCGTTCTTTGCGGAATATAAACCGTTGTTTGAAGATATTTTGAACTCCGAATGGGGTTTGTTGTCAGAGCTTAACATTTATGTTATAAAACAGCTAATTGATGCGCTGGGGATTAAGACTGAGGCGCTAACCGCGTCTGATTTTAGCCTTGATAACGACCCCACCGGACGGCTGGTTGACATGTGCAAACAGATTAAAGCCGATCAATATCTTTCAGGCAAAGACGGTGTAAAATATATGGATATTGATAAATTTAAAGACGCCGGTATTGAATTGGTTTTTCAGGATTTTGATCATCCGGTATACAACCAGCTTTACGGCAAGTTTGAGCCGTTCCTTTCCATTATTGACTTGCTGTTTAACCACGGCAAGGATAGTTTAGAAATTATAAGAAGTAACAGGAGAAAACAATAATATGAATATATTAGCCATCGGCGCGCACCCAGACGATATTGAATGCGGTTGCGGAGCCACGTTGTTAAATTATGGGGCAAACGGACATAAACTGTTTTTGCTGGTAATGACCGGCGGCGTTATGGGCGGCGACGCGGATATAAGGAAAAAAGAGCAGATGAACTCCGCAAAGATTATGAACGTGGAAGAGGTGATTTTTGGCGGTTTTGAAGACACTCTTTTGACTTCCAACAAGGAGCTGATAGAGCTCATTGAAAATACCATGAAAAAGGTCAAACCTGATCTGATATTTGCAAACTATTTTAACGACACTCACCAGGACCACCGCAACCTCACGCAGGGAGTTTTATCCGCCACCAGATACGCTAAAAATGTTTTGTTTTATGAAGGCCCCACAACCCAAAATTTTGATCCAACCGTCTTCTCCGATATAAAGGATAGCCTCGACAAAAAGGTTGAGTGCCTCAAGGCGCACAAATCACAGGTTAAGAAAACAAACATCGAAGGTCTCTCAATAATAGAAATAGCCAAATCAACATCTGTATTTAGAGGCATCCAGGCAAGGGTCAAATACGCCGAAGGCTTTGTCCCGTTGCGTCTCTTTTTAAAAGCATAACTAAAAGATGGCGTAAAAAATCGAAAGCTGCGGGCGTTTATTAGAGGCCTTTTAACTATTGGCGGCTCACTTTAGTCACAGCTTTTCTATTTATCCGCGCAAATCCGCATCATCCGCGCCATCCGTGTTCTATGCTTTTTGCTTTTCCGCTTTTCTTAGACCGAAGTTCCCCCCTTAAAGATTAGTTAAAAAGCACGTAAACCCTGCATATATAGTCAAACAAATCAGATTTTCGAAAAACAAGGTTTGCTGGAGCAGTCTTGTAGACTGCCTCCGCCCGTTTAAACCAAAACCCTTAGATGCGCGCAAACCGCATGCTTACCAATAAATGGCAATAGTTTCAGGATACATTTGAAGCAATCTGCAAGATTGCTCCAGCCCGCGCAAATTTCGATAACCTCAAGCTTTTGAGTATATATCGCTGCCGGCTTATAAAGGCGCTGTTTTAAGGGGCGGTTTTGGATATGTCTTTAAAAAATGGTTTGCGCGCAACAGTTTGCCGATTCCTGCTCAAAATGCATGTTGCGCAACAATTGCGCCTATGCTTACATATTTGGGACGCCATTGCCGGCAGACGCCCAAAAGCTCCGCTCATATAACGCCATACCCATACCCCATCCGTTTGTAATTGAGCCCCCTAATGACGCCGGGCGTATTGTGCGCAAAGGCTTTGACACGGAGTTTAATCTCGCGCTCATAGGCAATGCCCTCGATTATTTGCCATATTTTTTCATCACTTTTATTGAACTCGGCAAAAAAGGAATAGGGCGAAACAGAAGCAAGTATATTTTGAAAGATGTTCAAAGCCTGGACATGGCCGGCAAGGCCATATCCATATTTAACAACGCCTCCGGCGCTCTGGCCGGCGACTTTACCGTTTTAACCAGAGATATGTTTGAATCCACGGATAAAGGGATAGTTGATGATCAGATCAGGCTGGAGTTTTTAACGCAATGCCGCATTGAATTTCACATCCTTATCAGAAACATGCTTCGCCGTTTGTCAACCCTTTCCCACTTCCATTGCGGCCATGAGCTTGAATACGATTATAAAGGATTAATCGAAAAAGCAAACAGCGTTAAAACCATAAATAATTCACTGCAATGGCGCGATTGGGAACGGTACTCAACCAGACAAAAACAGAAAATGGCCCCTGGCGGCGCCATAGGAAGCATAACATACCAGGGCGATCTTGCCCCTTTTTTGACCCTTCTTAAACTGGGCGAATATATCCATGTAGGCAAAGGCACAAGTTTCGGCTTGGGAAAGTATGTTATTATCCCATTCGAGGATAATTCCCGCTAGAGCATGCAAGCCCTCAATTTTCATTAAGCAATAATCACCGCATTCAAAGCGCGGTATAATCCCTTCCTCTTTATCCTGTATAATCCCCCCGCATTAGAGTTTGCAAAAACTTCCAAACCTTTTGCGCGCCCCCTAAGACAACATGCTGCTATGCGGTATTAACATACAGTATCTATAACAATTTACTTCAAGTCACAACCATGATTAACGCTAACCCCTGGTTTTATTTACGGAAAATTATGCAAAATTTTACAAAATCTATTGATTATCCAATTTTAACCTGCTATACTTTTTCACTGGGTATTTAATAATAACGCCAATAAAGTCACAATGTTTACATACCCCGGTTGAAACGTTGCTGATAAAATAAAACAGATTCAGATTGGCGACAAACTATGTTTTATAAAAAGGAATATTTGCAATCATGCCGGCCCAAGCCTCAATATCAGCCTCTAACATAGAAGTTGACAAGTTTAGCGCATTTCTGATGTTTCCTTTTAGTTTTGATAACACGGATTATAAATCAAAAGAGCCGGCGGAATGGTTTACTTCTGAACATTCAGGCAACAATATAAAGAAATGGAAAGTATGCGCTTTTGAATTGAATAAAGGCGGAGATTATAACGAATTTGTCTATTTTTATCCTTATATACGGGAAATACTATTCAGCACAAAAGATAAAGAAAACGAGAACGACAATTTTTATTTTCTTAAATGGGAAAAAGGGCAAAAACCTCAAGTTTATTTAGAGATTAATTGCGGTAGTGGCTCACGCGAAAACACCAGAGTCAAATTGATCGATGTTTACCTTCATCTCTATGAAATAGGAGTTGGGTTGCTAATTTTTGAAATAGAAAACAGCAATAAACGTTATCTCTCAGACTATTTAAGATTTATTAATTTAGCGCGTAGAATCTATCCTCCGTTTGTGGATAATGACCTTGTGTTGCCGGGTATTAATAAAGATAATAATTCTATCGAGTCTATTAAAAAGGGGGAATGCCCTGAATCCATTTCAATTATAGCTAAAGATGAAAATGGAGAGGAAAAAGTTGTAGTTGAAGAGCGTTTTGCAAAAAATTTATTAGTTAAAAAACAACCTATAAATTCAGCAATCTACCTCAGTAATTTAATAAGATATTTTTTAGACATAGACAACGGATCAAAAAGGTTTTTGTATGAAAATAGCGATTACCTGCCTATTATAGATGATCGTTCGCGTTTACCCTATTTGCGCGGATTGCAAAAGTTCAATAAAAATATTTGGCAATGGCGAGGTTGCAGAGATTGAAGATGTATATATTGTTTGAAAATGAGTTAATTTTACCACATATTATATAATTAAATGGTTTTGACAATAAAAGCAAAAACAATGACTTTTTGGTTTTTGTAACATGTTGGCGCTAAACGAGTTATGCAAAAAAGGAACGGATTTCTAAAAAGCCCTAAGAAAGGGCGAGGTTACAGGGAAGTTATAACTGGTTGTTATTTAAGGAGTTAACGATACAAATATTTAAATCTACGTGAAAGAAAGGAGGTTTTAAAGAGTGAAAAACGGAGGCTACAGAATTTGCAGTTGTAAGTGGTTGTCTCTATTAGGGTTGCAAAGGCTGCCCTTAGAAACATTGACCTGATTTATAAGGGATTGAGAC
>JAIQZQ010000051.1 GCA_021777105.1 Candidatus Anammoxibacter sp.
AAAAGTATTTCTGGACGGACACGCCTTAAATATGCCTTTTAACGGCAACGCCGCGTTTTACTTTGACGATCTTCCCCTGAAAAACGTTAAAAGAATAGAAATTATGAGAGGGCCGGGCTCGGCATTATATGGTGCCAACGCCTTTCTTGCGGCTATTAATATTATTACAAAAAAAGCGGATGATATTGATGGTGTTGAAGTTTCAAGCGGATTCGGAAGTTTTGACACGCAGGATTACAATATTTTATATGGAAAGCGCATTCATGATGTGGATGTCACGGGATTTGTCAATCTCTACAATTCAAACGGCATGAGTTATCAAATTAAGGAAGACGCCCTTTCAGGACAGCCGTTTTTTTTAAGCAGGTATTCAATTGCCCCAGGGGATACTGATGACGGCAGAAAAAAAATGGAGCTTAGCATGAAACTAGGATACAAAGATATTGAGTTTAAAGGCAAATATATGAATAAGGATACCGAGCCGTTTGTAAGCTCTAGCTATGTGTTAACGGACGATGGAGGTCAAAATTATAATTATGCCACCGGCGAGCTGAGTTATAAATTTGATATAGGGAAAAAATTAAGCGTAAAACCAAGGGTTTATTATGACCAGTACGACATGTTAATGTCAATTGAGACATTGCCTGACGGCATTGTGTTGCCGCCTGATATTGACGGTGACGGAAATAATAAAGTTTTTCCGGACGGCAAACAAGCTTTTTCCACCCTAACTAATCGAAGGCTGGGCGGCGAAACGCAAATGGAGTATGAGCTGTTTGACAACAATAAATTTACGCTCGGTTTTAGTTACGAATGGGAAAGGCAGGACAATGTTCAATCTTACGCAAATAGCGATCCTTTTACGGGAATGCCGCTTGATTCAGTAAAAAGGTCCGAAAAGGAGTGGATAAGGGAGGCTCTAAGACAAATATGGGCCGTATATATTCAGGACAAATGGGATATTACTGAAAACCTCGGGCTTACATTCGGCGTTCGGCACGACCATTACAGCGATTTTGAAGGCACAACCAATCCCAGATTGGGGCTAGCGTGGGAATTTGTTGACAACGCGACGTTAAAGCTGCTGTACGGCCAAGCGTTCCGCGCCCCAACATTCGGCGAGCTATATTTGATAAACAATAGCTCTTTTATAGGGAACCCGGATCTACAGCCGGAAAAGATGCGGTCTTACGAGGTTTCTCTGGGCTACGGATTCGCCAATGATATAAGCGTAAACGTGAACTACTTTTTTAATGTATTGAGGGATCGCATTAGACTTCTGCCGAAAGAAAATCCTGATGATCCGTTTGTGTTCGGCAACCTTGGAAGCTCGAATAACCAGGGCATTGAATTCGAGGCGCGAAAAGACTTTGGCAATGGAAATTACGCTTACGCCAATTACACATATCTGGACGCAGAGGGCGAAGGAGACGCGCTGCCGGACGTGCCTAAACATAAAGGAAATATCGGTTTTAACGTAGGATTGACAAAATATATTAACGCGAATATTCACGCCTTTATAAGCGATGAAAGGGTCAGGGTTGAGACGGATGAAAGAGACGCAAATCCAGGTTATGCCCTGCTTAATCTAACGTTAATAGCAAAAGAATTTTTTAATGATATGAAGGTTAAAGCGTCGCTCTCTAACCTGCTTGACAAGGATTACTCCGACCCTGCGTTGCAAAACACTATCCCCCATGACCTCCCCCGCCCAGGCCGAACTTTTTTCATAGAGCTGGAGTATAAGTTTTAAGTTTTACAAATAATGAACCAAAGCTTCAGTTTGGGCATCATCAGGCAGCCTTTTGAGAAGTCCGCTTACGCAGCCAACTCTTCCCGCAAAAGAGAAGAGTTGGCTTTCAACCCGTTTAAGATCATATTTAAATTCAGGCCAATCAACCTTTTGCCGGTTATATATCATGAGCCAATTATAGCAGATATTCGGCTCAATAATGACCTAAATAATGAGCCGATTAAGCTCATTGTTTAACTCTGGAATTCTATGAAGAGCCTTAAAAATAAAAATCCGCAAATTATTTCTTTCCGAGCCTTTAACTTTTACAAGGCTCCTGTATCAATCTTTTGCCCATACTTCAATATTTCATGCGCAACAGGATTTGACATGTTGAAGTCTTTTTCTCTAAAAGGGTGTGGCTCAATCCTGCTGTCAATTTTACGTCTCAACCTCATTAGCTCCAATTGTATATCCATTGAATTCTTAAATTCATTGAGGATAACGGCAATATCAATATCGCTTTCCTCATGATTAGTTCCTTTAGCATATGATCCGAAAAGAAAAACCTGTTTACAGTCATAATTTGTGCTTAATACCGTGGCATATTGCCGGGCAATATTTAAAGCTTCAGTTCTATCCATTTGCGTAACTCCTTTATTCGTTTAATCCATAACTCGGTATATTCTTTTGTGCATAGATTATAAAACTCTCTTTTATAATCGTCGTATCGCGCATTTATATTAAATGAAGTGATAGTGTCAAGCCAATCTGAATAGTCATCAGTTAAATCTAATTTACATAATTCCGCTAATCTGTATAGATTATGAATTGTTGGCGCGTGTTTAGCATTCAATTTTACATATAGAGCTTTTAATAGTTTTTCTACTGAAATATGCTCTACAAATAAAGCCCAGTTGTATGATTTTGATTTGAATAAGTTGTTTATCGTTTTAAAATCATCATCAGAAGTTTTGATCCAATGCTTCTTTATTTCTTCGATATTGATGTCATTCATTATTTAGTTCCAATTCGCTTACTCTTTAAAGATACAATGTTCAACGTTTTAAACCGTCTAATAAAACTACAACTACGGCGCAATCACTCGTATTTGTTTTTTTGCCTAAAGTGTTTATGGTCTTATACTTTATTATCAGATCACGAAAACTAACGCGCATAAAGTAATTTTAAAATTTACCAAATACTCTCAAATAAAACAATTTAAAATCGAAAAACTATAGCCACTGTCGCAATTTCTCTAATAAAATAAAAATTAGGCAAAACCGGAGCGTCTTAAATGTTAAGTTTTTTTACTTTTTATGCCTTTGTGTTTTGGTTGCGATCCACTTTTGCTTTGCTTTTACCAATTATCATTTACCAATCACTTTCCTTTCATGCTTTAGCTTGTTTTTAAGGTTCTTAGGCTTATATTTCCTATATTTCAAGTAAATATTGATCATGTTAACCATCCAGCGCTCTGTTTAATCAAGCTTTTTGTTTGGCGAGTTGTTAATATGCATGGTATATTGACAACTATGTTTACACGTTTATTGCAAAATAGATTGCCAAAAACTAGTTTTTTCCTTTTTGGCGCTCGTCAGGTAGGCAAAAGCGCTCTATTAAAAAAACTTAATCCAGATTTGTCAATTGATCTTCTAAACCCTGAATTGCAGCTAAGTTACAACAAAAACCCAAATCGTTTACAGCATGAAATTGATGAGAAGGATTGCCATTTTACTGTTTTAATTGATGAAGTTCAACGAGCCCCACGCCTCCTTGATGTTGTTCATGCCATTATGGAAGAGAAACCGAGATAAGGTTTATTCTTTGCGGTTCTTCGGCCAGGAAATTGCGTCATGGAGCTTCAAATTTGATTGAATACAAATTGTGTCCCGACATTTCTGCAAAAAATTTGACAGGTTTAAAATCTTTTCATGAAATTAATCCTGATGTTCCTTGCTTTATTGTTGCCCCTGTTAATAATAATTACCGTTTTTCATTTGCGCGTGTCGTTTCCCCTGAAAAAATATTAGAGGAGTTAAAGTAAATCTTGATAGAATAGCCGAGCGAACTAGAAAATTATGAAATAATTGGCGGCAGATACAAATTCGATATTCTCCTTTAATTCCTGATATCTTAATGGGCTCGGAAACCATCGTATCAATCATCGTTTCAGCTTGGGCATCATCAGGCAACCCTTTGAGAAAACCACTTACGCAGCCTACTCTTTCCGCAAAAGAGAAGTGTTTGTTTTAACCCTTTTAAGATTATATTTAAATTTAGGCCAATCAGCCTGTTGTCGGTTGTATATCATGAGCCGATTAAGCTCTATATTCAACTCAAAAATTCTTTAAAAAACATTAAAAAAAGAATAATATTCGGGAACGCTCTTGAAAACATAAAATACAATTTAGGCGTGAATATGTTTAAAATGTTCTGTTTTTAACAAAGAAGATGCAGATGTAGACCTTAGCCTTACGGTTTTAAATTGTTTTCCCTGTAAGTATTTGGTAAATTTAACAAAACATCGTTTGTGTGGTAGTTTGCAACTCTTTGTCGTTACATCATATTTCAATCAATAACTTAAAAAGGAGTTTATATTTCATGAAAGAAACTTTGACATCAATTATTGCCGCTATTAAAGTTTTACGTAAAGAAAACAAGGATAGCCAGGCAATAGAAATATTAGAAGACGCCTTGAAACATATGTGCAAGTTGTATGTTATGGATATGTCTGCGATGTCCAGCGTGATAGGTTTTGAACAGATAAAAGAAGAACTGCAAAATGCGCTAAAACTTTTGGATCTTGTGCCAAATAAGTCATAAACAAAAGAACTCGATTTAACCTAACCTGGATAAACCTGAAATTTTTTAATTAAAAGCTGGAGTAGTTTTGTAGGCTTCTTTTAAACGTTTTTGCTTTGCGATTTTTGATAAAACAACTATATATTTAAAAAATAAAGGAATAAATACCAAATGCCGGCGAGAGATATCTACCACAACAATGTTAAAAACGCACTCATAAAAGATGGATGGACAATCACTCATGATCCATTAAGGCTATCTTTTGGCGGAAAAGATATGTATGTTGATTTAGGGGCTGAACGATTTATAGGCGCTGAACGAAATGATCAACAAATAGCTGTAGAAATTAAAAGTTTCATTGGTGACTCAGCGATAGATGATCTTGAAAAAGCTATAGGTCAATATATTTTGTATAATACAATTTTAGAAGAAAAGGAGCCTAATCGTATTCTATATCTTGCTGTTTCTGAATATGTAATTCAAGAGATATTTGAAGAGCCTTTGGGCAAATTATTGCTAAAAAACAAGCTCTTGAAAATTATTGGATTTAACCCGGAAGTGGAGGAAATAGTAAAATGGATAATTTAGACACATATCGCGAAATTATAGAAAAGGTTTTAAGCGAATACACAAAAATTCCGTATGCCTATGACGATATAAAAGTTGAAGCAATTTTTGACCGTATAAATAACCGGTATATATTGGTGAATGTTGGATGGGAGGATACAGGTAGAAGAATTCATGGAAGTTTAGTGCATATTGATATTGTTGACAATAAATTATGGATTCAACGTGATGGCACTGAGCATGGAATTGCCAAAGAGCTTATAAAAGCAGGAATAACCAAAGACAATATTGTGTTGGGGTTTAAACCTCCCAAAATCAGGCCGTATACAGAATATGCGGCATTATAAAACAATTGCCTAACAAATCATTCCAGCGAACTCCAAGAAACAACACCGTTTAATTCAAGCGTTAATGAGAGAAAATTAGAAATGGATAAACGCATTGCCGGATTTGAAGGGTGGATTCTGTAGAATAATGACAGATACCGGAGAACTTTCTAAAATCGAGCAAGAAGAAAAGGTCGGTTTGTTTTAGAAAACCCAAAATGCCGCCCATTAGAGGTTCCCTGTCAAACGCAAAAGAGCCACCTGTTAAAAATCCGCGCGTCATAGAAAAAAGACAAATTATTAACGATGAAAGTGAAAGCGTTAAAAAAGCAAAAAAATGAATTATTAAAACCTATAAAAATAATCCATTTTTATAAATAAGGTTTCCGTCTGCGTATATCTCGCCGCCTTCGCGCATGTCTTTTAACATATCCCAATGGATTGCTGATTCATTTTTGCTTCCTGTTTGTGGTATTCCAGTGCCGATAGCAAGATGCACCGTGCCGCCCATCTTTTCATCAAAAAGAATATTTTTTGTAAAACGGTTAATATTGTCATTTGTGCCAATTGCGATTTCACCTACATATCTTGCATTTTCATCCGTATCCAGCAATGACAACAATAAATCCTCGCCCTTTGCGGCTTTAGCTTCAATTACTTTTCCCTTTTCAAATCGTAAAAATATATCTTCAATTTCTTCTCCCTGAAATATTCCCGGATAAGTAAAACGAATCGTGCCTTCAACAGAATCCTCTATTGGGCCTGTATAAATCTCGCCGTCGGGAAAATTGATTCTGCCGTCGCTGTTAACCCATTTGCGCCCTTCACACCGAAACCTCAGGTCTGTATTGTCTCCCACATACCGCAACTCTTTAGCGTCTTCTAATCTATCACAAAGTTTTTGCTGTTTTTTTGATAAATTCTTCCAAAACTCAACCGGATCATCCGCATTAAGATGCATGCATGAAAATACAAACTCTGAATATTCATCCAATGACATATGCGCTTCCTGCGCAAGGGCAGGGGTTGGGAATAGGGAACCAACCCAACTAAGCGAGCCGTCTCCCCAACGTTTCTTAAACGCTTCTAAAATTGGTTTCTGCGCCAAAGCTAATTTTTGTTTTTTTTCAGGATCAATTGAAGTCAATTCATGCGGATTAAAATCAGGAATTAATTGAATGACTACATCGCTATTTTCCACTTCATATAGAAAAAACGGATCAGTATATTCTAATTGATAATCGTTAGCATTTTTATAAAACAGATATTGCCGGTCATGAAATTCCATATGTAAAACCGGATGAGCTCCCAAGCAAATAACTTCCCGGTATATTTCCCGGAGCAGGGGTTCTGATGCCGTGGAGCCAAAAATAATGACTTTGTCCCTCTCTTTCACACTCGTGGAATACTGAACTAATATTTGAGCAAGTTTTGTAATACGATGATCAGATTTCATAAATATCTCCAATTAGTTTTATTCTCCCCTCAGGGGAGAATTCTCACTAAGGCAGCCAAGCAGCCAAGTGTTCATTTATCACTAGAGCAGACAAGCTGCTCAGTTTTCATTTATAAAAGGCAATAAAATATTTACATTAAGAGTATGAAGAAACCAAGTATAATGATTTATCAATCCTTGCCATAGATGAAATAGCAATATCAAAAGGACATAGTGTTTTTGGGCGATTGTCATGGATTATTTGAGAGGTCGGATATTCCGGTCAGGCAAAGACCGCGCAAAAGAAACACTAAATAATAACACAAAAATAATTGTAATTCTTTAATATTTTTAACAAGTTTTAAACCTCTTACCGCAATTAAGAGGTTTTGTTCTTAAAAAAGATCGCTTAACAGTTAAGCTGCTCAAATTAAGCTATGAGGCGCAAATCAACGATTTAGTTGCTTTGCGCGGTTGATCTCCGGGCGTGATAAAATATTTTGTAAGAAATGTATAAACCTTTTGCCGTTTAATTTGCAGGTTTCAAGCAAACGCAACTGGTCAAATCTCCATTTGACTGCTAGCGTATTTTTGTCTCAAAGTTTAAAAGATGATGCAGTTAAGAGATGATTTAGCCCCTTATTGTTCCTCATATGGATTTGAAATGGATAAAAGACTGGGTCTTGTATTGATTTTTGGTGAACAACTTTAGGATGAAATGCAAATTTTGCATTTGTGAATAGTAACATGCGCAATATTTGTATTGATTCTTTCTGTTACAGCCCCTGCCTGTCAACATAAAAAATAAGGTAACTAATTAATATCAAATAAGATGTATGGCGCATGGAGCTTCTAATTAATATATTTGGCATCTAGTTTGCGCTACTGATTAATTGAGCAACTTTAGTTGTTCGATTAATCAATGGTCCAAGTATCTCGCTTGAACCAGGCCGGCTTTAGCAATACTCAGTATTGCGTATTATTTTAAGATCATTTTCGAAAAAGCAGGTATAATTAGAAAAATTAGATCTAGATGTAAATGTATCTTGTGAGCGGAAAACCAACAGTTGAATTATTTAGCATCCGGAAAGCTACAATCAACGGCGTCTTGAATTCCGGCTCGTAACTATCTCAATAGCCGCAAATTTTTTAGTATATTAAAATTGCTTTACAAATTTATGAAAACGCAAGAGAACTCTTTTCCAATACGTGTATTTTTAGTTATAATCATCTGCGTCTGTGTCTGGCTTGCAGCCAGCAGTGTTATTGGTTTTATGATGTTGTCGCGCATGCGTGATAAACATTTGGAAAACCTGGGACATGAAATTTTACAGGCTAATATGTTGTATGGAAAAAATCGCGTTAAGTTTGATCTGAAAAATATAGAAAAAGAAGGGCTAAATTACTATCCGTTAGTTAATCTATCAATTTTCCAGGAGGCGCTTGAAGAAACTTATAATGAGTACAAGGAAAAAGTAATCTTTTTACTGATTTCAGATGATTCGGGCGAAGCTCTGGCAAGCGCGGGCAAGGATATTCCAAAATCCAACAGCCTTAAACCCGGGATTACGAACATAGGGGGCGCTACTTTTTATTTATTTGAGAGCAAGATTCGCCCGCCGCCATTTGTTGCTAAGGGAATTATGAGGAACCCATTTGATGAAGCATTGTATTTTCGCGCGGGCATTAACCCTTCCTATGCTGATTTAATAATGAACCATGCGTATCTCCATGTTTTGACGCAAGGTATAGCGATTATTATTCTCTTAGTTTTGTCGTTCTATCTCAGGCGGGTACTGCGTCGATTTCTTAAGCTGAAAGTCCGTGAAGAGTCGGAACGGAGCCTGACAACACTTGGAAGAATGGCGGCGACTCTCGCCCATGAGATCCGAAATCCTCTGGGAGCAATGAAAGGTTTAACCCAGGTGGTTCAGGAAGAGATACCGGAAGATCATCATACTCAAAAGTTAATGCAAACTGTTGTAAATGAATCTATACGATTAGAGCTGTTGGTAAACAATTTACTTGAATTCTCCAAACCTAAAAAATTTGAAATCAATACATTTGATCTTAATGAGTTAATTGTTGATGTCAGGTCTATGTTGTTTGAAAAGTTAAATAAGACAGGGGTTGGCATTGAGATTGTCACAGGAAACGGCGCGTTTATGATCAATTCAAATCAAGATGGATTGCGTCAAGTCTTGCTCAATGTAATGATTAATGCGATTGAGTCATCTTCGCTGGATAAAATAGTTGAAGTCGCCGCAAAACTTGATAAAAAAACAAAAGAGGCCATAATCGAAGTAAAAGACAACGGTTCTGGATTAAGCAACCAAAATGTAAATGACCTGTTTGAACCTTTTGTCACTAATAAGATTAAAGGCACTGGGTTGGGATTGCCGATATCCAGGCAAATCATAGATCAATTGAAAGGTAAGATCGCCCTCTCCAATAGGCCTGAGGGCGGCGTTCAATGTTTTATAAGGATACCTACTAATTCAATTTAAGCATTTTTATTTTAAAAAAATAAATTCAATTCAATAAGTTTTCAATCAGAGGTTTGACGCTAATATGAAAAATTCGATTTTAATTGTTGATGACGAGGCGGCGCAAAGGCAGTTATTAAGCGCTGTGGTTGAAAAAAATTACATAATACAAACCGCAAATGATGGATATGAGGCTAAAAAGATATTGGAGCAGCATAGTTTTGATCTCATAATTACAGACGAACGTATGCCTAATATGGACGGTATTCAGTTAATCAAGTGGGTTAGAGCTAACATTCCGGAAATGCCCGTCATAGTCCTTACTGCTTATGGCTCAATTCAGACGGCAGTTGAAGCAATCAAATTAGGAGCGCAGGATTATCTTACCAAACCGCTCAAAAATCCGGATGAACTTCGTTTAATGGTGGCTAAAGTCCTTCGCAACCGATTGTTAAGAGATCGGCAAATAGTTAACCAGGCAGAGAACGATTCACGCTTTCCTTCCGACATCATTGCTGAAAGCGACGCAATGAAACAAGTCATGATATTGGCTAACCAAGTTGCCACACTGCAAACCACAGTGCTTTTAACAGGAGAATCAGGTGTAGGCAAAGAGGTCGTTGCCCGTTATGTTCATCGCTCAAGTCCACGCAAGGATAATCAATTTGTGGCTGTAAATTGCGCGGCATTAACAGAGACGTTGTTGAAATCGGAACTCTTTGGACATGAAAAAGGCGCGTTTACCGGAGCTACTAACGCTAAACGCGGCCGTTTTGAATTAGCGCATGGAGGCGCCATTTTTTTAGACGAAATCGGCGAGATGAGTATTGAATTACAGACTACATTGCTTCGAGTTCTTCAGGAGCAGGAATTTGAGAGAGTCGGAGGGACAAGAACTATCACTGTTGATGTGCGTGTAATCGCCGCGACAAATAAAAATTTAATAGACGCAATCGAAGCGAAAGAATTCAGGGCGGATCTTTTTTACCGTCTCAATGTTTTTCCGATTCATATACCGCCTCTTAGATCGCGACGCGATGACATTGGCCCTCTTGCAGACTATTTTGTAAATGAAATTTCCTCTAAAATAGGGCAAACTAAAAAATCGCTAAGTTCTGCGTCGATGGATATTCTGCATCATTATGATTGGCCCGGTAATATACGCGAACTTCAGAACGCAATAGAACGAGCGCTCATTGTTTCACAATCCAACGAAATCCAACCTAAGGATTTACCTTTACAGTTATCCAATAATTCATCAGAGGAATCAAAGCCTGAAACACTAGCTGAAATCGAGAAGACTACGATTCTTGAAACTCTGCTCAAAAATCAAGGCGACCGCCGTAAAACATGCAACCAGTTAGGCGTCAGCCTTCGAACACTTCAGTCCAGACTCAAAGAGTATGGGATCGCAGGAAAATCATGAATTGTAGCCGAGTTGCGGTAAGTTCCTGAAAGAGACTATAACCGTTAATCCAATCTCACGGTTCAGCTCTGTTGCGCCGTAAATGATGCATGCCAGTCCGTCAATCATCAATGTTTTTGTAACTGTTCAGCATGATTACAATATAAAACATAATAAAATATTAGAAAATACGTTGAGCAGATAATAGGAAATAGCAGGCTCCAAGGCGCAATTATCTTAAGATTCTACAAAGGTCTCTTATAATTTAAGAGATTCCATAAAACCTTACGCATAATACATTCCGCGCCAATCTATAACATCATCGTCGAATACAAGCATCTTCTTAAATAATAAATCTTTAGTCTAACTAGCTTAAACCCAAATACCTTCTCCCCTAACCCGGATTAACCGGATAAGTAAAAAGTAAAAAGGCAAAAGTAAAAAGGTCGGAATTATCTTTTTAAAAATATCCTGTCAAAAATTGTCACAATATAACTTATAAGATACTAATCTCTCCCACTAAAGGGAGGGGAATTTGGCTTTTTGAGCTTGTTTTAGCTAAAACCGGCAACTTAAAAAGCTTCACCCTCTGGTGAATATTAAATTTAAATATTTACCTTTAATTTCATCTCCATTGATAGGAAGGGTTAGGGGAGGGCGCTGGAAGTTGCTAAATATTAAGGTTGCGGTTTTCATTTTGCGCAAGCCTTGCATTGGTTTCGCGCGTTAATATGCAAGCTTTGCATTGGAGTTAATAGCCGCGCTTGCTTCTTTGGAACAAAAGACATTTCTTTAACTAATTAGTTCCAAACAGGATAGATACCGTTTCATTGTCAAATTATGTTTTTGGCATCTATTTTGCTAAAACTAAATTACAGTAACTATTTAGTGATATTTACTATTTACCGTTAAGGCAAAACAAGTATTTTATTTTATTTTATTTTAATTTACATTATTTTTACAAAATATTTAAGAAAGGAATGAGATATGAGATACAATGCGCGAATTTTAATTACCCTGATTTGTTTCCTCACATTGAGCTACGCGATTCCCTCGCCCAGCGAGGCCCAGCTGAATAGCCCACAATCGGCTCAAGACATTTTGAACAAGGCGGTCAGATTTATCGGCGGCGAAAAAGCTTTGATGAATCTGAGCGCGTTTAGGATTGAGGCTCAGGGCCAACGTTGGGCGCTTGATGAAGGGTTTGACATTGGCGGAGGGGCCGGCGAGCAAAGCTCCTTTACCGCCGAGCAGTTTTACGACGTTGATGGAAACCAGTTGCGTCTTGATTATCTCATAGATGGATTTGGCGGCCGGCGTGGTGTGCGTGAGATCATTTCAGCTGACATGGGCTATATCCGCGGCAGGGATACAGCCATTGGGCAGTCGACGGATGACCCTGCTATGCTCTCGGATCGTTTGGAGTCCATTCGCAAACATCAACGCTTGCTTAACCCGTTTCTACTCCTGCGCGGCGCTATTTCTGATCCTGGTTTGGTAACGATGGTAGATGATGCGCAACTGGAAAACGGCCGGCACAATGTGTTACAGCTGGAAGTGTCCGAGGGATTCCTCATGTTATTTGTCAAATCAACGACCGGCGCCGTCACTAAAGTGACTACGATAGAGAACGATGGGTTGAGGCGCGACATCCTTCTGGAGGTTTATTATAAACGCTGGCGTTGGGCCGACTTCGGCGTTGCTAACGACGAGCAGGGATTGAGAGATAGGACTCCACGCGGGCAACGGCTGCGTTTCCCAACCATTCTGGAGGTGATATACGGCAACGAGATGGTCCATTCCGAAACGCGCGGCGTTGTGGATATCAATCCTGACATTGATATGAGCATATTTGATATTCCAGAATCGGTTAACCATGTTTTTGACGCTGATCTTGCGGCTCGCGGTAAAACAAGCCACCAGCAAATTCAGTCATTTGCGGCCTGGGGTTTTCCGATTGATGGTTTCCAGACTTTAGTTGAGGCAGCTGAACTCGCCCCGGGAGTCTTTTTCTTGACAGGCGGCGCTTATAACTCGCTGGCGGTTGCGCAAGACGACGGGGTAGTCATTGTTGGCGCGCCATTATATGAGGAGCGCAGTCATGCAGTGATGGATTGGGTGGAAAGCAATATTCCTGAAAAGCCTATTACTCACACAATCATGTCACACCATCATACTGATCATTCGGGCGGGGCGAGGTCTTATGTGGCGGCAGGCGTCGCCATCGTAATGCACGAAACAGCAGTTCCTTTTTTTGAGGGCATCTTTACCGCTCCGTCGACCATTGTAGCGGATGCCCTGGCGGTAAACCCGGTAACCGCAAACATTATTCCTGTCCCAATGGATGGCTCCTTAATCCTGGAAAGCGGCTCTAATCCAGTGAACGTGTATCCTCTCAACAATGACCACGCGGAGGACATGGTCGTTATTGAGGCCGGAGGCGTATTATTTGTGGCGGATATTTATACTCCTATCCCCAACGCGCCACTTCCACCGGAAGCTGAAATTATTCATGATCTAATTACAGAGTTAGGGCTACAGGTGGATACGATAGCAGGCGCTCATGGACAGACAATACCGTTTGAGGTGTTTGATGAGAAATTTCCACAATAGGGCATTTAAACGTAGTGTAGTGTAATGTAATTGGCGGCGAATCAAACACAGTATCATCTGTATCTATTCTGCAAGTTTGGGGCAATTGGCGCTAAACGATTTTTAAACACGCAATTATTACCGCCGTAAACCAGGAATTTTGGAGACTTTAAAACGCTAAAGCCTCCAAAATTCCAATCAAGGCTCCGTTACTCTAATTGCCCTATTAAAAAGCGGATAATAGCGGTGAATAGCAGTTTATTCTATTTTTGATATGGCTCTATAGGTGTTTTTACCCACAAGAACACCTACAGAGCCCTGTTTATTAGTTAGCTAATACCTTAGATCCGTTTAGCGAAACCTTAAACTAAAATCTGCAATTTGTCATAGGAGTGAAAACTTAAACCTCAGTGTGAGATATGGAAGAAATAATTATGTTTCCCGTATTAAGCCCTGTAAAGGGCAAAAGAATTGTCTTTTCTCCCCTGTGATCAATTACAACGCTCATCTCCATATTGAAATGAAGTGGCGCATTTAGAAAAAAACGGCATAACAGTGAAAAGTAAACATGGCCTGATCTTAATAATTATCATATCTATCTTTGCTCCCATAAGAGATGTATTTACGCAAACTACTGATATAACAACAGAATCTTCTTCGTCCGAAAACAGTTCCAACAGCATATTTAATCAGTTATATGGAGCTTTGACATTCCGATATCAAGGAAGACACGCCGAAGGGGAGGGAAAGTCTGATCAGGATTTAAATGAATCTCTTCGCCTGAATTACGGTAGTCCTTATAATGACAAAATATCAGGATATATCCATGGAGCATTACGCCAGGACATTGATGATCCCAGCTCCTTGTTTAGGTCTATAGATGATACTTATGATAACAGTTTAAGGGGGTATCTATATGAGTTTTATGCCAATGTCAACGATATCAGCATTATTGAATCCGCTAAAATAGGCCGGCAGTATTCATCTGATGTTGAAAATTTACATTTTGACGGCCTACATCTAAGCTTTAAACCTTTTGATAATATTCGTTTCGCTACTTTTGGAGGTGTTCCTGCGCATTTTCACGAATCAAGTTCAGACGGGGACTGGATAAGCGGGATATCATTTAAAATTAAACCGTTAAAAAACTCTACTGTCGGATTCGATTATATCTTTGCAAGCGACAAGAATGATGATATCGGCAATCACCATGACAACCTTTTCATAATCAGCGCCAGGCATAATGTAAAACAGTGGTGGGGCATATACGGCAGATACTCAAAATTAGGCTCCATAAGCCGCGACTTTCAAATCAGCTCTTCATGGAACTTTTCGGAGCTTGATCTTAATATCCGGTTCTCATACTACAAACAAGCTCAGGCGCTTGGCGATTTTACAATTGAATTCAACGAGTTTGCGCCTTCAATGGGAGAATATGAACCGTATGATCAATATACACTGGACATCTACAAAGGGATTGGAAATCATATGGGCCTCAACGTGGGAGCAAGTCTGAGGGAATTAAAAGATGAGTCGGATGAGAACACATTTAACCATGATTATGAACGATATTATATCGCCTATTCACTCTTTGATTTTCCGTTAAAAGGATTAACTATGTCTCTAACCGGCGAGGATTTTGAAACTGCCGGCGATGATGTTCAATCTATTAGTTTTGATGTTACGCAAAATTTTAATAAAAAGTTTAAAATCAGCCTTGGCTCATATTATTCTCTGTATAAATACGACACAACTTCCGGTGGCAACCTTGCCGCGTTCAATAGTTTTTCCGAGGACGCATTTTTTCCTGTTGAATCGCTGACGGAATCTGAACGGGACAATGTCAGGAGTTATTATCTAAAAATAAAAAAGAAGATTTTTAATAGTTGGGAAATTTGGGGGAAATATGAGTATGAAAGTTTTGACTCGGATATCTTTCATACTTTTCAAACCGCATTGAAAGTTAAATTTTAGAAATCGTTTATGCGCGCTTATTTATTATTTTTATTAAGATTATTCAAGATTTGGTATATCCATTAAATTACCGATATCTAAACTAAAAATTATGATAAAAAACAGATGCAATATAACAACATACATAACTTTGACGGCTTCTATTATTACTGTTCTATTGATAGCGGGATGCGCGTACAAATTTGGCAAAGATCAGGAAGCTTCTCAGAAAAAAGCGCGAAACTATGTTCACAAGGTCCATAATAAAGGCGGAACCGGCAATTGCGAAACTTGTCATACCACCGTATATGAGAGTTCATTGGCCGGCATGCCCAGTGAAAAGATATGTATTTTCTGCCATGAAAAGACGAGGCATGGGCAATCGGTAAAGGGGTTATATAATAAAGACAAATGGTCGGCTAATTATAAAATCGCCATGGCAAAGTATGAAGAGATTAAAATATCTCACAAACAACATATGGTTGTCAAAGAAATGGCTTGCAAGGATTGCCATGGCAATATAGCGGACAGCGTTGAAGTTACAAAGGAACATGCCCCGTTAATGGAAACATGTTTTAAATGCCATGAAGAATGGATTGGCCCTATGCAATGCGGTAAATGCCATAAGGAGATACGTTCCGATACCCTTCCAAAGTCGCATTTAGTTAATGATTTTAAAAACAGGCATGGAAATATAGCAAGGGAAAAACATGTAGACTTTGCAAAACGTTTAACATCCGGTTCCAGTTGTTTCATATGCCACACTCAGGATACATGCGATAACTGCCACCATGCAATGCCGCCGGAGAATCATAACAATCAATGGAGGCTAATTGGTCACGGCATAACAGCCGGCATAGACAGAGACGGATGCGCTACATGCCATAAAACAGACTTTTGTGCCGGATGCCACGAGAACGTAAAGCCCAGGAGTCATTTTAAGGCCGGATGGGGAGAGCCGGACTCAAATCATTGTATTTCGTGTCACTTGCCAATCGGCGCAACTAGTTGTAAGGTTTGTCATAAAGCAACTCCAAGCCATTTAGAGAAAAAGCCGGTTAACCATGCGGGAGGCTGGGGTACTCCGGTAAATAACCACTGCGCGGCCTGTCACTTAAATCCTTCAACATGTATGGTTTGTCACGAGGAGAATTCCACTCATAACATCGATAGTTATTTAGAATCCCATTTACATATAGCCGAATGGGGCCGCCCTATGAACAAACACTGCGCCGCTTGTCACACTAATCCGAATCCATGCAGGGTCTGCCATGAAGATACCCCCAGTCATGAAGAAGTGGAGCCGTCAACCCACACTGCTTTTTACGGCTCGCCCAGGCATAAACATTGTTCGCAATGTCATATGCCGATTTCCGGTTCGCCTCAATGTCATATCTGTCACAACGCGACAGTAGGGGGGCATATTAGCGAAGCTCCCGCGGTTCCCGACGATTTTCGCCATCGGCCCGGGGCTATTATTAACTGCCGAAAGTGTCACTTCCCGGGTGGCCCGCTATTAAAACACGCTAATAACGGCCAGGCATGCAGGATATGTCATAAGCGTTGATAATAAGACGCGAGCATCCATGCAATGCGCGTCCGGATAAATCAAGATTTCATATTTTTATATTCGCTTTGTATAACTATAAACTATGTCAAATAAAACGCGCGATATCATGCAAACTGCTTTGACGCGTAGATTTGCTATTGTAGAAGTTGTCTACCACGCTATTCAGGCGTCGCTATACCTCGTCCTGTTTAATACAGGCGGCGCGCTTCTGTTTCAACGATTGTTTGAAATAGAAAAAATTGATTCCGCAAAATTGTCCAATATCCACCGCTTTGTCGGAATATTATTAATCTCATTTATTTTGCTGACTATTTTTTTAAGCCTTTTTTTTAAAAATATGCGACCTCTCTGGGCAACGTTTCAAGAGGCTTTTAAATGGCGTTTTATTGACATTGTTTGGTTCGTTAAAATGCCGTTAAATTTTATTAATCCTAAAGTTGACGTGCCCGCCTCTGCCCGGTTTAATCCAGGGCAAAGAATACATCTGTTGGTTATTTTGTCTCTTATATTTGTTTCAGGCTCTACCGGGTTAACCATGATATACAGGCCGGGAGCTATTGGCCCATGGATTGCGCATGCCTCATGCATCGCTCCCGCCATATTCTTTCTTGGCATACATACTTTTTTGGCTTTAATAAACCCCGGCACACGCAAAGCGTTAAAAGGCATAATCACCGGTTTTGTTTCCCGGGATTATGCTGAAGAGCATCACCCCCTTTGGTTAAAAAGCGCAAGGTCTGTTCATCACGGCGGATATGTGTCGCGTAAGGCGGTTATTATTACCGGGTCAGTGGCAATTACAATTGGGAGTTTTGTAATATTATATGTGGGCGCGGGCAATATCTACGCGCAAATAACAAAGGTTGTAAGCAATAAAGGCAGGGAGGTTATTACTCCAGGCAAATTAATTTCGTATCATAATGATGAAATAGATGCAAAGCATTGCGCCTCATGTCATGAATACTTTAATTCGCCGCCGTCAGGCAAGTGTCTGAAATGTCACAAGGATATTCAAAGAATATTAGCCGAAGGCCGGGGGTATCACGGCGCATTTACTGAACAATGCTCCATATGCCACACCGATCATAAAGGGCTTGACGCTAAGATTATAGAGCTGGACCATGACTCGTTCGACCACGATCTTGCCAATTATTCCTTACTTGGCAAGCATCGCGGCCTGGAATGCGGGAAATGTCATCTGAAACAAGCAAAAGGAACCGCCCTTGCTAAAATAAGATATACTAATCTGGATTCTGCATCTTGCGCATCGTGCCACTTAAATCCACATCCGGGACTTGCCCATGATAAAGATTGCCTATCCTGCCACACCATGCGTGGATGGTCAAGGGGGCAATTGATATTTAAACACAATCTAGACAGCCAATTCAAGCTTGTTGAGAAACATGCCGGGGTTTCTTGTGAAAAATGTCATAAAACTATTATCAAAAGAGATAAGATTGTTCAGGTTAAGCTTACTAATATAGGTAAACATTGCAAGGATTGTCATGATGATCCACATAATGGACAGTTTATTGCAGAGTGTTATTATTGCCATTCCGAGAAAGGGTGGAAAGATTTACGGCCTGGTAAAATACATACGGCTGATTCTACATTTCCGCTTAAAGGCCTGCATTTAAAAGTAAAATGCTGGGAATGTCATAAACCTTTACATTCGGAAACGGCGCCGGCTCCGGTAAAGTTCGTTGGATTGTCCCATAAATGTGGTTCTTGCCATAACGATCCACATAAAGGTCAAATGGCTTATCCTTGCGCGACGTGTCACACGGAACAGGGCTGGAAAGATGAAAATCTTTTATTTGCGCATAACAAGCACTCCTTATTTGCGCTTAAAGGCGCTCATTCGAAAGTCAAATGTGATGAATGCCATAAGCATGCAAACTCTCAGGCAAAATTTTCAGAAGCGTTGTTTGCCGGCCTATCCCATGAATGCGGTTCCTGTCATAAGGATCCACATAGAGGACAGATGTCTCACTCCTGCAAGACATGCCACATAGAAAAAGGTTGGAAAGGCGATAATCTATTGTTTGTTCACAACCAACATTCTATTTACAAGATTAAAGATTTACACAGTCATGTTTCATGTTCATCATGCCATTTATCAGGTAATGATAAGATTGTCAGGTATAGACCATTGCAAAATGAGTGCAATTCTTGCCACAAGGATGTTGATAATTTTATAAATGGAGTGTCTGATTCTATTGAAGCCGAGCCTGATCATCATGCTTGTAAAGTGTCGTGTTTAGATTGCCACTCTGAAAACATAAATAAACAATCTGATCATGAATATGCGCAAAGGTGCGCGTCCTGTCATAACCATGGATATTTTTACATGTATTTTTTTTGGATGGAAGGAAAAGCAAAAAAAGCGGAGAGGTTTTTAGAAATGGTTGATGAATCAAATAATATCCATAATAAACAAAAAGAGCTCTACAAAAACAGGATTAGAACGATAGAAAAAATATGCTTTCACAATATTCAACTTGCTAGAAAATTGCTTAAAGACTTAATAGAGTCTGCCAACATAAAAAAATGAAAAAACTTATTATTTTCGTTGTTTATCCGGTTTTGGTTTTCTTTATTAATATTCTTTGCCGAATGCCGTTTTTATTTTCCTTAATATCTTTCTACGGAGCTCCGGCTTTTTATGTTTCAACAAGAAACAGGCGATATATACCACATGCCATGGCTGTATCTTTTGCAGTATTTCCATTATTCGTAGTCTTTGATTATATGGGTCTTATCAATAAGGCATGGTATAATGGAGACAGTTTATGGGGTTTTAGAATAATCGATATTTTTACAATAGAAGAATTGCTGTGGGCTCTTTTCCTAAACTATTTTATTGCCATTGTTTATTTCTCTTACATTAATAATAAACCGGTTATTCGTTCTAAATTTATTCCATATTTTGCAATATTCAACCTTTTATTAATCGGGCTTTTTTTTGTTATTAATAATAATAAAGAGTTATTCGTTATTCCGCGCTTTTATCTAGTGTTCGGACTGATTGTAGTAGTATCGCCTATATTTTTTAATTTTTACAAAAAGATTATTCCGATTAAACGATTCCTATGGCTAATGCTCTATTTTACATTTTTTCATTTTCTATACGAAATTGCCGGTGTTCGTCTAAAATGGTGGGAATTTCAAGGGGTTGATTATCTTGGCCAGGTATCAATCTTCGGCGCAACTTTTCCTTTTGAAGAACTTCTATTTTGGGTAATCATGGGCGCTCCTTCGTCATTCGTATATCTGCATTTAGCATATAAATCAAAAGCAAGTTCAAACATAGTGTAATTAAGCTAAGGGCTCGGAAGGAAGACACAAAAAATAACTATCTAAACAGGTAAAAATTAATGAAAGATATAATTGTTATAGGAGGCGGAATGGCCGGATTGGTAAGCGCTATTAATCTCGTGAATCATGGGCTGGATGTCCTTGTAATCGAAAAAAACTCATACCCATTTCATAAAGTTTGCGGTGAATATGTTTCTAATGAAGTAAAGCCCTTTCTGGAATCTTTAGGCGCGTTTCCTGATAAATATAACCCGTCTCGAATTTCACGTTTTGTTTTAACATCATGCAGAGGCAAAAGTTGCGGTATGCAACTGGATCTAGGCGGGTTCGGTATAAGCCGCTATACTCTTGATCAGTTTTTGTTCGAAAAGGCGACAAGCGCGGGTGTAAAATTCTTATTAAATACTCAGGTCGATCAAGTCTCGTTTGCCGATGATTCTTTTTGTCTACAACTGTCTGACGGAAGCCGCTTGGCTTCCCGCCTGGTAATAGGCTGCCAGGGAAAACGATCAAAGATTGACAAGCTGCTGGAAAGAGATTTTCTTAATCATAAAGGCGAATATATAGGCGTAAAGTATCATATCCGATATGACTTTCCGGATGACACTATCGCCTTGCATAATTTCAAAGGCGGGTACTGTGGAATATGCAAGATCGAAGGCGATAAATATAACCTTTGTTACTTAGGACAAAGAAAGGATTTGAAAAGATTCGGCAATATCAAGCGTATGGAAGAGGAGTTACTATACCGGAATCCGCATTTAAAGGATATTTTTAATAATGCTGATTTCCTGTTTGGCAAAGCAATGATGGTTACAGGGATAGGATTCACGCCTAAAGGTTTAATAGAGCGCCATGCGCTAATGTGCGGCGATTCCGCGGGTGTTATCACCCCGCTTTGCGGCAATGGAATAGCGCTTGCCGTTCATGCCGCTAAAATAGTATCGGAATTGACGCTAAAGTATTATAAGGAAGGGAGCTTTGACAGGTCAAAACTAGAAGCGGAATACTATGCGAGATGGAAAAAATTATTTGCTTTTAGATTAAAAGCGGGCCCTATAATGCAAAATTTATTTGGATCCGGTTTTTCAACGGAAATTGCGGTAATGATAATGAAATACTTTAAACCGGTTGCCCGGTATATGATGAGTCAGACTCACGGCAAACCGTTTTGAATTAACTTAAAAAGTAGAAAGAATGCATTCAAGCCGGCGGCGGTTATAAAATTAAGACGCATGGTATTTGTAAAGTCAGCTTTTGTTTCGTCTTTTATTACTTTTAAAAACCATCTTATGAAAAATGTCATGACCGGCAATAAAAACAGTTGAAAAATAATAGCCGACCGTAAATTGAAATTGTTTAGATAAAAGATTATGAAACAGGCATTAGTGATTGAAAACACAACGGCTGTAAACAGAAAGGTGCCTTTAGCGCCTAAAACTATACTCAAAGTTCTATCGCCGCGTTTAGAATCTTCAACATGTTGATAGACCTGTGTCATAGGGTAGGAACCCCAGAGCAGCATTGATGACAAGAGCGCCGGTATTAAAACCGTTTTATTCATAAAGATACTGAATCCAATATCGTTTAAGGCCATGGCGGTCATTACAAATGTAAAGAATCCTTGAAAAAAGCCCGCTATAAACAAACTGATAAACGGGTATTTTTTTAATCTGATGGACGGGTGACTGTAAGCCTTGGAAGCCAGGCCGTACATAAGAAGCATAAAAGAAAACTCGCGACTTATTAACAGCCCTAAAACCAGGGCGATAAAATCCATTGCCAATGCGGTATAATACAACTGCTTTTTAACTTGAGGAGGGTTTTTTAATCCCCCTATGCTGCTCTCATCCTTGTCAAAATAGCTATTGTATCCGTTGCTGGCCGGGTAAAGCAGAAAATGGATAATGAAAAAGGCCAACAAGGCCGGCCGGCATTCAAAATCCGTTGAAAGACTCAGGGCAAACAGAAATACCGGCAATAAAAAGAATGAAAACGGTATGCGTAAATGTAGAAGTGTGGAACGCGATATCATCATTGGCTCGCTAATTAGCTTTAATTTAACTTTAACTAATTATAACCTGAATTGAACGATTTTAATTGACCCTACCCTTCCCACTAAGGGGAGTGGGATTGGCTACACAGCCTCATTTTGTCTTAAATAATAAACTTAGATTTTTACCGAAACTTTAGTTCACTTTTAACTTTAGAACACTTTAGTCACTTATCCGGGTTAGGATCGTATCAGTTAAGTTGTGACAATTTTTGACAAGATATTTTGGAGCGCTATTGTAACACGTTATATTATAAGCGTTTATCTACATTTGATAATAATTGAACTTTTGAATTTTAACCCTGGTTTTACTCTGAATAAACGCCAAAAATCTTAGATTTTTACCAAAACTTTAGTTCACTTTTAACTTTAGCTCACTTTAGTCACTTTTCCAGTTTATCCGGGTTAGGTATAATACAATATGAACAAGATTATCACAAGCAATATAAGATCCATTGGATTGGCTACACCTCCGTATAAATACGAACAGAAAACCATCCTGGATTTTATGCTGCGCGCTAATCAATTTGCGAACGGCAACCTCAAACGATTGAAAGCTATGTATAGGGCAAGCGGAATTAAATACCGATATTCCGTGTTGGGAGATTATGATAAAGATGTTCAGGATTTCAGCTTCTATCCTTCAAATCGTGAATTAGAACCGTTTCCATCCACCTCACAAAGGATGCGCGTATATAAACAAAACGCGTTTCAATTGGCTGAAAAAGCTATCAATGATTGTTTAAAACATTTGCCTGATGTTAATCTCAATCAAATTACTCACCTCATCACAGTAAGCTGCACCGGCATGAGCGCGCCGGGTTTAGACCTGGAGATTATTGAAAAGATGAATTTAAATAGATCCGCGCAAAGAACGTCAATCAATTTCATGGGATGCCATGGCGCGTTTAACGCTTTGAAGATTGCGCAATCTATCTGCCTCGCTGATCCCGAATCCTTGACGCTTGTGGTTTGTGTGGAATTATGCACTTTGCATTTTCAAAAAGAAAATAGTGAAAATAATATGCTTGCTAATGCCCTGTTTGGCGACGGAGCCGCAGCGGCTTTAATCAGTCCGCGAAAAGAGCCTGGCGTAAATTTCTCTATTAAAAAATTTTACTGCGATGTGGATTTTCAGGGCAAAAAGGATATGACCTGGAATATCGGCGAATTTGGTTTTGAGATGGCTCTCTCTCTTGATGTGCCCAGGGTCATCAAATCAGGCATTGCGAGGTTATCCGCTAAATTGCTAAAAGACCTCTTTCTGTCACTGGATGAAATTGATTTTTTCGCGATTCATCCAGGGGGAATGAAAATATTACGCGCGGTTGAGGACGAATTGAAAATTGAAAAGCAACGAAACCGTTTTGCATATGAAATCTTGAGAAACTACGGAAACATGTCGTCATCCACAATCCTTTTTGTGTTAAAAAATATTTGGGATCAATTGTCCGAAAACGATTCAGAAAAGAAGATTCTAAGTTTCGCATTTGGCCCCGGGCTCACACTTGAAAGCATGTTGCTTGAAGTGGAATACAGAAATTAATCCTATGTTTTCAAAACGATCCGAACAAATTGAACTTATGGATGATCTCGCCTTTACAGGCGATGAGATGCGTATTACTCTCAAAGAGCTGGAGACTATTAACCGATGGTTGGGAGGCAACAGCGCAACTATTTCCGGACTGAACATTCTGATCTCCGGCAACGATACGCCCACAACGATAGCAGACATAGGCTGCGGGCGTGGTGATATGCTCAAATTGATGGCGAAATGGGCGCAAACAAAGGGTTTAAAGTTGCGTTTAACCGGCATAGACGCTAACCGGTCCATCATAGATTATGCAAAGGAAAATACTATTGATTATCCTGAAATTACATATGAATGCTTGAATATTTTCTCGGATGATTTCCAAAATAAAAAATACGATATAATCTCCTGCTCCCTTTTTGCTCATCATTTCACGGATCAGGAATTGGTTGCTTTGCTTAAAACCTTGCATAATCAAACAAAACTGGGAATAGTAATCAACGACCTTCACAGACATTGGCTGGCCTTTCACTTTATCAAATATGTCACTGCGGCATTTTCCGGTTCCCGCATGATAAAAAATGACGCCCCTTTGTCAGTCTTGCGCTCTTTCACCCGCGATGATTGGTCGAGAATATTGAGCCTGGCATGCGTCAAAAATTACAGCCTGGCATGGAAATGGGCTTTTCGTTGGCAATTAATAATAAGGAAATAAGCCTGAGCCTTTTCTGTAAAAACTCGCTGTTTTTCTATTATGCTAACAATATCAATTATTCCCCTTGTTCCGGTATTTTTCTTAAATTTAAATAGATCAAATCCGTTATTTATAAATATACATTCATATTGCATTGTCATTTTACGCAAGTCTTGCATTGGTTTCGCGCTTTATTATGCAAACTTTGCATTGAAGTTAATAGCTACACTTATTACGCCTGAGAAAAAGATATTTTTTAACTTATTAATTCCAGACAGGATAGGCAATATTGCGCTGTTCAATTATATTTTTGGCAGCTAATTTGCTAAATACTAAATTATTAATTGTCTAAATTGTTTATGTTTAATTCTTGATGATGGAGAGCCCAAAACAAGTGAAGGGCAAAGATCTGCTGAAAACAGTCCGGAAGCCCTTCCTGAAACAAGGTCATAACATATATGCAAAGATTATCCTGAACAAAACCGAGCCCTCCCCGAGATGAGCGCTTTTGCCGTGGATCATCGGGCCGGTATGAGCAGCGCAATATTCCTGAAGCGCAATGCAAACCGGGCGTCGCCCCGGCAGTCTTTAATCTGCGGGGAGAATTAATAAGGAAAAATTTAAAGGAGAATTAAAGATGATGAAAATAAATGTTTTGGCGCTAATTATTGCCATGCTTCTTACAATTTGCGCCCACGGCGTTTGCTATGCGCTGGAGGATCCGTTTGGTGGGCCCAGGCCGGCGGAATTTCGTGAACAAATATATGACCGTCAAAATGAATTTGAAAAACTCGATGTGGACGGCAATGGCTTCCTGTCATTTATGGAGTATAATGGAACCTCTCGACTGTTCAAAGATATGGATATAAATAAGGATAGGAAACTAAGCCCTGAGGAAGCAAAATACATGATAACATTTGCGCAGATCCCTTCGGGCAGTTTTATTATGGGCGCCAATGTGCCTATACGCGCCTTTTTCGAACCGGCAACGGATGGAGCCCCGGCACACAAGGTCATAATTAGCGGGTTCAAGATGTCTGCAACGGAAATCACAAATGCACAATATTGCATGTATTTAAATTCCGCGCTTAAAGCAGGACAGATAATCGTTCGGCTGGGCGATGCCGGAGGGATTGAAACACGTGTCTATGTTCCTGTGCCCGCGTATGTGGTAGATGGCGCCCCGGGTACGGAATTTGCCGGAAAAATCTACACTGTGTTGAGTCCGGTTACAGGTCTGTCCCATATTCAGGCGGAAAACAGCCCGCTCCTTATTCCTGAACACCCACTTAATCAGTCCTGGATTAGATATAATCCTGAATTAGAGCGCTTTCATGTCCACCCGGGATTTGAAGACTGGCCCGCAGCATTTATTAAATGGCACGGGGCAAATGCATTTGCCCAATATTACGGTTTGTCGCTGCCCACGGAAGCGGAGTGGGAGTATGTGGCAAGCGGCGGCCAACAGTATCGATTTCCCACCAGTGACGGAACAAACGACGGCCAACGATCTAATTACAAATGTTACAATGTTATGCAGGAGCCATTTTTCAGGGGCGCTGACACGCCTGATGAGTATGTGGGCTTTAAGATGAATGTCGGCAGTTATCCTCCTAATCCTTATGGTGTATTTGATCTGGCGGGAAACGTATGGGAATGGACCATTGACTGGTATAGTGAAGATTTCTACCAATACTGCGTGGATAATGGAATTAGAATCAATCCGGTTAACCTTGAAGGAGAGGAACCACCTATGGACGAAAGCGTCACAGTAGGGCCCGGGCAATCTTTATCCCATGATGCCCGAGTTTGCCGCGGAGGCAGTTATAATTATCATGAACCTGTAACTCGAACGGAATTTCGCTTCCCGGTTTATCCTTTTATCGGCAACGACCATTTTGGCGCCCGTGTCGTGCTGCATGATTAGTAGAGCTCCGGGCTCTACCTGTATGACCTCTATTTAAATTTTGCCGTTAAAGCGGGCAAGATAACAGTCATGTTGGATGATAAAAAATCGCTATAATCGCAAGATTCCTTTATTTATAAAAAAACATTTTTATAAATAAGGCTTCCGTCTGCGTATATTTTGTCGCCTTTACGCATATCTTTTAACATATCCCAATGGATTACCGATTCATTTCTGCTTCCTGTTTGCGGTATTCCTGTGCCGATAGCAAGATGCACGGTTCCGCCCATCTTTTCATCAAAAAGAATTACTTTGTCCCCCTCTTTCACACTCGTGGAATACTGAACTAATATTTGGGCAAGTTTTGTAATACGATGATCAGATTTCATAAACATCTCCGATTAGATTTATTATCCACTCAGGGGATAATTCTCACTAGAGCAGACAAGCTGCACTGTTTTCATTTATAAAAGGCGATAAAATATTAATATTTTATTTGCTGTTTTTTTCATGGTTAAACAATAAACTTCAGAATTTGAAGAAAATCATTGTCAATTTTAAAATATTTTTTTGCTTATTTAATAATTTTCAGGGTATTGTCTTAATATTATTTAATAATTATAATATATAGCCATGAAAAACAAAGAAATTAATCTGTTTTGAGGTTGCGGCAACAAGCCGGAAAAGCGATGTCGGATTAAATAAAAGAAAAAGGAAACGGTTTGGACGGAGTTTGTTCACTAAAATGGATTACCGGTTGGTTCAAATCTCCTGATTTGAACCACATCTGACCTTTGCGCAACTCAAGTTGCAAGTGTGTTCAGCTTATTCGAAAACCATCACAATAAATCAATAGAGCTTTCAATAATGTTGTTAATTTCTTCTCCCCTCATGGGATGATTCTCACTAAGGCAGCCAAGCAGCCAAGTGTTCATTTATATACGGAGTATAGTTAATGCCGGATGCGGTTCAAGTCGGAGACATTGAACCAACAAATAGGAGTGTATTGTCTTGTGAAAACACGCTGAACAGGTGCAATTATTTAAATATAGAGGCGCAGTGGACGTAGATAGGTAGTGATGGGGTATAAACAAACATGCAGGTTTGCGTTGACAGGCGCAAAAGCAAGCGTCATAATATATAACAAGTCATTTGAGTGGATGCGCAGCTCAATTCATTGTTAGGATAGGAATAGAGGAGCAGTAATGCCGGAGATAAGCAGATTTCTTGGGATTATTATTTCAATGTATTTTGATGAACATAATCCGCCGCATTTTCACGTGAAATACAATGAATATCGAGCATCAATGAGTATAAAGGATTTGAATCTCACTGCGGGATTTATTCCTGCTAAGGTTCGTGGGCTTGTTGAAGAATGGGCGGAATTGCATCAAGATGAACTTTTGCAAATGTGGGAAACTAAAGAGTTTCACAGCATTAAACCACTTGTCTAAATAGGGGGAATCATTATGGATTGCATTTATTTATTAGAAGCGCGCTATGTAAAGGATTTTAAGATATTCTTAAAATTCAATACAGAAGAATCAGGAGAAGTTGATCTTAAAGATATTGTAAATAAATATAAAGTCGCAACTCCTTTGCGTGATCCTGCTGTTTTTTCAAATTTTTATCTGGATTCATGGCCTACATTAGCCTGGGAATGCGGATTTGACGTTGCTCCGGAATCATTATACTTTATGGTTACCGGTAAAACTAAAATAGAATCAATAACCGCTTAGGCTCCCGTCAAGAAAAAACTCAGGGACAGGCCTTGACAGGCTAAAGGTTCAATATAGTAGCTTTATTATTGGCCTCAGTAATAGCTCGCCGGATCAAAGGATGCTTTATAAATAATTAACCAGGACGTTTGATTTCAGGGCAAGGAAGATGTCTCCTTTTACGTCGATTTTTCTGGCGAAAAAGGCTTTTTGGGGGGTTGTTTCTTTGCGGACGACCTCAAGAAAAACGCTGCTATCCATTTTAAAAGAGCAATTAGGTTTGTTAGGATATGGATAGCCCGATTCATCTATTACATCCTTAGCCCAGCCGTTCTCTATCAAAAGTCCCCATTTACCGCCCTTTTCACCGGTTATGTGAAACTCTACAAGGACGTTTAGTTTTTTGATCTTTGGAATGGTTGACAGGTTTATCCTGTCCTTCATTAGGTGGTTAAAATATTCCCGCGGAGTTGCGTTGTCCGGTATATCCGGCCGTCTCTTTGTTTCTGCTGCTGTTGTCATCTGTTTTTCTCTTTTTAATCTCGTTATCTTTTAAGAATGCGCGTAAATTTTCTTTAATTTCTTTTCTTTATTAGCAAACTTAGGCGCGTAATTATCTTGTGTTTCATCCACCTTATCGCCCCAGTTTACATCTAATGCGTAATTTATAAGTTTCGAAATTACCTCTGTCGTTATACGGGGGCATTTAACGCAATTATCGTTTAATATTGTATGAGCGTTGTTTTGTTGAAAATATGGTTCGTTGCGCATATACAAATCGTAAACCTTGATATTTCTCCAAATAAGTTTTTCAATGCGTGTCATATCTTCCGCTGTAAATTCCTCCGATTCCACAATCTTAAGGCCGCTAATGTCCAGGGTTTCGCTTACCGACTCAAGTATAAATGAAAGTGTCGTTGTTTGCGGGTTGACAATATGAAACGTTTTGTTGCGGCTTTGCTTATCAAGCGATATTGACATTATAGCGTTTGCCGTAAAATCAACAGGAACCAGATTGACCGACGCGTTAGGGTTTATCGGGAGCCGAGCGGAAATAATTGTCTTTTTGTTTTTATTAACGTCGCTATTATTTGCCTTGCTAACTCTTTGTTTAAGCTGCCAAAGCGTTTTTGCAAAAGAGTATAAATTGTCAAAATTTTTTGAAACGCCGGTTGTCGAATCTCCCACGATAATGGATGGTCTGTAAATAATGCGTGTCAGATTGTGCTTAAGAGAAAATTTCTCTATCTCTTGTTCAGCCAGGAATTTTGTATATTCATATTGGTTATTGAAGCCATATGAATCGTTTAAGTCGTTTTCATATATAATGCCTTTTTTTCTGCCGGATACGTAAGCCGTGCTGATATGGTGAAGGCATTTCTTTTTGCCGGATACGCAAAACTCAAGAATATTTTGAGTTCCAGTAAAATTTGTTATTAACAATTCTTCGTCCCCGACTCCAGAGAACTTTGTCGCGGCGGCGCAGTGGAACACCTCGTCTACACTATCGGCCAGCTCTCTGTAGTCGTCTTCATGCAAATCAAGGTTCTTTTTAGTGATATCGCCAACAAATATCCTTGTCTTAAATGTTTTAAAGTTGCTTTTTTGCCGCATTGCAAGCAATTGAGGCATCTCCAGCTCTTTAAACTGTTTATATTTGCCGGGACGTATTAACAGGTTAATGTTATATCCGACAAGCATAAATCGTTTTGCCAGCTCTTCGCCCAGAAATCCAGTGGCGCCTGATAACAATATAGTTTTAGTGTTTGTCATATGATGAATTAGCGGCGTCTAACCAGGCCTGATCGGATAAAGGAACAATAAAAAATTAAAGCAGTCCAGCAGGTTTCTTATAAATGTTTCAGCTTTTTAAATATTTAAAAACTTTTTTTGCTATCACGTCTTCCATGCCTCGGCAAAAATGGTCGCAATTGTTAACCATCTCCATTGATTTAGGCTCTGAAAATCGTTTATAACCATTTTGCGCCTCTTCAGAGCTTGCGGCAAAATCATTGTCAAAGCAGATAAAATATTTAGGTTTGTCTGAAGTTTCGGCAAATTGCAGGTCATATTTGCCAAAGGGCAGTGAGATGCAAACTGTCTTTTTAATTAAATTATCCATATGCGCCAGTCGCATAGCCTGTATTGAGCCAAAGGAGTATCCAATTACAAAGTATTCCTGATTTGTGTCTGTCGCAAATGTTTTGCTTGTTGCGTCTTTAAGGAATTTCATGGCCGCCTGAGCGTCGGCCACAAAATCATGATAATTTTCAGAGCCCATTGTCTCTTCCCAATACTCATACTTTTGCGCTATATCGGCGAATCTGCTTTCGCTCTCGCCAACGCCTCTGTAATTAAAACGCAATGTGACAAAACCGTTTTTATTAAGTGTTTCAGCCACTTCAAGGATAATATTATTATCCATATCGCCTCCAAGATTTGGGTGCGGCGAACATAGCAACGCGGCTTTTGATTTTATGTTAGACGTTGGTTCAGCGTTTTCAGTGAGCCCTTCATCTTCGTTATAACTTAAGACGCCCTGAAGCAAAAAATTGTCTGAATAAAAATTTACTGTTTCTTCTTCAATCAATGTATATTCCGTTTTTTTATAACGACAAAGTTATATGTTGTTGAACCATTATTTCAACTCGGAAAGGGCCTTGTCTAAAGCGTTGACAGCCTCTTCCAGATCGGATTCAGTTATAATCAAAGGTGGTTGAAATGTAATAACATTGCGACCGGGGCCGGTTTTGCCGACCAAAACGCCTCGATCCTTCATCATCTCCAAAACTAAATCCGCATCGTCCGTTGCCGGTTGTTTGTCGTCTTTGACAAGTTCCGCTCCCTGAAACAGGCCTATGCCCCGCACATCGCCGATGGTTTTGTGTTTATCTTTAAGCTCCAACAATCGGTTCTTTAGATATGCTCCAAGTTTTTCAGCGTTGGAAGCCAGGTTGTGTTTTTTTATAAACTCTATTGTCGCCAGCGCCGCAACTGATGAAACCAGGTTGCCTCCGAAAGTTGACGCTCCCGGCCTTGTGTAAGAGGCCGCGATTTTGTCAGTGGTTATAAAGGCGCCTATGGGCAAGCCGTTGCCTAACGTCTTAGCCATTGTCATAATGTCTGGGGTTATTCCCCAATGTTCCATGGCAAACATCTTGCCGGTTCGGCCAAATCCGCACTGTATCTCGTCAGCTATTAACAGTATGCCGTATTGATCCAATATTTCCCGGACTCTTTTAAAATATTCCGGCGGCGGCGCAATAACGCCGCCGTTGCCCTGAATAGTCTCCGTGATCATAGCTGCGACTTGTTTTGATGAGCTTGTTTCTATTACCTCTTTAATGTAATCCGCGCATTTTAAATCGCAGTTCGGGTAAGTGGCCCCAAAAGCGCATCTGTAACAGTATGGATTTGGAACAAAACTAATTCCTCCGACAGGGTTTGAGTCCGTGCGCCAAAATGATAAGCCTGTAAGGCTCATGCCAAGTTTTGTTCGTCCGTGCAATCCGCTCTTTAACGCTAAAAGCTCGCTACGGTTTGAAAATAGCTGCGCTAGCATAACCGCGCCTTCGTTAGCTTCCGACCCGCTGGCGCAAAAAAACGATTTCCGCAACTCCCCCGGCGCAATGCCGGCTAACTGTTCGGCCAAATCAACAACCGGCTGAGTTAGATAGATTGATGTTGTGTGCTGCAAACGTTTTAACTGGTCGCAGGTTTTCTCTGTTATATCAGGGTTGCAATGTCCCGCGCCTACAACAGACACGCCTGCGTAACAGTCCACATATCTTTTGCCGGTATGGTCGTAAACATACTGCATATCACCCCTGACGATTTGCATTGGCTTTTTATAAAAATGATAAACGCATGGGATTAGAAATTCTTTTTTTTTCCGAATAATCTCTTCAGGCCCAAGGTAACTGTTCTCTTCCATATTTTTCCCAATTTAAACTCAAGTTAAGCATAATGTTCAGGCTAACAGCCTGAACATTATGCTTTTGGTCTTTGTTATTCCCGAAGTGGGTAAATGAACACTGAGCAGTTTATCTGCTCCAGCAAGAATTATCCTCGGAGAGGACAAAATTCCCCGTCCCATTAGCCTATTTCTAAAAAGGGGTATAAAAATAGGGCAAAACTTGTTTGCAAAAATGGGACGGGAATATATAGTTGTATAATTCGCAAAAAAGATATTTAAATGTTTTACAATTGTTTTATTTATTCATCGAAAATCATACTCTCGTTAAATCCGGCCAAAGCCATTTCAAGTTCAAGTGAAACCAGCTTGAACGCGTTAGCCGTGTCGTAAACAATGCGGTCTTTTGAAAAAAATATAACGACAACGAGGTTGCCTGAATTTAACATGCCTCCAAAACCAAGCGTCGACTTTATCCTATAAGGTATAACAAATTCATTCTGAGCCGGTATATATTTGCTGCCTTCGGCCTTTGGCACATAAAAGACGTTGTAAGTCTTTTGTGAAACATCAATAATCATTTTAGGGTCCGGTTCAAGCAGATGTTTAATTTCCACGCCCATTTGTTTAAGCAGTTGCGAAATCATTGGAAAATGGTTTATCATTTCTCCGCTGGGCAACGGTATGGCTCTGTGGTTAGCAGAGCTTTTCCGGCTGTTCCAGGCCGTCTCCTCTCCCGCCGACGCCAACAGTGTTAAATTTCTCATTTCCGGGTCGTCTACGGTTTTGTTTAATTTATTTGAAACAAACTCCTTTAAATCATCAGTAAGCCTTTTGTGCGGCAATGTTATATAGAACCTAACCAGTGAAAAAGAGTTTTCCCCGGTTTCACTGTTTTTAAAGTTTTCATAAAAAAACCTGACAATTCTGCGGGCCGCGCTTTCAATACTTTTGGAACCAACACACTGTTTGCGTATATCTTCTCCGCAGGCATCCACGTGCTCATGATCGAATTTCGAGATGTTATAAATTTGAGTCATGTTCAATTATCCCGAATAGTAAAAAAACTGTTTAACAATATCGTTTTATGATATGGGAATTAATGAACAAAATAAATAATTATATAAATTATGCATTGACTAATGATCTAATAACTTTTGCCGTATTTTGCGAATTAAAAACATCTTGTTTGTACGCCCCCAGATTTAGTTTGCGCGGGCTTCTTTCCGTCAATTCATTCCAAATATCCAAAGGCAGTCCAGTATCTTTTGAATCCGGAGATGATAATATGTCAAGACGGTTTCGGTATAGCCTGACAATGGTTCCGACAAAATCATCATTATAATACTGAGCTTCAATGCGGAACGCGGCGACTTTAGAGTTCATAAATGAGTAAAGATACGGCAGCGCGCATAAGTCAGACGCAAAAAATATGTGGTTTCTGCAATATTGATCAACTTCAATAGGTCTAATCTCGCCTTTCTCGTCCCGCAATGCGTAATTCATATGCCTGCAAGGTTGCCTGCACACTCCATTAGCATTGGATTTAGAGGTTATAATATTCGCGGGCAAACAATGTTCCAGAACCATAAACGGTATTTGACCGTGGACAACGCATTCGATATCCGCCTTGCAGTTTTCAGCTATAAATTGCAGGTTTTCAAATGAAGACTCTAATGAAGCGGTTATCCTTCCCGCGCCCAGTCTGTTTAACAACGACGCGGAATAAGTGTTTATTATATTAAAAGAGAAATCCGCGACAATTTTAAACCCCATCTCCCTTGCAAGCCTCAAAGCTCCTAAATTATGAACAACAACTGTATCAACTCCATAATCTTTAACATTCTCCAGTGTTCTCTTAAAGTCGCCTATCTCTCTGTCTGTTGTAATTCGCGAAGCGCACAAGGCAAACCCGGCTCCTTTATCCTGGGTCAACTTGGCGGCCTCTTTTACCATATCGGTTGTCCATTTTTGGCCTCTTGCCGGCGAGATGTCGCCGTTTAAATAGATATAGTCGGCCCCTTCGTTCACAGCGTTTTTTAAAGCCTCAATTGTGCTTACCTTTACAACAAGTTTTTTCGTTTTGGATATGTCACGCTCTGATTCCTGATATGAATTGGTTAACAAGGATATGTCGTCATCCTTTTTTGAAAAAGAATGAAATTGATCGGCTTCAAGTTTCGCAACATCGTCGACCGGATTGGTAAATGTATTAAGATAAAGATCTCTATTTTCGGCGGATTGAAAACCTTCATCATATGTTCCTAAGTCGTTTAGCAATTTGTCGCATTTGGTTCCTTTGGAACAATCATTTTTTGCGCAAATAGATATTTCACAGGATTTTGATCTGTTCTCATTCTCGGTTAACGGGTTCTCATCCAGATCATCGCTTGTCAACTCTCTTTCACGTCCAAATTTGCTTAAAAACAGAGGTTCCCTCATGCCGGAGTAATCAAACATACCGGCGTTTCCTTTGCCAAAACTTAACGATGTTGAAAGGTTTCTTACGCGGGTTTTGTAGATAGTTTCCAAATCAACAGCGTCTGTATAGTGGAATGCAGGCGCATCCAGATATGAATCAATTGCCCTGCGGTATATTGAAACCACTTCGCCAAGGTATTTAGCGTCTCTCATTCTGCCCTCAATTTTGAACGAACATATGCCGGCTTCAGCCAGGGCGGGTATATGTTGCAGCATGCAACTATCATTCATGGCCAGGAAATGCCCATCCTTGATTTCGCCGATTGGCTCCCCTGTTTTTGCCTCAACCAGGCCATAATTCCACCTGCATGGTTTCATGCATTCGCCCCTATTCCCACTTTTGGCAAATAGAACGCCGCTTGCGTAGCACTGGCTGCTTTGAGCGGCGCACATGTCGCCGTGAACAAAAAACTCAATCTCTATATCGCACTTTTCATGCATCTCTTTTGCCTGAGCAAGGGTAATATCTCTGGATGTGATTATTCTGCTAACGCCAAGGTCTTTTAACTCTCTGGCCGTATAAACGCTGTGTGTGTTCATCATTGTGCTGGCGTGGACAGGTATATTCAGCCCTGTTTTTTTTACGCATCTTATGACTCCTAAATCCTGCGAAATGATAGCGTCAACGCCAATTTCATTTAAAAACTCAAGAAAAAGATAAAGCTCCCCTATCTCTTCTGTAGACAATAAATTATTTATAGCCACGTATATCTTTACTCCCTGTTTATGGGCAAAGTTTACGGCCCTTGCCAATTGCTCATCAGTGAAATTGTAATCGCCTCTATGCCTTCTCATATTAAACTTCTTGCCGGCAAGATACACCGCGTTTGCTCCGGCTGAAACAACCGCCTCAAGCGCGTCCCATTTACCGGCAGGGGCTAAGAGCTCAATTTCATTTTGCATTCGTTATCGTCCTTTCATTAACAGGTTTTTAATATAATCCAGTTTTAACGGTCTTGTCTATTCCGTTTAAAAGCCTTGGGTTTCGCGCGCCGTCCAGTTCAATGCCCAACGATTTAACAAGTTTAGTAGGCTTTATTCTGATCGCCTCGTCCCGCTCAAACATATTAGGTATAAAAAAACTCTCGTCCAGGCGATGGAAAACAACTTGCCCTTTCTCCCCGTAATCAACATGCTGCAAAAGCCTGTTTTTAGAAGGCGTTGTCCCATCTTGAGTCGAAACCACCTGTAATATCATTCTAGGTCCCGGCGGAAAATAATCAAGGTCAAGATTTTCCGACTCCTCAATCTCCAGGCACAACCCAAACAACGTATTTCCATAACCTGAAATGTGAACGGCGTTTGGAAAATACTCCTTTTTAAACATCCTGAAATCGTCTTTGTTAACAGGCATGCCGCCGTAATGCACCCCTTTTATGCGCAGTCGGTCTGTCTCGCTCATTGAAAGCGTCAGCTCTTTAAGCACAACCGGAGTTGTGAAAATCACTTCTATATTTTGTGTTTTTAATATATCTATTGCCTGGGTTTTAACATGCTCAAGATAACGTTGCGCGCTCATTGAACCGGGCCTGAGACGTTTTGCCCACCGTGGATCAAAATCAACTGAAAACGGGTCCATGCTGCCCATTCTCCTGGCGACATGACCCACCGCTTTTCCAATAATATGCGGTCCGCTCGGCCCCACCCACAACCAGTTGCCGCCTTTGTTAAAATTTCGAACTTCCGCGACATATCTAAAATAATCCACAAACGTCGCATAAAATTCATCAAACTTGTATGCCGTGACCTTTGGTTTGCCGGTTGTGCCCGACGTCTCGCCAAGGATCATATCAAGTTTAAAATCAAAAAAAGCCTTAGGGATAAAATGCTCCACCGGATAACGGCGCAAGTCATCCTCCTGCATTGGGCCAAAAATTATTAGATCCTCAATGGTATTTATATCCCTTATAGGGTCTATCCCAAGCTCCTTTGCCTTGTTTAGCCAGTAAGCAGAGCCGTATTCAGGGGAAAAATGAATCGCAATGATATATTTCAGCCATTGATCAGCCGGCCGCTTAAACCATTTCGCCTGCTTTAAAGGCATAAAACTCATTCTACTGTCAGTTGTTGTTTTTGTGGCGCAAATCATTGTTTTCTATATTTTGAAATTTATTGTTAATTGCAAAGGGTGTGCCGAAAAAGAAACAAAGGTAAAATATTAAACGCATTCCGGTTGTAATCCGTTAGCATCAAATATAATACGGCAATTCAATGCGGCATAAAGTAAATATTGAAAAAATTAAAAAGGTCGTTTTGTAGATTTTATTTGTAAAACTTACATACCGGACATGTAAGTTTTACAAATAATTGTCTGGAAGTTTGCGCATTATCAATCATTATTTATCGGCAGGCCCTTAAGTCGATCATGCGCCGAAGTTGGCGTGTTTGCGGTGGATTTAGCAGTCGTTATCCCCCTTCGATGATACAATGAGTAAAAGCGGAAAGACCCAGGCCGTTAGCCTGAGCCTTTGGCTTAGCTCAAGTTTATTTATTTTGGTCCATAAATTTATCAACTTCGTCCTGATTTAACCATTTGGCGTCTTTCGTGCTCTCCTCATTGAAAGATTTTGATACTTCGGCAAGCTTCGTTTTGTCCTCGTCCGACATCTTTACAATTTGCCAGACTACGCGCATATGTTGTGGCGCGCATTTTGGGAAATACTCTTCATCCCAATCTAAAACAATAACCCTGAACAGCTTGCACCATAGTATTTTTATTTCAGCTCCTTTATGTTTTGCGGGGAACTTTACGGTGATATGGGAGCTGTCTACTAAATCGTTAAATCTTGTTGTTGACGCGATGTCGCATAAAAGTCCGGTTTCGCTTAAATTAATAACATCCGCCTCAACATCGCAATCTTTCAAATGGATAGTCGCTTTAGTGTCCGGTATGCTTACTCTGTCGTGAACACGCCAATTTCTGGGGTCGCACACCTCGTTAATCTTTACGCGCAAATCAAAATGCGTAAAAGGTATAACCATGTAATGTTTAATGCCCTCTTTTACAAACTCGTCTATATTTTCAACCGTGCAGGTTGACGTCAGAATGATAACCGGAGTCTCTTTGTTTAAAGAGATCTCTTCCATTTTTTTATGAAGAAACGTTTGCCCTATTTCGTTGGCAACTTTGCCGCAAAGAATCACTTCAAATTTTTTATCCTGAAGTTTTTCTAAAGCCTCTGCCGCCGTCTCTACCTCAAAAATAACGGCGTCATCCAGTTCGGAAACAATATATGTTTTTAGAAGTCTTCTAACCGATCTTGAGCCATGAACAATTAAAATATTTCGCAATTGCATAAAACAGCTCCTAATTAAAAAAAAGTTGTAAATAATTTAGCGATGTTGGCTTAACTGCCTAACATTTTTTTTGCTGTAAAGCGCTAATTGTTTTTTTTGGTAGCAAAGTTTTGCGTCTCTATTTGTAAAAGCAGGGTTAGCTCTTATTATCAGCAAATTTCACGCCAATTTACACGGTAATGTCTAAAAAGTCATATCGCACTATATAACAATATGTTAGCGCGGCGTTAAACGGAGATGTTTTCTTTAAATAAAGACGGTGTGTAACATATGTGTCATTTTAAAAGTTGAAAGCTATGAGGTGTGTCGTTGTAACTTGTGTTGCTGTTTGATGTTACGATGGTTGTTATAAAAGTTACATGCTGGTGTAACTTTTCTGTTGTTGGGTAGTTGATTTTTAATACTGCATCCAGTCGTATTTAGTCATCTTTGCGTTTGAATGTTCTAGCTTTTATATTGAATAGGGTCTTTAATTCCCGCCTTTTGAAACGCATTTAATCGCAGAACGCAACTATTGCATTTGCCGCACGCCACATCGCTATCCTTGTAACATGACCAGGTAAGGTTTAGCGGCGCGTTAAGTTCCGTTCCCTTTTTTACTATTTCGTTTTTAGTAAATTCTATAACCGGCGTAATTATTTTAACTTTGGTTGAGACTTTTGTGCCTGCTTCGGCAAGTTTATTAAATATGTTAAAATATTCCGGTTTGCAATCAGGGTACCCCGGCTGGTCCTGGGCAACCGCGCCGATAACGATTGCCTTAGCCCCGATTACTTCCGCCCAGGAAACCGCGATGGTTAAAAAATGCGTGTTTCTAAAAGGGACGTATGTGTTCTGCGTTCCATTATCATCGCCTCCGTCCATATCCATCTCTACTTTGCGGTCGGTCAGGCTTGAGCCGCCTATTTTTGTTAAATAGGATATATCCGCAATCAGACGGTAGTTATTTTCAACTTCATAATAATCAGCAATTTCGTTAAACGCCTTTAACTCTCTCTGTTCGGTAAGCTGACCATAATTCACGTGCAAAAACGCCAACTCATATTCAACCGCCGCAATAGCCGTCGAAACACAACTGTCCATTCCGCCGCTTGCCAAAACAATTGCTAACTCTTTTTTCATATTTTTACGCGAGCCCAAAGCCCTGTTTTTTTAATTGAAAATAATTGCGTCAATTCTAATTTATAAACCAATCTATTTCAGCTTTAGATATTTGTGGAGCTGTATTTGCAAACGCGCCTTTAATTTATCCGTCAACATCCACTGCGCCATATCCGCCGCCTCAAGGCTGCCGAAAACAGGCGCAAACAGCAACTTGACCTTCTCTTCCAGATTGTTTTCGCGGGCAACATCCCGAGCCCATTCATAATCATCTTTAGAGCCCACAACAAACTTTACCTCATCATGCGGATTTAGGTAAAAGAGATTATCCCAATCCATCTTGTCACACACTCCGCTGCCAGGGCATTTTATATCCATAACTTTTATAGCCTTCTCCGGCAAACAATCCACCCTTACGCTGCCGTTTGTCTCAACCAACGTCGTGTATCCGGCTTCGCATAACCGCGCCACCAGATTTGCGGCCCCATCTTGCATTAAAGGCTCCCCGCCGGTGACGCACGCCAGATTATGCCCAAACTGTTCAACCTTAACGCAAATTTCATTAATATCCATCACCTCCCCGGTTTCAAAAGCATACCCCGTGTCGCAATAACCGCATCGCAGGTTGCACCCGCTAAGCCTTACAAAAGAGCATGGCATTCCCGCAAATATAGATTCCCCCTGAATGCTTTCAAATATCTCGTTGATCTTTAGTTTCATGTGTATATAAAGAATTGTTTAAAGAATAAACCAAAACTGTTCTGTTCTTAGCGTTCCTCGTATTAAATTATTTTCCATACAAAAACGCCTATCATAATAAACCCAATAACAAGTTTAGCAAATGAGCCGCCTAAGAATCCTAAAAAAGCGCCCAATCCGGCGTTAAACGAAGTCTTCAGACTTTTGCCCAGCATCAACTCAAACAGAACCGCGCCTAAAAATGAGCCTACTATTAATCCTATAACTCCGGCTGTTATCGTGCCGGCAATCATGCCGATGGTTGAGCCCGCAATACCCCATTTGCCTGCCCCAAACTTCTTTGCCCCATAAATATTAGCAAAAAAGTCCACAACCAGTGTAAAAATTGTAAGCGCCCCGAAAATTATCAGGATAGTCCACGTTATCTCCTCAAACCCGGTATAAACCGCGTACAAAAAAGCCCCGCACCAAATCAAAGGCGTGCTCGGTATAATAGGGACGATAATGCCCACAATCCCCGCCACCATTAACACAAGAGACACTATTAATATAATAACTGTCCATGGATCCATAAGTTTGCCCGGCTCTTTTAAAATACCCAAAAATCTATGATTTTTACCACAATTTTAGTTCACTTTTAACTTTAGCTCACTTTAGTCACTTCTTTTTGCTTTTATCCATGGAAATCCGCGTCATCCGCGTTCCATCGCTTATGCTCTCCGCTCTCCGCGCCTTTACTTCCAATAAGCGTCCCATCTTTCATCCACCCTTGACATTATCTCATCCGGCATTACAAGCGGCGCCGGGTATCCGGGTTTCCATGTGGCGTCAATGCCCATTTTGCCTTTAAATATCGGGCTGATCCCTATCAGCTTCTGTTCCGTAAACTCAATATCGCGTTCAGCGTCAAATCTGGTAAACAGCCCCCAAATAGCTTGTTCCTCGCTATGTATATCAACATCGTCGCTAACGGCGGCGATTATTTTTGGGCCAGTGAAGTCTGGATTGTCCAGCAGTTTGCGCACAACCTCCTTGCCACCCTCTTTTACAATCATAACCAAAAGCGTATCGCCGTACAGTTTGCAATCCGTAATCCGGTTGTCTATTCTTTTTGCAAATGCCTCAACTTCCTCTTTTGATTTTCGCGCGCTCTCTTTTGGCTTGTCGCTTACGCCAGGTGATTTTGTGGCGTCAATAATCATTTTGCTGCCCTGGTTCATCTTGTAGCTTGTAAAATCAAGGGTGTCGAGGGGGACTTTTGGAATCATCAGGAAATCGTAATGAGGGTCGTAATTTTCATGCACGGCGCGAAGCACAGCGCTGAAATCGCGCGGATCTACATCGGATGAAACCGTAATAATACATTTTGTAAGCGAAAGCTGCCCCTCGCCCATAATTGATAGAGCCGTCTTCATAGCCTCTTTGCGGTACCTCTCCTCAATCGACACAACCAGCAGGTTGTGGAAACCCGCCTCGTAATATGCCCATAAACTGTTAATCTCATGATGTATTAACTTAATCAACGGGCCGAGTATCTGTTGAGTTGAGTTGCCGAGATATTTGTCCTCCATTGGAGGTCTGCCCACAACCGTGGCCGGATAAACAGCGTTGTTGCGATGCGTAATTGTATTTATATGAAACACCGGAAATTTCGACGCGTTTGAGTAGTGGCCGAAATGGTCGCCAAACGGCCCCTCCATTCTCAACTCATTTAAATCAACCTTGCCTTCAAGCACAAATTCAGCGTCCGCCGGCACGCGAATAGACACTGATTTGCCTTTAGTCATCCTTGTTCGCCGGCCTCTGAGGAAACCGCTGAACATGACCTCGTCCAACCCTTCAGGAAGCGCCGCAACGGTTGCCAGCAACAGCGCCGGGTCAGTCCCAAGCGCCACGGCTATTTCAAATTCTTTCCCAAGCTTTTTAGCCTGATAAAAGTGGAAACCTCCCCCTTTTTGAATCTGCCAATGCATGCCTGTAGTATTTGCGTCAAACACCTGCATGCGGTACATACCCACGTTGCGTTTGCCGTCATGCGGATCGTAAGTAAACACCTGCGGCAGGGTAACAAAGGGCCCCCCGTCGTCCGGCCAGCATGTTATAACCGGCAGCGAGTTCATGTCGGGTTGCGTCACATTCTCTTGCGAATGCGGATGACATGCGCGTTTTGTAAGCGTGGAAAAGAAGCGTTTAGCCATGTCCGGGTATTTAAAAGGAAGGCTTGGTTTTGGCGGCATAGCCGCTTCCATAAACGTTATAAGCTCCTTGCCCAGTTGATCGGGATCTTTGCCCAGAGCCATCTCTATCCTTTTATCAGAGGCCAGAGCGTTCATAGCCAAAGGGAATTTTGCCCCCTTAACATTTTCAAAAAGTATGGCGGGCTTGCCCTCTTTCAAAGCGCGAATGGATATCTCCGCCGCTTCAAATTTAGAGTCAACCTCCATTTTAACCCTTGCCAACTCCCCGTTTTGCTCCAGATATCTTAAAAAATCCTGCAATGAATCTATTCTCATATTTTGTTTTCTCCTATTTTTGTATTTTTGCAACTATCAAATCCGCGCCTTCAATGGACATCTTTCCACTAAAGCCTGAAAGGCTGAATATGGAGTGCATTAACCGTGTTAATGTGTAAACAAATACAATCTCAAGTTTGTATAAATTCAAATGAAGCGATATCGTTATACTTATTTTCTAAAAACCAACCATGAAGACTGTGAAATTTAAATGTATATAATAGAATTAACACGGTTAATTCACTCCAAAAAGCTGCAATGGTTACATAAACCGGTCTTCACAGAACCATTTTAAGTGATGATTGTATTCAAAAACAGTGTAAATTGTCAATCGGATTGACAATTAGCGCTGTTTTTGCGTTATAAATTCAATTTTATTGTGTATAACTGTTGCAATTACTTGCCAAATAGTTAAAGAGCGTGATTGACTTTGCCCTCTGTTTTGCGTACATTTATGAGCATATTCTAATACTGCGGCTTAAATATCGTATAACGAAAAAGGGTATTATTCATATTTACATTGAAAACGATACTATTTTGAGGTTAATTATGAAATCAGATTTATGGATAGAGGAGAAGTGCGACAACATAATGGGTTTAAAATTCAAGGTTGAAAAGACGCTTTTTTCAGGTCAAAGCGAATTTCAGTCTGTTGATGTGGTTGAGACAAAAGGGCATGGGAAGATGCTTTTAAACGACGGCCTGGTAATGCTTTCAGAAAGGGACGAGTTTGTTTATCACGATATGATCGCCCATCTCCCCCTGTTTGTTCACCCTTGCCCTGAAAATGTTCTGATAATCGGCGGCGGGGACGGGGCAACTGCGCGTGAAACGTTTCGGCATCATGATGTTAAAAGATGCGTTATGGTTGAAATTGATAAAATGGTGGTTCACGCGTGCAAAGAGTTTATACCATCCTGCTCATGCGAGCTGGACAATCCCAAATTAGACCTGATTATCGGCGACGGTGTCAAATTTGCCAAAGAGACAAAGGAGAAATTTGACGTAATTCTTATTGATTCTACCGACCCCATAGGCCCGGCGCAACCCCTATTCGGCGAAGAGTTTTATCGTGATATCCATAACTGCCTGAACGACAACGGCATTGTGGTCTCGCAAGGCGAGTCGCCATGGTACCAGAACAAGATGCAAAACAAACTTATGTCAATCAAAAGCAAATTGTTCGACGTGGTTAGCGTTTACAACTTCAGCAACCTAACATATCCCGGCGGGTTATGGTCGTTTACATTCGCCTCAAAAGGGCTTCATCCAATTAAAGATTTTAAGGAAGAGAAGGTTTCTAAATCAGGCCTTAAATTTAAATACTACAACGAATCAATCCACAAAGCAGCATTCGCCCTGCCGCAGTTTCAGAAAGAAAACGTTCAGGAATTTGTTAAGGGGTAAAAATATAAGACGATCCTAATTCGTTATCCATAACTTTAAAGGCTGGAAAGAGCAAGCTCTACGAACATCCCCTCTAAAAAGAGGGGAACGAGGGGTGTGTAAATTTTTAAGGAGCCTAAACCATGAAAGAGGTTGATAAATACATTAAGGACAAAATAGAAGCCAACCCAGATCTTAAAGCTCGTTATGATTTAATATCAGAAAAAGCTGATGTTGTAACAAAGATAATTAAATATAGAGATCAACACAATTTATCACAAACACAGCTTGCGCGAAAAATTGGGGTTAGCCCCCAATATATTTCAAAAATAGAAGAGGGGGAATTCACTAATCTTAAAACAGTTGACAAGATTCTAAATTATATGGGTTTTGTTTTGCAGTTAAGAGCGATACCTATCAAGAAAAACGTCTCTAAAAAATTAGCAAAAGCATAATGAGCGCTGAACCGCTTTGCCTTAAGATGACAGTGAAAACCCAAGTTATTTTTGAATTGAGCCCTTAAATCATATAAATAATGGCACAGGCATCCTTGCCTGTGTTTCAATTAATCTGCAACGCGATTGCCTGCCAAACTCCTGTTGCGCGTGTTATGAGATGCGACTCTAAACGAGAAACAGGAGTTCCTCATTACAGTTGTATTCCCAAATGAAATTTGGGAACGAGTCGATTTAGATTCTTGCCTTTTGCACTTCGCTCTCTGCTCTTCGCCTTTACTTCACGATTCTACATTCGATATTCTGCGGTTCGAAATTCGTTTTTTTGTTTTTCGTATCATTGCAACGCTTTTGCTTCTTCAACAATCGGCTTGAATCATACAAAATGCAAATATGCCCTCTTTTTGCGGGCAATTAAGGAGCTAATAGACAATTTAGACGAAAAATGCCCAAAAATGTCCGAAAATACCAAATATGTGAAATAGAAAAGATAAAAAAGGACATTTTTGTCTAGTCGCGCAATATTTGCTCTCTTTTTGAGGGCAAATATTGCGCCTGATAGGCAAGAATGGCAAAATATTGAATTTCTATTCCCTATATATGACTCTGTTGATTAACCTCAAAAAAACGGCTATTTTGAAAAATCGCATGTTGTAAGTTGATAGTATTAAAAGACTTAATTTTTGGCAACTTTTCAAAAACAGGGTAAATCAACAGAGTCATATATGCGAGTTTTGGCATAAAAAGTGTGGAAATGTGTAATAAGAAGCAAAAACAAACGCTTTTAAACCACTAACTTTCGATAATCTTTACCAACAACTTTGAGTATTGAAGTGATCAAAAACAAGTAGCATCACCTTTAAAAGGAGAGGGGTAGGTTTGGTAGAGGAACGAAACCCAACATTAAACAAATTCCATAATATCATAAAAGGCTTAAAATTAACGTGTTGGTTCAATGTCTCCAGACTTGAACCGCATCCGGCATTAACAATACTCCGTATTGATCAATTCGCCTCCAAAGCATAATTCTCCTCTAAGGGGGGATTGAGTGGTGTGTATAAATGACGCAAAACTTGCTATATAGTTGTAAAAAACGCGTCTATAAAAAAATGCAGCTTTTTTTAATAGCTTTTTTACGTGGATTACAATTTAAATTTTGCCATATGGCAATAAATACCATATAATAGCGCAATGAAGTGGACTGTAATGATAATGGGGCAAGCAAAAAAGAATCAGAAAAAGTTGCCTGTAAAGACCCGCCATATGCTGGACACTTTTATTAAAAAACTTGAATTGTTTGGTCCGCGTCTTGAATCATGGACGCCGGATGAAAGGCTCAAGTATAAAAACTATGGACCTTTAAAGGGTATTTTAAAAGGAAGTTATCATTGTCATTTGAATGCTCATGGAAAACCTGCATATGTAGTGTGCTGGAAAGTGACAAATTTTAAAGTGGAGGTTTGGTATGCCGGAACTCATGAAAAAGCGCCTTATTGATGAAACCGAGATTATTGTAATGGGAAAAAAGCCCAAACGCTTTGCCGTGCCCAAGGATAAGGCAACAGGCGTGGTTAAGCTTTTAAAAGATTATGAAATAAGAGATGACGGCATTACACGCATGAATGCATTCAAGGACTTGCATGAAAAAAATAGTGAAGCCGGCTCAATTTTAAAGGGAGAACGGTATACCGCCGGAATGACTCAAGTTGAATTAGCTGAAAAGCTTGGCATAGATCAGGCTGACGTGTCTAAAATGGAGTCAGGAAGGCGTCCAATAGGCAAAATTATGTCAAAACGTTTAGCAAATGTGTTTAAGACAAATTATAAGATATTTCTGTAATCATTCCCATTCCCTCTTTCATCTATAGTCCGAAAAGAGCAAAAAACGGTATAAATGCCTGATTTATTTAGTAGTACGCAGCTGTAAAAATGAGCTTATAGAACCATAATTTAAAGGCCTAACAATATGAAATTTAAAGGAATATGGCATATTCAGGAAATGGACATGTGGGATGCCGACTATTTTAATGAGGAGGTTCAGGCTTATATCAAAATTAAATCAGACGGCTTGGGCGAGTTCCAGTTTGGCTACGTTTCTGGCGAAATAGACGGAGAGATACTAAAGGGTGAATCAGACGAGAGACTGGTTTTTTCGTGGGAAGGAGATAATGAATGCGACCCTGTGACCGGCGCCGGTTGGTTAAAATTAAAAGATAAAAATACACTCGAAGGATGGTTTAAATTCCATTTAGGAGATAGTTCCGGATTTATAGCCAAACGGGCAAAATAACCGCATTTGTAATGTTTGGCGTTATGAAACATATACTTGAATGGCTAAAAAGAAGAAAAATATAAATAAAGGCCCTCGCAGAAAACGAATGGCTCGTGAAAGAAGGCTCTCTTCAGGCGCGCTATGGTTGCAAGGTTGTAAGGGCAAGAATGTTGTGCGGAAATATATGAAGTGGTTTGGGCAATATGAAGTTTGCGCTATAACTGAACTGCGTCTTTTAGGCATTTCCATATCCGATGAACGGCTGGAACAGGCAAGACGTAATTGTGATGATAAAGCAAAACATCGCAAAAGAAGAACAGCAACTGTTTTTAGAAGATTCAGATGAGAATTTCTATTTTATAGCGGGATATACATCCAGTGGATTTCCATATGGCGTAGCATGGGATGAAATAGAGGATGCTCCTGATTTTGAAAAATAGATTTTAATTGCGCTTTATTTATAAAATTCAAAATGCGTGATATCACTTAAAACAACCAGCCGAATATTATCACTTCATCTATTTTCTTTATCGTGCTCGTAATCGTAATCATTAATATCCGATTAAGATTATGAGTTAAGATTATGAGTTAAGATTACGATTACGAAACAACTTTTTGTCTCATTTAAATTCCGCGAGGTAAGGAGTTCTGAATGTATTATTATTTTTATATTGGCAAGCACGCTGAATAGTTGTCTACCCCTTCAAAAACCTGCCCAAATCATACAACGCCAATGTGCCGTTAGCGTTAGCAGTGATAATATGCATAGGGTTCGCTGTTGAAAAGGCTATATGCCATGGCATCCATTTTAGCGGCAATGTTTCAATCTCTTTAGCCGCTTCAGTATCCCAAAGTTTAAGGATACCGTCAAAAGAACCGGACACAACTGTTTTACCGTCAAAAGAGAATGTACAAGAGGTGACAGGATACTTATGTCCTTCAAATGTAAGTATCTCTCTGCCTGTATCTATGTTCCACAATTTTAAGGTATTGTCATGTGAACCGGATAGTACCGTTTTTCCGTCAGGCGAGAACGCGCATGATCTTATAGAATCTTTATGTCCTTCAAATGTCAGCGACTCTTTGCCTGTCTCTATATCCCACAGTTTAAGGTTATTATCATGTGAGCCAGATAAAGCCGTTTTTCCGTCCGGTGAAAATGCGCACGATATTACAGGATCTTTATGTCCTTCAAATGTGAGTATCTTTCTACCTGTATCTACGTCCCAAAGTTTAAGTGTACTGCCCTCTGAATCAGCAAGCACAGTTTTGCCATTAGGAGAAAATGCGCACGAAAATACATAATTATTATGGCCTTCAAAAGTAAGAATCTCTCTGCCTGTATCAACGTTCCACAATTTAAGGGTTTGGTCACCAGAACCGGAAAGTGCAGTTTTACCATCTGGCGAAAAAGCACACGATATTACACGGTCTTCATGGCCTTCAAAAGTAAGAATCTCTCTGCCTGTCTTAACGTTCCACAGTTTAAGAGTGTTATCAGATGAACCGGAGAGGATCGTTTTTCCGTCTGGTGAGGATGCGCACGTTTCAACATTGCCATTGTGCCCTTCAAAGGGGAGAATCTCTCTGCCATTCTCAATATCCCAAAGCTTAATGGTGTTATCAAACGAACCTGATAACGCGGTTTTGCCATCTGGGAAAAGGCCACACGACAAAACATTGGATTTATGACCTTCAAAAGTTCTCAGTTCTCTACCCGTTTCAACGTTCCAAAGTTTAAGTGTGCTGTCATATGATCCGGAGATAGCAGCTTTCCCATTCGGCAAGAATACACACGTTTCAACATGGCCATTGTGTGCTTCAAAGGAGAGGAGTTCTTTTCCGGTCTCAACATCCCAAAGTTTAGAGGTGTTGTCATATGATCCAGACACTACTGTTTTACCGTCCGGTGAGAATGCGCACGATGTTACACGATCTTTATGACCTTCAAAAGTATGAATCTCCCTGCCAGTCTCTGCGTTCCAAAGTTTAAGGGTGTTATCCGTTGAACCTGAGAGTATAGTTTTGCCATTAGGAGAAAATGCGCACGAAGAAACTGAGCCTTTGTGCCCTTGAAATAAGAGAAGTTCTTTTCCAGTCTTAATATTCCAAAGTTTAAGTGTATTATCATGAGAACCGGAAAGCATTGTTTTACCACAAGGAGAAAATGTACAAGGACCAACAGAATCTTTGTGCCCTCCAAATGTAAGGATCTCTTTCCATGTCTCAACGTTCCAAAGTTTTATGGTGTTGTCATACGAACCAGTGAGCATTGTTTTACCGTCAGAGGAGAATACACACGATGTTACACAGCTTTTATGGCCTCTTAAAACGGAAATTTCCCTTCCAGTCTTTACGTCCCACAGTTTGAGGCCACTGTAAAAAGAACTGGAAATGATTGTTTTACCATTAGGAGTGCAAGAAACGGCGACAACAGCTCCAGAATGCTTTAAATTAGGAGAACCGTATATTCCAATAAGAGCGCCTTTGGCTGAATTTTCCTTATAATAACTGAAGTTTTTGTCAAACGGTGACCCTGGCAGATCTAATTTAAGAATGGATTGAATCTTTTCCCCTTTCACAGTCCTAATCTTATCCATTGCTTCATTTAAACCTTGAGAGGTCAATTTGTTAACGAGTTCTATGTTGATAGTCGCTTTTAAAAAAAGTTTCCTTCTTGCCACAATTTCCGACGAGATCTCTTTATCCCAACTCAGAATGTACCCTTTCCAAAAAGTATCCATACACAATGGGATTATATTGCCATACTCTTTAATATAGGTTTCCAGCTCCTTTTTATTATCACTGAAAAGCATATTTTTTAACCCGAGGTAAACCCACTCTTTCCTCTTTAACTCTCTGTTTATTGCCTCTTCTTCCCTGTCTCGATATTTTTTCAGGTTACGGCAGTTAAGAGCTTTGCGTTCAGTCGCTTCTACTTCCGACAGGCAACGGAACGGGAGTGTGGAAGGCCATCTGGCGTCCTTAAAATATTGGCTGACGGACTGAAGCAGGGCCGCGCCCTTTTTATAATCGCCATGGCCGCAAGCAAGGGGCAGCGATTCCAGATTGTGGCGTTCAACATCCTTTGCCATAGCGTTTACTATGCTGCTCTTTATTCTGCTATTTCTGTTTTCCATTGCGTTTACAAGATGACGCGCCGCAAGGAACTCCATTATTGTGGAGTGGATAAACAGGTACTCTCTATGGCCCGTGGATATAAACATATGCTCGGTTATAAAGAACCTCAGCCACTCTTTTGCTTTTGATTCTATATCCGGTTTGTCAATTTTTTGACTGCCGCTTTTTTCAATTGCCCGGTAATACACCTTTAAACACTCTCTAAAATGGTCGAGTATGTCGTCCTCTTGTAAAGTCCTGCCTTTTTGTTTTTCATCAGAGTTAAAAAGAGTCTCAAATGCCAGGCTTGAGAGTGCGTTGTATTGGTTGGCGATCTCGGGCTTCTTTTCCAGAAAGTCGTCCCTGTCCGACTCTGTAAAAAAACTTGGTATATCCCGGTACTCGCCCTGGAAATCCCCTGTCTTTATCCCCATCCACGCCTTGCAAATAACAAACTTTACAATAAGATCGTATGTGGGATATCTAAGGTTAAACTCCTTATAGGTTTCGAAATAGACAAGCAGAAGCATGGCTGTTAGAGGCGTGCCGGCGATTGATTTGACCACCGGCTCCTGCCATATCCTGTCGTTAAAGAGCCTCAGGGTTTCAGACTTGTTGCTGTAGAATTGACGCGCCATCTGTTGCATCTGGTGCATGGTGATCGGGTTGACGTGAAATACAGGCTGGTCGATGCGGCTAACCCTGTGGTATTCGGCTGTGCGCGATGAGATAAAGACGCGGTTCTCCGAGGCTTCATCCTCTTCCTTTTCAGGGTTGTTTATCTTTGTCATTAGAAATTGGGTTATGTTTACAACCCAATCCTTTGCGTCAATAGACGGCGACTCGTCCAGGGCGTCGATAAATATTGTAAGCCCCCTCTTTTGCCAGGCAAACATGGCGTCGTTGCATGCGATTTCAAGCTCTTCCTTCTGGTCGTCCGTAAGCTCTTCAATTCCCAGTTTAGGGAATAGAAAGGCCAGGCTGAGCATGCCCAGGACATCTTTTATTGAACCATGCTTTTCGGCCCCGTTAAAACTTGCGGGATCAAGATCCATGCAGTTTATATATATAAGGTACGACTCTCGACAATCCAAAAGGAGCTGAAACGCCAGATGTTTTAAAATAGTGGTCTTGCCGGCGCCGGGAACGCCCAGTATTATCCCTTTGTTAAAACGGCTCAATATATCCTTTGCGTTAATAGCGTTATTGTCGCGGCATTTTGCCTTTTGCAGGTCATCTTCAATCATATGCCTTTTGTTGTAATCCTTAAACTCCCTGAAATCGCCGCGCTCTCCTTCCATCTTCCATTCAGTGTCAAGTGATAGGTCTATGAAGTTGTCGTCCATCTCAATATCAGGATAGAGGTTGCCGAAGATGCGAATCTTCTTTACCGAATCAAACAGGGTCTCAAGCCGTTTTTTATAGGTATCGCTAATGAGTCTGCCTTCGACCTTATCTTCCCTGGGCGGTATAAGTTTGTATGTGCTATGTATGGGGCCCAGGGCCTCAAAGCCTTTTAGCGGGTCGGGCCATATCTCCTTAACATGCGTAATTTTGTTCTTTTCCAGCAGCGGTTTTAAGCCGGTGAAAAGGCTGTCGGACACAACCAGCTCGCACGCCCCGGCGTACTTCTCCTGCCGAAACGCTTTAATCGACTCCGACCCTGCTGCATCAGCCTTTTCGCCTCGGCTTCCTTTAAAAAATGTGAAGAACCCTGAATTTGCAATCATGCGCAGTTTTGCGTCAAAGCCAAACCTGCCGGGAATTGGGCGGCGCACAAAAAAGTCGAGCATCAATTCAATAAGATCATTAGGGTTTTGCCCGAAAAAGAGGATCGCGTCCCCAATGCTTTTAATATATTCGAAACGGTTCTCGTCGATTATTTTGCGGGATTCAGCGATAAAATACTCAATGAATTGGACAGTCTTGTGGTCGCCAAATTTATTTACCTGCGATGTGAACTTAACAATGTCGATAAGGGCCATTATGCCCATCTCCTGAAACGGCTCGCCGGTTTCTGTTGCGCGTCGCTGCTCAATAACTATCTGTTCGTATGATGGTCTTGCTGTCCAGCGCCCAACTGTAACCGGCGCCTCTTGTGTCTGTTTTGGGTTTTTAGAAATAGCAACCCGGCTTTCAATAAATATTTCCTCACGCAACAGCGCCAGCCAGAGCGGGACAACGGCTATCCCCTGCGCGGGGTTGGGGTTGTATTCGTCGCCTGAGATTATTATGCCTTTGGAGAATTGAGAGTTATCGCATAATTTAAGCAGTTTCTCATTTTTCTCCGGCGCAGGCGAATCAGTTGAAGTTATTTCAACGGCAATATCATTGTCGTTGTATGATGCGGTAAAATCCGCTTCCATTGAATTGTCAAGGTAGTATGCGGCGTCAATATCGCGGCGAAGCAGTTCAATGAAAAATATATTCTCAAATATCCTGCCGCGATTTTTTAACAAACTATTGCCCGCTGCCTGAACCATGCCGTGGTCAATGCAGTATATCTTTGGTTTTTCGCGCATCCTGACCTTGTCTTTATAGCTGAAAAACGGAAGTTCGGTAAAAAGGAAATTTGTTTTAAGCTCTTCCAGATAGTTTTGAACCGTTTTTACGGTAACGTCTGCCGCATCGCTCAGAGATCGAGCGGAAAAGCGAGAGCCAAAATTTTTAGCAAGATAGTCCGCCAGTTTTTTAAGGGCAAACGGCGCGCGAATACTGCCGGCGCGAACCTTGATGTCCCTTTCAATGATATCTATAAAATACCTTTTTAAAGTAGCGCGCCTGATATCGTCAGTCTCCAGTATAGCGGCAACTTCAGGAAAGCCGCCAATCTTAATGTAATCCTCAAAATGGTTTTTTACAATATGGACATCGTTTGAATAAGCCAGGCCGCTTTCATCGCCTTCATATTGAAAACCGCGCGCGGTCAGATACTCTTTAAATGAAAACGGGAATACTGTAATTAAATTGTTGCGGCCTGTAAGCGCGGTTGAAGCGGACGACTGGTTTATCTTGCCGGACGAGCCGGTGATGATTAGTTTAAACGTTTTTTCATCGTCAAAGATGCGTTTGGCCCACCACTCCCAATCTTCAACTTCCTGTATCTCATCCAGAAGCAGGTATATCTTTCCTTTTTCAGGCGGGTGCTTCTCTTTTTGAAGCTTTAACAGATCGTCGAGATCGGATGAATCAATTTTGCCTAAATAGTCGTGGTCAAGTTTGAAGTATATTATGTTTGCTTTTGGCGCCGGCAAATCAAAGATAAGATGTTGGGCAAGCTGTTTAAGCAAAGTCGTTTTGCCCGATCGCCTGACACCGGCTATAATATCGACCTTTGCGTCGTCCAGATTGGCGACAAGCTGGTCAAAATAGCTCCTTTGAACTATTTCTTCCTTGCCCAGGGTATCCAGAAACTCCCTGGATTTGACAATAAATTTCGTGAAATTTTTTACTTTAGCGGTCATAACATTAAAATATCATGTTTAAAAACTAATTATATACACACTTAACATCCTGTGTAATATATGTTTATATCACCTAATTACCAAACTGTCAAGTTAGAAACTGAAAATTTAACATCTAATAGACAAAATCGCTAAAAAAATAGTAAAAATATCAAATATGTGGAATAGAAAAGTTAAAAAATAGCGTTTTTGTCTACTAACTCAAAATTGGCCCTGTTTTTGAGGGCAAAATCACGACTAATAGACAAAAACGTCAAAATATAGATTTCCTATTCCCTATAAATTGCAAATATTAGTGTGACAATATAAGTAAATGAGGAAAAAGAGTGAAATTGGACTGAAAAAGATGGCAAATTTGAATAAATAGGAATCAACTGAAACACAGGCAAGGATGCCTGTGCCACTATTTTTAAATTTACTATTTATTCGCAAGCCTGAGCCCTTTTGGTATCAGGAGCTTGTCCACCCATTCAAACAATGATTGTAAAATCAGTGCTAAAATGGCAGACGGAACGGCGCCGTGAAGGACAACACTTATGTCATTCAGGGCGAGGCCGGTTACTATGAAACTGCCGAGGCCGCCGCAGCCGATGAACGCGGCTAGTGTGGCTGTGCCAACATTGATTACGGCGGATGTCTTTATGCCTGCTAAAATACCGGGCATGGATATGGGCATCTCTATCCAGAATAGAATCTGGAATTTTGTAAGGCCAAGGGCATAGCCGGTCTCTTTGAGTTTGTTGTCAATTGATTCAATGCCGGAGCAAGTGTTTCTTACTATCGGCAGGAGGCCGTAAAGGAAGAGGGCTGTTAATGCGGGAGCTTTGCCTATGCCTAAAAATGGAATGAGAAAACAGAGCAAGGCAAGTGACGGGATTGTCTGGATAACGCCGCTTACGGCAAATATTGATTGGCGAAGCCATGGAAAGCTTGCGGCAAAACAGCCAAGGGTTACTCCTATAATAATTGAAAAGCTGAGGGAAACGAAAACAAGGAAAAGATGCTCTTTTGTTTTTGTCCATATTTGGCCGTATTTAATACCGCCTGTTTTGGAAAAGGCGCCGCCTGTTTCAAAAAAGGTTGAGGCCGCCTCTTTAAAGGAGCGCTTTTCAAGATCAACCAAGGCGTTCATGTTAACCATTTTGGAACTGTCAATGCCGGCTTCAAGTCCTTTTAACTTTTGCCAGACAGCAGGGTTGTTCCGCGCAAAATCGACACGGGCCAGTATTACGGCGTCATACCTTGGGAAAAAATCCAGATCATCTTCAAGTATCTTCAGGTCGAGTTTTTTTATCTTTGCGTCTGTAGTGTAAACATCTATAAGGTCAACCGATTCCGTTTCTATTGCCTGGTAAGCCAGGCTGTGTTGCATGCCGCGAACAGCTTCATGTTTAAGGCCGTACTCTTTAGCCAGGGCGTAATAGCCGTCCGACCGTTTCAGAAATTCATAACTGAAAGCAAACCGCAGGTCAGGGAACTTTGCCAGATCGCTTATTGTGTTCAGGCCATATTTTTGCGCGGTCTTTTTTTTTACGGCAAAGGCGTATGTGTTGTTAAACCCCAGGGGCCGGCTGATTACCAAACCCAAAGGCAGAAGGGCCTTGGTTATATCGTGAAATGTTGTCAACTCGGGCCGTTTTAACATTGCTTCGGCTATGGTGCCGGTGTACTCGGGGTAGATGTCAATATCGCCGCTTTTAAGGGCCTCAAAAAGAATGCCGGTGCCGCCCATTCCAAGGTTGAGTTTGACTTCCTGTTCAGGAAAACCGTCTGTGATTGTTTTTGAAAATATCTCGGCAAGGATGTAACTTTCAGGGAAGTTTTTTGAGGATATTCGGATTGGTTCAGGCTGCGAAAAGCAGATATCGCAGGAGGACAGGATAAGGATGAGAGTTAAAATAGTTTTCATAACACGGAAAAGTGACTAAAGTGATCTAAAGTTAAAAGAGAACTAAAGTTTTGGTAAAAATTTTCAATTTTTGAATAGATTTTATACTTGGCTCCCAAATCCCAGTATGGCAACCAGAGAGCTATAACTCTCTCACTTAAACGCAAAGGCGCGAGGACGCGCCTACACTACAGGACGAATTACTTACGGTTAAAAATGTTGCGCCTGCGCCTGGAAGAAGGTCTTTACAAATTCGGAGGCGGGATTCTCCTTTAAATCGCGCATAGCTCCTTTTTGTTCAATGTTTCCCTGGTTTAAGAGAACAATTTCGTCGCCCAGGGCTGAGGCCTCGTTTAGATCGTGGGTTACAAAGATAACGGTCTTTTTAACCTTTTGAAATATTTTTTTTAGCTCGTTTTGCAAGGCGGACCTGATCATGGGGTCCAGCGCTGAAAAGGGCTCGTCCATTAACAGATATGGGGGATCTAAAATAAGGGCTCTTATTAAACATGCTTTTTGCTTTTGACCGCCGCTAAGTTGTGAGGGGTATTTCTCCGTTAAACCTTTGTCAAACTGGACCAGGTCTTCAAGATAATTAAACCTTTCTTTGACCGTTTCATATTCAATCTTGAGAGCCCTGGCCGGCAGCATGATGTTGTCAAAGGCGTTCATGTGCGGCATAAGGGTTTTGTCCTGAATAACATAGCCGAAGTATTTGGGCAGTTCGCTGTTTTTAATTTCATGGTTGTTTTTGCCGTCAACGGATATTTCGCCGGCGTTTGCTTTTTCCAGCCCAATGATCAGGCGTAAAATAGTGGACTTTCCGCAACCGGACCGGCCAAGAAGGATATGTGTCTTTTCCGCGGTAAACTTGTTTGAGAACTCGTTTAAAACAACCTGGGTTCCGAAAGATTTTGAGATTTGGAAAAGCTCTATCATGTTATTTTAGGCGTAACCAGAACAAACCAGACAAGGCAAAAGGCAAAAGCGTATCAACCACTAATCTTCACTAATCCACACTAATAAAAGGGCAAAAACAAAAGCTAAAGACAGGATTTACAGGATAAATGCAAAAAAACAAAAACGAATTAACTCTTAATTTTTACTAGCCAGGCTACGGATATATGCGATAAAGCATTCTTGGAAACGGTATGGTCTCTCGCACGTGGCTTGAGCCGCACAACCAGGAAACCATGCGTTCAATGCCCAGGCCGAATCCTGCGTGGGGGACTGAGCCGTATTTTCTTAAATCAAGATACCAGCCGAATGCTTCATCAGGCAAACCGTGATCAGCGATTTTTTTCTGCAATATTTCAAGGTCGTCTTCGCGTTGGCCGCCGCCTATGATTTCTCCTACGCCTTCAGGGGCGAGCATGTCAACGCAGAGCGCGAGGTCGTTGTTTTCAGGATCGTTTTTCATATAAAATGCCTTGATCTGGGCCGGAAATCTGTGAACGATTACGGGTTTGTCGAAATTGCCGGAGATTAACGTCTCGTCCGGCGCGCCGAAATCGCCGCCCCATTTAAAATCAATGCCTCCCTTTTTTAACATGTCAACGGCTTCGTCATATGAAACCCTTGGAAATGGAGGCGTTACATTTTGAAGTATTTTTGTGTCGCGTTCCAGCACGGCAATCTCATCTTTTCTGTTCTTTAATACACGTTGAACAATGTAGCTTACAAAATCTTCAGACAATCCCATAACATCGTTAAGGTCTGCGTAGGCTATTTCGGGCTCAACCATCCAGAACTCGGTTAGATGCCTTTTTGTCTTTGATTTTTCAGCGCGAAAGGTTGGGCCAAAGCAGTACGCTTTGCCGAACGCCATGCACGCGGCTTCCATATAGAGTTGCCCGCTTTGCGTAAGATAAGCTTTGTCGTCAAAATAATCTACTTCAAAGAGGGTGGTTGTTCCCTCGCACGCGGCCGGGGTAAATATAGGGGCGTCGACCAGGGTGAAATCTTTATCATAAAAGTAGTCGCGTATTGATTTAATAACTTCGTCCCTTATCCTGAGAGTGGCATGCTGCTTTTTTGAGCGTATCCACAGATGCCTGTTGGTAAGCAAGAAATCCGCGCCGTGAGATTGTGGGGTAATTGGGTAATCGTGCGCCTCCTGAACGACTTCAATTTTTAAAATCGAGAGTTCATAACCGCCGGGCGACCTTGTATCCGCTCTAACCGATCCGGTCACTTTTATGGATGACTCTTGCGGGATGGCGCCGCAGAGTTTAAATAGCTCTTCGTCTGCGTCGCCTTTGAAGAGTACTGCCTGGACTATGCCTGTGCCGTCTCTTAATTGTAAAAATTGCATTTTCCCGCTGGATCGTTTATTGTATAGCCAGCCGGTTATGGTTGCTTCTTTGTCAACAAATTTGCTTAGTTCATTAATGTATGTTTTCGCCATATCAATAAAACCTCCTTGCGCGGCATTTAATTTTTAACCGCCGTTTAACCGGCATAAATTTACTATGATTGAAGCCTGGGCATCAAAATTAGGTTGTTATGATACAAAAGAGATGATTGATTTATCAATTGAAAATTAAATGAAGATTTCAGCTAAAATAATAGTTGCTGCCCTGTTTTTTATGTCGGGGGTTAGCGGTTTGATATATGAGGTGACGTGGATCAGGATGTTCGGCCACGTATTCGGCATCACAACATACGCCGTCAGCGCCGTTATTGGGGCCTTTTTTGCGGGGTTGGCGTTAGGCGGCTTTTTAGCCGGAAAGCGCGCGGACATTGCAGGAGCCGGGCCTGTCGATGAAGCGGGAGCTATCGCAAACCCGCATATTAAAAGTCGGCTAATCTTGATTTACGCATACTTGGAGCTTGGCATCGCGGCCTCGGCGGTAATGGTTTATGCGGCAATGCCGGGCCTGAAAAGCTTGTTTGTGTGGTTTAATCATAGCGCCGGAGGCTCTCCCGTAACATTAAATATTGCCCGGTTTGTTTTATCGTTTGCCATTTTGCTTATACCTTCGACCCTTATGGGCGCGACATTGCCGATATTAAGCAAGTTCTTTATAAGCCGGTATCAGAAGGTTAAACAGGGGCTTGGGCTGCTTTACGGCATTAATACTTCAGGCGCGGCGATTGGATGCCTGGCCGCAGGTTTCTATCTGGTTGGTACTTTGGGGGTATTTGAAACCATCTGCGTTGGGGCGGCAATAAACCTGGCAATCGGCGTGGCGGCATTAATACTGAACAAAACGAGCGTTTTTAACATAGCGGATGAAAAAGAGCCGCAAACTGCAACAGAGCATGAACTTGAAGACAAAAATTGCAAACAAAAATCGTCTCGCGCAAAATCAGCCGTAAAAGAGCGAACTTTAAAAGCGCGTTCAACATTAAAACCAGGCAATGCGACGCGTAAAAATAATGATTTGCCGAAACCGATAATCAACGCGCTTATGATAGCTTTCGGGGTTTCAGGTTTTACCTCAATTGCTTACGAGATTATATGGACGCGCATGCTCTCTTTAGTATTTTTAAACAGCATTTATAGCTTTACTACAATGCTGGTTACTTTTTTGACGGGCATTGCAGTTGGGGCTTTAATCGCCGCAAGATTTTTTAGAAAAGGGGTTAAGCCTATTGCGCTGTTCGGCATAGTGGAGTTCGGCATCGGGGTTTCAACGATATTGTTGATATTGCTTTTTCATAAAATACCTGATATTTCGGCCTGGCTGGGATCCTCCAACGCCTTTAACGGCGGAGCTATGACCTGGGGCGGCAATGTTAAAATTGAATTTGCCCTGTCGTTTATGATTATGATTGCGCCCAGCGTGTTGATAGGCATGACGCTGCCTATTGTGGGTCAAATTATTACAAACGATGTAAAAATCCTTGGACGCAAAATTGGGAGCATTTATTCTATAAACACTGTTGGCGGGATTATTGGGGCGTTGGTTGCGGGCGTTTTATTAATACCTGCTCTGGGTTTTAAAAATAGCGAGCTTTTGTTAGGGGGAATAAACATTTGCATAGGTTTAATATTCTTATGCATTGCCGATAAGCGCAACAAGGTTTGGGGCGGCAACGCTCACCCGGCAAGAAAGGTTTTGGCCCCTGTTTTGTGCGTATCGGCCATTGGGATTGGATGTTATTGCTCTTTTAAAGACATACGGGTGTGGGATAAAAATAACGAGCTGCTATATTATAAGGAGGCTGCGGCCGCCACGGTATCGGTAACGCGCGAAAAAGACGGCAACAGAAAACTTGTGGTAAACAACAGGTATACGTTGGGCACAAGCGTGGCCGAGCCGCTCCAACTGCGCATGGGCTACATCCCCCTGCTGCTTCATGGGGAGCCGAAAGAGACGCTGATAATCGGCATGGGCACGGGCATTACCGCCGCCGCCGCAGTCATGCATGAACAGACGGAGACGGTTAATTGCGTTGAGGTGATATCCGACGTGGCAAAGGCCGCGCAAAAATATTTTGCTAATGAGAACGGGGCTTTATGGCAAAGCGAAAAACTTAATATAATAATTGGCGACGGCAGAAACCATTTGCTGCTGAACAAAAAGCAATACGATGTTATCATTTCAGATCTGTTTGTGCCGTACCACGCCGGAGCCGGATCGCTTTACACAAAAGAGCATTTTAATGTATGCAGGGAGCGTTTGCTTGAGGATGGGCTGTTTTGCCAATGGTTGCCGCTTTACCAGATGTCTGAAAAGGAGTTTAAGGCGATTTGTAAAACATTTACACAGGCGTTTCCGCATGCAACGCTCTGGTTTTGCAATTTTGAGCGGGGTTTGATATGCGGTTTGATCGGCTCAAATCACAAACAGATGATAGATCCTTTTTATCTTGCCGGCAATATGAGGGCCGGCAACATGAGAAACAAACTGAAAACCGCCGCTATTGGAGGCCCGAAAGAGCTGTTAAGCCTTTATATAACTGACAAGGGCGGAATAGAAGCGTTTGCGGAAGAGGGGGCTATAAACACTGATAATCTGCCTGTAATAGAGTTCTTCTCCCCTAAAAACATATTCGCCGGACAGGATAGAGACTTAAAGAGCGCAAAAAAAGGGTTCACTCATCCCGGGCTTAAAAATCTTTCAATCGCCGCGAATTTAAAAGGCGACGTCGCCAATGTTGTAAGTTTTAACGGTAGAAAATATGCCCGCCCCTCAACTTTAGAATCAAAGGAAGCTGAGAACGCCGAGCTTAAAGACGCGGGCTATTACTCGGACGCGGCGCGCCACATCATCGCAGGAATGATATACTTTTATAGAGATATGTTGGCCGAGGCTGAGGAGGAGTACCTGACGGCATGGGAACTTGCGTCCGACCATCTTTATCTGCGAAAAGTGTTCCAGGACCTTTCGGTAAAATTCTACCGTATGGGGAATTATAAAGAGACGATTTTTATAAACGAAAAGCTTGCCGACGCTGAGGCCGATATTATAGACCCATATTTACATTTCTATCTTGGGCTCGCTTATCAGGCAGTGGGCGAGGATGTAAACGCTATTTCCGCGTACCGCAACGCAATTGCTTTAAAACCAAAAAACATTGCGGCTATACATTATAATATGGGCATTATATATCAAAATCAGGGATTTCATGAAAAGGCGAGCGTAAAATTTGACGAGGCCAAAAAGGCTGCTCAATAGAAATGAAGATTGGAACGACGATTGTTTTGCGGTGTAACGCGAATTACGTTTTATAACGGAGGATGGAGGCGGTTTATCGACCGCTTTTAATGAATCTCTCATCCCATCTTTTTAACATATCCATATCGGCGACTATATTTCCGGTAAGCGTGACTATTATATCCAAAAAATGATAGAGGAAATGCATAAAACCTTCGGCAATTTCATCCCATGAAATATTTTCAACTCCGGATGCGGCATCGTCTATCTGTATGCCTCCTTCGGTCGCTGTGAAGCCGTCAACAAAGCTATACTTTCCTCCAAGCGTTTTTTTTGCTCTTTCCAGAGTGACCTGAAGAGGCATAAATCCCATTATTGGAAAGATTTTGTTCCATATAACGCGATTAAACCCTTTAGACAAGGCAATCAAAAACCGCGACTTGTCGCCGCCCTCTTTTAAAGATAACAAAAATTCAATCAGCGCAAGGTCGATAACCCCTTTCATATACTTTTTAGACTGCATGTCGTCAATTATAAACCTTATTCGCTCTGAAAAATAATCAGTTTCAAACGGCTTTAATAAAAAGAGGTCGGCCCCGGAGTCCAATCCGGAAATAATATCATTCGGTCTGCCTCGAAAAGTAAGCAATACCAGCGGCACGTTTTTTGTCACTTCATCTGATTTTAGCCTTCGGCAAACCTCAAGGCCTTCTGTTATGCCGCCCGGAAAATCGGCGTCCAGAATACAAAGATAGTATAAAGAAGGTTTTATCTTAATCTTTGAAAAAGCCTCCTTTAAACTGTAAGCGACGCTAACGGTGTAGCCGGTCTCTTTCAGCCAGCTTTTAATTACATTTGCCTGTTCTACATCAGGCTCAACTAAAAGTAGGACATTGTCCATATATTTCCCTGTTTTTATATTAAAATTTTCTTACAGCCATTTCTCCAAAACCGACGAAAAAAGAGCGTATAACGAATATTTCTCAGATTTTAGAATCCAAAGCCGGAGCGCCCTGAAAACCGACGCTGGTGTCAAAGTTGCATTATAGCAAAATCGCAAAATCTTCCAAACACAAAATTAACTCAACAAATAGGTATTTCCTTGACTATTTATGTTATAATATTTAAACTTTTTAAATTCAGATTCGGTTTTCATAATTTTATATAAGATACTGCGAAACATATAATTATGGCATTATTTAAACGCATAGACAGAAAGCTGTTGTTTTCGTTTCTAACCATCACAATTTTGTTATTGGTTATCATCACTTTCACTGCTTATTATCGCGCGGTAAATGAAACAAAGAAACAGACAATCAATCATCTGCGGCAGACCGCAATCGCCCTGAAAGGGCACTTAAATACATTTTTAACCTCCCAAAAAAACATAGCAAGAGATTTTGCATCCGACAGGCATATTATTAACAGCCTTAAGGATTTAAGCCTTCCCTACACGGACCGGGCCTCAATCGTAAAGCAATTAAACGAGCATATCACTCTTAACAAAATGTCTTTATACTCCCCGCGCATACTTGGCATTAGGGTTCTAAACCACGAGGGCATAGTGGTATTTGCCACGAATAAGACAACAATAGGGGCGGACACATCTAATAAAGATTACTTTGCCATGGTAAAAAGCGAAGGTTTTTTAGGAGATATCCATTTTTCCGAAACATTTTTTGAGCCTGTATTTGAAGTTTCGGCGCCTATTATTGACAAAAAGACCGGCGATTTCCACGGCGTAATCGTAAACACTATGAGCGGCAGCTCGCTTGCGGATATAACGCGTAGCCATTGGATTGAAGAGTACGAAAAAGTCTCGACCGGTTCGTTGTTTAGCGCGTATTATTACGGAACCTCTAAAAATGATAATGCCGCAGAGCAAAAAGACGACCTGCCTTTTTCCAACTCAACCGAAGATATTTATATAGTAAATGGAAATAAAAAGATGATTACCGTTTCCAGATTTCAGGAAAACGCCGTTTTAAAGCAGGAAGTAGACACGGAGCCGGTCAGAAAGGCCCTGAATGACGGCGAGGAGATGGTCGGCATATATGATGACTATAGAGGGGAGTCAATTATTGGCGCTTCAATATATGTTGGCGAGCTGAAATGGGTGATCCTGGCTGAAAAAGACGTTGCGGAAACCTTTGCGCCGTTATTTAGATTAAAAGCTCAATTGATAACGTTGGGCATTGTCGCGTTCGGCATTGTTATTTTTGTGTCATCTGTAGTCGCCAGAAAGATATCCCTGCCTATCAGAAACCTCTCAATCGCCACAATAAAAAGGGCGGAAGGCGATATGGGGCACAGGCTTGAGGAAACAGACGATGATGAGTTAGGGGCTTTATCCTCGTCGTTTAATAAAATGTGCGACGATATCCAGAAAGTAACCGTCTCTAAAGACTATATGGAAAAGGTTTTTCACGGCATACATGAATCCCTTATTATCACCGGCATAAATTTCGAGATAAAAAAGATAAATCCCGCAACTCTGGATATGCTGGGTTATAAAAGGGATGAAGATCTGATAGATAAACCGGTTTCCACTATCTTCGCAAAGGATATGCCGTTTCTGGATGCATTGGGTTTGCAGGAGTTGATTAAGCACGACCACGCGCTTATCAATCACGAGGGAGCTTATAAAGCAAAAAACGGCGAAAACGTGCCGGTAAACATATCCGCCTCTATAATAAGGGAATGCAAACATAAAAAACATCCTGATGATTGCCCGAATTTCAGTTTGTTGTCTTCATGCAGTTCATGCAAAGCGGTAAATATTGTTATTGTCGCCCGCGACATGCGCCAGATTAACGCCCTGATCCAAAAAGAGAGGGAGCGTGTATTTGAGCTTAAAACCATACAGGAAATTTCAATGCAATTGGGATACACTTTGAATTACGATGACCTGTTTAAGCTCATACTTAACCCGCTGCACACCGCCATAAACTTTGACATTGCCGGAGCTGTGCTTTGCAACGACCCGGACGACCTGATTTACATAAGACACACAAAACCTATCGGCAATGAGATGCTTGGGTATTACAAAAATTCTCTCATGGAGACTTTCATTAAACTTTCCGGAAACAACCATAAAGAGTGCCGAAAAGAGATAGTAGACATCACCGGCCAGGACCTGGCCGATAAAGATGGAAGCCCGGCGGTTAACGAACAGTTAAATGACAAAATCAAATCATACTTTAATGTGCCTTTAATAGTAAAAGGGAACATAGTCGGCATTATAAATATATCGTCATTCAACGAAAACGCGTTTGAGGCCAACCACATCAGGATGTTGTACACTGTGGCAAATCAGGTCACAATTTCAATTCAGCATCTGATCTCATTAATTGAGCATGAAAAAGGGAAACTGGCTTCAATTTTAAGAGATATGGTCGACGGCGTAATTATGATTGACCCAAGGGGCGTAATCGACATGGTAAACCCCGCCGGCGAAAAACTGCTAAAACCTTTGAGCGTCAGCAAACAAGGCGAGCCTATAGCGCATCTTGGAGATTACTTTTTAAAAGAGCCTATGCAGTTGGTTTTAAGCAATAAGAAAGATTATATCTCTCAAAAACTAACTATCACCAACGAAATGGGCCAAATGACGTTTTCAATGATTTTGGCCCCAATAAGAGGCGAAGGGCAGAATGTAGGAGTGGTAATAGTGCTTAGAGACGTCACTAACGAGACCAACCTTCAGCAACAACTTTTACACGCTGAAAAGCTATCTACAATCGGCGAAATGGTATCAGGCATTGCGCATGAAATAAACAATCCTTTAGCCGGCGTTATGGGCCTGACCCAATTGTTGCAGATACAGCCGGGGCTTTCCGACAATGTCCGGAAAAATGTGGACAAAATTTTTTCCTACACCGACCGCGCCAGACGCATTATACAAAATTTGCTGACATTTGCCAGGGCGCATAAACCTGAAAAAATACCTGTTGCCGTTAATCAGCTGATAGAGCAAACCATAGAGATGCATGAATACAACATGAAAACAAACGACATTGAGATAGTAAAGGATTTTGATATGAGGGTGCCTGAAATAATCGCTGATATGTACCAGCTACAGCAGGTTTATTTTAATATCATAAACAATGCTTATCAGGCGTTGGTGGAATATGACGGCAAAAAGGTGTTTACCGTAGCAACGAAAATACAGGGAGAGTTTATAATAACATCCCTTCATAACTCTGGGCAAGGGATATCAAATGATATTATTAAGAAAATGTTTAATCCGTTTTTCACAACAAAAGAGGTCGGCAAAGGAACAGGCATGGGACTTAGCGTCTCTTACGGGATAATTAAAGAGCATGACGGCGATATTTACGTGACCAGCAAAAAAGGCGAAGGCGTCACTTTTTATGTCAAGCTGCCTCTAAAAAGCGAAGGATTTGGCGAGATAAGCGCCGTCCATAAAATTGAAGAAGCCGTGACAAAAGTGCCGAACATGAATATACTTATTGTGGACGATGAAAAAACAGTGGCTGACTCAATCTCTTCATTGCTTCAAACGGAAGGGCACCTTTGCGATGTGGCTATGAAAGTTGACGACGCAATTGACAAACTGGCCGCAAACAGTTACGACATTATAATAAGCGATGTAAAAATGCCGGGCCTTGGCGGCAAGGAGTTTTACGCTTATATAAAACTACATAAGCCGGATCTGGAAAAGAGGTTCATAGCGGTAACCGGAGACGTGATGAATCCTGACACCAAATCGTTCGTGGAAGACAACAACATTATTTGCATAACCAAGCCTTTCACATTTAACGACCTTAAAGTGTCTGTCGCTAAAGCTTCTAATTGTTAAAGCCATAATAGGTTAAACATGAAAAAACCTGAACGTTTAATTGTTTTCCTGCTGGATGATCGTCAATATGCGTTAGACCTTTCAGTAGTTGAAATGGTCGTGCGCGCGGTTGAAATAACGCCTTTGCCTAAGGCGCCTGCGGTTGTTTACGGACTGATCAATGTAAAAGGGATTCTTGCCCCGGCGCTGAACATTCGTAAACGGTTTAATTTGCCTGAGAAAGATTTAAACCTTAAAGACCAAATAATTATCGCTCGCGCAAAAAACAGGACGGTCGCCATGGTTGTCGACGCGGTTCAAAATGTTATCGAAAGCGCTGAGCTGGAGGTTGTTAAGCCTGAAACCGTTATAGACGATCTGGAGCATGTCGCCGGCATTGTTAAATTAAACGGAGATATGGTTTTTATCCACGATCTTGACAACTTTCTCTATCCTGACGAAGAGGAAATGTTGCAGGAGGCAATTTAACCGGAAAACGCTTTCAGCCGGCTATTGCCGCGGGAACAGTTGAAGCCGCCGATATTTTCAGCAAACAATATATATGTCAAATTCTCTAAAAATTAACCAAAGCAAAAACCCGCGCGAAATTCCCGAGGAGCTTCTTTCACAACTTAGCGGATGGATTGCGGAAGAGATGGGATTGAATTTCCCCCAAAAGAGGTGGAACGATCTTGAGCGCATAATCAACCAAGCGGGCAAAGTTCTGGAATTTGATAACATTGAGCGGTTTGCCGGTGAAATTTTAGCCTCATCTCTGAATAAAAACCAGCGCGAGACGTTGCTGCAGCTTTTTTCCATAGGCGAAACATATTTTTTCAGAGAAAAAACGGCTCTGAATATTTTTGAGCAACATATACTTCAAAAGCTGATTCAATCCCGCAAAAGCGGCAAAAAAAAACTAAAAATATGGTGCGCCGCATGCTCATCCGGTGAAGAACCTTACACACTGGCAATCATTATATCCCGGCATCTTCTTGATTTTAGAGATTGGGATATTTCCATTATAGGAACTGATATTAACAAAGACCTTTTAAAAAAAGCCAGGAACGGCATATACAGGGATTGGTCGTTCCGCGACACTGATGAAAATATAAAAAAACAATATTTTGTTAAGATAAAAGAAGGCCAATACCAAATATCCCCTGATATAAAAAGAATGGCGACATTTTCGCATATAAATCTGGTAAAAAGCCCTTTTCATAATTCTCCCTATGCCGCGAATTCTATTTTAAACAATACGGACGGCATAGATGTTATTTTCTGCCGAAATGTATTCATCTATTTTACACCTCAACAAATTGACAATGTTGTTAACAAACTTTACGGTTCCCTTGTTGACGGCGGTTATCTAATAGTAAGCCCAACTGAAACATCTTCGATCTCTCATCCGAAGCTGGTAGATCTTCACTTTCCCGGATGCGCGCTGTTTAAGAAAGATGTAAACAAGTCCAATGTTATTGACAACTCCGGTATTAAAACAGACATTTTTAGCGACGGCTCTTTTACAGGAGCTTCGAGCCTGGACCTTCCTGAACTATCAGGGCCAACATCTTTTGACGCCCTTTCAACCACCAAAATTGGCGATGATTTTAATCAACCTGAAACATTAAATGCAATAGAGGAAGATCACACAAAAGATTATTACTCAAAGGCGTTGAATCTTTATAAGAATGGGAGCTATGACGAGGCAATAAGACTTTTACATGAGTTTATTGCGCATAATCAGGATTGCCTTAAAGCCTTTACCCTTTTGGCAAAGGCTTGCGCAAATCTGGGGAAATTTGACGATGCTCTAAAATGGAACGACAAAGCTTTGAAGCAAGACAAAATGAACCCTATTTGTCATTATTTAAAGGCCTCTATATTGCAGGAGCAAGGCCGGCATGACGATGTTGTAAAGTCATTAAAGCGAACGATTTACCTGGATCATGAATTTGTTTTAGCTCATTTTATGCTAGGCAGCCTTTGCAATCAACAGGGAAAGTCAAGCGAGTCCGAAAAACATTTTAAAAATACGCGAACAATTTTAAACAACTATAAATCCAACGAAATCCTCCCGCATTCAGAAGGCATGACAGCGGGGCGTCTTGCTGAAATTATTAACTCATTGACTCAAAATAGAAATTAAGGCGGCAATTGGAAAACAATAAACATTCAATAGACTGGGATCAAGTAAAGGCAAAGCTCAAGACAGCCGGCAACGCTTTAGAGCGCGGATTTAAACCGGACGCTGAAAAGCTAAACGCGACCCTTAAATCCAGAGCAAAAATATTGGCGCTGGAACCTGAAAAGGAAGACGAAGGAGCGGAGCGAGTAGAAATTATCGAATTTATTGTCGCGTATGAGAAATACGGTGTAGAGCTTAAGTTTGTCAATGAAATTTATAAGATAAAAGAGCTTACACCCGTGCCGTGCTCGTTGCCGTTTGTGCTTGGGGTGATTAATATTCGCGGTAAAATCTATTCCGTTATAGACATTAAGAAATTTTTCAATCTGCCTGAAAAAGGAATTACAGACCTGAACAAAGCAATCATAGTGCAGACGGAAGAAATGGAGCTGAGCATACTTGCCGATAGCATTGTTGGAGTAAGATCGCTTAGCAGTGATGATATTAAGCTCGCCCCGGTAACCATATCCGGCATAAGCGCGGAATATATAAAAGGCGTGACCGTCGACAGGGTCGTTGTAATTGACATCCATAAGTTTTTGAAAGACAAAAAACTTATTGTGCATGAAGAGGTTTAATTCAAAATTATAAACATTATTTAGCCGCGCTTTATAGAGGCCCGAACTTAAATAATATTTGAAATTGATTTCTAAATTAACAAAAGGAGAAAAAATGGCAAATTCCAGTACTCAAAGTTTAAAAACCAAATTAATAGTTTTGTTATTGCTGGTCTCTTTCATTCCTATCGCTATTGTGGGTTACTTAAGCTACTCGTCCGGTAAAACGGCTTTGCAAAATACCCACCTTGCCGGCCTTACAACAGTGGCGCAATCGCGCGAAGCGGCAATAGTTGTCTATTTAAAGGCTAAGGCCGGTCGCGCGGTTGATTTTGCCTCAGACGGTTTTATTAGAGACAGCCTTGTGCTCCTTGACACAATAGGGCCGAACTTTCCCGGCGACAGAAAAGACGTGGCCGAAGACATTAGCGAACATTTAAAGGCAAATAAAATGGCCCTGGACAAAGATATTATAGGCATTAATATAATAAATCTAAAAGGAATCATAGTTTGCTCCACAACAAATGAAGAGATAGGGAAGGACGAGGCACAGGGAGAAGTTTTTTTAAGGACAAAAGAACTTAATTACGGAAGCGGGTATTTAAGCGATATAGTCTTTTCAAGTAATTTCGGAGTTAAGGAAGCCTTGTTTACCTCATCCGCTCCTCTTACAGACAGAAATAGCGGCGAACGCATAGGCACTATTATAAACTATTATAAAGCCGATGGGCTTAATTCAATCACCACAAACAGGGAAGGCATGGGAGTGTCGGGAGAGGTTTATATTGTAAACAGGGAAGGCTACATGATATCAGACTCCAGGTTTATGAACGATGTGGTTTTAAAACAAAGGGTAGACACTCAACCTGTAAAACTTTTTCAAGGGCAAAGACAAACTATGACCGGAATATATCCCGACTATAGAGACGTGCCTATAGTCGGGGCGTCAATGGGACTTGCGATGGACAAAGAGTTTGGTTTAGGGTGGACGCTTTTGGCGGAAATTGACGGAGCGGAGGCATTCGCCCCGGTCAAGACTCTGGGGCTTTGGATTATATGGACTGCTATCCCCGTCATGGTAGTAGTGGCCCTTATCGCGTATTTTATTTCCAGCGGAGTCGCGAATCCTATCAAACTAATTTCAGATCAGGTCGGCATGGTCGGCAAAGGCGATTTAACCATAGACGTGTCGATCAACAACAGGGGAGATGAAATAGGCGTGCTGACTCAAACATTTCATGAGATGATAAATAATCTAAGAGGTATTACGTTGCAGGTCACTGAAGGCAGCAACGTCCTAGCATCGTCAGCCAGCCAGATACTTGCCACCACAACTCAGCTTGCCTCAAGCGCGTCTGAAACGGCGGCCGCTGTAAACGAAACAACAACAACCGCGGAAGAGGTGAAACAAACAGCGCAAGTCTCTTCGGAAAAAGCGAAACATGTCGCCGACATGGCTCAAAGAGCGGCCCAGGTATCACAGTCAGGAAAGAAGTCTACTGATGATATAGCAAGAAGCATGGCAACCATTCGGGACCAGATGGGCTCAATAGCTGAAAGCATTGTAAGGCTAAGCGATCAAAGCCAGGCGATAGGAGAGATTATCGCCAGCGTTGACGATTTAGCGGAACAGTCAAACCTTTTGGCGGTTAACGCCGCTATTGAAGCCGCAAAAGCCGGCGAGCATGGAAAGGGTTTTGCGGTAGTCGCGCAAGAAGTTAGAAACCTTGCCGAACAATCAAAAACCGCGACAACTCAGGTTAAAAACATACTAAACGAGATTCAAAAAGCGACCAGCGCGGCCGTAATGGTAACGGAACAGGGAAGCAAAGCGGTTGAAGAGGGTGTAAAGCTCTCGGCGGAAACGGGAAAATCAATCATGGCATTATCAAACAGCATAACGGAGGCTGCGCAGGCCGGCATACAAATAGCGACGTCAAACCAACAGCAATTAACCGGCATGGATCAGGTTGTGTCGGCTATTGACAATATTAAGAACGCAAGCAATCAGGGCGTGGAGTCTACCAAACAGCTTGAGCTTTCCGCCCGGAACCTTGACGAGTTGGGCCAGAAGCTAATTGCGCTTGTAACAATGTATAAAGTCTAAGGTTTTAATTATTAAGTTGTTAAACTAAGCATGGATAACAAGGAAGAAGAGTTTTTAAAAAGGTTGCAGGCCGCGTTTAAGATGGAAGCCAACGAGCGCCTTCAATCAATGTCGTCCGGTCTCGCTGAAGTAGAAAAGGCAGACGATAGCGAGGCCATGGCGGCCGCGATAGAAATAGTGTTTCGCGAAGCCCACAGTCTTAAAGGCGCCGCTCGCGCGGTAAATATGAGCGAAGTGGAGATGATTTGCCAGGCTCTTGAAAGCGTATTTGCGTCTCTGAAGCAAAACGAACCAGGCATTTCCTCAAAATTAATCGACGTATTATACAACTCGCTTGATTGCCTTGAAAAACTTATTGCGCCTCCTGAAGATATTGGAGAAGGTTTTAACAAGGATAAAATCCCTGAACTTATTCAACAGCTTAACAAGATTGCCGCCGGGGAGAGCCGTTTTATTGACGACAAGAATGCCGAGGCGAAAGAGGCGCAACCTGAGTTTGAAAAGCCCGTTGAACCGGCTAAACAGGAAACCGTCGAAAAATCACCAATCGAAGCCGAGCCCCTGACGCAAAAAACAGATGAAGAACCTGAGCTATCTCAGGGAGAGGAAGAGAAACCTGAAACTCAAGCCACTCAACCATCCGTTTCGGTAAAAAAGCAACAAGCTCTTTCTCAAATGGTTAGAATCTCAACTTCAAAGCTAGACGCAATGCTGTTGCAGGCGGAAGAGATGCTTACAATAAAAACAGGGTCGCATCAAATGATTAGCGATCTTTCCGATGTTTCGGCCATGCTTGATTCATGGAAAAATGAATGGGCTAAATATAAAAAAGAGGTAAGGGAGTTGAGAACCGAAGAACGGCAAACTCAAATCCGCATTGACGCAAGTATTGCTCCTCAAAAATCCAAATACGGCAAAATACTTGATTTTCTTGATTGGAATTATGATTACATGAAATCTATAGAGAGCAAGATTGCGACAGCCGCTAAGTACGCAAAAAACGACCATAACTCTACAGATATAATGATTGACACCCTTCTTGACGACATGAAGAAGGTTTTGATGCTTCCATTTTCATGGCTTCTGGAAATATTTCCCAAACTTGTCAGAGATTTAGCAAGGGATCAGGGAAAGGAGGTTGAGTTGGAAATCCATGGAAGCGAGGTTGAAGTTGACAGGCGCATCCTTGAAGGCATGAAAGATCCGCTTATCCATTTATTAAGAAATTGCGTAGACCATGGAATTGAATCGCCTGACGAGCGTAAAAGCCGCAATAAACAGACGCGCGGAAAGATTACGATGTCGATAAAACAAGCGGACGGCAAAAAGGTTGAAATACGAGTAAATGACGATGGAAGAGGAATCGACGCGGAAAAAGTTAAAAACGCGGCTGTCAAACAAGGCATTATTCGGAAAGAAGAGGCTTGTAAACTAAAGAATGAAGACGCTTTTTCTTTAATTTTTCAATCAAAAGTTTCCACAAGCTCAATAATAACTGATATTTCAGGAAGAGGCCTGGGACTTGCAATATTAAGGGAAAACGTTAAAAATCTTGGAGGCAAACTTTCGGTAAATTCTACACTCGGCAAAGGTTCGCTGTTTTATATGGAGCTGCCGTTAACTGTAGCTACGTTCCGAGGCATATTTATCGAATCCGGCGGCCAAATATTTGTGGCGCCCACTGTTAATGTCGAACGAATTGTAAGGATTAAAAAAAGCGAGATAAAAACAACCGGCAATAAAGAGACTGCGCAGATTGACGGAAGGCAGGTTTCAATTGTGAGCCTTGCCGACGTGCTGGGATTTCAGGCATCAAAGAGCGCATTTGCGGAATCCGGACAAAACAGCGGCAATAACGGAGAATATGCCATTGCATTAATTATTGCAGATGGAGACAACCTTATTGCTTTTAATGTGGACAATGTCATTGACGAGGATGAGGTGTTGATAAAAGCGCCGGGCAAACAGTTTTCGAGAATAAAGAATATTTTAGGAATGACGGTTTTTAGAACAGGCAAACCAATAGCAATATTGAATGTGAATGATCTTGTTAAATCCGCGGTTAACGCTTCGGGCATATTGCCGGCTTCAGGCGCGGGGCCTGAAGAAATTGAAGCAAAAAAGAAATCTATTTTAATAGCGGAAGATTCAATTACCTCAAGGATGCTGCTTAAAAATATTCTTGAATTTGCGGGGTACAATGTAAAAGCCACGGTTGACGGAGCCGACGCGTTTACAAATCTAAAGGAAGGAGAGTATGACCTTGTCGTCTCGGATGTCGAGATGCCCAGAATGAACGGGTTTGACTTAACGGCCAAAATAAGAGATGATAAAAACCTTAGCGAGCTCCCGGTAATACTTGTAACAGGGCTTGGTTCAAGCGAACACAGAGAGCGGGGAATAGACGTGGGGGCCAACGCCTATATTGTAAAAAGCGATTTTGATCAAAGTAATTTGATCGACGCGATTGAGAGACTGATTTAGATTTAAAATAATTTTTGAGATTTAAAATGATAAACATTTTGATTGTTGAGGATTCAACGGTTGTGCAAGAGCTTTTGGCCCATATATTTAGTTCAGATCCGGAACTGAATGTAATGGGTATTGTTGGAAATGGGGAAGAGGCTCTTGAGTTTCTAAAAAACAACAGACCGGATGTAGTGACAATGGATATTATGATGCCTAAGTTGAATGGGTTTGAGACCACTCAACGAATTATGGAGACGGAACCTCTGCCGGTCGTCATTGTTAGCGCAAGTTGGGACCCAAAAGAGGTTGAAAAGACGTTTAAGGCTATAGAAGTTGGAGCTGTCGCCGCTTTGGAAAAACCACTCGGCATTGGGCACCCTGATTACAAGAGCAAGTCTCAGGATATAATACAAACTGTAAAATTAATGTCGGAAGTAAAAGTGATAAGGAGATATCCAACTCACAAGCCGGCAACCACGGTTTTAAAGCCTGCGCAGCCGGTAAACTCTGCTAATATAAATGACCGCCAAATAAGACTGTTGGCAATAGGCGCCTCCACCGGAGGGCCTCAGGCTTTACAGACTATACTCTCGGGTTTGCCGCCTGATTTCCACGTTCCGGTTATTATAGTGCAGCATATGGCGGCGGGATTTATAAACGGTTTTGTAAACTGGCTTAATCAAACCTCCGGCATTCCCGTAAAGGTGGCCGCAAACGGCGATCCTCTTTTAAATGGACATGCTTATTTAGCTCCTGATGGATTTCATCTTGGGATTATAACCGGCAACCGAATAGCTTTAAGCAATGAGGAAAAGGAGAATTTTGTCCGCCCTTCAATTTCATATTTTTTCAGGTCGGCTGAAAGGGTTTATAAAAAAGATGTAGTTGGCGTTCTATTAACCGGGATGGGAAAAGACGGAGCGGAAGAGTTGCTTTTGTTGAAAAAAGCGGGGGCGGTTACAATTGCACAGGACGAGGAAAGCTCAATAGTTCATGGAATGCCGGGCGAAGCGATCAAACTTGGAGGCGCCACGCATATCCTTTCAATTGAAAAAATAGCTGAAAAAATTAAATTAATTGTAGGCAAAAAGCCAAAAAACATAGCATAATGAGCGCTTAAGCTCTTTACTTTTACAAATTAGTGGAAAAAATCTAATACGTTTGTTAGACTATTTGCATATAAAATTAATATGTTATGTTTTATTAACGCGTAAAACCATAGTCTATAATATGTTGTAAATTAAAATTTCTTAATATTTCTTATTACATCCGATTTTAAAGGCTTTCTATGGAAACAAAACCTCGCATACTGGTTGTTGACGACGAAGAGATGATCCGCGATATGATTAGGGAGATGTTGACACCTTTGAATTATGACGTTGTTCAGGCTTTTGACGGCATTAACGCTCAGGAAAAGATTGCCGAGTCGTTGCCAGATGTTGTTTTGCTTGATGTGACAATGCCGCGCATGGGCGGTTTTGAATTGCTCAAATTCCTGAAAGGCAACGAAAAAACGCAAACCATACCGGTTATTATGATAACCGCGTTAAATGAATTGCAGGTCAGAATAGAGGCGATAGAGCTTGGAGTTGACGACTTCCTTTCAAAACCAATGGATATAATGGAGTTGCGCGCCAGGGTAAAATCTCTGCTCAAGGTAAAAGCATACAATGACTATATGAAGAATTACCAGATGAAGCTTGAGGCGGAAGTTGCTAAAAGGACGGAAGAGGTTGAACTTGCGTATAAAAAAGCAAAAGACGCTTCGTATGAAACCGTGTTCATTCTTTCAAGAGCCGCTGAATACAGGGATGAAGACACCGGCTCCCATATTTTACGCGTAAGCCATTATTCCGCCGCAATTGCCAGGAAAATCGGGCTGAGCGAAGAAAAAGTGGAAACGATTCTCTACGGGGCTCCTATGCATGACGTAGGTAAAATAGGCATATCAGACAACATATTAATGAAACCAGGCAAACTTGAGCCGGAAGAGTTTGAAATAATGAAAACACATGTGGACATTGGCGGGAAAATTTTAGAGAAATCCGACTCTGCTTTTATACAAATGGGCGAAGAGATTGCCCTTACGCATCATGAAAAATGGAACGGCAAAGGATACCCAAAAGGGCTTAAAGGGGAAGAAATAGCCCTTTCCGGACGAGTTGTGGCCGTCGCGGACGTTTATGACGCATTAACCACAAGAAGGCCGTATAAAGAGCCGTTTTCAGATGAAAAGTCATGCGCAATCATTAAGGAAGAGCGGGGGCAAAGCTTTGATCCTGATATTGTTGACGCATTTTTTGATATATTTGACGAAATATTGTCTATAAAAGAGAAATATAAAGATTAGAGATATTTTTTAATGTTAAATAAATTGCCAATATTTTCAATTTTATCGACAGTTTTATATTAAATTGTGGAAACCAAAACTGAAATACTAATAGTTGAAGATAGTCCCACCCAAGCCATTAAGGTGCAATACTTTCTTGAACAGAGAAACTTTCTGGTTTTTATCGTTCACACCGGAAAGGAAGCCCTTGACCTCCTGAAAATCCGAAAACCGGCCGTCATTATAAGCGATATTGTTATGCCTGAAATGGACGGTTATGAGATGTGCCGGATACTCAAAGGCGAAGTTGAGCTTAGAAACATACCTGTTATCCTGCTTACCGGCCTGTCCGACCCAAATGACGTTATAAGAGGCCTCTCCGTAGGCGCTGAAGATTATATAATAAAGCCCTATAACAACGATGACCTGTTAAGCAAAATTGAAAAGCTTATTAACGCCCCTGTTAAACATGAAGACGATGATGAAAAAGGCGACATAGAAATTGTCTTTGACGGCAAGAAACATAATATCACTTCAAACCGGCGCCAGATTCTGCAACTACTAATTTCCACTTATGAAAACGTGATCAGGCAAAACAGCGAATTGAGCAAAGCCCATCTGGAAACGGAAGAGTTGAACAAGGAGCTTGAAAACAAACTTAAAGAGCTGGAAATATCGCAGACCGAACTGCAATTGAGCGAGGAACGGTTTCGAATTCTTGTGCAGATGATGCCTGACATTGTTTATCGCATTGACGAAAACGGATGCTTTACTTTTATCAACAACGCAGTGCAATTTTTAGGATATTTGCCAAACGAGCTTATAGGAAAACATTTTAGCGTAATTATGTCGGATGGCGACGCTAAAAAGGTAAGCGCAACCGAGATTCTAAAAAAATTCGCCGGCGTAAAGACCGGCGAAGTGGAACAGCCAAAACTTTTCGACGAAAGACGAACCGGAGAACGCACAACCAAAGGACTGGAAATCTCGCTTAAAACAAAAGAGAGCAAGGATTTTGTGTCCGGAGTCGCCGAAACAATTGACAAAGATGTGGTTGTGGTTGAGATTAACAGCTCCGGCATGTATGAAAGCAAAAATACTGCAAAAGAGAGTGAATTCGTTGGCACGGTTGGCGTTGTCAGAGATATCACTAACCGGAAATTAGCCGAAAAAGCCCGCGAAGAACTAAATGAACAGCTGGAACTTAAAGTCAAGGAGCGCACAAAAGCCCTTTTTACAGCTAAACAGGATCTTGAAAAGACACTGGAAGATCTTAACATATCGCAACAACAGGTAATACAATCGGAAAAACTGGCCTCTTTAGGCACGGTTATTGCCGGGGTAACGCATGAGCTTAACAATCCCTTAATGAGCGTCCTTAATTATGTGCAATATGTGCGAAATCGAATAAGCGATGAAAAACTAGCCGGTTATTTGCAAAAAGCTGAAAATGAAGTCCGTAGATCGTCAAACATTATTGGAGATTTGTTAAGCTATTCACGATCACCGGAACCTGAGCTAACCCCGTTTAACAGTAAAGATGTTGTAAGCAAGTCATTAGAATTGATGGAGATTGATTTTCAAAGCAAGAAAATAGAGACTATTATTAATATTGCCGAATTTGTGCCCGAAGTCATGGCAAAGCCTGATTCTTTGCAACAAGTCATACTTAACTTGCTTATCAATGCGCGCGACGCGTTAATAGACAGCCAGGATAAAAAAATAAACGTAAGTATTTCCTGTGAAGAAGAAAATGTAAAAATATCAGTGCGAGATTCCGGCCAGGGAATTTCGCCTAAGAATATTATAAAAATATTTGACCCTTTCTTTACAACAAAGGAACCTGGAAAAGGCACGGGATTGGGGCTTGCCGTTTCGCGCAACATTATCGCCGGCTTTGGAGGTTCTTTGACGTGTGAAAGCATAAACGGCAAAGGGGCAACATTCATTATTAAATTGCCGATTCTAAAATCATAATATGTTTAGTTGCGTTAGATTGGTTTTTGTGTTATAAAATTTGTTTGAAAGGCATGAAATGGCTTTTAAGGTTTTAGTTATAGACGACAATGAAGGAGTCAGGGAGTCGTTTCAATTAGCGCTCGAAGACACCGAATATGTCGTAATAACCGCGCATACCGGCGAAGAAGGGGTGGAAAAGGCCAATAATGAGAACCCTAGTCTTATTTTTCTGGATCTAAAAATGCCGGGAATTGGGGGTGTGGAAACTTTGCGCCGTTTGCGCGAAATCCATCCTGATACACCGATTTATATAGTAACTGCTTTTCAGAAGGAATATCTTCAACTGTTGCAAAAAACAGCTAAAGAGGGCATAGACTATGAAATATGCGCAAAACCTATTGACGGCGATCAAATAAGAAAGATTGTTGACGGTGTTTTAAAAAAATAACAGCTGCCTGTTCATTGTTTAACAAATCGATTTTTTTTTAATTTAAAGTAGGTTTTAGTTTAAAAGCGCAAAACAAAGAGTAGTTTTTAATTGCGCGTGACCGCGTTTAATAACATAAATTAAAGAGGGGGAGGAGTGTAATAGATATGGATAACTACGTTCTGGTTATTGACGATGAAACAGGCATTCGCGATTCATTTCAATTAGCGCTCGAAGATTCAGGGTACGATGTTAGAACCGCGGCGGACGGCGAGGCAGGGATAAAGGCGGCAAAAGAGAAAACCCCGATTCTTATATTCCTTGACCTAAAAATGCCTGGAATTGATGGAGTTGAAACATTGAGGAGGTTGCATAAAGTTTGCCCGGACACGCCTGTGTATATTGTAACCGCTTTTTTTGAAGAGTATATGAAGAAGCTTCAGGCCATTCAGGAAGAAGGGATAGATTGTGAAGTATGCCATAAGCCGTTGAGCGGCGATCAAATTAAAATGATTACTAACGGCATCCTAAGATCAAACGGAGAAAAAGATGTAAACCTTAATTTAAAGCTTTACATCGCCGGAAATACGCCAAGTTCGCTTCGCGCGCTTGAAGGCGTAAAAAAAATATTTGAAGAGAAGTTGATTTGTAAATATGACCTGCAAGTGTTAGACGTGCTTCAAAATCCGCAACTTGCGGAAAAAGATAAAATTATCGCCACCCCGACTCTTGTGTACGTGCATTCCACTCGCAACCGGATGATTATAGGCGACTTGTCAAACGCTGAAAAAGTTCTGGAAGGGCTGGATTTGCCTTTTAAAGGCTTGATAAAGGGGCAGGAAGAGGAATGATCCGTAATGCCCGGCGCGTTAACGGAAACCATCGCGCGCGTTTTTTCATGGAGCGCTAATGATTTTCCGTTTGTCTTTCATGCAGGCCTAATAAACCTAGCATGAAAGACAACGGCTGTTTAATAAAAACATAGTTTAAAGACTAATCAAACATCTCAATTTTTGCATTGCTTTTAAGTTCTTCAATAAATTTACTGATTCCTGCATTGCCCTGTTGAAACTTAAGGTTTTCGCGTATTTCGGCCTCTACTTCCTCAAACGGGATAGTTCTTTCTTTCTTTTTTTCCTCGACTTTTATTATGTGATAACCGAATTGAGTTTCAACTATGTCGCTAATTCCGCCGGCTGCAAGCAAAAACGCAGCATCTTCAAACGACGGCACCATTTTACCGCGCGGGAAATACCCAAGCTCTCCACCGTTCGGCCCTGAAGGGCCCTCTGAATATTTTTTAGCCAACTCCGCAAAATCGCTCTTGCCGTCTTTTGCTTCTTTTAAGATACCTTCGGTCTTTTTAAGGAGTTCGTCCTTGTTCTCTTTGGTTGCATCCTTTTCCACTTTTATTAATATATGTTTTGCTTTTACCTGCTCAGGCTCTTTGATCCTCTCTTTTTCCACTTCATAGAACTTTTTAACAACGTCATCCGTTATATTAATATGTTTAACTACTTTGTCTTCAATAATTTTATTAATCATTAAATCGTCGGAAATGATAAGTTTTAGTTTAGCCTCGTCCTTGACTGGAAATCCCATGTTTTTGGCGTCGGCAATTCCATCCGCAATCTCTTTGTCGCTTACGGTTATTTTTGCCTCCGTAGCGCATTGTAAAAGCAATTCCCTTGATATTACCTGATCTTTCCACTGGTTAAAAAGAGTTATTTTCATCTCAGGGGTTATATTCTGCCCCATACTTATAGCTCTGCTTAACACCGGTTCGACAAAAAAGTTAACATCTTCCTCTGAAATCTCCTTGCCGTTAACTTTTGCGATAACTTTTGATTTAGCGCTCTCCTCAGCCCCGGCAACACCACCGAGCAAAATTACAGACACCAATGCAAAACAAAAAAATTTAAACAAATTCTTCATCATTTCTCCCAACAAAAAAAAAAAATTTAAACAAAATAATAAAAAGTAATATTACGGTAAAAACTGAGCATTCTACAAGATGAACAAAAAGAGGTGAAAAGGAGCTTATCGCAAAGGAAAAAAGGGGCTAATATATTAATAAAAATGAAAATAAAGATTAACGAAAAGCAGATCTAATATCAAGAATAAAATAAAACTTTCAGAGCTCTATTTTATAACGGACATTAAGTTAATCGCCGCCCTTAGGCTTAAATTCAGGATATAGCTCTTTTGTGCATTCCGGGCAAATACCGTGGGTGAAATTTGCGTTTGAGTGTTGCACGATGTACTCTTCAACCTGCTGCCAGAACCCCTTGTCATCGCGAATCTTTTTGCAGCTTGAACATATTGGAATAAGACCTTTAAGTGTTTGAACCGTGTTCAGGGCCTCTTTCAACTTTTTGTTGGACACCAGTAATTCCTGGTTTTTTTCCAAAGCGCTTTCAAAAGATGAAAAAAGAAGATCAATTATCTGCATCCGGTCTGAGCTAATTAGATGTTTTTTACCTCTGAAAAATATCTCCAACCCGATTTCCGCCATCTCTTTTGTTCTAAGGTGACGGTTCATTAAAATATACTGAATACGGCACAAAAGCGACTCTTCATTGTACGGTTTGGTAATAAAGTTATTTGCCCTGCACTCAAGCCCCCTGATAATGTCTCCGGGGTCTGAAAGTGAAGTTAAAAGAATAACAGGGATCTCGCAAAACCTCTCATCATTTTTTATTTGGCTGCACAGTTGAAAACCGTTCATCTCAGGCATAACAATATCAGTGATAACAATAGAAGGTTTTCGTTTTTCTACAAATTCAATAGCTTCTTTTCCGTTAGACGCTAAGGCAACTTTATACCCGTTTTTTTCAAGTATGTTTTGAAGTTGCAATTGCTGGGTAAGGCTGTCTTCAACAGCCAGAATCTCGACCTCTTGATTATTTGAACTGTTTTCGTTATTATCCATATATTAAAATGCGCAGTTAGAATTACAAATTTACCAAATTGTCCATATTAATTTAACATTTGAGAAAAAGCAACTTTTTTCCAAAGCTTTTATTTTATAGATATTTTGTTTTTTTCATCAAAGGCAATTAATTATGAGATTTAAAGAGCCGTTAATAAAAGCGACGTTAATTCGGAGATATAAAAGATTTCTGGTTGACGTTAAATTAAAAGACGGAAGTCTGTTAACCGCGCACACAGCTAATACGGGAAGAATGATGGGGTGCTCCGAACCGAATAGTTGTGTTTGGCTTAGCGACTCAAAAAATATTAAACGAAAATACCGGCATTCCCTTGAAATAACCAAAACCATCAATGAAGTCAATGTTGGAGTTAACACCTCCCTTGCCAATCTATTAGCAAAAGAGGCTATAGAAAACGGTTGCGCCGGCCAACTTCAGGGTTATGACAACATACGCACTGAAGTTGTATACGGCAATGAAAACAGCCGCATTGATTTGCTGCTTGAAAAGGGCGACTCCAACTCAAAATGTTATATTGAAGTAAAAAACGTAACCGCTGTGTCAGGCAATACGGCAATCTTTCCAGACGCAGTCACTGCTCGCGGCGTGAAGCATTTGCGCGAATTAACGGCCATTGTTAATCAAAATCGATGCGTTATGTTCTTCTGTGTTCAGCGAAACGACGCAGTCGCAATGCGTCCCGCCGACGAAATAGATCCCGTATATGGACAAGCAATGCGAAAAGCGGCTGATGCCGGCGTTGAAATGATCGCATACAAAGCAAAAGTAACCCCCACCGAAATTATCCTGCAAACCCAAATCCCGGTTATTTTACCGTAAGTTTAAAATATTGTCCCATTAATCGGGATTGATTAAATCTTCAAGAGCTAAATTATGGTCTGCCTACCATTTTTATGGTATACTAAGAACTCATACACAGAACGCATTAAAATCGGTATAGTTTTTCACTCTAAAAACCGAGGGTTGAAGCGGAAAACAAAGCAAGAAACTATAAATTTCTAAATTACAGGGCTTAAAAATATTGGGCTCTATAAATCAGGAAGGAGACTGTAAATGAGTAAAAAAACTTTTTTTTTAAGTCTGTGGTTTTGCTCTTTTATTTTTATAGGACATAATTTCACATTCGCAAACGAATATGTCCCATGGGTTAAGGGCGACACTGCGACTTATATTGATTCGTTAAACGGGATTGTTAATGTTGAGATTGACAGGGAGAACGCAAACTGGAGGCATTACAACAACTTTGCCGGCCTTGGGCCGCAATGGGTTTGGACGAACACGGGAGATGAGCGGGTTTTTATCTGGAACCCGGCAAAAAAACGAAAACAACTTTTGGTTGATTTTGACGGCCCTATAGGTTCCGCCGCGACAATTAACGTCCAGCCGTGCAATATCGGCTCAGCTATTATTATCGCAAGAGACGAGACTATTGAAACGCAGGCCGGAAAATTCAACGATGTTATTCAACTCGACCTGGAGTCAAGTTGCGCCGACGGCGGAGTTACAAATGTGTGGTTTGCCAAGGGGGTTGGAGTTGTAAAATGGACATCCATGACTATTATAGGCCCAAATTCCGCAGAGATGATTAGCGGCTCAATTCAAGGCTCGGCTTATCCGCAAGGGTTGATAGTAAGCGCGGCTTTCCCGGAAACTATAGCTGCTATAGATATGGAGCCGCCGGTGAATATCGACCGGCCGCCAACAGTTTTACGCGCTGCGCTTACAGTTAAAAACAACACAGAGCGCGACTTGACGTTCCGTTTTAACAGCGGTCAACAGTTTGATATAATGATAATTGATTCTGAAGGTAACATTGTGTCAACCTGGTCTCGGGGCAGAGCGTTTACAGAAGCTCTTGTGCATTTAACCCTTGCCGGGGGGAAATCATTAAACTTTAGCGGTTCGGTTGAGCTGACCGATGACGAGGGCAATGCATTGCCGGCGGGAAGCTACACTATCAAGATTGAGATGACAAGCGCGCCCAACCAGGATACCGACCATTCAGCCGGGTCCGCAAGAGTTAGCGCAAGCTCTCCATTGGCTATTTGGCATGCGCTATAGAGCTCTATGGATCCTCAGGGCTTTATATCAACCGCGTTATAGCGCCAACTAATAGCTATTAGTTGCGGCTTGCTGAATTATTAGTTATTATAAGAGCAATTAAATTAACATATCTTAAAATAAAATCATTAATTTTTTACGGAGGAAGCATTATGCATGGAGACAAAGCGTTATTTTGCCGGGTTAACAAAGTTGAACCGGGCGAGGAAAAATCTGAAATTGCAAAAAAACATGTTCCGGTTATTGAAATACCTGAAACTTTAACCGCAAAGCAGTTTTATGACGCAACAATTAAGGTTGGCGAAATTGAGCACCCTAATGAGAACGAGCACTTTATTCAATGGATAGAGTTTTACGTGGGCAACGTGTACCTGGGCAGGTTTGACTTTGCGCCGGTAATGACTAAACCGCAAGTAACAGTGCCTATTGTGCTAAGCCATATAGGGTTGACTACCCAACTACGGGCCGTAAGCAGATGCAATTTGCATGGAATATGGGAAGGCTCTGTTGACGTAAAAACCGCAAAATAACTTTTTTAGGCGCCGAGAAGCGTTATGACTATAAATGTTTTAGGGATTGCGGGCAGCCCGGAGATTGGCGGCAACACTGATTTGCTGCTGGATAAAGCGCTTGAAGGGTGCAAAAACAACAAAGATGCTAATATTAAAAAGATATACGCCTGCAAACTTAGCATAAGTCCCTGTAAAAGTTGCAGAACATGCGAAGTCACTGAAAATTGCGTTTTTGAAGACGATATGCGGTTTGTTATTGATGAAATAGGCCGGGCCGACCGGTTTGTGGTCGCCTGCCCGGTCTATTTTCTAAGCGTAAGCTCCCAACTTAAATGCCTTATTGACAGATGCCAGGTCTTTTGGGCAAGGAAATATCTGCATAACAGGCGAATAGGCGACGAAAAGAAGCGAGCCGGACGGCGAGGCATAATCATTTCCGCTGGAGGCAACAGTAAAGACGATATATTTAACGGGTTAAAAGAGACCATAAAAGCCTTCCTTGCCACAATAGATGTGGCCTATGTTGGAGATGATTCCCTGATGTTTAACAGGCTTGAAGAGAAAGACGCGGTTTTAAAACAACCCGATTACCTGCAAGCGGCATTTAAAGCGGGACAAAAACTGATGGAATAGCAAGTCCCGGCCAATACAATTCTAGCTGAGGCTGGAGCAATATTGCAGGTTGCTCCAAAAAGTTTGAAAAAACATCAGAGCCTTTCTTTTTCAAAAAACACAAGAAGCGCGCCACAAAGCCGGCCCAGCTAAAAAAATTGTTCCAAAACGTTTTAATAACCATTTGTGCCTTCCTCAATCAAAAAACATTTGAAACCATCTTAAGAATAGCCCAGCCAATAACGCTTTTTCTTTTCGCTTTTAATCTTTTCCTTTATGCATTTTTTTTGCAACATCTCCATTTTATTTGTTAACTTCTTTCATCCCCAATTATTTTATAACATTTACCCATTAAAAGAGTTACAATAAACGGCCTCAAAGGTTAAGCCCTCCGGTTAAGCTCAAATTTTATAACTGCAATAAAGTAATCTTTATAAAATCGCTATTATTCAAATGAGAAAATCCAGCAAAAACGTCTACGTTTGCATTGTTTTATCCCTAATTTTGATAGCTTTGTTTTTCCCAAAAACACAGAGTTTCTTAAAGGCCCACAATCTTCGATGGCTAAATATCCTCTCTTTTGCGTTTATCATATCATATTTAACCACCCCAATAATCAAAATAATCGCTATACGTGCCAATGTTTTCGACTTGCCTAATGAGGAGAGAAAAGTCCACAAAACGGCTACTCCATTATTGGGCGGAGCAGCGGTGTATATAGCTTTTGCGTTTGCCATTATTTATAATGACGTATATTCCGTTGAAATGAAAGGCATTGCAATATCAGCCACCATTATCTTCATATTGGGAATTATTGACGATATTAAAGGTTTGCGGGCGACGGTGAAACTTGCTGTTCAGAGCATTGCTATTTTTATAATGATTAGTTACGGCGTAGTGGCTGATTTCCTGCCGAACACGTGGTGGGGGCATACATGCGAGATTTTTATCACTTATATCGGCGTTATGGGAATAACGAATTCTCTTAACTTTTTTGACGGGCTTGACGGGCTTGCAACCGGGTTGACTTCAATTACAGCCCTATTTCTAGGTTTTCTGGCTATTCAGACCGGCCAAGACTTTTTAATGTTTTTATCAATAGCGTTGCTGGGCAGCAGCCTTGGATTCTTTCCATATAACTTCAGATTTAGAAAATCCGCGCAAATATTTCTTGGCGATGGAGGAAGCACATTTATGGGTTTTATGCTTGCCGGGCTTACCGTTATGGGTGGATGGGGTTCAGACGACCCAATAAAGGCCTACACAATGCCTATACTTATCTTGGGTGTGTTGATTTTTGACATGGTATATTTGACAATATCGAGAATATGGAGCAAAAAGGTCCACAACTTTTATGAATGGCTCGATTTTACCGGGAAAGATCATTTGCACCATAGGCTAGGCGCCATAGGATTCGGCTCAAAGAGCACGGTATTGTTTATATTCCTCATAGATGCTTCGCTGGGATTAGGAGCTCTGGTGTTAAAGGATGGCCGAACGCTTGACGCAATATTCCTGCTGCTTCAGACTACGCTAATATTTTTTGTAATTATAATACTTATGTTAAAAGGCAGGAAAAATTCCGAGCATTAACTTGAGTTAAGCAGAAAGAATCAGGCTAACCTGCTTGGTTCTTTCTGCTTTTACTCATTGTTATCTTCGAACGGCACGTGGGCTGGAGCAGTCTTGTAGACAGCTCCAGATGTTTTTTGATCGCGAAAAACACAAATGGTTTTTAAAACGTTTCGAAGCAATCTGCAAGATTGCTCCAGCCTGGAAGCGGCAAGATTTATTTCAACAATTTAAGAATTTCTTCTTCAAACTCTTTTTCAGAAGCGAACCCCACATGCCTTATCTTTAATTTGCCGCTTTTGTCATAAATAAGAGTTGTCGGCAGCCCGGAAACTTTGTACTCCGTATTCATATCATACCCGCCCAAAAACAGCGGATAATTTATGCCCATTCGTTTTGCGAACGGCTTTACAACCGAACCGCCCTCCATATCCAACGAAATCCCTATTATCTCAAGGCCTTTATCTTTGTATTTTCTGTACAAATTGATAAAGCCCGGTATCTCCTCTTTGCACGGCGGGCACCATGTTGCCCAAAAATCTACAACCAGCGCCTTGCCTTTATTTTGGGCTATCAGTTTCGCCAATTCCGAAGCGGTTAATTTCGGCATGGCATCATTGTTTTTTGCCGATAAATCCTGCGCGCAAACGCAAATTCCAAATGCAAAAATAAACATTGCCGCGCATATTCTCAGATATTTTTTTTGCATCTTAATTTCCTTTAAATCAAGTTTAATATGCTTTCGCATAACGCTATACGCATGGCAAATCAGGTTATTATTATCCATCCGCCATAACGGCGAAATTGGCCAACGGCGTCTGCCCTGTGCGTTTTAGCGAGAGGCTAATCTTTCACCTTAAAATCAGCGTCAATCACTTCATCATTACCGCCCTCCGCCCCGGCAGAGCTTTGGCCTCCGGCTTCTTGTTGCTGCCCGGCTTGTCCGCCCGCGGCGCCTTCCTGCGCGGCTTGCTCTTTGGCCGCGTTTTCATACATGGCCTGGGCCAGTTTATGCGAAGCGTTGGTAAGCTCCTCAATAGCCTTTTTAATATCTTCTATATTGTCGGACTCTTTAACGCTTTTTAGTTTTTCAAGCCCTGAGCTGATGGCCTCTCTGTCCTCCTCGCTAACCTTATCGCCATTCTCATTCAGAGTTTTTTCCGTAGCGTAAACCAACTGGTCCGCCTGGTTTTTAACGTCAATTGATTCTCGTTTCAATTTATCTTCATCCGCGTGTTGCTCAGCTTCCTGCTGCATTCTTTTTACCTCGTCATCTGATAGCCCTGATGAAGATTGTATTGATATTGAATGCTCCTTGCCGGTGCCTAAATCCTTGGCGTGAACGTTAAGGATGCCGTTTGCGTCAATATCAAACGAAACCTCAATTTGCGGAATGCCTCTCGGCGCCGAAGGAATGCCGGTTAACTGAAACCTTCCAAGTGTCCGGTTGTCGGAAGCCATAGGCCTTTCGCCCTGAAGCACATGGATGTCGACAGCGGTTTGATTGTCGGCGGCTGTTGAGAAAACTTCTTTCTTGTTTGTAGGGATAGTCGTGTTTTTCGGGATTAACGTTGTGAAAACGCTTCCAAGAGTTTCAATGCCAAGTGAAAGCGGCGAAACGTCAAGAAGCAATATGTCATGCACGTCGCCGGAAAGAACGGCCCCCTGTATAGCGGCGCCTACCGCCACGACTTCGTCTGGATTTACACTCTTATTCGCTTCTTTGCCAAAAACGGTTTTTATTAATTCCTGAACTTTAGGTATCCTTGAAGAGCCGCCTACAAGCACAACCTCGTCTATCTCCGAAGCGTTTACTTTTGCGTCTTTTAAAGCAATTTCACAAGGCTCTTTGCATCTTTCCACAAGATGCTCGACTAACTGCTCAAATTTTGCCCTTGTCAGGGACATTGTCAAATGCTTAGGCCCTGACTGGTCGGCAGTGATAAACGGCAGGTTAATTTCAGCGGACGCGGATGTTGACAACTCGCATTTTGCCTTTTCAGCGGCCTCGTTAAGGCGCTGTAACGCCATTGCGTCGTTTCGCAACTCAATGCCCTGCTCCCGTTTAAACTCTTCGGCAATATAATCAAGAACAACCTTATCAAAATCATCGCCGCCCAAATGCGTGTCGCCGTGAGTTGCAAGCACCTGAAAAACGCCTTCGGCAACTTCCAGAATTGAGAGGTCAAATGTTCCGCCCCCAAGGTCAAAAACGGCAATTTTATTAGACTTTGACTTTTTATCCAGGCCAAAAGCCAGTGAAGCGGCTGTCGGCTCGTTGATTATACGTTTAACATTAAGTCCGGCAATCTGGCCTGCGTCTTTGGTAGCCTGGCGTTGGCTGTCGTTAAAATAGGCCGGCACTGTAATAACCGCGTCTTCAACTTTTTCGCCTAAATAATCCTCAGCCGTCTTCTTTAGATTTTGCAACACCATAGCGGAAATTTCAGGCGGGGTATATTGCTTGCCCTTGATATCAACTTTAACTAATTCATCTGGAGAGCCAACAATTTTATACGGAACAATTTTCTCTTCAGAGCCGACCTCGCTATGGCGTCTGCCCATAAAACGTTTAATTGAGTATATTGTATTCTCCGGATTTATTACCCCCTGGCGTTTAGCCAGCTGCCCGACAAGTCTGTCTCCCTTGTCTGTAAATGCAACAACTGAAGGCGTTATCCGGTTGCCTTCCTGATTTGTTATAACAACCGTCTGGTCGCCTTCCATCACTGAAACTACTGAATTTGTAGTTCCAAGATCGATTCCTATTATCTTGCCCACTTAAACCTTCCTTTCAATTTTATATTTAAACTTAAAAAACGAATTTTATATTATTATAATTTGCCGTATTCCGGCCTCATTTTATCTTTTCAGCTTTTTGCCGGCTACGCCACAATAAAAATTTACCTGTTTTTTAACACATCCGCCATGCTGTAAAATCCCGGGTCGCATTGCGCTATAAACTTTGCCGCTTTTAACGCGCCTGAGGCAAACGCGTCTCTGGAGTGAGCGTCATGCGTAATCTCAATGCATTCATCGGTTCCGTCAAAAACAATCCTGTGTATGCCGATTGTGTCGCCCAATCTAACGGCATGCACACCGACTTCATTCTTTTTCCGTTCACCGACCTGCCCTTGGCGCCCGTAAATGACATTCTCCTTCATGCTAAGCCCGGCGTTTTCGCAAACAGTTTCAGCCATTTTTAACGCAGTGCCGCTTGGGGCGTCTTTTTTAAGTTTGTGATGAGTTTCTATAATTTCTATGTCCGTCTCTTTGCCTAGTGTTTTTGACACCTGCGCAATCAAATCAAAAAGCAAATTAACCCCAATGCTCATATTCGGGGCCAGCAGGCACGCCGTCTTTTTTGACTCCTCAGTTATCATATTTTTTTGGCTCTCATCAAGCCCGGTAGTGCCGATAACTACGCCTATTCCATTGGCCGCGCACTCTTTTACCCTTTGCGTAGTTGCGACGGGCGATGAAAAATCAATCAATACGTCTATATTATCCGCGTCCATAGTGTTCGATACCTTAACTCCTATATCTCCAAACCCAACCACCTCGCCTATATCTTTGCCAAGCAAGGGGTGGTTTTCATGTTCTAACGCGTGTGTTATAACAAATCCATTATCCTCATTAGCAAGACCAAGTATGCGCATTCCCATCCTTCCGCAAGCCCCATTCATCCCCAACTTTATCGTTTTCATGTGTTTTCTTTCTTTTCTCTATAAATTTTACTGGCGTTATTTAAATAAGCCCTCTCTTTTTTTGTAAGGCTTGCCATGCCTTCCCTATGTACTTTTTCAAGTATCTTATCCACTTTTTGCTGCAAATTTTCCTCTTCCATCTCAGCTTTTTTCTGACGGTTGACCACCCAGTTTTTTAGCAAATTATTTAAACTTGCCGAGTACCGCACGTATAGAAAACCATAAACAAGTCCGCCAAGGTGAGCAAAATGCGCTACATTGCCTGTTTTCGGCAATAAACAATTCAGCACGGTAAAGCCCGCAAACAATCCAACCAGATATTTCGCTTTTATTGGAAAGAAATAGAAAATAACGGTGCTGTTGGGGAAATACATGGCGAACGCAACCTCTATGGCAAATATTGCGCCTGAAGCCCCAACTATAGGATTGTTAGGCGTAAAAACGCAACAACATATCCCCGCAAAAACGCCGGCGGTAAAATAGAGGCTTAGAAACCGCCTTGTGCCCATTACTCTTTCAACTTCCGACCCAAACATCCAAAGCACCAGCATATTAAATATTAGATGCCACGGATCAGTCAAACTATGCAAAAACATGTATGTAACGAGCTGCCAAATCCAGAAATTTCCTATAGCGTCGGGCGGATAAAGCCAGAAAAGCTTTGAGAATATATTTGGAGCCGGATAATACCACGGCTGCAGCGGCAAACCGTCCGTCGCCATCTGTTGCATCAAGCCTTCGTGGTTAACCGTCCAGTAATTGCTTAAAGTGGAAAAAAGCAGCTGAATTAGAAACACCGCCGCGTTTACCATGATCAAGATCATCACGGTCCTGGTCCACTTGCTCCCAATGGATAAATTATAATTATTTCTGGAATAAAATCTGTTCATAATTTTTTTTTATCTGAAGTTCTGAAAATTCAATAAAGATAAGCGTTCGCGTGGAAAAGCCTTTGACGTTTGCCGCTTTGTTAGCAGTAACTACTTGAAGCAAAAGAGGTTAGGACTTGATTTGCGTCGTTGCAAAGCTTGAAAAAAACTGTGAATTTCCCCAAATTTAAATAGTACCCTCTAATATACTTCATTTACAACAAAAGTCAATATGACAATTTAATTTTGCTTTAAAAATTTTGCGGCTACACCTCTACATGAAACATGAAGAACTGTCATTATTTGCGCAAAAAACGTTTTTAAAAATGTAGCGTGGTTTATTGGCGATGGTTTTATTTTGTCAGGCTTTTCCTAAACAACACAAGCCCCATTATTGTTATAATGCCGTTTGATCCCCAAATAGCCGGGGCTATAGGCAACATCTCTTTAGATAAAATCTGGCCGACAACGGATAACGGATAGTGAACAAGTATAACCAGAATGAAACTAACCCCGAAACTAATCAAAACATTCCCGCTTTTGGTTAATATGCCCAATGGAATGCCGATAAGAGCAAACGTTATGCATAGAAATGAAGATGACAAACGCTTATGAATCAAAGTCGTTCGCGCTGCGATTTTTTTCTGCATAACCGCCGGCTCGGAATATATAGCCAGGGTGGACTCGTTTTTTTCCAACACCGCGAATATCTCTTTTAGTTTATCTGCTCTGGCGTTGGCGGTTTGCAGGGCATCTTCCTCGTTCTTAACAGCCACTCCCAATTCAGCTATTTTATTCTTTAGGGTTTTCTTTTTCCGTAAATAATCTTTTATAGCGTCGTTAGCCTTGTCAATATCGCTGTCCATGCCGGAAATAATGTCCCTGTCCTCCTTCTTTTTCGTCCTGTTAAGTTTTTCAAGATTAATATTTTCAAGGGCAATGCGGTTGTCAATCGTCAAAATCCTGTTTTTAATCTTTTCCACCTCTGAATTTTTCAGGTTTATACCGTTGGTTAACCTGATTATCTCCCTATTAACAGCCTGCTGTTTTTGTGTCAGGCTTTTCCTTTGCGCTGTTAGATTTTTTAACTTGCCTCTTATATCCACCGGCATATCGTCGCCGCCTTCAGCTTTTAATTTAGCCGTATACTCCTCCAGCATAGAGCTAAGCTCTTTACGCTCATTGTAAAGCTCAAACAGGGTCATATATTTCTTTGATGTAGTGGCTACATCCTTATTTAAAGGTATGTCAAAACTCATCTCATCAAACGAGCCAACCATTGGTATCTCGCTGGGCTTCTGGTAATTCATCTTGGCAAACTCTCCGTTTCTTAACGTCAAAATTAACGAATTTCCATCCTCAGACATTAAAATTGAGCCCTCGTCCGCAAGTAGGATGTTTGTCACAAAATCCTTTACATATTCAATAATCGCAAGATTTTTATATGTATCATTATCTATTTTGCCTATATAAATATGGTACGGTTCGCACACGATTTTCTTTTTTACAGCTGATATATGCCTTGAGAGCACAGAGCTAACAGCCGTCTCTTTCAACATTTTTATCTTTCGGTTTGATTTCGGCAGCACTTCGGCGTTTAGGTACAACGTCAAAAAGCTTAACAAGAAACTAACAATAATTACCGGGGTTATTATCACATGAAGGTGCACCCCGCTTGTCCTTATGGCCACAAGCTCATTAGTGCCGCTGAGCCTGCCGTACGACAACACAATAGCGGCTAAGAACGCGACTGGCAGCGCGTCCGGACAGGCGTATAACATTAAATAAGGGATTATTGCCCTTATATCAATAATATCAAGCCCTTTGTGCAATAATTGAATGGTGAGCCCAAGAATTATCAGAAAGCCAAACCCGCAAAGAGCCGGTATAAAAGTCTTAAAAAGCTCTTTTAACAAATAACTTGGAAGAATATATTTCAAAAACAAGCCCCTTTAAAATCACAACGCAACATGCGTTTCGCAAACATTTTAAAATATGGTTTAAACTTCAAAAATGCGGATTCACACTTTAAAAACTCGCCGAATCTTCGATTTTTTAACAACAATTTAAATAAACGGTAAATCATAAGTCACAAACAACCGCCGGTCAATACAAAAATATCGTAAACATTGTTGCTTTATAGCAGTTACAATGCTGTTTTGCGCAGATTCAGCCGGCAATTCATCTATTGACAAAAGGCAGGAATAGTGTAAATTATATGTCCTGTTTCTTTTTTTGTCGTTATAGCGCCGCGGCCCGCAGTCTCTACCTTAACTTGTTGCGTCTAGTCAGTTTAGGGCTCAATCCCAAGTTATTTCTGGTTGAGCTTTTAGATAAAAACACATACTTTTGACAAAAATTTAGTTATTTTTCCGCCATCTTTTTAATTTACCGTATTTGAAGAAGGATCTAAATGAAAGTAGCATTAATTCATGATTGGCTAACAGGCATGCGCGGAGGTGAAAGCTGCCTTGAGATCCTGTGCGAAATATATCCTCAAGCGGACATATTTACCATATTGCACAACAAAGGATCGGTTTCGCCATGCATTGAAGAGAAAACCATAAAATCTTCATTTATACAAAAACTCCCTTTTTTGAATAAATACCGGCATTACCTGCCGCTTTTTCCCACGGCAATAGAGTCGTTTAATTTAAACGGATACGACCTTGTAATTAGCGTAAACCATTGCGTGGCCAAAGGAGTGGTCACCGCGCCCGAGACTATGCACATTTGTTATTGCCTGACACCCATGCGGTACGTTTGGGACATGTATTTTGACTATTTTCCCGAGGATGGAAAAGGGATTGCAAACAAGTTCATTATACCTCTATTTGCAAACTATTTAAGAATGTGGGATTTTGCCTCAAGCAAACGGGTAGAGCATTATATCTCCATCTCTAATTATATTGCCGGCCGGGTATTGAAATATTACGGCAGAGAGTCTGAAGTTGTGTACCCTCCGGTTAATTGCGAGAAATTTATGGTATCGGAACAAATTGGAGATTATTATTTAATGGTAAGCGCCTTTGCCCCTTACAAAAGGGTCGATTTGGCTGTGCAGGCGTTTAACCGGCTTGGGCTGCCTCTAATCATAATAGGCAAAGGCCAGGATGAAAAGAAATTGAAAAGCATGGCGTCAAACAACATTAAATTCCTGGGCTGGGCCTCAAACGAGACAATTCAGCGTTACTATTCACAATGCAAGGCCCTTGTCTTTCCGGGAAAAGAGGATTTCGGCATTGTGCCGCTGGAGGCCCAGGCAAGCGGCCGCCCGGTTATAGCCTTCGGCCAAGGCGGAGCATGCGAAACCGTTGTCCCGGCAAATCCCAAAGGAAACGTTGAGGGCGGGCAGGCCGCGGCGACCGGGCTCTTTTTTTATGAACAAACAGTTGACGCCATGGAAAAAGCAGTTAAAGAGTTTGAGAAGATTATCGGCAACTTTGACGCTGAAAGCGTAAGGAAACATGCATTAAAATTTGACAGAGCTGTATTTAAAGAGAAGTTAAAAGAGAGTATTGAGAAAAAATACCGTGAATTCTCCGGTTAAAAACAATTTTCGCGGCGCCTGCCGCGAAACATGGAAAGAACCATTATGAAAGTATTATTACTATCAATGCCCGATAGCGCGCCGCACTTTAACGCAAACCGCTGGAAACCTCCCAGCCTTGCGTTGACGTCCATTGCGGGCAATCTGGAAGGGCATGACGTTTACATTGCCGACCTGATTTTGCGGCGGCAAACTATAAAAGCCTCTGTTTTAGAGCTGCTTGATCAATATAAACCTGATATTGTCGGCATAAGCGCCATGAGTTTTCAGTTTGCAAGCGCCGGCAAAACGGCAGAGATCATAAAGGCCGCCGCCCCGGACATAAAAACCGTTCTGGGCGGATATCACGCAACGGTTATGTTTGACGAACTGTGCAAAGCAGATGACGGCGCCGCGCCCGATCTCCCGTTTGACTTTTTGTTGCGCGGCGAAGGCGACCTGAGTTTTGGCGAGCTTTTGGACGCTATTGAGGGTAAACGCAAAATGGAAAGCGTTAACGGGCTATCGTTTAGAACAACAAACGGGTTTGTCAATAATCCCCCAAGGGTGAACGAAGACCTTGATAAAATCAAACTGCCTGACAGATCAAAAAGAATATGGAGCGGGTACCACTATTATGGGTTTAAACTTGATCTGGTCGAAACTTCGCGAGGTTGCGTAATGCCTTGCACTTTTTGCAGCATAGAGAAGATGTACGGCAGATCGTTCAGGAAATATGATATAAGCAGGGTTATAGAGGATATCGGCAACGCAAAGAATCATGGAGCCGATTTCATAATAATTACCGACGACAACTTCACCCTTGACCTTAAAAGGTTTGAGGCCCTTTGCGAGGCTATTTGCGAAGCCGGGCATAACGACATCAGGTACATCATCCAGGCCAGCTCGGCCGGCATCGCATCGTCCGATACGGTTGTTGAAAAAATGGCAAAAGCCGGGTTTAGAATAGTCTTTTTAGGCATTGAAAACGTCTCTAAAGAGAACCTGAAACAGATGAAAAAAGGCGACATTCTTGAAAAAACCAAGATAGCGATTAAAAAACTGCACGATCGCGACATCATGATCGTCGGTGGCATGATAATAGGCCACCCGGACGACAATGAAGAGAGCATTGCGGAAAACTACGCCTTCTTTGTCAAAAACAACATCGACTTCTTTGCCGACCAAATCCTTACCCCTTACCCAAAGACGGGCATGCGCGCGGATATGATAGAAAAGGGGCTTGTCACCAACCTGGATGATTTCAGCAAATACAACTGCTTCTGGGCCAATGTTAAGACTAACCGCCTCTCTCCCGACGACCTGCAGTTTTTAAGGTGGAAATATAACCGTAAATACAGAAACTACATTTGCACCACGCCGGCGTTTATAAAAAACTACCCATTGGCCTATTATAGCAGAGCCTACGTTTTAAGACCGTACTACAGGATTAAGAATTTTATAGTAGAACGAGGCATGACGCAACGCGATTTGTATGAACGCGACATGGAGCGCGCAGTTGAAATGAACAGATTTTTTGATTAACATTTATCCGCAATTTTGCGGTTTTGATTTATTTGAAACAGAGGCATAGATCATTGAAATTACATATTATACAACCGACCACTTATGATAGCGCGGGCAAGTTGTTCCAGACAAAAAAAAGATGGGTTATAGGAATGACACTGCCCTATCTTGCGGGCTTATCAGGCCCTGATATTGACATTAAAATTACAGACGAAAGACTCGAATCAATTGATTTTAACCGCGATTTCGACCTTGTAGCCATAACCGTTATGACCCGCTCGTCAAAAAGAGCGTATGAAATCTCAAAAATTTATAGAGACAAAGGCAAAAAGGTTGTTATGGGCGGGTTCCACGTATCATTTAATCCCGAAGAGGCAAAAGAGCATTGCGACGCCATTTTTATCGGCGAGGCGGAAAACACCTGGCATGAGATGCTCAACGATTTTAAACAGGAGAGCCTTAAACCGGTCTATAAGAGCGACGTTTTCCACGATCTGAAAAACCTCCCCTTTCCAAGATACGACCTTCTGGACTTAAACAAATACAAAGTTAAATTCCTGCCCGTGCAAACATCGCGAGGGTGCCCGTTTGCGTGCAATTTTTGCGAAGTCAGCCATATGTACGGACGAAGCTACCGTTTCAGACCCGCAGACGAAGTAATTGAAGAGATAAACCATTCAGGGCTGAAACAAGCCCAGTTTATCGACGACAATTTTGCCGCAAACAGAGACTACACCATTCAATTGCTTAAAAAATTGACCCCGCTTAATATAAAATGGACTTGCCTCTGGACAATTAAAAGCTCCGCCGATGAAGAGCTGGTTGAAACCGCTAAGAACAGCGGATGCTACCACATTAACATGGGCATAGAAAGCATTAGCGAAATGAGCATAAAGGATATGGCTAAAAGCCAGAACAAAGTGGGAGATTACGAAAGATCGTTGAGCCTTTTAAATAGAAAAAAAATATTCTACTCCCTAAATTTTATTTTCGGCTGGGATAGCGATAACACGGCAACCTTTACAAAAACGCTTGATTTTATAGTAAACAACAAGGTTCCCCTTGCGTTTTTTAGCATACTTTTTCCTCAAAACGGCACAAAAATCCACCAGCATCTCTCAAAAGAAGACCGCATTATCAGCTCCAACTCTTTTGACGGTCGCAATCAACGATGCACATTTAAACCAAAAAACATGACAGTAGACGAACTGGAGGGCGGCACGTGGAAGATTTATCAAAATTTTTATTCCATACCCTCAATTATTAAAAGGGTTATTTTGGAGCCGCGAGCAGCGTATATCCATATAGTTTTTAGCAATTTTATTTTTCGAAAAGCCGCAAAATCCTTGCAAAGCCCTCTTGATTATTATTAAACTGTGTCAATTTAATTTTTAAAAATATAACTGTTCAGCAAGTTTTCTAATTTTTTTACCAATAGTTTATAAAAAAGGCGCATACAACCATCCTTCCCCTTTAGAAAAGGGGGCGGGGGGATTTGAATATTTAAATTTTCATTTATTAATTTTTACTATCGGTGTGCTTCTATTCGAATCTCCCTTACTCCCTCTTTGCCAAAGAGGGAGATCTAATGTATTAGTCTGTTTTATTTGAAATCTCGCTGAATAGATACAAAAAATAACTGTAGCTCCAGGGCTCCTGACGCGGAAACAACGAAAACAGTTGAATGGAATAAAACGTCCTGGCTGTTTTTAATTAACTAAAACATTTTGTATTTTAAAAATGGAAAAAGTTCACTGGTATAAAATATTAACTCCCGATATAAGGGACATGATTGCAAATAAAGACCTGAAAGAACTCAGGAATTTTTTGACAAAACCTCATCCCGCCGACATAGCGGAAATGCTTAAAGAGTTAAACCCATCGGAGAGAGTCCTTGTTTTCAGATTGCTTTACAAAGAGACGGCAATTGAAGTGTTCGCGCTCTTGGAGCCGGACGAAGAGGAAGAGCTGCTTTACCACTTTACCGAAGGCAAGGTTAAAGAGATTTTAATGGAGATGGACCCGGACGACAGGACGCAACTGCTTGACGAATTGCCCGCCTCAATGGTTAAGACGTTTTTACGCCTACTTCCCTCTGAGAAAAGGGAAGAGGCCAACATACTGCTAAACTATCCCCCAAATTCAGCCGGCAGGTTGATGACTACGGAGTATGTTGATTTAAAGCTGGACATGACGGTTTCAGAGGCGTTGCAACGCATAAGAGAAACCGGCACCGATAGAGAAACAATCTACACCTGCTACGTTGTTGACAACACAAGCAATCTATGCGGAGTTACAACTTTAAAAGATATAATCCTTGCGCCGCAGGAAAAAAAAATTGAGGAGATCACTAACAAAATACCCTTTAGGCTAAAAACAAGCGACGACCAGGAAAACGCCGCAAAAATAATCCAGAAATACGACTTGCTTGCCGCCCCGGTTGTTGACAGTCAAAACCGCCTTGTAGGCATTATAACAGTAGACGACGTGCTTGACGTTGTGGAAGAAGAAGCCACGGAAGATTTCCACAAAATGGCGGCCATGCAATCAACCGACGAAAGCTATTTCAGGGGAAATTTTGCGCGGCTTTTAAGCAAGAGAGTCGTATGGCTGGTCGTCCTCATACTTGCAGCGACCCTGTCCGGCAAGGTTTTAAAATCATTCTCATTCGCCCTTAGCTCGGTTATGGCCCTGGCGTACTTTATACCAATGCTGACCGGCGCCGGCGGCAACATCGGCTCACAATCGTCAACCCTGGTAATCAGGGCTCTGGCAACAGGCGAAATAACATTGAAACAGTGGGCCGCCGTAGTTTGGCGCGAAGCTATTATGGGTGTGGCCCTCGGCCTTATTTTAGGCGCAGTCGCTTTTTCAGTAGAAATGGTCCTGATTCGCGATTTGTTGTTAGGCATAACAGTCGCGTCCGCGGTTACGGTTATCTCCATTGTGGGCAACACCGTGGGCACGGTAACGCCGATGTTGTTTAAATTTATAAAGTTGGACCCGGCGTTTGTATCATCGCCGCTCATAGCCACCATACTTGACGTGACAAGTTTATTAATTTATTTTACAATTGCCGCCAAAATAATGACAATTTAATGATACATGGTAAGCTATAAATGAATTCAGAGATAGCATTATTTTTTTTAATTAAAAGAGAGCCCAACGTGATCCGTATAAACAAGTGACTTATTACTGAGGACAAAAACAAAGCGACTATATTGGATTTAAATATTTTCCTTTAACTTCCCCTCCCTTGATGGGAGGGGTTAGGGGAGGGTGATAAGAATTGAGCAAACATAATGGTATCATATGTATTGGCCTGGGTAGTAAGTGAACTAAAGTTAAGGTATATATTTATTATTTGCAGTTAACGATGATGGAAGGCTGTGCAATCTAAAGAACGGTTTCATTTTAGATGTTTGCTTCTCAGTACAAAACATACCTAAACTTTAGCTCACTTTAGTTCACTTTATACTTTAGCCACTTGCGCATTGCTGATGCGCGAAAGATGCAGTTATAATTCCTGAGATTAGTTTGAACTTATAATATATGTAAAAATTGCCGACGGCATTAACCGGAAATAATTATGGATAAAAAACACAATATTTTAATAGTAGACGACGAAACAGTAATTACCGAGCTTCTCAAACAATATTTTGAGGCGGCGAATTTTAATGTTACAGCGTTTAATGATTCAAAAGAGGCCCTGGATTATTTTACTCTAGACCCAGAAAGCCTTGATCTGGTAATTACCGATTACCAGATGTCTGAAATGACTGGCCTGGAATTTGCGAAAGAGGTGCGCGATAAAAAACCGGCCATGCCTGTAGTCATGATGACCGGTTTTTCCAACCCATCTCTTATAAACATGGCCGCCGCGCAAAACATAAACGAGTTTATTGAAAAACCGTTTGTTAATCTAAGAACAGTGCTTGAGGTCGTGGAGAAGAGCATTGAGCAGCATTCCGACACAAGCAGCCACATGGATACTTTGTATAACCAGTTTATAAAGATTCTAAAGATGGCGGTTGACGACAAAAAACCCGATGATTCCACGTCTGTTAACTTTATTATACAAGCTTTGGAAAAAAACGGTTATGACCGGAATAAACTTGAAATCCTGAAAGGCATAGAGCCTCTATTAACCGAACATATCAAATATCTGAAAGCCCGCGAGATATACATAGACTTAAAAGAAAACAGCGAAATGCGAAAGGACCGTATTAACGGAAAACTTTCTAATATTGAAAGCTCAACAGGTTAGCGCGCCAGGCTTAATTTTCCTCCTCGCTCCACAACCCCAGTTTGGGAGTGAAATAATTCAAGAAGCCCCAGCTTCGTGTTCGATTGCAAACATAGCTATTTGTTAAACGCGAATCCGGGCCTTCTTAAATTTCCGGTTGCCAAACAGAGGCTATGTAATTAGGGCGATCCCTTTTTTAAAAAGAAATCCACTCCTTTTTTTTCACTACAATATGTATCGTATTTGCTTGCGCGTCATCTTGGTTCCGCCCGTAAATACTAATATTTTCCTCTAATAGGCAAATGGAAGTTTTGTTAATGTTGTTCAACGACAAGCTTCAAATGGCAATACTTTCATAAATTATCGCTGTTGCAACCGGAATTAACGTCTAAGTATACTCTCTAGGTCGCCGTTGTCAATGTATACACAAATAATAAACAGACAATCAAATCGAAAGCAACTGTCCCGGTTTTCTACATGGCCTGTAACTCCGCGTATTATAGTTGTCAGCCGACAACTCTTTTAGTTGTGCCAACTTACCTCGGCTGTCGATATATCATTTCGCGCGCCCTCCTTTTGTTGTTTTCATATTCATCAAACATAAGTTTCTTTATAGGTATTGTTTTATTATATTTTATTCTAGACAATAAACGGCAATCCCAATAAAATATTAACAAATAAATAGTATGGACTTGATAATAACGAAGTTTCAACAGGCTTACCCCTGGAAAAGCAAAACAATCTAAAATGATACGCTTTTAAAATTCGCTGGATTTTTATATGTCAAAACCAGTAATCCTCATAATTGATGACGACAAGGAAATGACAGCCGCTTTTTCGTTGCGACTCAAAGACGACTTCGAGGTTTTTGGCGCTTCAAACGGCTGGAAAGGTCTAACGCTACTGGATAAGCTTCGTCCAGCCGTTATACTACTTGACCTTAATATATCCGCTATGAACGGCCTGGAAATCCTGCGAAAGATAAGAGAAAGATCCGGCGCCGTCAACGTTGTAATCGTATCAAAATCAACCCGTCAAGACTGGACTATAGAGTGCGCAAACCTAAATATACAGGGCTATTTTCAAAAACCGTGCCATCCTATTAAATTAATAACAAAACTTAAAAATCTCACTAGTTTGCGCCCTAAGGGCTCGCTCAAAAATAACTTCGGTCAAATATGGTGTACTATAACAATTCGAATTGGGCAAAACGTAGCTTAGTATTTCATATAAATGCCATAGTCCTATGAGTAACAGAGCTTTATAGTATATATAAATAAAAAAGTAA